>JAKLKB010000145.1 GCA_023150835.1 Myxococcota bacterium | reverse complement strand
GTAGAAACTGTTTGCTTTGAAAAAAGCAGCCGTCAAAGCGAACAGTCCGGAGCAGAAACCTCGTTACGCAGGGAAAAAACAGTCGTGTTGTCAGCGAAACGAATCGATTGAGTTGGTCCAAGTGCCACAGGGGGCTGCCCCTGCGTTTTTCGATCACGCACCCTGCGGATTTCGTCTTAGCCGCCGATCAAAGACATACTGCGGTTGGGGTAGGAGAAGTCTTGTTTGCCGATCTTGTGTCCCGCCTCTTTGCGCCATGTGATGGTACGGATCATCTCGATCAAGACGGAGTCGTCGACGTTTTCGCGCAGCGGCTTCAACAGGTCGTGATCGTCGAGCGAGAACAAGCAGGTGCGCAGCTTTCCCTCCGCTGTTAGGCGAAGACGGCTGCATTGCCCACAAAAAGGGGCGGTCACAGGAGCGATGATCCCGATATTCCCGCGCCCATCGGCATAAGAAAAGGTACTGGCCGTTTCGCTGCTGTAACTTCGGCCTTTTTCCACGAGCTGCCCGACTCCGCGAAGGCGTTGGATCATCTCGGATTGTGGGACGACTTTGTCATGGCTCCAACGCTTGTCCTCGTCGAGCGGCATAAACTCAATAAATCGCACGATATGTCCCGTCTCACGGGAGAAATGAGCAAAGTCTTCGATCTCGTCATCGTTGATACCACGCACGATCACGGCGTTGATCTTGATCGGCGAAAAGCCGGCATCTTCGGCAGCGCGGAGACCGTTCATCACTTGCTCAAGAGAATCTTGGCCCGTGATCGAGGCAAAACGCTCACGCCGCAGGCTATCGAGGCTGACGGTCAGTCGATGCAGCCCTGCATCGCGTAGCTTTCGGGCCTTGGAAACCAAAAGATGCCCGTTGGTGGTCATCGCGATATCCGCAAGGCCCTCGATATCCGAAAGCATGGACACCAGATCTTCGATCCCTCGCCGCAACAAGGGTTCTCCGCCCGTCAATCGGACTTTCTCGACCCCCATCCCGACAAACAAACGCGTCAGGTGTGTGATCTCTTCGTATGACATGATCCCTGCGCGGCTACGGGCCTCACGGAAGCCAAACTCAGGCTTGCAATAGAAACATTTGTAGTTGCAGCGCTCCGTCACAGAAACACGCAGATCTCGGATCACGCGATGATAAGCGTCTTTCAACAGAGGCTGAGAAGAAAGAGTTGATGGAGTCATCTCGGCAGGTCTCTCGCTGTGCCTTTCCAAGCCAAGGCAGGTTAGCGTTTGCTAGGCAACAACGGACGCAGATCGCGCTTGGGCGAATGGGGTGCAAGGCTCCGTAGTTTGCGTTCGATTTGTTGGATATCTGCGCGCCAGATCCGCTTGTCTTTGGGGGATTGTTGGTCGACATAGCGAACAAAAAAGGAAAGGCAAAGTTGAAGCTCAAACAGCGCGTAGCTACGGGCAGAAAGCCAACGCCAATGGTATGCAGATTCTTGGATACGACCGATGGATTGGAGGTTTTGAGCAAGCAACAGATGAGCAGCGCGTTCGTACTTGGTTTGCCGTCGCAAGATCTGCAAACAAGGCAGCACATCTTGATGGCGCTGAAAACGGAGCGCAAGACGCGCAGCGTGTAAACAAGCGTCCTGAGACGGATGCCCCAACGCCACCGCTTGCAAGAAGTGATGGTGAGCTTGCTTGGGTTCGCCCGCGCCTTCCCAAAAAAATCCAGCGAACAGATGCGCACGCGGATTTTGCGGAAGCAAACGCACCGCTTCTTGGACCGCAACACGCGCTTCTTGCCCAAACTCCCCAAGCTGTCGATACGCAACGGCGATCTCAAGATGCACAAGGCCCCAATGGGACAAGGTTTTGCGAGCGTTGCGAAGATGCTTTAGCGCAAGATCCGCATCCCCCTCAGCCAACGCCTTGCGACCCGCCATAAAGGCTTTGTACCCCCCGCTGGCTTGGGCAGTACAAGGCACCCAAAAACAAAGCAGCCAGCCCACCACCCACGCGCCTGCTCTCACCCGCGCCAACACACCAAGAGGCCCCCAAAACCTATATCGACAACCTAAACGATCTTGGTGATGCACCTGCACCAACACAGCAGCACGACCCCAAAACCCCGTCCATCCAAGAGGATCAACGCTTGTACTCCACATCTGAGATTTTCCCTTCCGAGCCTTCCCCTTCCGAGCCTTCCCCTTCCGAGCCTTCCCCTTCCGAGCCTTCCCCTTGTGTGGGAAAAGTCCCTACTGTTTTTTGTTGTGCTCGGTATGCGTAAAATGCACAAGCAAAAAGCTTCGTTGTGATCGGGTGTTCGACAAGTGCTCGCGCACGCTTTGCCAGCCAAAGGGCCTGTGTGGCTTGTTGCTTGAGCAGCGCGATGCGCACTTTTTGACACAAGAGGCGTGCGTGTTGGTAGCAAAGCCGCAGAGAGCGCAGATCTGTGCGACAACGACGACACGGATCGTCAGGTGATTCGTCGCCTTGGAAACGTGTATGGCAAGCAGGACATTTCAAAAGAAGAAGTTCCTCGCGCATCCGATCCTCTCGCTCGCTCGATCAATCGAGATAGAAAAGTACATCGTTCAATTCGTCTGCACATTCGGCGATCTTGGAGAGATCTGTACGCTCAAGATGCCCACGCCCACGATGGATGATCTCCAAAAGCTCCTCTCGATCGGCTTGTTCGAGCGAAAACGATTTCTGCTGCGCTTTTTTCAGCAACTCGCAAAGGCGCAACCACGCTTGTTGCTGCTCTTTTGCAAGACCTTCGGGGGCAGGAGGCAAATCAAACGATTCGCCGTGCGCAGGAGCATCTTGCAGCGAATATTCGGTTTCGCTTTGATCATCCCACAACGAACGAATCCGCTGCTGCGCCTGTTCGCGCTCTTCGGGGGAAAGCTTGCGAAAAGCATCTTTGATCGTGATGCCTTTGCGAAGGCCCGTGTGCTTCTCTGTCACTTGGACATCCAACATCCCGTTGAGATCGAGGCGCATATCGAACAGGATCTCGCTGCCAGCATCGGCTTTCTTGTCCAAACCTTCGACCCAAAATTCTCCCAAAAACAGATTTCGCCGTGCGTCTGGATCTTCTCCTTGGAACACCTTGACGTCGACGGCTGCTTGATAATCGACGGAAGTACAAAAGACCTCTGTTTGGCGCGTTGGGAGCGGAGTGTTGCGGTGGATCACGATCTCGTAGCAGTCGGCAGATGGAACCCCATGCAAGAAGCCTAGACAGGACGTCCCAAAAGAAAAAGGAGTCACATCAACGAGGATACGATCCACTTGTTGCCCCGCCAAACGGGCTGCTTGGATCGCCGCACCATAGAGGACAGCATACTCGGGGTTGATATCCATACGCGGCTCGACACCCAATAACCCCCGAAGCAGCTCACGAACCGCCGGCGTGTAAGAAGCCCCCCCCACCAGAATGACTTCATCTAGTTGACGGGCCAATAACTTCGCTTCATTGAGGGCCTTTTGAACAGAATCCCGCGTGCGCTGTAGCCAAGGCTCGATCAATTCTTCGTAGCTGCGGCGCTTGACTTCGCAACGAAAATGGATCGGAACGCCATCGATCTCGGCCAAGTGTTCCTCAATAACTTGGGCGTAAGACTCGGTAGAAAGCTCGATCTTGGCGGACTCTGCGGCACGAAGCAAGCGATGCTGCGCACGCAAAGGCAGAGGAAAAGCCAGATTCGGATGTTGTTCTTTCAAGCGCTCCACCAAAAAATCATACAACAAACGATCGAAGTCATCTCCCCCAAGTGCAGTATCCCCGTGAGAAGCGAGTACTTCAGTGACCTTTCCTTTGGAGCGCAAGATCGATACATCGAAGGTTCCGCCCCCCAGATCGTACACAAGAAACGTGCGATCGCGCTCGTCTTGGGAAAGATAACACAGCGCGGCTGCGGTGGGTTCGTTGAGGATACGGCGCACCTCAAAGCCCGCGATCTCGCCGGCTTCTTTGGTTGCGGTGCGTTGCGCATCAGAAAAATACGCTGGGACTGTGATCACAGCCTCATGGATCGGCTGCTGAAATTGGGCTTCTGCGGCTTGCTTCAATCGGCGCAAGACCACAGCCGATAGCTCGGTCGGCGTAAACTTCTGTTCGCCGAGAGTGACGTGTGTATCCTTGCCCATCATGCGCTTGAAAGACTTCACAGTGCGCTCGGGGTAAAGCACGATTTGGTTCCGCGCAGCCTGTCCGACGATCAAGCGACCTTCTGCGTCCACCCCCACACACGAAGGCAAAAGCACTTGGCCGTCCACTTCGACAGCACGGGGTTGGCCGCCCTCAAACACCGCAGCCGCTGAATTCGTCGTGCCCAGATCGATCCCAAGAATCAAAGAAGAAGGCATTCAATACTCCCCTATGGAAGGCGGTTTACGATCACTTTCGATGTGCGCCACAGCCCTTGTCGGTGTGTATAGCCACGAGTGATCTCTTCGGTGACAAGGCCATTTGCATACTGATACTGTTCTGTGATCCCTACACATTCCATCCGTTCGGCATCAAAAGGCTGATAAAGCGCACGGATCGGCTCGATGTGCAAGGCTTGGAGTTGTTGGAGCCATTGCGTTTGCGTCAGCAACAAGCCCTCCAACATAGCTTGGGCATTTGGATCGATACGATGCTTCCACCACCCCCGAGGTTGGGCTATCTTGCGTGCCTGCTCAATGGATCGCTCAAGCCGCTCCAAAGCCTCCACCCAAGGCTGCGCTTGTTTGCGTTCGTTGGCTTGCTCCAAAGCGGCCAGCTTTTGCTCAGCGCGCTGAGCGCGTATCTGCGCGTCCTCAAAACTCTGTTGTGCGAGATGCAGCGCTGCTTTCGTTTGCTCGCGCAGTTCTTTTGTTGCTTCAGCTTCTGTGCGCCAAGCCGCACGAAAAGACACCATCTCCGACAACAACGTGCGCAGATCGACTTCTGGCACTTCCGAAACGACGAGATGTTCAAGCTCCGAGAGATGCTTGGTTTCTTCTGCGATCCATTGCTGGATCATCTCGTGGATGTGGTCCATACACCATGCTCCGCCATACGAGGCTGCGTACCCAAGAAAAGAAAAAAGCTGCCGTTAAGAAATCTTCGGAAGGTTCGCTTCGACAAGCCGCTCGCGCAACTGCTCAAAAGAAAGTCGTTTGCGCGCTTGTTCTTGCAGCCAAAAAGGATATTCGTTTAACAAAGCCTGTCCTGTCTGATCGTGGTACGACACCAACACCGCTGCTCGCTTTTCTTTGGTTCGGAGCGCCTCGTAGGCTTTGCGGATCTGCGCAAATTGTTCGGGTGCTGCTTCGGGTGAATAGCGCGTGATCAACGCGTGATAACGAGCTTCCACTTCTTCGTCTGTGGCGTTCGGCGGTATCTGAAACAGAAAAAAGGGGTACATACTCTCTCCGTCGGCAAAGCTAAAGCGTTGCGTCCGTTCGTCAGCAAAACCAGATCGCTGCAGTTTTGTAATGATTCGGACGATCCGTGTGGATTTGTTTTGTTGGTATGTAGGAGAAGCGCTTGAAAGAAACGTTCATCGACTCTTCGGCGTGGGTTCGTTCGATGCAAGCGATCGCAGATAACGTTTGACGCGCACGATGATCGACTCAACAAGCATTCCTTGCGAAGCAAACATCTCAGCCACAAAGAGAGGACTCTCCATCAGCATTTCCACCATGCCTTCATTGTAAGAGAATTGCTTTGCGTCATCATCAAACGTAGAAAACTCTTTTGGAGGCAATTGGAGCGAGAGCATCGCAGCATAAAATCGGGCAAAAAACGTGCGATTGTTTGGAAACAACTGGAGCGCTTGCTTTGCGATAGGCAAAGCGATCTTGGGTTCTGTACACCAAGCCAGAGCCGATTCGTGGCCCTGTTCCGTCACAAAATGGACTTTCGGCAGAGTCGCCTCAAGAAACTCCCAAAACGCTTTGTGCCGTCGCTGTTTTGTTGATAACGCCGCCTTCAGCTTCTGTAGATCGTCAGGAAGAAGTTTCCCATAAGACTCCAACATCTGAGACATCTCTTCTTCCGATGGAGTGAGGAGTCCTTCTGGAGGAGGGACGCGAAGACGCAAAGGAGACCACTTGGCTTTTTTGTTCGTCTCGCGAACCCACGCTCGGAAACACAACACACCTGCCCAAAAGCTCCATTGTTCGGCCTCTGATACGGTATCCACGATCTCTTCTAAAGACGGTCCCTCTGCGAACAGCTCAGCGGCTGCTTTTTTCCCAAGAGCCTCCAACATCACCGCCCGCAAAGAGCGCATGGATGGGTGATAAGAACATTTGTTCGCTTCAGGTTCCACGTGATCGAGCAAAGAAAACGCCTTTGCCGCATCCCTTGAATGAAACGCCTTCAGCACCTTTTCCACACCGATCTCGGCCAGCTTTGTGCGATGGGTTCGATCGAGCGGTTCCAGTTCGATCGCCCGCCGAAGATAACGCGATGCCTTATCAAAAGAACCACGCTCTTTTGCGGCACTTGCGGCCATCGACAACGCCTTGGGGCTGTCAGGAAAAGTTTTTACCAGCTCCTCGATCGCGTGTTCGTGCCCCTTCTTATCATCATACGCTACGAAAGCACCCAGATACCCCTCCCACGTTTTTTGATCCGCTTTGTGAAAAGAAAGACTCTTTGTGAAGGCCGCAAAGATCGCTTCTTTCATCGGAACTTTGCGTCCATCGATCAGAAACATCGATGCGCGCTGCCTTGGAGAAAGCCCCGCAAGATCATCGTCATCGTCATCGTCATCGTCATCGTCATCGTCATCGTCATCGTAATCAGAGACATCGAAACCATAGTCCCCGAAACCATAGTTCTCGTCCTCTTCGTCCTCCTCTTCTTCTTTCTTCGCGTCCAGAAGAAAAAATCCTAAGCTCTTGAACAGCATAGCCAAGACAAAGCGTTCCATCTCTCGATCTGGAAACAACCCGTCGCTTTGGATGCGTTCGATGTAGCGGAGGATATGGTTGGCGATCTGTTTCGGCTGCTTCGCGGCAGATATCTCGACGCGCTCGAAATGCGGATCGTGAGGAAGTGCTGGAAGGACTTTTTGCATTCGCGATGCGATATCTTCGGGAGGGACGCCTAAACGGCGTAGTAGGCCGGGAAGTTCGTAACAAAGCGCTTCGCAAAAAGGTGCCGAAAAAGAAGATTTGTTTTGTTCGATCCAACGAAGGAGCGCGTTGGGCCTTTGCACTCTTTGCAGATCATAGATCTCCGCCAACAAGCGGATCTCGACGGCTTCGGGAAGCGCTTCAACAAGCATCTTCGGCGAGATGTTCACTTTGTTTTCCAAAGCATAGAGAAGATCATTGTAAGGCCGCAAAAAGCTTCCGTAAGGAAACAGCATCGGCAATGTGCGCCACGCTTGAAAGGCTTCTTCGTCTCGGCGGTTGTACCAAGCCATCAGACCTCGCAAAAACAAGCGAGCATCCCGAAAAGGCGAACGCAGCGAGATCTTTCTGAGGAGTTCGCTCGCCGCAGCGTCGTATCCCAAAGCGATCTGTGTTGCTGCGTCTCGAATGATCTGTGCTTCGTCAACGAACGGTATCGATAAACGTTGGCAGATCGCAAAGACTTCTTCTGAAAACAGCAGCACTCCATCGACGCAGAATTGCTCCAAAATGGAGATATCGTTGGCTTTCTGTAAGCGACAGAGCTCTTTTTCCGCCAATTCTGGCAAAAAAGAGCACAACCACAACAAGCGGGCAGAACGAGACAGCCCCGTTCGCTCCGCATCAGGCCAAGCGCGCTCAAACCGCGACTGTGCTTCCGCTTGTTGGCCTTTTTTGAAGCAAGCCATCACGCGCTCTAGATCGTAATGGAGCTTTCTTCTGTCTTCGTCGCTGGGCTTAAGCATTGAGATCGGTAAACCCGCGATCAGTTCGGAAGTAGCATCCTTAGAGCCTGTGGACTCGGGTGGTTTGGGGGCAGAGTTGGGTTGCTGTTGTTTGGTGTGGGGCTTTTTTTTCTTACTCACCGTGCGTGGCGCTCTTTGGGTTTGGATCAAGTACGCGTCTGTTTTTATTTCTCGACCGCACTTGATCGGCTTGATGGATAGGGGCAAAGCAGCACTACTCTATACGATGTTTCCGCCGAAAAGCAAGCGAAACGACGATCAGGAAAAAGAAAGACCACGACAACCAAGGATCGGCCTGTTGACAAGAACAGCCCCCGCCAACCGCCCCTGCGTTATCCGTGTTGCTTTGATCTTGTGTGTCTGCTTTATCGGAGGCATTCGTCTCTTGGGACTCGACCGTCGGTTCGGAGATCACGCTGTCTTGGACTTCTTCTTGTGTCGTGGACTCGTTTGCGGTCTCTGCGGATGTTTCTTGCCCCCCTTCTGTCGGAGATTCGCTGCTGGTTTCGGTGCTACCTTCGCTGCTTGTTTCGTTGCTGCCTTCGCTGCTTGTTTCGTTGCTTGTCTCGTTGCTTGTCTCGTTGCTTGTCTCGTTGCTTGTCTCGGTGCTTGTCTCGGTGTTGCCTTCGGTGCTTGCGCTGGGTGGTTGGCATTGGCCTTGGATGCAGATCTGTCCGATCGGACAAGACAAATCTTTGCAGAGATCATCGACACAACCATCGACAGAACAGGCGCGTTGGGCCTTGCACTTTTCGTTGGGCGAACTGAAACACCCATCCAGCAGGCATTTTCCAAGAACGCAACGTGAACCCGCAGCGCACGTGACAACGCTACAAGGATCGATCGCACACAGCCCCTCCAAACAGACTTCCCCACGCGCACAAACCACCCTGCATACGCGAACACACACCCCATCGGAGGGACGGCAGATCGAGCCGTTGTTTGGACAGGTGATCCCTGCGCAAGGATCGGGCACACAGACCCCTTCTTTGCAGCGCTCTCCTTGTTTGCAGCCTGTTTTGTAGCAGCCAGCGGGTTTGCAAAGTTTCGCGATACAGACGGCCTCTCCGCCACAATCGCTGTCATACGCGCAAGGGATATCCACGCCACACTGGCCGTCTTTGCACAATTGGCCTTGGGGACAAGTGATGCTTTTGCAGAGATCTTCTTGGCAGATCTGGAGATCCGAGCGACACAAACGACCGTGTTTGCAAGCGTTGGCTTGGTTGCAATGCTCCGTCACACATTGGCCTTCGGCACAGACTTTCCCGCCTTGACAGGAGATCCCGTTGCATGGGTCTTTTGCGCAGGCTCCCCCGCGACATCGCTCATCGCTCGCACAAGAAACTCCTGCGCACGAACCGATACAGGCCGGATCTCCCGGTCGGCAAAACTGTGGCGCTGTGCAGGTCAGTGTGCCTTTTTTGCAGATATCTTCGAGACATTGGCCGTCTCGGCAAAATTGCTCCGCTGCGCAGGAGATGCTTTGGTTTGAACAGCCCGCAGGACGGCAGGTCTTTGCGGAACAGATCTCTGAAGTCGGACAATCCGCGTCGACTTGGCAAGGGCGGTGAACCCGCGTGCGAAAACGCTGCGTGGTACAAAGCGGCGGAGTGGCGTTGTCGCAAACTTCGATGGCAAAATCGATATCTTTTCCTGCGTCGTTGGCGCTTGGGGTCCATGTGATCTTTCCTGTGTTGGGATCGATGGTTGCGCCCTGAGGAGCGATATTCGCGCCGCTTGCATCTTTCACAAACCGCCATGTCAAGACGCTATTGGGATCAGGATCCGTTGCCGTCGGCGTATACCCGAGGTCTTGACCGACAAAAGCTTTGTCGGGAGCGGTGCTTGTGATCGAGGGTGCTTGATTGGTGCGGCTCACGTTGACCGTCCATTTTTGGAGCACACAAGCGGGAGGCGTGGCATTGTCGCAGACTTCGATCTCGATCTCTCGCGAGCCTGCTTGTGCATCCGAAGCATCGGGGGTCCATGCCACTTCGCCCGTATTTGGATCGACGCTCACGCCCGCAGGTCCGCTCTTTTTTCTCCATGTGAATGTGCTTCCCGTATCAGGATCCGTGACGGTTGGTTTGTAGCGATAAGGGCTACCGTCGCGCCCGCTGTTGGGGGGAGTTGAAGTGATCGAGGGTGGATCGTTGACGTTGGTAACTTTGGTTTTCCACGATTGTTTGGTGCAAGCGGGTGGAGTGGCGTTGTCGCAAACTTCGATGGCAAAGTCGAATTCCTTGTTGGCATCGGCATCTCCGGGCGTCCACGATATCTCGCCTGTATTGGGATTGATGGTTGCGCCTTGTGGAGCGATATCCGCACCGTTTGCATCTTTCGCAAACCGCCATGTGAAGGTCGTGTTGGGATCGGGATCGGTGGCAGTCGGTTTGTAGCTGTAGAGGCTGTCTTCGGTTGCGGTCGTGGGTGGGGTGGAGGTGATGCTGGGGGCGCGGTTCACGTCCGTCACGATGATCGTCAGCGTGATGGTGGTGGTGCGCGAAGGAACCCCGCTGTCGCGCAGGCTGAGCTGCACTTGGTAGGTTCCGGCCTGCGTGAAGTTCGGCGTCCAATCAAACGTGCGCGTCAGGCCCGTTCCTGCGATGGTTGCCCCCGCAGGAAGCGGAGAGATCGTCCACGTCAAGCTGGTGTCACCATCGAGATCGCTGCCTGTGAAGGTGATGTTGAGATTCTGCCCTTCGGCGATGGTGCGCGTCAAAGCGCTGTTGGCGGCGATCTGTGGGGCGCGGTTGGGTGCGTAAAAGGGCAAGAACGATTGCCAAGAAGCCTGATCAAAGTCGCCACACAACGCGGTAAACGGCGCATCCGCTTCGATATGGACCAATTCAAACCGATACGCCGCACTTTGCCACCACACAGGCCCTGCGGCAGGGCCGCTCCATGCTGCCCCTCCCGGGCCGATCCGTTGCAAGATCGAGGTATCGTTTGCTCCACCCGCCATCGTTGTGACAGTCGCTTGGGTTTGGCTGTTTTGCGCGAAGATCTGGAAGTCGCTCGCTCCGCCGTTTTGGATAAAACAATAGGCTTCCTGCTTTCCGTTTCCACGCGGCACACTTTCCGCAAAGATCGAGTGTTCGTTGACATCGGAAGTAGTCGGGCCAACGTACACCACGATCGGCTTGTTGGCGGAGATATCGAGAAAGTCATCATCGATCAAGTTCGCGGGGTTGGGAGATATCTGCGAGTAGCCGTTGTAGGTTTGCGCGGCAGGTCGGGTTGTAAAGAACTGCTTGCGATTCAAGGTCAACGTGCGGTTGTCGTCTCCGTCCGAAAGATCGCGGATGGTGATGGTCGTGTTGTCTTCGGTTGCGATGATCGTGAGGGGTGCGTGGGCGTAAGTGAAAAATCGATGGCCCACACTCCGCCCCTCATCGCGCGGATCAAAGGAAGGCGGCGTGTACGAAAAATCGTCCGCAGGATTGGTCCGCAAACGATGCCCCACCAACACCGCGCAAGCAAGGTTCGCACGAACACGGATCTGGTCGTCGTCGAAGTTGTTGCGATACCAGTAGATCACGTCGGTGTTGCTAAAGGTCGCTTGCGCAAGCCCCAAGGTCACGCTGTCGTCATTTGCGGTCCCGCGATCGGTCACGTCGATCAGTTCGACGCTTGGGGGCGTTGTCGAAGATGCGTCTCTCTGACACGCAACAAGCACCTCGGAGCGCGTGTACCCTTCGAAACTTCGTCCGATGCGTGAGCCATTTTCGCTCAAAAGATACGTTCCATAAGCATCATTGTTGGTTCCCGTCCCCACCACCCCTGTCGCCACAAAGACGGGCTTGTCAGCTTGTACGCGGATCTGGTTCACCGTAAAATCGCGTTTCACCATCTCCCCCGCTGCTGCGATGGTTTGCGTCCCCAACACCGCACCTGTATCCAACCGACGAACCGTCACTGTCGTGTTGTTTTCCTTGGCCCACACCCACAAGGTTGGATTCACATATAGGACATAATCTTTGCCGTCGCCCTGATAAAGCTGCGCGGTTGCCGTAGCCAAGGGGCAAACCAGCCCCGCGCAAAGTACCACAAGCCACACCAAACACCGATAGAATCGCATGATATCGTCCTCCTTTGATCGGACTAATGCAGTTCGCTGTGAAGAAAGTGTTCGATCTCATCGCCACGTTTGGGTTTGAGCCACACATAACACAACAGCGCAGCAAGCAAAAACACAAACGCGATCACCATCCCCGAACTCCCCAGCGTTTCCACCACCTTCTTAATCAAAAAAGCCGCCAGACTGGTCTTGTCGTCGGGTGGAGCGGCGGCAACGGCCCCCCCTGCCCCAGCGCCGACTTTGACGGCCCCAGCGCCCACTTTGGCTCCTTTGCGCCGCAAAACTTTGACTTCTTTCATCGTGGGCGCTTCTTGGATCGACCTCGCTTGTTGCTGTTGCGACAAAGAAGGCGTTTCTTCGGCCTCCACAGTGCGCTCATCCTCCGCAGCACGCTGATCCACATCAACCGAGAGACTTTCTTCGATGACCTCGATGACTTCGGCTGTTTTTTTGGGGGATGCTTCTCGTTTGCTTTCTTTGTCGGACAGCACGGAAGATTCGACGCGTCGGCGGCTTGGAGCCGAATCTTTTTCTTTGGCTTGCTCGCTTTTCTTTTTGACAACCACCGACAATTTTTTATCGGGCTTTGCTGCGGTACTCTTTTTCCTTCGCTCTGAAGAGGCGGATGCAGCGAGATCTGGTTTGGCTTGATGGCTCTGCTCTTGTTCCGCCGAGGGCAACATCCGCTCTTGTGCCACAGAAGCCGAAGGGACGGCCTTTTCATGGGATGGAATTGGGCTGCTTGGAACAAAAGGTTTTGCAGGCGGAGCAGCCATCGGCGGGATCATCGAAGAGGATCTTGGTGAGGCAGGAGAGGGAGCGACAGGGACGGAGGGAGGCGCAGACCTTGGTACGGGTTGAGGTGGAGCGATAGGTGAAGAGGCCGAAGGAGCCGATGGGATGGGCATTGCAGCGGCAGGAGCAGGAGAAGCAGATTGAGATGGAGAGGTCGGAACAGGAGACATCGGCACAGGAGCAGGAGACATCGGAAGAACAGGCCGAGAAGGAGGTGGGGCAAAGCTCGGGCCTGCGGGGGCAGACGCAGAGGACGATGAGACAGG
Source organism: Myxococcota bacterium (assembly GCA_023150835.1). GTDB lineage: Bacteria > Myxococcota_C > UBA6777 > UBA6777 > UBA6777 > JAKLKB01. The sequence continues at coordinate 3,466 of JAKLKB010000145.1, read as the reverse complement.
AGCGGCAGGGATGGCAGAGGAGGAAGGCGGAGGGGATTTTGCTGCGTTTCGAGCGAGGGTTTGTGCGATCTTTTGGGCGTTGTGAAGGCGCTTGTTTGGGTCGGTTTGAAAAAGTTCTTGTAAGAGGTCTCGGTCTTCGTTTTGGAGGGGGGCGTGTTGGAGTTGTTCGGTGGGGTGTTGGATGATCTGTTGAAGGCGCGAAAAGTCGTTGTCTGCTTGGAAGGCCCGCTGTTTGGTGAGCGCCTCAAAGAGATGCGTACCCAAAGAAAAGAACGGCGTTGCGGGGTGGGTGGGTTTTCCCATCGCGGTCTCGGGAGAGAGATCGCGGATGTTGCCTTTGAGGGTGCCTGCGCGTGTTTGGGTTGTGCGATCCGAGGACAACGAAGTAAACAGATCAAGGCGCATCCATCGGACTTTTAGAGAGATAGGATCGACAAAGATCTGTTGCGGCGTGATCTGTGTCACGCGCAGATCGAAAGACTCGTATTGTTCGAGGTATTCGGCAAGGAAAGAAAAGAGTGAGAGGACTTGTTCGCGAGAGAGGCGAGGCTTGATCGATTCGAGGGTTAGCGGCGAAGTAAAGGCATCGAAGACGAAGCAAAGCGTGGGGCCTTCGTTGAACCATTCGCGCAGACGCAAGTTGGCTTCCATCTCGATGGATTGGAGTTTTTTGGCACGAGCAAGCATGGGGGAAAAAGCTTCTTCGAGCAGGAGGGCTGCGTCTTCTGTGTGCCAAAGGAAAAGCCAAACGCTCTCGAAATTGCGGGGGTCTTGTGCGGCAAACAGCGTACCTGAGGCAGCTTCTTGCAAGACCTTTTGGATCAGGAAAGAGCCGATATGTGAGCCAATACGTTCTTGTGCGACCATGCGGAAGATTCACCTCTTGCCAAAAAGGGGGTGCTGTTGCACAACCAAACCGTTGTTTCTTGCCGAACAGACGTGGAAGTGGGAAAGAAGGATACAAAAGACAGTATGCAAGAGCTATCAATAGAACAAAAGACGCCGCTTTTTGGTTTTGAAGAGGTGGCGAAGGATCCGTCTTGTGCGGCACGTTGCGGTCGTTTGGTGACGCCGCATGGAGTGATCGAGACACCGATCTTTATGCCGGTGGGAACGGCAGGAACCGTCAAAGGCATGAAGCCCCGCGAGCTTGAGGAAGTCGGTGCGCAGATCATCTTGGGAAATACCTATCATCTGTACCTTCGCCCGGGTCATGAGCGTGTCGAACGGCTGGGGGGATTGCATACTTTTTCGGGGTGGAAGGGTCCGATTTTAACGGACAGTGGGGGGTTTCAGGTTTTTTCTCTTGGAGATCTACGCAAGATCACCGAAGAAGGTGTCACCTTCCGCTCTCACCTCGACGGTTCGCAACATTGGCTGAGTCCAGAGCGTTCGATGGAGATCCAACAAGCGCTCGGCTCGGATATCGCGATGGCTTTTGACGAGTGTGCGGCTCTACCCGCCACCCGTCAAGCCTTGTTCGACGCAATGAATCGGACAACGCGATGGCTAGAGCGTTGCATCGCGTCCCACCACCGCAAAGATCAAGCACTGTTTGGCATCGTCCAAGGCGGAACCGAAGTCGAACTGCGTGAACAACATCTCGAACAGTTGATCGCGTACGATCTACCGGGCTATGCGCTCGGTGGGCTTTCTGTGGGCGAACCTCCGCCCGAGATGTACCGCGTGGTCGAGGCCATCGCTCCGAAGATGCCCGCCCACAAACCCCGCTATCTGATGGGCGTGGGACGGCCCGAGGATCTGGTGGAATGTGTGTGGCGTGGGATCGATATGTTCGATTGTGTGATGCCGACCCGCAACGCACGCAATTCGCATCTCTTTACAGCGACGGGCTGGATCAAGATCCGCAATCTGCGTTATGCGGACGACACCCGCCCGCTTGATGAGTCTTGCGCTTGTTATACATGCCAACACTTTAGTCGTGGTTATCTGCGCCACCTTTACAAAAGCGACGAGATGTTGGGGCCGATCTTGGGGACATTACACAACTTGCACCATTATCTCGATCTGATGGCCCAGATGCGCCGTGCGATCCGCGAAGGAACCCTTGCAGCGTGGCGTGCGTCCTTCTATGCTCGCCGTGTTGCAACAAACCACCAAGAAGACCCACAAGAATAGGATAGGAGACAAGGATGGTGACAAACAGCAGCGATCCCGTGTTGCAGTTGCTGCGTCAAGCAATCAAACGCGGCGTGTTTCCGGGAGCGGTGCTTTGCGCATCGCGAGAGGGAGATGTGCGCTACGATCATGCGCTGGGTTGGGCGGCTTTGGAACCTGCGCAGCTTCCGTTGGTTGCGCAAGCCATCTTCGATGTGGCGTCTTTGACCAAGCCCGTCGCAACAGCCGCAGCGGTGATGGCGTTATTGGATGCGGGCGAGTTGGAGTTGGACGCGCCTGTCGCCAAGTGGATGCCTTTGTTTGCGCGGCCCAACAAAGAAAAGATCACGATCCGCCATCTGCTTTGTCATGCAGCGGGACTCCCCGCTCACCTGAAATTTTATGAACGCCTTCATCGGATGCGCCAAAAAGAAGAAGGCCCTGCGTTGGGAACAGCATCGGTAGATTGGGTGATCGAAGAGATCGCTCGTTTGGAGACGCTACCACCGGGAGAATGTACCGTTTACAGCGATCTCGGCTACATCGTCTTAGGCCGATTGATCGAGGTGATCGCAGGAGCGTCATTGGATGACTTTTGCCACGAAAACATCTTTGCTCCTTTGGGGATGGAAGACACGTTTTTCTTGCCTTTGCATCAGCCCGAAAAGCGCGAACAACGCTTGCGTGGGCGTCAAGTCGCTGCCACGGAGCGCTGCCCTTGGAGAGAGCGGATCTTGGTGGGCGAAGTCCACGACGATAACTGCCATGCGATGGGAGGGATCGCGGGGCATGCGGGCCTGTTTTCAACGATGGCTGATCTGCATCGTTTTTCGCTTACGCTGTTGCGTTGTAGTCAAGATCGCGCTTCTTTTTTCTCGCCATCGGTGGTTCGGGAGTTTTGGCGCACACAAGGGATCGTCGAGGGTTCGACGTGGGCGTTGGGATGGGACACGCCTTCCTCCGAAGGAAGCTCCGCAGGCGAGTTGTTTTCTCGATGTAGTGTAGGGCATCTGGCGTTTACAGGCTGTTCCATCTGGATCGATCGCGACGAATCGATCATCGTCGTCTTGTTGACGAACCGCGTCCATCCCTCCCGCTCCAACGAAGAGATCCGACGCTTTCGACCCCTGATCCACAACACCATCTACGGCCTGATCACCAAACCGTCGCCGTTGCCCCCTCCCGGTCGAATGGGTGCAGCCCCCGAACCCCTCCATATCGGAGACGCGATATCCATCCACCCACCCAACTCACAACAACGCAACCGCCTCGCCCCACCCCCTGTCTCCCGACAAACCACCTCCATGTTGGACACCTCCAAAACCCCCCACCCTCTCCCCGCCCCTCT
>JAKLKB010000144.1 GCA_023150835.1 Myxococcota bacterium | reverse complement strand
ACTTGGCTGTGTTTAAAGTTTTTTTTGCCCATTCTCTTTCAGACTTTATGTAGTACATCATCGTCTCCTTCTTGTACCTTAAAAAGCGCTGCTTGTCATTCTAACCACTTACACATAAAGTGTCCAAGAGAAAGCCCTTGGGGAGCCGACAACGTCCAAAACAACGAGTACGATATCACCAGCGTAGCCTCACACGAATTCGGCCATGCCATCGGCCTTGGGCACAGCCAGTTTTCGAGCGCGCTGATGTATTACGCCACGTCAGGCATCGGCCCACTTTGGGCCAACACCTACAAACGCAACCTCCCCGCCGACGATGTGACGGCGATCTGCTCGACGTATCCGCGCCTCAACTGCACCCAACAATCCGATTGCAGCGGTTGTTTTGCCTGCAACACAGCCTCCAAGACCTGCGAACCTCGCCAAGTGGCCCCTGTGACGGGACTTTGTAAGCCTTGCACCAAACCCGATGATTGCGGTGGTACGGCGGATATCTGCATCCGCACCCCCGAAGGCAACCGCTGTGGACAAGCCTGCGACAAAGACGAGTGTTGCCCCTCAGGCTACCGTTGTTCGGATGTCGGCGGCGGACAAAAGCAATGCGTTCACACCTCGGGAACCTGCCCACCGATCTCCTGCACCGCCAACACAAACTGCGGTCCGGGCGAGTCTTGCCAAAATGGGGTCTGCAAACCCCAGCCCGTCACCCAAGACGCCAACGCTTGTAAGTTCTGTAGCAGCGGACAATGCGCAGGTTCCAACAAGTGCTTCGATCTGCGCGGCGAAGATCGCTGCCTCCAACCTTGTGCAGCAGACCTATTTTGCCCGACTGGATTTGATTGTCAGTCCACGTCTTCGGGCCGCGTTTGTGTCCCCGAAAACTTGATCTGCCCCTGTGGCATCGACGCCGATTGTCCCACCGGCCAAGTCTGCCGAAACAAGTTCTGTCAAAAGCCGGGGGGTGGGACGTTTGGCGATCCCTGTGGAGACCAACAGCCCTGCGCAACGGGCTTTGAATGCACCCCCACCCAAGGCGGAAGCCTCTGTATCCAATTCTGCGGTCAATCCGCCTCTTCCGCACCTGCTGGCTCCCCGGGTTCCACCTGTACAGGTTCGGGCGGATGCTCCAACGGGGCCACGTGTTTCCAAACGGGAAGCAGCGGCAACATCTGCATGGTGCAATGTACCTCCAATACGTCCTGCACAAGCGGAAATGGCGGACAGTGCTTCCAAGTCGGAAACAACGTCAACGCTTGTTTGTGCAGCCAAGACAGCCAATGCAAGAGCGGCTTTACTTGCAACAAAGCCACCCTCACAAAGCTCTTTCAACAAAGCGTCGGTGCGTGCGCCCCTGCGAGCGGACCCGTGTCCTGTTTCGCTGGTTCGGCCTGCAAAGATGCCCAAGCGCCCCAAACAGCTTGCTCTGCACAAAGCCAAGACTGCATCTGTTATCCCACAGGAACCAAAGGACCGGGTGAAGCTTGTTCACAAAACGAGCTCTGCAAAGATGGCCTTCAATGCGTCGGCGTTGGAACGAACAGCTATCTCTGTATGGAGCCTTGCCAAAATGGACAACCCGGGCAGTGCAAGTTTGGCGGAAGCTGCGTGATCCCCGCCCAAGGAGGCTCCTACTTCTGTGGCTGCTCGAACGCCGCTCCCTGCCCCGCAGGACAGCGTTGCAACTTTGCCTTCGGAACAGCGGGCTATTGCGTCGCCCAAGATCCCAACGCCTGTGGCAACGGAACTTGTGACGGCTCCCTCGGTGAAAACTGCGCGACCTGCCCCAAAGACTGTGCTTGTTCAGGCGGTCGTCAGTGCATCAACAACCTCTGCCAAGATCCTCCCAAGAATTGCGGAAACAACACATGCGACAGCGGCGAAAACTGCCAAAACTGCCCGAATGATTGCAAATGCCCCGCAGGACAAAACTGCGATGCGGGCGTCTGCAAAGCCCCCGTTCAAGACTGCGGAAACGGCACTTGCCAAGCGGACAAAGGCGAAAACTGCGCGACGTGCCCCGCTGATTGCGGATGTCCGAGCGGCCAAGCCTGTCAAAACAATGCCTGCGTTGCGTCCCAAAGCTGCGGAAACGGTACGTGCGACAATGGCGAACACTGCGGCTCTTGCCCCGCTGATTGCAAATGCCCGAACGGTCAGTCCTGCCAAAACAACGTCTGCGCTGCCTCACAAGATTGCGGAAACGGCACTTGTCAAGCAGACAAAAGCGAAAACTGCGCAACGTGCGCCGCTGATTGCGGATGCCCAAGCGGCCAAGCCTGCCAAAACAACATCTGTGTCGCTGCGCAAGATTGCGGAAACGGCTCTTGCCAAGCAGACAAAGGCGAACATTGCGGCTCTTGCCCTTCGGATTGCAAATGCCCGAGCGGTCAATCCTGCCAAAACAACGCTTGCGCCGCCACCAAGCCCACACTCCCCTGCCCTGTCGAAGAACAAGCCGAAGAGTGCGACGTTGAAGGCAAAAATTGCACAACGGTTTGCGTCAAACCCAAAACAGGCTGCGCTTGCCAATCCAACCCCCAAGCTCCCCTCCAACTCCCCTTCTTCCTACTCTTTGTCCTGATCTTCGGACTCTACCTCCGACGACGCCTCGCCTGATACAAGCCCCGCTATTCGTCGCCGTCATCGCCATCATCACCGAACACATCCGCATCGTCAGCGAAAACCCCGGTGGAACGGACAAACTTTTCAAGTTCTTTGACTTTGTGGTGCGCCAAGATCACGTTCTGCAAACGAACCTGCTTTTTGCCGATCAACAGCACCATCGTTCCAGCGCCCAAGATCAGCCGCTCGAACACATCGGTGGTCAGGACACGAAAGTTGAGTGCGCGCCCCGGATAGTTGGTGGAGTGACCCGCAAACGTTTGAACGTGCTTGACTTCGTTGGCGGAAAACTCCCAACGGTTGAGGTGCGCCCACACAAAGTCGCACAGAATCAAGAAACCAAAGAAGCCCGCGAACGTGAAAAAAGCGTGGCTGTTCATCCGAACGTGCAGCAAAGACAGCGACTGCGAGATCAACCAACCCAAACCAAAGTGCCAGATCAACAAGCCCAACACCGCTGCCACCAAGCCCAAAAACAACGTCCGCAGCGAGTTAAAATCGAACAGCACCACCACCGTATTGGCGAAGAAGGTGGTCAAAAACAACCCTGCCCACACGCCACTGCCATCCGTCGGGACCATCAAACCGCAAAACAACGCCATCACGATCGACGGATAGTAGTAGATCACAGGCGTATGAGAACGAACAACAATCTTACGCTGGCTCCGATCATGGGCAGCAGGCGCGATCTTCGTACCCAGATCCGGCTTCTCGATCAACATCTCTGCGCTTTTCATGGCCGTTCTCCTTCTGCGCTTTGCGCTCTCGAAAAGACTCGTTGTCTCTTCGTTTGGAAACCCCGATCATTTTCTCTTCCACGGCGATATCCCCACCCAAGAAGGTCTCGGTTTCTGTTGTCTGCGCCCCGCATCAAGTCAAAGAATATTCCTTGCTTCCACCCCCCCCCACGATCTCCCCAAAAACAAAAGGCTTTTTACGCGATCCGTACCCCACCACCCCCTCGGTTTCGCCCTTCCGCTCTTTTTCTAAAAACTGTGATCCATCTCACAATAAATCTGCCCATCTGTCCATTCTTTGGACACCTCAAGCAACGATGAAAAAAGCAACATCGAAAAAACGAGTGGATCGTGAAGAGGCCCGCGCCATGCTTCAACCCCCCCCGTGTTCGGGCCCGATCAAGCGACGGAGTGGTCTGGTTGAAAAATGCTGCTCTGTTCGCCGGCACGGGGTCAAGGAGCGATCATCGATGGTGGGGCGTGGGACAAAGCCCCGCAAAACAACGCCAAGCCCATCGCTCGGATGTTATCGGGGAGTGTGAGGGCGGATGGTGGGGCGACGGCGGTTGCGGCGGAAGAAGAACAGGACAACGATCCACCAAGAGAAGGGCAAGAGTGGGGAAAGAGGGTTGGATTGGCAAGAGCAGCCGACAAAGACGCCTTTGTTTTTGGCGCGAAAGGTCAGGGTATCAGGGGCGGAAGAAGCGCCGCTGGCATCGGAGACTTGGAGTTGGAAGGTGTAGGAGCCTTCGGATTCGACGAGGAAGGTGAGGGTTGGTGAAGTCCATGACTGAGCGGGGACGGGTTTTCCTTCGATCTGCTTCCAGCGATAAGAGAGGGATTCGTTGTTGGGGTCGAAGCTACGGGAGCCATCAAGAGTGATCTCTTGGCCGACGAAGACTTCGCCGATGGTTTCGATTTGTGCGACGGGAGGTTGGTTGGCTCCTTCGACGGAGAGTAGAACGCGGGACTCGATCGAACGGACCTTTCCATCGTCGACACGCAAGCCAAAGAGATAGCGAGGGATCTTGGGGTCTTGTGCGGCAAAGTAGGGACTCATGGGTTCGGCGGTATTGAGCAAGACAGCAGCCCCTTGGGGCTCGATCAAGCGCCAATGGTAGGAGAGCGTATCTGTGGGGTCTTTGTCGTAGCTGCGTGAGCCATCAAGACGGGCGGTGTGACCAAGACGAACAGTCTGATCGGCTCCTGCGTGGGCGACAGGGACTTGGTTTTTGTCGTCGTTGACGGCGAGAAAGGCATCGACAGGCAAGCTCCATGTCTTGCCATCGGAGACTTCAAGAGAAATTTGCAAGATCCCCGAAACAACGGGGACCAAGAACGGAGTTTTGCTTTGGTCATCTTTGAGGGGAGTTGGAAAGCCACCGACGAGACGCCAACGAAAGCGCAAGGCTTCGCCTTCGGGGTCATTGCTTTGCGAAGCATCCAAGATGCCCTTGTTGAGGGCGATTCCAGCTTTTAGACTGCGTTCGCCTGCGAGATCGCCGTTGTGTTGGGCGATGGGGGGCTGGTTTGCTTTGGGATTGGCGCGGATCAAGATATCGATCGGTGCGCTTTCAAGGGAGGCTTGTTGTGTAAGAGGCCCACCGCGCACCCACAAACGGAAACGATAGTCCGCTTGTCGCAGCACAAAGAAGGTCGGGCGAGCGGTTTTTTCATCGCGCAGCGCAACCGAAGGTCCGTCGATCTGCACCCAACGAAAGGTTAGCTGTGAACCCGCAGGATCGAGGCTTTGCGAGGCATCCAATTGGAACCACGTTTCGTAGGTTGCGTGTGCGGATGCGGCGATGGCGATGGGCAAACGGTTGGTATTGCTTTGGCCTTCAACACGCACACCGACCACCTGTTCTTGCGAGAGGATGCGTTTTCCTTGGACATCGGCCTCCACACTCAGCGCGACGAGGTAATACCCCGGCAAAGAAGCCGTCAGTCGGGCGATCGTGGGGGATTGAGGATCTTTGTCAAGCCGAACCTGTTCGCCTTGTGTCAACAGCCGCCATTGGTAGGAAACGATCTTTCCGAAGGGAGCGACCGAACGAGAAGCATCAAGGCGGATGGCCTCGTTGATCGCGCCTTGCTCGGGAGCAAGCAATAGAGCCATCGGAACATACACAGGAGAAGCCGAAGGATCATGGACGATCACTTCGAGGGTGGCGGTGCTTTGGAGCGGAGAGATATCGCTTTGTGAGGGGATATCTTCGACACGCAATTGGAAGCGGTAGACGCCCGCTTGGGTGGGTATAAAGCGGGCTTTGGTTTCTTGGGGATCTTTGATATCGACTTGGGGGACTTCAAGGGGGGACTCTTTGCGCAGTTGAGACCACGAAAAGCGCAAGGGATCGCCGTTGGCGTCATCGCTTGGGCTTGCATCGAGCGCGATCTCCTGACCGACTTGGCCGATCAATGTGTAGATCTTGCGCGGTGTCCCTTCAGGCAAGGTTTCCACGCGCAAAGGCGCATCCACCGCAGCATTTGGTGGGACGTTGCGCACGCTGACCTCGACAAGATCAGGCAAACTCTCTTGCGCTCCCGACCGCACCGTCAATTGGAACAGATAATCACCCGCCCGCCGCAAGATCACACGCGCCCGCCGAGCTTCGGCATCAAGGATCCGAATCTTTTCATCGGCAGGACTTTGGCGCACTTGCCATTGATAACGCAGCGATTCGGTCGCTCCTTCGGGGGCGATGCTTTCGGAGCCATCGAGTTCGATCTCTTGGGGAAAGATGCCTTTGCGATCTTCGCCTGCATTGGCGATCGGCCCCTTTTGTTCGGAGGAAACGCGGATCGAATACTCACTCACCGCGATATCTCCGTCGCTATCGCGCACCTCGAAGACCACCAAAAAATTCCCCACTTGGTTGGTGCGGGGCGTCCATTCCAAAAGTACCGTAGCAACGCTGCTTCCGTCGGTCAAACGGACACCTTGCGCGCTGGCAGGGATCGACATCCCCTCTGGCGCGCTGCGCAAGCGAAAAAATAGCCACGAACCGCCCTCTGATGGGCGGCGATCGAGATCTTCAGCTTTTACAACACAGTTGTATTTTTGACCCGCGATCGCTTCGGGGCAGATCGCCGACACAAAGCGCGGCGTTGCGTTTCGACCTTCTACCCACAGCGCGAAACGTTGGGTCGCGCTTTCGCCCCTCGTATCGACCACCGCGATCTCGACGGTATGTTCGCGAGTACGCGCATCTTGCGCGTTGGGGGTCCAAGACACCACACCGCTTTGTGCGTGGATCTCCATCCCGCTCGGGGCTTGCAACAGCGAAAAAGACACCGATACATCCGCGTGCTTCGAGACCAACACAGGATAGATCAGCCGTTCGCCTTCCGTGATGCGGCTGGGTGGGGAAGAAAGGATCTTGGGTGCTTCGGGAAGCGAGCGAACCGACAGCAGATACGACTGTGTGGCCGTTAAGCCCGAAGCATCCGCCACAACCAACGACACCGAAAAAAGCCCTTGTGTGGCGGCAGGAACAGGCCACGAAAGCGTCCGACTTTGGGGATCAAAGACCATCCCTTGTGGGGCTTGCGCAAGACTGATCTGCAAAGCCGACGGCGCATCGTTTGGATCGTCCACACGCAGTTCGTAGCGATAGTTCTCGCCTGCCTGCGCAAAGAGCGGAGGTTGCGACAAGAATCGTGGTCCTGTGTCCGTCCCCCGCGCAACTTCAAACGGTATCTGCAATGAGGCCACACCGCCGTTGGGATCGACCGCTTGGACTTCGGCCAAAAAGCTCCCCACCGCTTTTGGAGGCGGCGTCCAGAGCAACTCACCGCTAACCTCCCCGATCACCAAACCTTCGGGTGCTGCGGCGATACGATACCGCACACGATCACCGTCTGGATCGGTCGCAGCCACCGTGCTTTTCCACATCTGACCCGTGATGAGCGCGATCGCAGCGGGCAATCCGACAGGTTGCTTCGTCCACGTTGGAGGCCGATTTTGCCCAACGACATTCAAGACAGAAGCTTGAACAGCTTTGGCCCCACGCTGATCTTCGGCCTCCAAGACCAACAAACGACGCCCGATATCCGATGCCAAGGGATTCCACGAAAGGCCCGATGGAAAAGAACTGGCCACGATCGATGCTCCGCTTGGGGCTTGCCAAAGAGACCACAGCAAGGGCGTGTCGGGAGGCAAGTCCAACCCATCGCTCGCAGAAAGCGTCATGTTGGCGGTCGTCCCCGCGACGAGACCGAGCCACGGCAGACTGGATATCATGGGAGGATCATTGCGATCTTTGATCACGAGGCTTCCTGTGATCATGCGTTGTTCACCTTCGGCTTCGATCTGCAAAACCACCTTGTGCGTCCCGACATCGCGGGCGTTTGGAAGCCAGCGGCCCACCCCGCTATACGGGGCCACCTCTAGGCCCGATGGCCCCTCGATCAAGCGCACAAAAGACCATGCGGTGCTGTGATCTTGGAGCAGTTGAAACGACGAAGAAAACGGCTGGTCCTGATCTCCCGCTGCACTTGCTCCGCCTTGCGAGGGAAGCCCTGACGCCACGACCTCGACCCACAACACAAACGATTGCTCCAACGAAAACAGCACTTTTTGGGAAGCATCGAATTTCTTTGCAAGTAAACGTACCGTGTGAGCGGCCCCTGCATCCGAGGCTTTGGGCGTCCATGCCAGCCGCCCACTTTGAACATCAATGCTCATTCCACTCGGCGCACCGCTGTCCAAAGCAAACAACCACGTCCCCACCGTTGGGATGATCTCTTGGATGCGGGGTTGGTAGAACATCGCTCTGCCGACAGCGGCTCGTGTTGGTGGCTCGCTTTGGATCACAGGCTGCTCGTTTGCCCCCAAAAACTCGGGAACACCGACCTCCACCATCAAACGCAGCCGAAAGATCCCACCGCGCCCATCTTCGATGCGGATGCGCAAAGCATGAAGGCCGATCTGTTGGGTGTTTGGAGTCCACGACAATCGTCCAACGTACAGGTCTTCGGTGGTCTCTTTGAGTGTGGTGAGGGTCACACCTTCGGGTGCATCTTCGAGGACGTAGGTCAGCGCGTCTCGATCCGCATCGCTTGCTGAAGGCAGCAAAAACTCCCACGCCCGATCTGCGGGGAGTTTGTACAACGAGCGCAGCTTGCTCAAGGTTTCTTGTTTGATCGAGGGGGGCTGATTTTTGGGGTAGACCTTCAGCGTGATCTCTTGGCGGGCCTCAAGACCTGACGGATCACGCGCCACCCACACAAAACGAAACGTCTGATCCGCATCCGTTTCTTTGGGGGTCCACGCCACCCAACCTGTTTCCTCCACGCTCATCCCCACAGGCGCTCGTTCCAAGGAAAAGCGCAAGCGATCTCCGTCAGGGTCCCGAACCACCGGCAGATACGTGTACATCACGCCCACCATCGCCGCCCCTCCCGGGTTGGAAAGGCGCGTGTCCAACACAGGCGCTTGATTGATGCCTCGCACCTCCAAGGAGAGGGCTTGCTGGGCGCGCAAGCCCGCATCGTTCCATGCTTCGATCCACACAAGATGCTTTCCGACATCTTCCCGCGTCGGTGTCCAAAGGATCTCTCCTGTAGACTCGTTGATCTGCATCCCCAACGGCGCGTCTTCGATGCGATAACGGATGGTGCGCTGGTTGGGATCGGGGTGGCTTGCCGAGATCACAAAACGCCACGCTTGGCCTTGGACCAACGAAAACGAAGCGGGGACCGAAGCAAACACCGGGGGAGAAGCTTCTCCGATGACCTGAATCGTCCAACGCAGCGGGCTTTTTGCACGAAGACCCTGTTGATCTTCGACCGTCAGTTCGACTTCTTGGGGCTTGCCGACGTGCGTCGCGTCGGGCGTCCAATACAGCCAGCCCGTTTCTCCATCAAGCCGCATCCCCGCAGGCAAGCGCAACGGAAGAAAACGTAGGCGCGCCCCCACATCAGGATCCTTCGCAAAGATCTGCGTCCTGTAGACCTTTCCCTGCACAGCCACCGCCAACGGCCAAGGAGCCACAAAGGTCGGTGGATCGTTGATATCTTGCACATGGATCGGCGTGCGCGACCAAGCCACCCCACCACGACCATCATCCACCCGCACGACCAACGTCTGTAATCCCACCTCTTCGGGGCGAGGCGTCCACGTCACTTCTGCGCTGCGGCTGTCTTTGGCAAGGATCTGCGCTCCAACGGGCGCTTGTTCTAGCACAAAGCGCAGACTGTCGGATGGATCAGCGTCAGTTGCTTGGATCAAAGCCCGATACACCGCGCCTTGCGTGGCCTCGATCGGAGATTGCGAGACGATCTGTGGTCGTTGATTGTTCGCAAAGACCTTGAGCGTCCAGTTTTGTTGTGCGCTCAATCCGCCGCTGCTGCGGTCGCGCACTTCAACCGAGACAGCGTGCGCACTTCCTGCGCCGCTTGGCGTCGGCCAAACCAGCAATCCCGTCGGATGAACAGACATCCCCGCAGGGCCTTGTTTCAGTGTGTACAACAAGGTGTCTTGGGCCTCTGGATCGCGAGCGCGCAAAGCGTACACATACGGCTCTCCAAGGGCCGCTCCTTCCAGAGGCACCGAAACAAACACAGGTGGAGAGTTCTCTGGTTTGACGTCCAAAAGATAGCGCAATACCCCCACGCCTCCGAGCGGATCGATCGCACGCATCACCACTCCATGCAATCCCACATCCGCTGCACCTGTCTGCCAGACCAACTGCCCTGCCCCTGCGTCCCACGTCATCCCCAAGGGGCCTTCGACAAGCGAAAGGCTGACCTGAGAGGCCGCATGATCGGCGTCTTGCACTTGCGGCGAGTACACATACTTTTCGCCACGGCGCACTTCTCTTTGTAAGGCGGTAGGCGGCGTGAACGCAGGAGGACGGTTTTTGGGAGCGACTTCCAACTGAAAACGCTGCGTCGCAACCGACGTTGGCTCCGCGACATCCACCGCTTCAAGAACGATCCCGGCCTTTTTCCCTGCATCTTCCACCGTCAAACGGCCCGTCAATACGGCCTGCCAAACACAACACCCCACCCGCCCAAGCATCACCAAACGAAAGTTCCCCCACGCAGGAACTCCCTTCAATTGCACCGACAATCGGGCTTCTCGGCGATCTGGACGCCACACCCGCACAAGATAACGATAGAGATCACCTACGGGCGCTTTTGTGACAGGCGTACTGACAAAGGCCGGACTGGCCTGTGCCTGCACACAAAAGCCCCAAAAGCCCCAACACAACAAGCTCCATACGCTTGTATATCCCCAAACACCAACACGATACAAAGCAAGCCTCCATCCAACACACCAACACACCCTCACGCGCCCTCAACCGTCCATACAAACATCCATCCACACACCACCCGCTGACGCGATATCTCAAACCTATCGCCTCTTTCCGCTCTTGGCAACCACCACTCGCGGCTTCTTCTTCCCGACAACACAACGCCCCGCTCCCAAAAACTCTCCGACCGCATCCGATGCCTTCTGTTCACACAGAACTCACCAGATCGGTTTGTTGGGGCTTTGCCCCACGCCCCGCGCCCTTAGCGCCGCTCCCTTGACCCCGTATCAGCGAAGTGATCATCGTTTTTCAAACCCATCACGCTGTCGCTTGAAGCCTCGCGAACACGGGGTTTTTCAGCGACAACGCGTCTGTACTCATACGACATCCGAGTGATGTGTACACAAAGGCATAGTACGTAGACGACCTATTATAGGGCAGCCACGGGGGGCTGCCCCTACATCTTTACGATCATACAACGGGCGGATTTCGTATCATTCACACAGGGCGCAGAAAGCGCTGGATCTCTCGGGCCGCCAAGCACCCTTGCCCCACACACACCGAAAGCGACGGATCGATCGGCGTACACACATCTCCAACCGCCCAAAGACGCGGGGAGCTGGTTCGTTGCGTTGCGTCCACCACCACGTATCCCTGCGGATCAAGGCGACACTGCCCCACGACCCGTTGCGACTGCGGCGCAAAACCGATCTTGATCAACAATGCCCCGACTTCCAATCGTTGGATCTCCCCGTGTATCCGAAGAAATACCGCCTCGATCCGATCGCTCCCCTCCACACCTTCCAACACACTCCCCGCCCACAAACGGATCTTCGGATGCGCCTTGGCCTGCTCTACAAAGTCCCGACGCGCCCGAAACGCTTCTCCACGCGAAGACACCGTCACTTCGGGACAGTCGCATGTATCCGCCAGCCACAACGCATTTTCAAACGCACCATCTCCTCCCCCAACGATGCACACACGCTGCCCCACAAATGCCTCCCGCGCACCGCTCGCTGTATACTCGACCCCACGCCCCTCCCATGCCCGCAGATCGGGCTCCCACAACCGACGCCGCACCATCCCTGTCGCCAACACCACCGCCTCCGCTCCCAAGACTTCTTCTCCTTGCCCTCCTCGGATCTTCACCCACCCCTCTTCTCCATCGATCTCCGTCACCTCACCCACGATCCGCTCAATCCCCGATAGCATCGCCAGATGCGCTTCCATCCGCTCAACCATCTCCGCACCATCGGCACACACCAACCCCGGATAGTCCGGGATCTCTTTGTGGATCATCCACAACTGACCACCCAACCGCTCTTTCTCCACCAGCCCCACACGCAACCCCAAACGATGCCCCCACACCGACGACGCCCCCCCCCACCACCAACATCTCGAACCTACGCTCGATCTTCATCACTCGCCTCCCCACCTCTTCCAGTCACGACTCACCATCACATACCTCCAAAATACCCGATAATGCGCGATCTCCATGCTCTTTTTTCTAAGATCGTCTTGCCTCGGCCTTCCAAACGTTTTAACGATCTCCGCCAAAGAACACAAACCCCGTCTACCTTCGACGACCCGAGAGGACGCAAGCCACCGTGAACAAATCACCCAAGACCCAACAGCCTACTCCCTCCGACCCCTCGGAACTCTCCCCGACCGAACAAGCCCACCTCTGGCTGGATGTCTGGCAACAGCTCCCCCTGCCCAAACCCTCTTGCCCACCCATCCCCCTCAAAGGCTGTCAGCGCGATCCCAACGTCCACTTCGCCATGCGCGGTGAACTCGGGCTCGTCCCCGAGGTCCACTGCCAACGATGTTCCTTGCGCTGGCGCTCTCCCGAAGAGTTTGTCGTCCAACAAAAACCCCTGACAGCCCTTTACGCAGGATTTGCCTTCCTTGGCGTCGCTGTCTTTGCCCTGTGGTGGCGGGCGTGGCCCACAGCATGGCGGATCGCTGGAATTGTCTCTTGCATCCTTGCAGCCCTCCAACTCGCTGTTCGTATGCGTACCACCCTCCGAAAACGCCGAGGCATCGAGGTATTGATCCGCCTTGCACAGCCGATCTCCGCTCAACCCCCCCCTTGGACCACCGAACAACTCACCTCTTGGCTCCATCAGATCTCCCCCAAAGATCCCGACTATGCGTCTTTTTTGCGCTTCACCCGCTGCCTCAAAGACCGCTTCTATCCGCTCTGGCAGCTTTTCCAACACGCCCGTCTACTGCTCAAACAACGCCCCCTTCCCCGCCTCAAACGACTCCTCCAACAAGCCGATCTCCCCGACCACACACGCGCTGTCGCCCAATCCCGCCTCTACTGGCTCCAAAACCTCGACCAACAATCCGATTGGCTCTCCGATCTCGACGCTTTCGACGATCTCCTGACACACCTCGCCGATACCTTTCAAGCTCTCTCCCTCAAGATCGCACCAGACCCCGATACACCGCCCCTTTCACAAATCCTCGAACAGGCCGAAGCCCTACTCGACCGCCTCGAACAACACATCCTACCGCAACAATCGCCTCCGGCCCCCCTCTGATCAAGCGGCGGTCTCGTTTGTTTCGATCCAGATCTGCCGCGCAGCATCCTGCCCCACCGCGCAACGCTCCGCACCCAGCGCCACGATCACGCTCCCGCCGTACGGATCTCGCTCGGCCACACAGATCTTTGTCCCCGGAAACAACGCCCGTTCCGCCACATAACGCAACAAAGCTGGATCGTGATCCTCGATCTCCGCGACCACGCCTCGCGTCCCCTGCTCCAAATCCCACAGCATCCGTAAACTTCGCACCGCCACACGCCCCTCCTTACAAGGGATCAGTTGGCCGTGCGGATCGACCTTTGGATCGCCCAAGATATCCGCCAAACGATCTTCCAAATACTCGGATAATGCGTGTTCCAAACGATGCGCCTCATCATGCACTCGATCCCAAGGAACACCCACCACTTCCGTTAAAAACAACTCGATCAAACGATGATGCCGCGCCATCTCCGCAGCGGCCTTCTCCCCGTTCGCCGTCAATCCCACGCCCCGATACGGCTCATGTTCCACCAAGTCCATCGACGCTAAACGCTTCATCATCTTGGTCACGGACGCAGGCGCAACCCCCAAACTCTCCGAGATCATCGACGTCGTGACCATCGCTCCTTTTTCTTCGAACTTGTAGATCACACGCAGATAATCCTCCATCGCCGGACTCAGTTCTTTTTTGTCTTCGTTGGTCATCCCACAGCCTTTTCCATCTAATACGACATCCGAGAGAAGTGTGATCGAAGGGTAGGCGCGATCCGCTGTAGACGCCCTGTTGTTGGGCAGCCACAGGGGGCTGCCGCCGCTCGTTTGGCTGGACAGCGATCTTTGCGGCGTAGACGCCCTGTTGTTGGGCAGCCACAGGGGGCTGCCCCTACATTTTGCGGTCACACACCCTGCGGATTTCGTCTAAGCCGCATCCATCGCCTAACATCCCAAAACAACGGCCTCCGCATCTCTTCGCAAAAGCCATCTCACGGCTGCGAACCTTCGATGTTGAGCCAAACCCAGATACAGGATTTAGTCGCGTCTAAAAATAGCCAAGACCGAAACGAAGAGCAAGCGGGCGGGAAAGGAGCAAGCGGGGCGAAAGGAGTGGTGTCGGTGGAACAGCAAGCGAAGGAGACATCGTGTTCGCCGATCCTACCGCCGTGCAGTCAGAGATCGTACGAGATCCGCCCGTTGCGTGATCGAAACATGTCGGGGCAGCCCCCTGTGGCTGCCCAACAACAGGGCGTCTACAACGAATCGTGTTGACGTCTCGATCACGCATCGGTCGAATCGCGCATCAGTGGTGATGGCGGAACAACAAACGAAGGGGGACGCCTTCAAATCCGAACTCAGCGCGCAGACTGTTGATGATGAAGCGTTGATAGGTGACGTGTGCAGCGTCCGGCTGGTTGGCGCTGATCACAAACGTCGGGGGCGCGACTTGGACTTGGGAGATGTAGTAGAATTTAACGGGCTTGCCTTTGTGGACGGGTGGTGGATGGTAGCGCATCATCTCATTGAAGAAGCGGTTGAGTTCTCCTGTGGGGACACGCAGTTTGAAGGACTCGTAGGTTTGATCGATCAGTTGGAAGATGCGCTGGACGCGAGAACCCGTGATGGCGGAGCAATACACGATCGGGGCGTAGGCGAGGAATTTCATCTTGTAGCGGATCTCTTCCTCGAATTCTTTCATGGGTTCTTGGCCTTTGGGCTTGAGATCCCACTTGTTGACGACGATGATCACGCCACGATTTTTGTTGTGTGCAAATCCTGCGACCTTGGTATCTTGTTCGGTGATCCCTTCGGCAGCATCGACAAGAAAGAGCGCAACATCACAACGATCCAAAGCATCGAGACTTTGATTGATCGTCAAGCGTTCGAGGCGCTCTGTGATGTACTTTTGGCGGCGGATCCCAGCGGTGTCGATGAAGAGATATTCTTTGTCGCCACGTTTGACGACCACATCGATGGCATCGCGGGTGGTTCCTGCTTCGGGCATGGCGAGCAAGCGCTCCTCGCCGAGCAAGTAGTTGATCAGGGTAGACTTTCCTGCGTTCGGTTTTCCGACGACTGCGATCCGAGGGAGTCCATCGTGTTCGTGGATGATCTCGGTGGCGCTAGGGATCTCGATCTGGGCTTGGTTCATCTGCTCAAGAAGATCATCAAGCATATCGCCGACCCCCACACCATGCGTCGCGCTGATCGGGTAGATCGTCTCGATCCCAAGGGCATAAAAATCAGCGGCAAGGTCTTCTTGTTTGGGATTATCGACCTTGTTCACAAGCAAAAAGAAGGGTTTGTTTTGTCGGCGCAGCTCGTTGATGATCTCCTTGTCTTCGGAGATCAAGCCGTGACGGGCATCGACGATCACCAACACAAAGTCTGCTTCGTCGATCGCCATCTGTGTTTGCTTGCGCATGGCAGACAAGATGTAGTCGTCGGTGGTGGGTTCAAGTCCACCTGTATCGATCACTTCGATGGTTTGGCCGTTCCACTCGCACTTCCCGTACTTGCGGTCGCGGGTGACACCGGGCATGTCTTCGACCAACGCATCGCGTTTGCCGATCAGACGGTTAAAAAGGGTGGACTTGCCCACATTGGGGCGGCCCACCAAGGCACAGCGGGGAAGTTTTTCTTCCATTGGGATTCTCGACAGCTTTCTTTCGGAAGGGAGGGACGATGGTTCTCGATCCTTGATCGCTTTCTTTCGGAGGGAAGGGGCTATTGCTCTAATTCGTCGCCGTAGCCGAGGCGACGGACAGAAGACATATCGCGGCTCCAGTTTTTGTCGACGCGGACCCAGAGCTTTAAAAAGACGTGACAGCCGAGGAGGTTTTCGATCTCTTCGCGTGCGCGTTGCCCCACTTGCTTTAACATCTCACCGCGCTTGCCGATCACGATGCCTTTTTGCGAGTCTCGCTCGACAATGATCGTGGCTTCGATGCGGACGAGCGGTCGATCTTGTTCGTCGCGTCGCTCCTCATCAAACGCTTCGACCAAGACCGCGCAGCTATGGGGAAGTTCTTGACGTGTCAACAAGATCAGTTGTTCGCGGATCAACTCGGAGACCAAAAAACGTTCTGCCCGATCGGTCGCATATTCGGGCGGAAACAGCGGTACTCCTTCGGGGAGTACCTGCAAGATCAAACGCACAAGCTGATCGGTATTTTCGCCCGTCGCCGCCGAGATCGGGATGACTTCTCGAAAATTGTTCCCTTCGGTGTAGCGTTGAATCAACGGAAGCAACAGGGGCTTGGGGACGATCTGATCAACTTTATTGATCACCAAATAGACGGGTGTTTGGGTTTCTTTGAAGCGCTGCAAGATCATCGCGTCTTCGCCAAAGCCCGGATCTTTGCGCGAGTCGTCGCGATGGGGTGTACCGATCTCCGAAGGAAGATGCGCTGCGATCTGTGGATCAGGGCGCGTGGCATCCACAAGGTACAACACGAGGTCCACTTCGTCGATCGCTTGCCATGCGACGTTGACCATGGTTTGGTTGAGCGGATTGCGCGCTTTGTGAATTCCGGGGGTATCAAGATATACGATCTGCCCGTCGGGATGATTTTGGATCCCACGGATCTGATTGCGCGTTGTTTGCGCAACAGGCGTTGTGATCGAGATCTTCTCGCCCACAAGATAATTCATTAACGTGGATTTGCCGACGTTGGGTCGCCCCACCAACGCCACCATCCCAAAGCGGCTCGTCATCTCGATATTTCCTCCATCCAAAACCAAAGCCATCCGAACAAAGCGCAGGATGATGCCTCGCCCCGCTCCCCCTGTCAAGCCTAACAACGTCTTTTCTACTTTATCCGAAAGAATTGTGATCGGAAGCGTCAAAACGCCCCACAAACAAAGTTTATGAAGGGCGGCGTTTCGAGGCTGATCGCGCTTTTTTCCCTGTGGGAGCGTCGGAGACCGCTTTGAGTTTGCGTGGAGAACTGGCGGCTTTTTGGGTTTTGGGGGTTTCGCGTGCGCGTTTTGCGGCTTCTTCGCGCTTGTGACGGGCCACCTTGTAAGCTTCGCGCTTTTTTCGCCGTTCTTCCAAGCTATTTTGGATGTACTGACAAGCACTCTCCACCGTAGCATTCATCGCCTCTGTAAAGAGGTGGCTCAACTCTGATTCGTTTTCAAAAGCAAGGGCTTCGTAATAACGAGCGCGCTCTGCCGTGTGGATCACCAAGGCGGGATAACCGTGACGCATCAAAAACAGGTTGGTCAGCCAGCGCGCCAAACGCCCAGAGAACCGACCGTAAGGCATCAATTGCATAAAACGATAATGCAGTTGGGCTGCGCTGACGATCGGATGTTGCTTGTCTGCATGCAAACCATTGAAAAAATCCACAAACGCATCCAAACCTGCCCCCACTTCGTTGTGAGAGCAATGGCGGTGATAATACGCGCCATACCGATTGTCATCTTGCCGCAATCCGTCGCTTTTTGCGCTGCTACGCAAACGCTGCACCATCGTCTCATAGCAGCGCTGGATCAAAGCGCGTGTGACTTTTTCTGAGCGCCGTGCATCGGACAATTCGCGCAGCCACTCGATGCAAGCATGAAGGTTTTTGATCTCTTGGTACGCCGGCAAAAAAGCGTCTGTGGAGATCACTTTTTGGTTCAAAGCGATCCCGATCTCTTGGGCTTGCAACACCACGCCCTCCATGCCGTGATCATGGTAGATCCAAGAGAGATCGAGCTTTTGATTAAAATCGCTCCACACAGAGCCATGCTTCTCCACCAACGTCACGAGGCGCTCGTTTTGGGTGTCGACTCGAAAATAAGGCAAGCTCATCTCGGCTCCTTTTCTCACATGGCCCTCCAAGGCGACCATGAAAATCAATGGTTTGTATCCACAAAAATCGGCCCCAAAAACGACTTCCCCGCCACAGTCTTTTTTGGCTTGGCTGCTTCAGTCCCGTCTCTCAAGTCTTGAATGCTCTTGTCATCTGAAGCTCCAACAGCCGTAACTCCCGATAAACCTCCAAAAATGCGGGCGAAAAAGCCAGCGCCTCGCGATAGATCTGCAACGCCTCGTCGAAGCGACGCATCTGCTGAAAAATATGGCCCATAAACAGATACGTTTTCTCGTAATAAGGCTCGGCCTTTCGCGACTTTTCTAAGTGCATCAAAGCGATCTTGGCTTGCAGTTGATTTTGCGGCTGTGACAAAAAAAGCGTCCACGCAAAATAACATTCGTAACGTGGCGAATTTTGCATCTGAAAAGCACGCGCAAACAACGGTAATGCCTGAGAATACTCGCGCTGCGCCAACCCTCTCAACCCCTCCGCGAATGCTGCTTCTGCTTCCTCGTTGAGCTCTTCGAGGCTGTCTTCCTCAGGATCATACAGATCCTGTGATCCCTGCGGAGCATTCGATCTCTGCGGTCCATGCGGTCCATGCGCAGTGTTCGCTCTTTGCGAAGTGTTCGCTCTTTGCGGTTCCTGCGATTTGTGCGGAGCGTTCGCTCTTTGCGGAGTGTTCGCTCTTTGCGGTTCCTGCGATTCGTGCGGAGCGTGCGTTCCCTGCGGGGCGTGCGTTCCCTGCGGGGCGTGCGTCTGCTCATCTTCAAATTGATGGGCTTGTTCGTCTCGGGAGGGCGAAGAAGAGAAGGGGTTTTGAAGATCGCGGGGGATGCGCGGGATCTCTTCAGCGGTAGACTCTGCGGAGAGTTCTTCAAAGTCGGGCGCTTGTCCGTAATTGCCGGTGTCTGCAAGTTGATCGTGTTCGGGATCTGCGTTGTGAAAAGCTGCTGGTGTGACGTGTTGGGGTAAAGAAGGTCGAGAAAAGATCGATTGCGCCCAATCTTCGGGGTCCGTCAAAAACTGTGTTGGGTTGAGATCGGCGGCTCCTTCGCCAGACCAAGAAGAGGATGCGTGAGGCCATGACGCCGCAGCATCGGAAGGAGCCGCGTGGAGAGACGCGGAAGCGTCGGAATGTTCGGAAGAAACAGGGGGAGTCCACGGTGCGGAGGGGACTCCCCATGAAGCTGATGCGGAGCGTTCGGGCTGTGGGCGCGCAACAAGAGAGGATGAAGAGGGCGAAGCAGAAGGGGCTGGCGTCATCCATTGCGAACGAGAAGGAGCTCTTGTGGAGGCCGAAGGATGCGCAAAAGAATGCGTATTGCGTTGTAGCTGAAGCAAGAGAACTTGGAACAACGCTTCGCGGGGTACGGGGAGATCGAAATACGCCATCGCCCGATAACGCGGCAAGGCAGAGTCCCGAAAATGGGCTGCGGGATGGGTGTCGCTGACAAAGATCAGATCTACCGCATCCAACATCGGCTGTTGTCGTACCCATTCGGCAAACAAAAAGCCGCTCTCGTCTTCGCGCATCACATCCAGCACGATGCAGCGCAGGGATGTTTGGGAAGCAACCGCTCGCCCTTCTTCAAAGTTGGCGGCGTAGATCAGGGGGAGATGGTGGGTGTGTGCAAAGGCCGAGAGGTCGTGGGCCAAGAGCGAGTGTTGGACGATCAAGAGCAAGGCCGGCGTCGAGTGGGTGTGCGATCTCATGCGCCCCTCCTGTTGGTGAAGGCGAGGCGGAAGAAACAAAAAACAAAAGAGCGCCTCGTTTGCATGGTCGGCCTCGTGGGTGGTGTTCCACTTTGCATAAGGAAGAAAACACAAGCCCTCGCATCATAAAGCAAGTCGCCTTCCGATTTCAAGATCAAAATTTCCCACTCTGAGACGTAGGTGTCAACGCAACGAAACAGTCTCGCCCTCCAAGCGATTCCGCCTCTGCCCCAAAACAGCACACCCCCTCCGAGGATCGAACCGCGCAGATCCCCTCAGGAAAAAGAAAGACGCAAAGCCAGATGGATATCGCGACCCATTGCAGGATAGCGCGAAGGGAACGGGATATAGGCTTGATCGAGAAGGTTTCGCACAGAAAACAACAACTGCATCCACGACATCAAGCGCAGATCAGCGCGGATGTGCATCGTCCACCACGAGGCCGAAGGCATCCGCGCCACCTGCCACGGAGGAAGATAGCGCGCTTCTCGCCCCATCGCTCCTTGCGCCATGATCTCGATCCCACCCCAGCCCTCCCAGTTGTAGCGCGTGAGCAATCGACCTGTCCAGTTCGATGCAGGCGGCCAGATCGGCGTGGGGGGACGTGCGCTACCGTTGCCCATCTCATCCAACCATCCGATCTCTGCACGCAAACTCCATCCACCGATGATCTGCCAAGCCAGCGTAGCTTCCGCCCCCAACATCACGACTTCTTCGGTGGCTTGGTATTGATAGACAGGCAAGCCGCCCACAGCGCCTTGACCGCCATACGACGCAGGCTGCAAAGCCAACCATCCTGAAAGTGCTTGCAAAAAGAAGCGAACAGAAGTCTGTACACGCCCTGTCATCCGAAGTGTAAACGTCCCTTCTAAGGCACGCGTTCGTTCTTCGTTTAACTCTGTATTGGGAATAAAAAAAGCTTGTCCAAACACTCCCAACCGCCCCATCTCCGCCATGTTTGGCGTCCGAAACCCGTCAGAGAAAAACAAACGCACCGACCACACCCGCGCATCATGCAGCTTGATCCCCAAATAAGCCGCGTACAAAGTTTTGGCCCAGCGCGTAGAATTTCCCGATACAAGAGCATCGATATCGCGCCAATGATTGTGAACTCTTATCCCGCCCTCCATGTCGATGCGCAATCTATCCGCAGGCAACGACACACGGCTTGACAAAAAAAACGACAAATCATTTTGCCTCGCCTGCCCAAGAAAAGAACGACCTCCGCTACTTTGTCCTGTTTCTCGAATCGTCCGATGCTCTAGCGATTCCGTCGAAAATTCTGCGCCATAACGCAACAGCAACACCGACCAAGGGCGGCTCTCTGCGTGGATCAATCCGTCCCATCGCAAGTGCGGCGTTCTTTCTTCTCGCCACCCCACAACTCCCCCGCCCACCGAGGCGAAGCGTTCCACCAAACGATCTTCTTCCAAAAATTGCACACCAAACATCCCACGCAGCCGCGTTTTCAAAAAAGGCAAGACCAGACGACTGTCCACATACCCAAGATGTTGTTGCCGCCCCAACACCGTCCGATCGCCGTATGGCGGCAACTGATCCACACGCACAGCATCCCGCAACCAACCCACCGTGTAAAACAAACGATTTTCCCAAAGGCGTGCAGGAGAGGAAAACCGCAGCTTTGCAGACACATGCCCTCGTTGATAACCGCTCTCAGGCACCACTTCACCCCCCCCTGTGCGCATCGCTTGCATCCCTTCGTATCCTCCGCTGAGCCGCACACCAAAGATCGGCATCCCCACCCATGCCTTCGCAAATCCGCTCCCTCCCTGCGCACCACTCGTATAATGCCCTTCTGCCACACCTCCCCCTCGCCAACCCCGCCAACCACCGCCTTCTTCCCAACCATCCCCCTCCGTTCGCAACAACAGCCCTCCCAACAATCCATGATCTCCCAAATACACCGAAGTCGGCCCTCGCAACAACGTCACTTCTTTGATATCCCACAGCGCCAAACCCGCCAAGGGTCGCTCTCCCACCAACTCTTCCACACCCCGCAACAACGGCAACCCATCCAATCGAATCGCCACCCGCCCTCCTCCCCCTCCACGCAACCACAACGAACCCCCCGCAGGATCGCTGCCGCCCCACGAGACGCCTCCCAAGTCCCCTAGCCACTCCTCAAACGAACGTGCGACAAGTTGCGTCATACGTTGCCCGTAAAGATGCCCCTGACTCCATAACGCGGCCAATTGCGCAAAAGACAGCGATTCGCTTGGATCCTCACCCTCCACAATCCCCACAGCACTTGACTTTTGCGTGTTGCCTTGTTGACCTCGATCCGCTTTTGTGGTCTCTTTGTTTCTTTGCTTGGAACCCCTCGCGGATGTTTCTCCATTCACCGAAAAAGGAAGCCACCACCCGTGGGCTACCCAACACAACACAACCCGCACAAGACACCACTCCACACGTCCCCACAAGGACCTCTCTCTTTGCGATCTTGTTGCCTTGTGTGCTCTGTTCGACAAACGCACCGCATGGAGCGCTTTTTGGGTTCCACCAAACACCATACCAACTCCAAAACATCCATCCCCTCGGGCTTGGGTGTTTTTTGGGGCTTCCCTCGCAGATGCCCGCACCACCGCACTTCTGCTCCACAGCCCCCCACTTCGCAACGCACGATAACTGGAAAGACACGAGGCCGCAAGCCACCCTTCCTCTCTGCTTCCTCTCTCCCCCCTGCGCCCCGAGAGAGGATATCCCCCCAAGCCCAAGCCGCCTCCTTTCCTTTCTTTGCGTCCTGTGAGCATATTGCTCTTCGTTCCAAACAGTTTCCTATTCACGGTCTTTTCTCGTAAACACCGCGAGGTTTGCCCCCGCAACCTCCGTCGTCCTAGTGAGCCTTGTAAGGAGAGGGTTAGATGGTTCAAGACACGCCTAAACGCAAACGGAATACTGCTCACCTCACCATCCGCGCGTATCAGCCGCTCGCAAGCTATTCTGAAGCGGCACATCAACTGCTCGCTCAATGGCTCGATGTCGATGCCGCCTTGCTTGCCGAAGTCCACCAAGCCATGCGCTCCGATGATGCTTATTTTCACTACCGCATCCCCAAACCCGGTCGCCTCGAATGGCGCGATATCTACGAGCCTTACGGCGCTCTCAAAGAGATCCAACGCCGCATCCTCGATCGCTTGCTTTACCCGATCCCCGTCTCCAACGCCGCACATGGCGCTGTCCCGGGTCGCTCCGTTGTTTCCAACGCCATGCACCACCTCCCCGATGCACAACAACTCCTTTTGATGGACTTGCGCAACGCCTTCCCTTCGGTCCGGCTCCCTCGCGTCCACACGATCTTTCGACGCTACGTCAAACCACTTTTTCGACAGTTTGGCCCCCTCCCCCACGCCAAAACCCTCCATGATGGCCCTTCTCCCCTCGACGAAGCCCTCCACTTCCTCGCCGCTCTCACCACCATGCGCCAAACCGAAGCCACCCCCCAAGGCGCACACACCGTCTACGCTCTCCCCCAAGGCGCACCCACTTCAGGCTACCTCCTCAACCTCGCCTGCCTTGAGATGGATCGCAAGATCTTCAAGATCATCGATCAACACAAAGAACTCGGCCTTCGTTATTCCCGATACATCGACGATATCACGATCTCAACCCCCACCTCGATCCCCCAAAACGTCCAACAAGAACTCGAACTCGCGGTGATCAAAAATGACTTCCGCCTCCATCGCGGAAAAACCCGACTCGTCGACACACAACACGAAAACGCCGTCATCTGCGGCGTCACTCTCCGCTTTGGCCGACTCGAAGCCGACCCCCTCTTGATCGAACGCTGCCAAGAAGCTCTCGAACGCTCCCTCGATATCGCCGACCCCCGCACCGAGATCAAACGACGCAGCAAGATTCGCGGGATCATCTCCTTCTTCAAACAGGTCTACGGCGAACAACTCCCCCCCTCGATCAAAGACGCTTACCAACGCTATCGAAAAACACGCGATCTCCCCGATGAAACCGAGATCACCGCACCTGCGATCGCCGCCACCTCTCCCCGACCTGTCGAAGCCCAAGACGCCGTCTCCCTTCTTGCCCAATGGCTCGACCTTTCCCCCTCCTACGTCGGACTGGCCCAACAACTCGCCCAAAGCGGACTTGGCTACGACGAATGGGAGATCCCCAAAGGCAACGGCAAAACCCGCCAGATATCTTCGCCCAAAAGCGAACTCAAAGCCGTCCAAGAGCGCATCCTTGACCGACTCCTCTATCACATGCCTGTCTCTGTCGCCTCGCATGGCTTCGTCCCGGGCCGATCCATCGTCACCAACGCACAAGCCCACCTCGGCGCAAAACACTTGCTCAATCTCGACCTCAAAGATGCTTTCCCGTCCGTCAGCACCGCCCGCGTCAAACACGTCATGCAGGTCGGTCTTGGCGCTCTTCTCAAAAAATTCGGACTGCGTTGTCCTCGTGAACTGCGCGATGATGTCGTCGCCCTGATCGCCGATCTCACCACCCACAAAAACGAACTCCCCCAAGGTGCCCCCACTTCGGGCTATCTCCTCAATCTCTCTTGCCTCACCCTCGACAAACGCCTGTTCGCCTCCCTCCAAGAATACCACACACCCATCGTATACACCCGATACGCCGACGATCTCACCCTCTCCACCCAAGACGACCTCCCCGAACTCCTCCTCCTCCAAGTCCAATCCATCATCGAAAACGCTGGATTCCGCTGGCATCCCCACAAAGTCCACTCCGCTTCCGTCGCCAAAGGCCAAGACCTCGAGATATGCGGACTTCGCATCGACGACCAACAGATCCGCATCCCCCGTGAAAAGATCAAAACCTTCCGCAGCGTCCTCCGACGCGCTGCCGCCAAGATCCCCACAGGCCAACTCGACGCCGACACCCGCAACCACGTCCAAGGCATCGTTGGCTTCGTCAAGATGGTCTACGGCGATCTCCCCCACGCCCTCAACCAGCCCTACCAAGCCTTCCTCCAAAAACATCCCGAAGCCCGACCCTCCGGGGCCGCTCGCGAAAAATTTGCCCTCTACCCCAACATCCTCCCCGAATAAACCCTGTACTTCCCGCCGACACCCCGATCAAACCATCCATGTCTAATCGCGCTAATCAAGGCAAATCTTTCTAGGAAGATGGTTCTGTGCTGGGTGGCGGCTCCGCGTGATGTGGCGGCTCAACTTCTTCGTGAAAAGCCTCTCGAATTTGTTGATCGCTTGGTCGCCCCTCATACTCAGCGTGGGTGTACAGCAACATCAGCTTTACCCACCGATCGACAGGATCGACGCAATAGATCAGCCGACCATAACTAGAACTACCCGACTGTCGAGGCATCGTGAAGCGTAGCTTCCAAAGTTCCCAAGGCTCTTGGTGCGTCTTATTCGGCCAAGGCTCAAGAGAAGATTGAGGATGTTTATAGTCTTGTTTTATCGACGAAAGAAAAACGCCCACAAGCTCGTCTAGTTCACCTCGCCCTCTGGTGTCTTTCTTGTAGTGCTTTTTGCACACGTCCCGATAACTCCGCTCAAAGCAAGACGTGATCAGAAACCTATAACCTTCCAAGGAAGTCACGAAAATCCCCCGCCGTTGTTCCTTTCAATTCCTTGCCTTCTTCTTCTTTTGAAATCTGGATGGCTTGCTGATAGAAAGCGTTTTCTCTCTCCACCGCATCAAGCACCGTCTGAATCAGTCGATCGACGGATTGAACATATCCAACGTACGAGTGCATCGATTTCTTGTCCACGAAAAAATGGTAAGCCACCGCGAGGAAACCGCCGACCACAGAGACCCGATGCATGAGGCTTTCCCAAAAAGAAAGGCTTGGCGAATCCACAAGCAAACGCACGTACCGAACCACTTCGTCCTTAATCGGCAGAGGAAGCTCGTTCCAGTATTCGCGGATCACTTCCGTCGCAGCTTCAATCCTATTTCGACGCTGCTCGAAGCCAAGTGGATCGACGTTGGATAAGAGCGGAGGATGCGCGAGTTCGCGCAATGTGTGGATGTCAAGAACTGCAACACTCATCAGGTCCCTCGCCATTTCTTGTGGTCGTTTCTTGTGGGCGGTATCTCCAAACGTCTGCCGCCGCACCGCCAGCCACGGCAGCTGCCGCACCGCCCAAGAGGTGAACGGCATCTTTGACGCCGATTTTGTACTCTTGGATCTCCGTCTTTTGGATACCGATATCCGACAAGTGGCGCAGCATGGCTTCTTGCTCACCGTTTCGCTCGATGGATTGGAGAAAATCTAAAAAAGATTGAAGGGTCTCTTTTTTCATCAAAAGCAACTGTTTTCCGTATTCTTCCGCTGCTTTTTGTGTTCGGGTTCTTTCCACTTCCAACCCGACCTGATGGCGCTCCAACCTAGTTTTCGCTTCTTCTGCGATCTTGTTCGCTTCGTTCATGTCTACGACACCGTCGTAGCCCTTTTTGGCTCCGATCGCCCCAGCGATCAAAGAAACGCCGCCAATGATGAGAGGAATTAACGGCAAAGGCATGACCAGATCTCCTTTGTTTACGATGTAGTCCCCGACTTATCGGGTTGGAGGCATTGCCAAACGGATCGAACGATTTTGTTTTAACATCTCGAGACTCTTGTGTCCACACTATTTCTTACGACACAAAGACTTTCCGCACAAAATTTCGTAAGAAGATACACAAACGCCTATCTCTCCGACCTCCCGACATAGCTCTCCGAACCACCCGACATATCGCATGATCTGTGTGGAAACCTCTGTTCGCCCCGCCAAAACGGGGTCAAGGCGACGCAGTTCCCTTGTTTGGCGTGGGGTGACACCCCGCACCAAACAACAGCCACACCTTCCTCAGTCGGCTTTCTTTTGCGCGATACCGTAGCGCTCAAGCAACAGACCTGCGCGCTCGTAGATCGCGATGGCGGCTTTTTGCAAGTCCACCCGTGCGCGCACTTCTTCGAGCTGCGCCGTCGCAAGATCTTGTTGGTATTGAAGCAGCGTAAACAGCGTGCTTTGGCCTAATTTGTAGCGTAGCTGCTCGGCCTCAAGCTTCTTTTGCGCCAAGATCAACGAAACACGGGCGATCGGGATGCGTTGGCGCGTCCGCAACGCGATCGAATGGAGCCTTTGCAGATCCAAACGAAGCTGCTGGCGGATCACCGTGAGCTGCATCTCGGCACGTTGCGACTCGACTTGTTGGCGCTCGTATAGGCCCGCTGCTTGGCGGTTATCGAGCGGGATCCGCAGCACCACACCCACTTGGAAGTTGTGTGTGTATGGATCAAACAACGTACTGTAGGCCCGAGGGAACGGTTGCAGGTTCGTTGCAGCCCCTTGTACCGTGTTGCCCAAACCGCGAAAAGTAAAACCGATATTGCCGTCCAACTGCGGAAGTGTCGCATTCTTCGAGGCGATCAGCGCTAACTTTGCGATCCGAGCATCGCGATGCGCCACCATTAGCTCAATACTCGAACGCTCCACTTGTTTAAGCAATGTCGGAAGATCCGGTACATCCGCCGCTTGCGCAGGGGGTTCAGAAGGTTCAGGAGCCGCTCCATTCTCCATCCCAAGCAACGTACGCACCGATGTCATCGCATCGTCCACCGTGTTTTCCGCTTGCAAAAGACTCCCTCTGCGCTGCGCCACCGCTTGTTCGGCCTCATAACGCTCCAACGGCGACTTTTTGCCCCCTTGGATCAGCGCAAGCGTCGTACGCAACTGCTCTTCCGCCAGATCCAACGCACCTTGTTGGATCTGACGGTTGGCCCGCGCAAACACCAGATCCCAATACGCCCGAATCGTCTGCGCCGCATACTGCGTGACGACCCCCGCAAGCTGATCGTGGACTTTGCGTAAGCCCTCTTCCGATTGCCAGATCGGCACAAGGTTCGGCTCCAAAAAAGCCCCCCGCAAAAACGCTTGTGTTGCTTGCAGCGTAAACGAAGTGTTCACCGTCTCGATCTGCACACTTCGATCTGCCAACAGCTTCCCTTCAAGATCGTAAAACAAGCGATTCACATTCCCCCAACGGTTCGCAAAGATCGCCGATAACGTCGTCCCTGATTCAAAGCGCTTGTCGAGGCGGATATTTCCATCGACACTCCAACCTTCGCGCACCGCATCGACGTTGATCGACGCCCCGCCCGTCAAAAAGTTTTGAATCCCCTGTGGCTCCGTAATGTGCGAAGCCGTCAGATCCAAGTTCAGATCAAAACCAAACGCCCCCCGCGCACGCATCAGATCCGCTGCCGCGATCCGCAAAAGCAAGCGTTCGCGCTTCAACGCTGGGTTGTCGCTGATCAGCCTTTTTAGCGCATCACGCAAGGAGATCCCATTCTGCGCAATCCCCATCTGTTCGGCTTTTTTGGCGATCTCTTGCGATCCTTTTTCGTCTTCATCGCTTGGCCGCGTGGTCTGCGCGATCCAACCCTGATACACCGCACGCCTCAACAGATCTTGATACGGCCAAAACAAACCGGGAGGCCGTATCCAACGCACTTTTCGCTCGCTCTTCAACCACACTTCTCCCACCGTCGAGCGAGCCTCCTCTTTTCCCTTTTGCGATGCCGCTGGCCTCGCAGCAACCTCCACACTCCAACACCCACCCACGATCCCAAAACACCACAACCATCCACGAAAACACATCGTTCGCATCGAGGCCCTCCACTTCCGTCGCGATAGTACGCTACCGCTCTATCACAAAACCACCTCCGCACGCTACAACCATCCCCACACTCCCACAGACCACCGAACCACAAATCCTGTTGGCTTGTGTTTGGTGGGGTTTCACCCCACGCCCCACAAGGGACCGAAGGCCCCTTGACCCCATATAGGCGAAACGATCACTGTTTTTCAAATCGGCGACCCTCTCGCTTGAAGTCTCGCGAACACGGCTTTTTTTGGCCACTGCATATACGACTTACGCAGTTGAAAAGGGGAACCCTGAGATATCAGAGGGTGTTTGCGAAAAAGGTTTGCTCTGGAGAGAAGGTGGTTGGATCCGCGATGTTCTGACCCCTCACTTCTTGGGCAGCCACAGGGGGCTGCCCCTACATTTTTACGATCACACAACGAGCGGATCTCGTATAAGAGGGTGTCTAAAGCAGCGATATCTGTTG
>JAKLKB010000143.1 GCA_023150835.1 Myxococcota bacterium | reverse complement strand
AATCACACGGTGTTTCGTAGGGGCAGGCCCCCGTGCCTGCCCTCGATCTGTTGCGTCGGTGACCTCTTCATCGCCATCTTTTTTGAACGAACCCGTTCTTCGGGCGCGAAAGTTGAAGAAACTTAGTGATACTTACTTATGAACACAGCAGCGACAGAAAAGATCGCATCTAAAGAATAGAGGATGCTGCGCGATAGACAAAAACCCTCGTGTTCGCGCCATATCAAGCGAAAGAGTGATTGGTGTGAAAAACGCTGATCTGTTCGCCGATGCGGGGTCAAGGGGCGACAGTCCCTTGTGGGGCGTGGGGCAAAGCCCCACAAAAACCATCCCACAAGCCACGCCGACGAAGTCCCACAAAAACCATCCCACAAGCCACGCCGACGAAGTCCCACAAAAACCATCCCACAAGCCACGCCGATAAAGAGAAAAGGTCGAGTCACTTTGGGGAAGAACAGCAGCGGAAGCCGACGCTGGATTTGCGAGAGTTGGGGGGGAGCCCGCCACGACTGGCGCAACGGACATCCCAATCGGGCCGATTGAAGGAGCCGCCACGAATGATGCGCCAGCCCTTGCGCAAGAAAGGCGAGGAGGTCCATTCGGCGACGTTGCCGCTGAGATCGAAGACTCCAAAGGGGCTTTTGCATCGGGGCATGGAGCCTCCGCGACGGATGCTGCGGTTGCGGCCTTTGGCATCACGGGTGTTGCATCGGTTGGGTTGGAAAGTGTTTCCATAAGGAAAACGCCGCTCAGAAGAACCTTTGCAAGCGCGTTCCCACTCGATCTCCGAACACAAGCGTTTGCCCTTTGTGGCGCAATGCGCTTTGGCGTCACTCCAAGAGATATCGCGGATGGGCATCTCACCTTTGCCGGGGGCTTCGTAGCGGTCGATACAAAAGCCCGAAGTAGAGGTGCGCACCAACGCTTTTTCGCCAAAGAAGTGCATGGGATCACTCACGGCGCTGCCCATCGGAAAAGCCCCCGCAGCGATCCACGCCATCCCTTCGGGGCAGCGGTCATTTGAAGAGGTAGCCGTTGCAACTTTTGGGCGTTTGCGGGGTCGCCCACGCGGCAAAGCAGGCGAGGGCAAGGCAGGAGCACGCGACGAAGGTTGTGGGGGTTTGATGGTTTCGATGCGCGGGGTTGGAGGTTCGTTGGAAACCGCAGGCAGCGCGTTTGGATCCGCAGGTAGCGGCGGAATCGCCGGTGGCGTGGGAGGCATGGGTGGTGTGAATGGAAGAGACAACGGTTGTTTTTGGACAGAAAGCGCCGTTGGCGAAGAAGTGACAGCAGGAGGAACAGCAACAGGTGCAGTGCGAGCCGTTGGAGAGAGAGGAGGATGGGAGCGCAAAGGCTGAGAAGAACCTATATCGGGCGTTTCAGAAGAGCGGGATGGAGGTACGTCTCGGATATCTAGAGGCAGATCGTTTTTGGAGGCGGAAGCAAGGACGTTTCGCGCAGGGGGTTCGTTTGTTTTGCCTGCCTGTGCGGAGGGATGCTGAAGAGAAGAAGTCGGTTTGGAGGAAAACCAGCCAAGCAAGGTTCCAAGCGCAACGAAGATCATCAAGACCGAAAGCACCAAGGTGCCGCCGATCACGAGATGGCGTCGTCGCAACGCAGCATCTTCGGCTTCAAATAGCGTGTTTTCATCGACCAAGAGAGAAGTAGGAGAGAGTCGCAAGGGCGCTTTGCGATCCACGCCAGAAGTCTCGGCACGTCGGGCAGGAAGTGAAGAAGGAAGTGACTCTTCGGTCAAAAGGCCGTCTTGGCTTTCGTCCTTCAACAAGCGTGCAGCGATCTGCTCTTCTTCTGTCGGATCTGTGGAGATTTGGAGTTCTTTGGCTTCTTCGTCCGTCAACAGGACGGCTTGGATAGAAAAGGCCGAGCGAACGGATGGGGGCTTTTGTTCGGATGGTACAGGAGTTTTGTGCGCGATCGTCGCATCACTCGCCGATGCAGCCGTCGCCGCTGTGGGAGAGAGGGGTTCTTCGTCTGATCTACGAGGAGTATCGGAGGACGAGGAGGACGGGGCCTTTGTCGAAGGGCCGAAGGTGGCCTCGATCAACGCTTCGGTTTTGTGGGCTTCGTCAAGCAAAGAAGCGAAAGCACCGGGTTTTGCGAGGGAAGCATCAGCACGAAGGCGACGGGCAGAAGAGGAAGGAGGCGCAGAAAATGCGGCGGGTTCGTCCTCTTCGTCTTCGTTCTCGGAAAGCGCGAGCGATGCGGGATCTTGGTCGGTAGGCTGTTGTTTTTCGGCCTCGTGTTTTGCAGGTGTAGAAAGTAGAAGAAGCGCCTCTTCTTTTGAAGCATCAGAGACTTCGAGAGCATCGAAGCCTTCGAGAGCATCCGCCTCGTCGATCTCCTCGGGCAGCACCTGTTCAAGCAACACCGCCAACTTGGGGGCCATCACAGCGTCATCATCTTGTAGAGTGTGGCGCGTCTGCTCTGCCGAAAAGGTGGGCGTATCGGACTTTGTTGCGGTGTCGGCTTTGTTTTTTGCGGCTTGGGCTTCTTCAAAAAGCGCTTGGAAGGCAGACGTGGTAAGCGGAGTATTCGGAGGCAACGTCCCCACCAACGCTTTGCGGATCGCCTCTGCATCGGGTTCGTCTGCGGATGCGAATCGAGAGATATCCACTTCGGAGGTCGGAGGCGGAGGCAGATCATCATCGTCTTCATTAGACATCAAGAGCGCAAGCGGCGTATTTTTGGGCGGAGAAAACGCAGATCGAGCGTCTTGTTTCGGCAAAGCAAACAAGGGCGCGGTTTTTTTGGGTTCCGTTACCGCTCCAACAACGGCTGATGGAGGTTCCGTTGTCGTCTCAAGAGCGGCTGGTTCGCGTGTTTCATCGAGGATCTGCGAGAGACGGCCTTGCGATACTGCGTCCAATTCGCGGCTATCAAGGGTGTCTTGCCAATCTTGTGTCGGCTCGGCCTCGTCCAAAAGAACAGGCATCTCGTGGGTCGCTTGTGGGATCGCGTCGCTCGCAACAGGCGGATGTTCGTCCGTTTGCGCAGATGTCTTCGCAACTGGCGGATGTTCGTCCGTTTGCGCAGATGTCTTCGCAACTGGCGGATGTTCGTCCGTTTGCGCAGATGTCTTCGCAACTGGCGGATGTTCGTCCGTTTGCGGGGTTGGTTCGATCAGATCGTTTTGCCCGAGAACCCACTCAACGCTGGGTTCGGGTGGTTGAACAGCAGGGTGTTCGGTCGTTTGAACGTGTTCGACCAAGTCATCGGTGCCAAGGATCAGTTCGACGCTGGGTTCGGGCGGTTTTGGGGTTGGTTTCTCTGCGGCTTCGCTGCTTTCAAACAGATCATCTGTTCCAAGGATCAATTCGGCGCTGGGTTCGGCTTTGTCTTTGCGTGTATGAGTTCCCAAGCCATCAAGCAATCGGTCAAGTTCGCGAAGAAACCCGCTGTCGGGTGGAGCGGGCGGATCTGTAAAGATGCCGGAGAAAGAGGGCGAAGGTATCGCATTATCCGAAGGTTTGGCGAGTCCCAATGTTCCTCTGATCTGCGAAGCAGCGGCTGGCGAAAAGAGAGAAGGCGCAGAAAACGGGGGAGGTGGTGGAGCGAAAGGCACGGTGGGTCGGGCGGTAGGAGAAGAGGAAGGAGGCAAGAAAGACGAAACAGCAGAAGGCGAAGGAGAGTTTGCGGAAAAAGATTCTGTGGGCGGCGAGGTTTTTTTGTGGAGGGGGTTGGGGATCGCGACGGTGACGGCTTCGTGAGGCGAGAGCGTTGGTTTGTTTGCGGGTGAGGGATCCAAACGCACGGGAGGCGATT
This sequence comes from Myxococcota bacterium, assembly GCA_023150835.1. Classification (GTDB taxonomy): domain Bacteria; phylum Myxococcota_C; class UBA6777; order UBA6777; family UBA6777; genus JAKLKB01. The sequence goes on along the minus strand of JAKLKB010000143.1, from coordinate 13,214 downwards.
CTTCCAAGAGAACAGGGGATTCCTCTGTCTGAGTGGGTGCGTTGGGTCGGGAACGATGTTGCTCGTCCAAGAGCAACGGGTCTTCTTCTGCCAGCAACACAGGGGCGTCATCAAGTTCGGCTGCTTCGGAGACTTCGTCTTCTGCGGCCAACAGCACAGGAGCGTCATCGAGTTCGGCTGCTTCGGAGACTTCGTCTTCTGCGGCCAACAGCACAGGAGCGTCATCGAGTTCGGCTGCTTCGGAGACTTCGTCTTCTGCGGCCAACAGCACAGGAGCGTCATCAAGTTCGGCTGCTTCGGAGACTTCGTCTTCTGCGGCCAACAGCACAGGAGGCTCGTTTTCTTCGGAGAAATGAGGCCGTTCATCTTCTGCGGCCAGAAGCACAGGAGGTTCGCTGTCTTCGGAGAAGTCGGGTAGTTCTTGCGGAGAAGTGGATCGCATAGAAAGAGCAGCGGAGGAAGAAGGAACAGCCGAAGCAGCCGAAGTCGCGAAAGAAGGAACAGCCGAAGGCGCGAAAGAAGGAACAGCCGAAGCAGCCGAAGGCGTGGAAGGAACAGAAGCAAAAGAAGCCAACGGCTCTGTTTCAGGCAGTTTCGGCAAGGTCAACGAGACAGGAGGGACGGGGGGCATTGAAAAAGGCTGTTCGTGGAGGGTCTTGCGCTTTTTACGTTCGGAAAGTTCGGTATCGCTGTTGTCCGTTTCATAGAAGATCGCACGCTTTTTGTTTTGCAGTTCAAGGGTGCGTTCCTGAGGAAGCGAAGACAAAGAAGGCGATGATTCGGCAAGAAAGAGCGGTATCTTGATAGATTCGACGGGAGATCGGGAAGGAGAAAACGTTTCAGGACGAGAGGTGTCGGAGGATGGGGCCTGTTGAAAAGCGTTGGCTTCGAGAGTTTGTTGTTCTTCTTGAAAAAGCGGAGAAACAAGGTTTGTTTGCGGTTGTGTGGAAAGTGGATCAAGCATCTTTCCAGAAGAAAACGTCGGATATTCCGTAGTTTTCTCGTTTGGGAAGAAGGAGGCATCGACGGTGTTTTTTTCGTTCTGATAAGGCGAGACTTCGACGGTGCTTTTTTCGTTCTGATAAGGCGCGGCTTCGGCGGATAGTTCGCTTTGAAAAGGTGACGCCGCGAAGGATGCTTCGTCTTGAAAAGTTCCGTAGGCACGGGTGGGTTCTTGGAGAGAGGGAGCAGGCGGCTCAGAGGGATGAGGCTGGGGAAGTGCATCGCTCCAGATCGGCACAAACGCAGGGCGAGGCAAAGGTTGTGTAAAAGGCGAGACATCGAGGGCAGTCTGGGCTTTTTGCGAAGCATCGGCAGTGTGCGAGGCTCCATCCAAGGCGTCGGCGGCGAGTGCTGTTTCGGTGGGAACACGCAAGTTGAGGGTTTCGACCAAACGCCGTGGATCGGGGGTATGATCTTCTGTTAACAGGTCTACGACATCTTCTTGCTCAGAGAAAAGTCTGACTTCTTCTTGTTCAGAAAAAAGTCCGACCTCTTCGAGAAGATCACCTTCGCCAAGCGCAAGGGTCTGCTGCTCTTTGCGCAGGGTCAGGATTCCACCGAGATCCAGCGTGCGTTCGGGCCACATCATGGAGCGACCGATGTTCTTTTCAGCGAAGGCGGAAGAAGGAAAGGCGTATTCATCGGAGGCATCGGCGTGTTCGTTGGGTTTTTCCGCCGACTCAGGGGGTGTTTTCCAAAGAGCCGAAGAAGAAGGAACAGGAGTCAAGATGTCGGATTCTTCGACCGAATCGATTGCCGACCAGCCATCTGAAGAGAGGACAGGGGCTTCGGGGCCAAGCAGTTCGTGAGGTGTCGGCAAAGTTTGTTGGAAGGTATCGGGCGGAAGAAAGCGAAGAATCGCTCGCCAAAAAGACTCGACACTCTCGAAACGCTCGGCAGGATCTTTTGAAAGGGCTTTGAGGATGACTTGATCCAAGGCGGGATCGATCGCCAGCCAAGGGGCTTGTTTGGTCAGCGGGACGGGTGATTGCGTCATGTGAGCGATCAAGATCGCCATCGGATCGGGGGAAGTGCCTTGGGCAAGTCCATCAAAAAGAAAGGGCGTCCGTCCAGAAAGCATCTCGTAAAGGATCACAGCCATCGCGTAAAGATCGGTGCGTTGGTCGATTTGGCGATTGCTGCATTGTTCGGGAGCCATATACGCGGGTGTTCCGAGCGCTCCGCGTGTCCAATCGGCTTGTTTGGCTTCAACAAGCGACTTGGCGATCCCAAAGTCAAAGATCTTGACAAAGTAAGGGTCACGACCTCGCGGGATCAGGTAGATATTTTGGGGTTTGAGATCGCGGTGGATGATGCCTTCGTTGTGAGCCAACGTAGCGGCTTCACAAAGCTGTTGAAAGATATGCCAAACCAGTGGAGTCGGAAGTGGGCCGCAAGCCCGACACACTTCTTTCAAGGAACGTCCGCGAAGATACTCCATCACATAGTAAAATCCGAGTCCTTCTTCTTCGCCAAAATCGTCGTATACACGGACAACATGCGCGTTTTGCTCAGAGAGCGCAGCCGTCAATTGTACCTCACGCCAAAAGCGCTCTTCCATACCGTGTTGGCGCAAGACATCGGAGCGCATGACTTTGATGACGCGCTCAGGTTTGTGACGCAAGTTCATGTGACGCGCAAGATACACCCGCCCAAACGACCCTTCGCCAAGCAAGCGTGTAAGGCGATATTTTCCCGCGACACGCATCAAGGGAAAGCTGCACTTGGGACAAAAGGAGAAGGCGTCTTGTTGCCCCTCAGCGAAAGGAAACGCACATTGTGGACAGGCTTGGTTCATCGAAAAAGCACCCTCAGATAGATAGATTTCGTTGCGCAAAGACGCACACTCCATGCTACAAGACCGAGCTATAGCAAAGGCGCGCACAAAAAGCAAAGTGTTGCAAGGTGTTCTGTTCGCGCCAAAACCAAGACTCCCTCCAAAGGACGACAAAATCCCCATGCTTTTCTGGATGAGCCTGCTTCCGCTGTTTTTTGGCCCCTTTTTGTATCCTTACATCCGACGAGCAGCCCGTAGTTTGGCTGTTTTGGATGGATTTCTTTTGGTGTCTGTAGTGGGACTGGTGTTGCTGCACTTGTTACCACACAGCCTCCACATCGCAGGAGGGGGGGTGATCTTCGCTGCGTTGCTGGGGATCTTGTTGCCGCTTGGGGCGGATCGATTTTGGAGCAAAGTCGCGCCCGCAAATCCCCATCGCCTCGGATGGTTGGGGATGTTGGCCCTGCTTGGTTTGGGGGTCCATGCCGTATTGGATGGTGTCGCGCTTGCTTTGCCTGAAGCAGGACACGCCCACACAGAAGAAAAGCTTCTGGCGCTGGCTGTCGTACTTCACCGTATCCCCGTGGGTTTAGCGATCGCATGGTTGTTGATTCCACGCAAAGGCGCACGGATCGCTTGGTGGGTGATCTTCCTTAACGCCGCTGCCACGACGGTGGGTTATCTTGCAGGCAAGCCACTTCATCAGAGCCTTCCTTTGCAGATGATGGCGTGGTTCCAAGCCTTCGTGGCAGGAAGCCTCTTGCATATCCTGTTCGAGCATCCACAGCACGAACCCAAAACTTCGGATGTATCGCCTGTATGGAGCGGATTCGGCGCATTGTTGGGGATCGGTTTGTTATGGGGCATCTCGCTCGAACACAACACCGCACACGCGCACCACGCAGGAAACTCGATGGGGCAAGCCTTTTGGCAGATCGCGCTTGAAAGCGCACCTGCGTTGCTCTTGGCCTACATCGGCGCAAGCCTGATGTTTGCCTTTTTGCGTCCTGCGGCGGTGTCTTGGTTGGGGCGTGGCTCTGCGTTATCGCAAAGTGCTCGGGGGATGTTGTTTGGTCTGCCCTTGCCGATCTGCTCGTGTGGTGTGGTTCCGCTGTATCAAAGCCTTGTGCGAGCAGGCGCACCAGCGACCGCAGGGATGGCCTTTTTGATCGCCACTCCTGAACTGGGGATCGATGCGATCTTGCTATCCATCCCGCTGCTCGGTGCAAAAATGACATGGCTGCGCCTCGCCGCCGCTGCCATCGCTGCGGTCTGCGTGTCCTTGCTCGTAAGCCGCTTGATCCCTACCCCTTCCCCCCTTACGACGGCCTCTTCCACTCCCGATGCCCCCACTCCCTCGCTCAAAAGCCAACTCCACAAAGGCTTCTCTTACGGATTTGGTGAAAATGCAGATCATACATTGCCTTGGATCTTAGCAGGTCTTTTTCTAGCCGCCGCGCTCCAACCTCTGCTCCCAACCAGCGCGCTCGCCACGCTGCCCTTTGCGATACAAGTCCCGCTCGCCGCCTTGATCGGTATGCCCGTGTATGTTTGCGCTTCGGGCGCAACGCCCTTTGTTGCCGTGTTGATCGCCAAGGGGCTTTCTCCCGGCGCTGCCATCGCGTTCTTGCTCACAGGCCCCGCCACCAACCTCACGACATTTGGCGTCCTTAGCGCCCTTCACAACAAACGTGTCGCCTTCGCGTTCGCGGCCTCCATGATCGGGGTCTCTTGTCTTCTTGGTTGGAGCGTCGACTTGCTGTTCCACGTCCCTCCCCCGCCGATCCATCTCCATCACCATCACAACCACTCCATGCTCAGCATCGTCTGCCTCGGGATTCTCGGCCTGATCACACTCAGCACTCTGTTGCGCAATGGCCCTCGCTTCTTGCTCGGCCAACTCATCCCTGCGTATGCCCCCCCGACCCATGACTCCCACAACCACCACGAACACGCCCACCATGCTCACGAACATGAACATGAACACCACACTCACGAACACCATGCTCACGAACATGAACATGAACACCACATCCACGAACACCACCACCACGAACATGCCCATCCACACGACCACCACGAACATGCCCATCCACACGACCACCACGAACATGCCCATCCACACGACCACCACCACGAACATACCCATCCACACGACCACCACGAACACAGCCATGCGAAGCTCCACCCCCCCCAATCCAACGCGGAGATCGCGCTGTCTGCGATGAACAAGGAGGTGGCTCCTTGTGGACAGCCGCGTTGTGGCTGTAGTGAATCGATCTTAAAAAAGATCAACGAACAAACGTGATCCCGAGGCTTGCGATACGACTCCGTCACAAGACGATCCAACAGAGCACAAAACCAAGCCCCATCCGTCCACAAAACACCGTTGACAGGCGGTATTGGAAAGCAGTATGGATAGAGCCGCGCTTTGGGATAGGAGTGCGCTTTTTTAACTCCTTGGAGGATATCTTTCTGTGAGAAATCTGACTTGGTACTTGCTTGCGATGGTTCCAACGATCGGGGTGGCTTGGTTGATGTTGGCAAACTACCTCTCGGTGGTGTTGCATCGGTGTGTTGCTCATCGCGCAGTCGATCTTCCGCGCTGGTGGATCTTTACCTCGACCACGCTGACCAACCTTTTTGTGCTACACATCAATCCTCGGACATGGTGCGCAGATCATCGGATGCACCATGCTTATTCGGACACCGACAAAGATCCCGATAAACAACCAAACGTCACGTATGCGCAATGGCTCGCGGGCTTCCTCAAACACAGCCCCAAAGCCAGCGATCCGATGATCCAAAAATTCACGAAAGACGCCATCTTCCAACATCCGATCTTCGCCTTCTTTAGCCACCCGATCGCAGGCCCCCTCTGCGCCGTCACCGCGTGGCTTGCTCCGTTTGCGCTCACGGGATCTTGGATCTACGCCACGATGGTGTGGGTGACGATCCGCGTCCTTGGTATGCTCGTGCTTTCTTTTCAAAGCTACTTCGCTCATGGCGGAGATCGCGGGTGGGGTTATCGGAATTACGATATCAAAGATCAGTCCGTGAACCTGACAAGCCGAATCGCGCTGTTTTTGACCGCAGGAGAAGCCCTCCAAAACAACCACCATGCCAAACCAAGCCGCGCTTCTCACGCTCACCTCGACCACGAATGGGACCCCGGCTTCCAACTGTTGCGTTTCCTCGAACGCATCCGCATCGCGCACATCCCCGAAAAACCCGCACTCACCCTTAACGAGGCCGATATCGCTTCCGATGTCACCCCCTAAGGAAACGATCTTCGCGCTCCATGTCTTGGCTGAATCCTCGGAACGTCTGGTGTTCTGGTTCTTCTGCGACTTGAAGATGTTCTGAAACCCCCGCCCCACCGATCGATTCCAACAAATTCCCCATCGCTTGCCGAGTTTGAACGATCAGCCGCTCTCGATCTTCGTAGCCCAATCCCTTTGTTTCGATGGGTTCGCCAAAAGCGATGTGGATATCGTGCGGGCGGACTTGGAAGCTGTTTTTCGGCATCACGTACCGCGTCCCCTCGATCGCCAAGGGGATGATCGGCACCCCTGCCTCCAACGCCACCACAAAGATCCCCTTTTTAAGCGGATGCACCTTGCCGTCATCGCTGCGCGTTCCCTCGGGAAATGCGATGATATCCGCGCCCTCACGGATCAGATCTCCTGCACGCTTGAGACTTCGGATCGCTTCTTTGCCCTTCTTGCGATCCACGAAGATCATCTGTGTGGCCCACATATACCAACCCAAAAACGGGATATAAAACAACTCCTTCTTTGCCACAAAACGCAATGGAATGGGCAAGGTAGACAAGGCCGCCGCGATATCCAATGTCGACTGGTGATTTGAAGCAAAGATATGCGGCTTACTCAGATCCACCTTCTCCAAACCATACACATGGATCTTTGACCTTGTGATCCCCAACAACACAGGCGCCCAAATGTAATGCGCCACCCACAAGGCTGGACGTGGATCCCCGAACAACAAACGAGAAAAAATCGAATAACTTTGCCAAATAATACTCCAAAAGAAAAAAAACAAAACCTGACTTGCATTGATCAAAAACCAAAAAAGAAAACGCATTTTTTTTTCCTTTCTTTTGGCGTATACATCCGACAATCACTTCTTTTTTCCACCGACTTTTTTATCTACGAACAACTCTTGTACCAGCGCCCAAAACATCGCGGGTTTGGGAGATGATCTTTTTCTGCGAAAGTGGATTATCGCGCACAAAGCCCACACAGGTGTGCCACGCTCTTTGTACCTCTTGCGATCTTCCCAAACCCTAGACACAAGGTTATGTTGAAGCCCTTGGCTGTGCGCCCAGCGTTATATCAAAAGAGCGCCACAAAAGGAAAAAGAAACTTGATTTTGCCCACCGCCCCAAAAGCACCCTTGCGTATTCAAGAGCGCAAAACGATTCGCATTCACGTTGAAAGCATCAAGAGATCAAACGAGAGTCGTCCACGATTCGCGGAAAAGATCACGAAGCCCTTCCCGATTAAGGAAAGACAAACGAGATGAGCGCTCAACAAGAGAACTTCTGCTCAAATTGCCAAAAAGAGATCATCAAAGATCAAGACTTTTGCCCACAATGCTCTTTTCCCCAAAAGCTGATCGCAGGAAAATATCGGCTAGAGCATGTACTAAGCGAAGGCGGCTTCGGTGTCGTGTATGCGGCGAGGCATATCGGCCTGCAACACAACCCTCGGCGCGCCATCAAGCTACTGAAAAGCCACCAGCAGAAAAAGCCTGAATCCTTATCGCGCTTTGAGCAAGAAGTCCAAGTGACCGCTGTTCTTTCAGAAAAAAACAACCATATCGTCAGAATCTTTGACGATTTTGGTCATGAAGAAAACTTGGGCTACTACTTTGTAATGGAATACCTACAAGGACAAGATCTGTCGTTGTGGATGAAAAAGAATAAGCTACCGAAAAGAGAAGAAGTATTCCATATCGCCGAACAGCTTTGCCGAGCGTTACACGCCGCACACCAGCAGGGGATCATCCACCGCGATCTCAAGCCAGACAATGTCTTTTTAATTCAGCACGAAAGCGACCCACTCTACGTCAAATTGCTCGATTTTGGGATCGCTCGTAGTATCCAAGACAGCACAAAACGCACTGTGGGAGCGCTCGGAACACCCGAATACATGTCCCCTGAACAATGTTTGGGCGAACAAGTGACCCACCGTTGCGATATCTACGCTTTAGGCGTCATGCTCTATGAGATGTTTACGGGCTACTTGCCGTTCGATATGCCGAAGAAACGCAGCGAAGAAGATGTCGTATCGCTGCTACGAGCGCATGTCTGGCAAACGCCGCGCCCCCTCCCTCAACATCCATCGGCTCCGTTTGACAACGGCTTTGAACAAGTCTTGTTTCGCGCACTCGCCAAAGATCCCCAACAACGCTACGAAAGCATGAAAGCTTTTTGGGAAGCCTTGTCGCCTTACGCAACCAAGCCCAAACCCGCCCCCAAGACAGCCACCACAACCAACGAACATCTGTTTGCGGTCGAGATCGCGCCGTCGAGTTATTGGGTGGGTTCACGGCCTTCCAAGTCGATCTTTTTTGCCAACCCCTACTTGCGGATCTTTCGGGGGCGCAACAAAAATGGGCAAAAGATTCAGTTCAATCTGTTGATCGACCCGGGCTCAAGCCAAGATTTCGCAACCGTACAAGCCAAAGTGTCCTCTCTGATCGGTGGGATGGACAAGATCTCGGCAGTGTTTATCAACCACCAAGATCCCGATGTCGCGTCTTCGACCACCTTGCTGCTTGGACGCTACGCACCACGCGCCAACATCATCTGCTCCGAAGATACGTGGCGTCTGGTGCAACACTACAATCTGCCACGCGAGCGCTTTCTTTCGACTGACAAATATCCGCGTGGTTTCGCGATCGAAACAGGCCACACCTTGGTTCCCGTCCCTTCGCCATTTTGCCACTTTGCAGGGGCGGTCATGTTGTACGACCCCGAAACACGGGTGCTTTACACAGGCGATCTGTTTGGGGGCTTGACAGCCCGCGAAGCTGTGGGCTTATACGCCGATGACAGCGATTGGACAGGGATGCGAGCCTTTCACCAGCTCTATATGCCGATGAACAAAGCGCTTGCCCGTGTGATCCAACGCATCCGCCAACTCTCCCCCGCCCCGCAGATGATCGCTCCTCAACATGGCCGTGTGATCCGAGAGTCCCTGATCGATTTTTTTATGCGCCATCTCGAAAATTTGCCTGTGGGGCTTGACTTGGTCGAAGATGCAGGCGAAACCAACGACGCATGGAATACGGTGTTTCGGCGCGTACTCAACGTCGCAGAACAAGTCTACGGTGGCGATGTGCGTCCGATCCTTCGCCAAGCCGATGAACTCGCAGGCGCGTTGGATTGGCCCGAAGACCAACCCTGCATCCTCTACAACGGTCGGTGGGTTGTCGAACGTTCGGTGATCCTCTTGACCACGGGGCTTCCGTCGTGGGTCGCCGATCCGATCAAGATGGAAGCGATCCTCGCCGCCGAAGAACTTCACCTCGCTTCTCCCAACATCGATATCTCCGAAGGCGAACGCATGGATGCTCCCCCAAACCCCGATGCCCCCGAAGGCGGAGTCTGACACTTGAACAAGATCGAAAAAGTCCGCGCTCTTTTGCGCCTCGCTGCGTGCGAAAGCGAAAAGCCAGAAGGTCAAGAAGCCCGAAAACTCGCCGAACGCATGATCGAACGCTACGATATCCGACCGTCGGAACTCGGCGAAGAACGCCAGATCTGGCACCCTCACCTGCTCCCTCCAGCCAAACCCGCCTACCGCTTCCAAGACGAGCCATGGACGCTCCACTTTGAGATGCGCCTCTCTCCTCCTGCCGAAGCTTGGCGTCGTCTTTTGATGTACGCTCTCGCGCAACGCATGAACCTAGAGATGCGGATATTTAGCTGTGTGATCCTGCGCAGCAAAGAGAGCAGCACCTTTGAGCGTTGGCAGCATCTCTACCAAACACTCGAACACCGCCTGTTGGAAGCTGTCAAAGGTCTGCGCCAACACGAACGAGACCCCCGATGTGAGCGCATCGTTCGCCATATCGAACACCAAATCCAACACCTCCCCGAAGAGCAACTCTCCCGCGTCAAGATCACCGACATCCCCCAAGAACCCCGCAGCAGCGCGCCCCTGCGCGTGCGCTGGGCTTAACACAACCCCATGCCTCCCCGATCGGACCTCTCAACACACCCCTTTGCTCATCGCAAGCTCTCGATGGCTTGGGCGCTTTTGTTCGGGCTACTCTTGCTCTACGCCACCCCGTCCTCTGCCTACCAAGGCCCCCGATTTCCCGATGTGTTGCGCGATCTTCTCTCTGAACAACCCACCGACCCCTCCAAGCTGCAAGCGATCTTGCTGCAACATCCGCTGCATCCGACATGGCCTGCTCGCCTCGCTCCGCTCGACACACGCCGCTTACGCAACACGCTGTTTGCCCTCGAAGGCGCACGTTTCCGCTCTCCTGACCTCCAACAATTCTTTTCCAAACAGCCTTGGTATCGGCCCTTTCGCTCCACAGACGCCATATCGCTATCCCCCACCGCACGCCACAACCTCCAAGCGCTTGTTCTTGCTGAGCGACAGACTCCCCAAACCCGCCCGCAAGATCCGCCGCTATCGGCCTCGGCCTTTCCCCCAACGCTGTCTCTCCAGCACCAAGACTTTTGCACCCGCAGTTTGCTTCATCAAACCCGTCAATGGCAACACCATCACCTCGCTTACTTCGCCTTTTTGAAACTCCGTATCGTCCTCTACCGCCGCTATCTCTTCGCGGTTCTGCACCTTTCGGATCAGATGTATTCACCTCTCCCGCCCAAGCCCCCTGCCCCCCTGCCTTCGACCTTTTCGAGCCTCGCTGTCGTTGGCGGAAAAGCCCTTCTGATGGGGCGCGGCTGTACGCGATGGAAAGTCATCCACTACGGAACACGCGATCTTCACCTTGGCCTACCCGACGATCTGCGCGCCCTGCTCGCCTTGTGACGGCGTTGGATCGCGCCACCGTCGCCCGTGAACAATCCTGCTCTGCACACATGACTGGCCTTGTGAAGAAGCGCCCCAAATCCCCTTGATTCTATTCCTGTTTGGTGTACCCTCGCCCGAAATCTTTGCGCCGAGGTGATGCGATCCGCAACACACCCCCTGATCTCGGCGAAAATACAAACGACACCTTCTTGTCACACAAAACCCCCCTTTTTATCCGAACGGTAAGGAGAGCCACCCGAGATGAACATCAACACCCGAAAACCACAACAGCCCCCCGCCCCTGCGGTTCAAGCGCCACGCTCGACCTCCACCACCGCCCCCGTCCACTCTCCTTCACAACCCGCGCTCCACGAACCCCGCCGCGCCGACTCCTTCACCCAAGGCGGAAACACCGCCCTCCAAGACAGTCGACGCCCCTCCCAAGGCTTTTTCTCCCGACTGCGCAGCCTTGCGGAGCGCTTCACTCCTTACGCCGATATCAAACACACCAGCAAACGCAGCGGATTTGAAGGCGGAACCGCCCAAGGCTCCCATGACAGCGAGCGCACCAGCGCCAACGGACGCCTTGCGATGGATGCGCAAGGACGCACTTCGGGCCAAGGCAACGTCCAATGGCGCCCGATCAACGGCCTCCAAGTCGAAGGCCGCGCCAACGCAACCAACGAAGAACGCAACGCCAGCGTCCGCGCAAACTACCAACCCAACGATCGCCACACATGGCAAGCCGAAGTCGGACGCAACAACGGAAATAATTACGCAAGCCTTGATGGAAAAAGCCAAATCAAAGATCACACCACCCTCGAAGGCCGCGCCCACTACCAAGACGGCAAACTCAACGGTGAACTCCAAACCCACACCCAAGTCGACAAACGCGCCACCCTCCACACCGACCTCCAACTCAACGACGGCAAACTCAACGGAACCGTCCAAGCCGAAAGCAACCCACGCACAGGAACCCGCCTCCAAGGCGAGGTCGCCCTCAAAGACAACCAAGTCGATAACGGTCACGTCAAAGCCGAAACTCGCCTCGGCCAAGATAGCCGATTGAAGGGCGAGATCCGCGCTGACGATGGCCGTGTCTACGGCCACGTCGGTGGCGATACCAAGCTTGCAGACCACACCAAACTCACCGGACAGATCGGCATCGACAAACAAGGCGACCTCCGCACCGATGCTTCCGTCACAAGCAAAGTCAGCAAAGATACCAAACTCACCGCATCCTTGGGTCTTGAAAACGATCAACTTCGCCGCGCAAGCGCAGGCATCACCACCAAAGTCGGCGAAGACACCACCCTCAAAGGAACCGCCACCGTCGATAGTCGCGGTCGCTTGACCCTTGATGGCGATATCGCCACCAAGATCGCAGATCACACACAGGTCGAAGCCGACGTCACCCTCAAAGAAGGCCGACTCCACAAGGCCGATATCCAAACCGAAACGCATCTCGGCAAAAACACCCAAATCAACACCGATCTTCAACACGCAGATGGCCGTTGGTCGGGCGATATCACAGGCAAAACCAAAGTAGGCGAACGCACCGCCGTGGATGGCCGAATCAGCGTCGATCCCGAAGGCAAAAGCCAAGTCGCCCTCAACACACACACCGCCCTCAACGAACGCACCAACGTCGATGGCCGCGTTCGTTTTGAAGATGGCCGAATGACCGAACTGGGCGTCGATGCACAGCACCGTTTTAACGAACACAGCGAGCTACGCGGCGGCGCAGTCATCGATCGAGACGGACACCTCACCACACACGCTCAAGGCCGCACCCGCCTCGGCGAAAACACCGACCTGAACGGCGGCCTCCGCCTCAAAGATGGCAAACTCCAAGAAGCCGATGCCAACGTGCGCACGCGCTTCGGAAAAGACGCCACCGCAGAAGGCCAGATCTCTTACCGCGATGGAAAGATCGAAGGCGGCGCCCAAGTCAACGGTCAGATCAACGAACGCACCGCCATCGAAGGGGGCGTGGCCTACCGAGACGGACAGATCCAAGGCGGCGGTCGCGTGTCTTCCCAAATCGACGAAAACACCCGCGCCAACGCACAAATCGAATACCAAGACGGCAAGATCAACGGCGAAGCCGATATCACCCGACGCTTCGGCGAAAACACCACCCTTGGCGGTCGCATCGGCTACAACGACGGCAAGATCAACGGCGAAGCCGATATCACCCGACGCTTCGGCGAAAACACCACCCTTGGCGGTCGCATCGGCTACAACGACGGCAAACTCAACGGCGAAGCCAACGCAAACACCAAGCTCGGCGAAAACACCACCCTTGGCGGTCGCATCGGCTACAACGACGGCAAACTCAACGGCGAAGCCAACGCAAACACCAAGCTCGGCGAAAACACCACCCTTGGCGGTCGCATCGGCTACAACGACGG
>JAKLKB010000142.1 GCA_023150835.1 Myxococcota bacterium | reverse complement strand
GAAGAGAACGAGGAGCGGAGGTTGTTGGGATTTGTGGGCGAAGGCGAAGAGAACGAGGAGCGGAGGTTGTTGGGATTTGTGGGCGAAGGCGAAGAGAACGAGGAGCGGAGGTTGTTGGGATTTGTGGGCGGAGGCGAACGGTGGGCGAAGCGTTTCAAGAGAGTTGGAGGGGGTTAAGACTCGGAGGGTGGGGAGAGTTTGGGGTGTGAGTCGACGAGTTGGAGTTGAGCGCAGATGGCGTGGAGAGCGGAGAGAGCGTCGGGGCCGCGAGCGCGCAGAGAGAGGAGTGTGCCAGCGGAGGCTTCGAGTTGGAGCAGTTTGATGACGCTGGTGGCGGAGGCTTCGAGGCCAGCTTTGCACAAAAAGATCTCGGCGTTGAAGCTGCGGGCGATTTTGGCGATGGCGCTTGCGGGGCGCATGTGGAGTCCTTTGGGGCAGCGGATCTCGACGCATTGTTCGAGCCATTCGTGTGGTGGTTCCACGGCGTCATCTCCTTTTGGGTGAGGTTGAGGTTCAGCGTCGGATATCGCGGTGCATGAGGAAGGCGGGAGTTCCGAGTTGTTGGAGGTAGGATTGGAGAGTGCGAGCGATGTAGACGGAGCGATGTTGTCCGCCCGTGCATCCGATGGCGATGGTGAGGTAGTGCCGGTCGCTGCTTTGGAATTGGGGTAGGATGAAGGAGAGCATGGAGCGGAGGTGATCGAGGAAAGTGGCGGTGGCGTCTTGTTTTTCGAGGAAGTCGATGACTTCGGATTCTTCGCCGGTGCGGGGGCGAAGGCTTTCAACCCAGTAGGGGTTGGGGAGGAAGCGGACATCAAAGAGCATATCGGCGTCCATGGGAGGGCCGTATTTGAAGCCAAAGGAGAGGACAGAGATGCGGAGGCGTTCGGTTTCGTGTTGGACATCGAAGGCTTCGCGGAGGCGTTGTCGGAGTTGGCGAGGTTCGAGGAGTGAGGTATCGAGGATGAGGTCGGCTTCTTCGCGGAAAGAGGCGAGCAGAGCGCGTTCGCGGCGGATGCCTTCGGAGACGGTGCGGTGGTCCATGGGATGAGGGCGTCGGCTTTCAGCATAACGGCGTGCGAGGATATCGTCTTGGGAATCGAGGAAGAGGAGACGAGCTTCGTAGCGGAGTTGTTGGAAGAGGGCGCGAAGGGTTTGGGCTTCGTGGCCGGCGAAGCCGGGTTGACGGGTATCTGTGACGACAGCGACGTATTCGAGAGAGGTGTGGCGTGCTTCGAGGGTTTCGAGAAGGTTGGGGAGGAGAGGGAGAGGGAGGTTGTCAACGCAGAAATAGCCGCTGTCTTCGAGGGTTTTGGCAGCGATGCTTTTTCCAGAGCCGCTCATGCCGGTAATAACCACAAGGTGGCGAATCATCGAAACAATCTCCGTCTTTGTGGGCGTCAAAACGGGTGTGTTGCCGTTGGTTGTTGCGCCGATTTGGTTGAGGTAGGCGTTGGTTGGTTTGGCATTGGATTCTCGTGGTTTAGAGATGGTTGTCTTGTTGGAGCATGGTGGAGTATATGTCTTCGGAGGATTGTTGTTCCATGAGTTTTTTACTCAAGGGGGTGCCTTTGAAGAGGCGGCAGATGCGGGCCAATGCGCTGAGGTGGTTGCGGTGTGCGCCTTCGGGTGCGAGCAGGACGAAGAAGACGGAGGCAGGTTTGGCGTCGGCGGCGTCGACGTCGATGCCCTCGGGGCTGATGCCGAGAGCGGCGAAGAGTTTGGGCAGTCCGGGGATGCGGGCATGGGGGATGGCAAGGCCGCTGCCGATGCCGGTACTGCTGATCTTTTCGCGTTCGAGGAGGAGAGTGTAGATCTCGTCGGGTTGGAGTTGCATGGAGGCGTAGGCATGGGCCATTTGGTTGGCGAGTTCGCGCAAGACTTCTTCGCGGGTGTGTCCAGCGAGGCGAGGGATAATGGCCTGTTGTTCGAGGATGTCGGCGATCTTGATCATGGGCGGTGGTGTCCGATCCTTTAAAAAAGCTGCTTTCGGCGGCTAGAGGACGGGATGTTAAGGATGTTTCGGTATTTGGCAACGGTGCGGCGTGCGATCTGGATGCTTTCGCTTTCGAGGAGTTTGACGATCTGTTGATCGGAGAGTGGATCGCGGGGATCTTCGTCGGCGATCATCTTCTTGATCTTTTCTTTGACCGTCAAGCTGGAGACATCGTCGCCGCCGTCGGTGGCTTGGAGGCTGGAGGTAAAGAAGAACTTGAGTTCAAAGACGCCTTGTGGGGTGTGGACGTATTTGTTGGTGGTGACGCGACTGACGGTGGACTCGTGCATTTCGATGTCTTCGGCGACATCGCGTAGGATCATGGGTTTGAGGTATTGGAGGCCAAAGTCGAAGAAGTCGCGTTGGCGTTTGACGATGGAGTCGGTCACTTTGTAGATGGTTTGTTGTCGTTGGTGGATGGAGCGGAGCAGCCAAGTGGCGTTGCGGAGTTTTTCTTGGATGAATTCTTTGCCTTGGGCTTGTCCGCGCATGGCTTGTTTGTAGAACTGGCTGATCTTGAGTTTGGGCAGACCGTCGTCGTTGAGGGTGATGTAGTATTGGTCGTTGACTTTGCGGACGTAGATATCGGGGGTGATGTAGAAGGAGGGATCATTTTGGAAGTGTCGTCCCGGGCGAGGGTCCATTTGTCCGATCTGTTCGGCGGCATCGAGGAGTGCGAGCAGAGAGATACGCATTTTTTTGCCGATGGCAGCGAAGTTTCGGCGTTCGAGATTTTTGAGATGTTCACTGACGAGGCGTTGGAGGAGGGGGATATCGTTGTCGTCGTCGCGTTGTTTGAGTTGGATCAGCAGGCTTTCTTGGAGGTTTCGTGCGCCCATGCCGGCGGGTTCGAGGCTTTGGACGACTTCAAGGGCTTCTTCGGCGATCTCGCGCCAGTACTCGATGCTTTCCTCAAGGCTTTCGCCGCCCGTGTTTTTTTCGCCATGTTGTGAGCGTTCTTGGAGAGACATTTGTTCGGCGAGTAGGGTGAGTGCGTCGTGTGGGTTTGAGTCGTCCATGACGAGCCAGCCGTCTTCGTTGAGGTTGCCGATGATCAGTGCGGCCATTTCGCGGGTGTCGTCATCAAGGCGAAGCAAGCGGAGTTGTTGCATCAGGTGTTCGATCATCGTCTCTTCGGGAGTGAGGCGTGATTCGAGGGTGGGGAGGTCGGCGTCGAAGTCTTCGCGGTTGGAAGGGAGGCTGGGGGTGGAGAACTCCATGTCTTGGAAGTAGGCTTCCCAGTCGACTTCGTTGAAATTGTCGGGTACGGCTTGGTCGGTTTGTTCTTCGGGAGAGAGGAGTTCGGGGAGTTGTGCGTCGATTTGTGCGGCTTCTGCGCGGTTTTCGTCTTCTTCGTTGCCAAAGGAGGTTTCTTCCGAGAGATCGGGTTCGCGGCGTTCGTTGTCCCAGTCTTCGTCTTCTTCGTCTTGTTGTTCGAGCATGGGGTTTTCGAGCAGCTCTTCTTGAAGGATATCGGCCATCTCGATGTTGTTGAGCTGCAAGAGCTTGATCGCCTGTTGGAGTTGAGGCGTGATGACCAGTCTGTGTTCGAGGCGTAGGGTCTGGCGGTGTTCCAATCCGATGCCGATGCGGTTCATCGAAAAGCCTCCGGCGTTCGTGCGACAGGGGTGAAGGATCGCGTGCCGATTCGTTTCCTTGGGAGGCCAACGTGCGCTGAGAGAGGGGGGCAGCGTTGAGAAAGAGGGTCCGAGAGGCGCAGGGAACGGCGGCATTGCAAGGGCTGAGCCATGTCTGTTGGCTTGCTTTGTGCAAAATAGAGGAGATTTTGAGAAAAGGCAAGGCTTGGGCGAGGAGGGCGGAGCGAGGGGGGTGATACGATTCTCCGAGAGAAGCGTGATCTGTGTGTTGACGCGATCCGCTGTAAACGCCCTGTTTGTGGGCAGTCACGGGGGGCAGCCCCTACGTTTTGCGATCATACCCTGCGGGTTTCGTATTATTTTTTGAGGATGGGGTCGATCAAGCGTTGAAAGGAGGGGAGGGGTTGTGCGCCGACGAGCATACGACCGTTGACGAAGAAGGTGGGGGTTCCGTTGACACCGATACGGCGGGCGTAGGCCATATCAGCTTCGACGAGGCTTTGGAGGGCAGGATCTTCGAGGTCGGTTTGGAAGCGTTGGGTGTCGAGGCCGAGCTGTTCGGCGATTTGCAGAAATTTTTCGCGGTTGAGGTTACGGTAATCAGCGAAAAGCTTATCGTGGTACTCCCAGAACTTGCCTTGTCGGTGTGCGGCCATGGAGGCGATGGCTGCGGGCTTTGCGTTTCGGTGAAAGGGCAGCGGCATATGTTTGAAGGCGAAACGGACTTGTCCCGGGTAGGCTTGTTTGATGGCGTCAAGGGTGCGGTTGGCGCGAGAGCAGAAGGGGCATTCAAAGTCGGAGAAGATCACGACAGTGACGGGAGCGTTGTCGGGGCCCCATGTGGGGGCTTGTCCGAGGGTGATCGCGATGGGGGTGGCGGGAGGTTGGGGTGCGCGAGGGCGATAGGGTCGATGGGGGCGTGCGAGAGAGGGGGCCTTGCCAGAGAGGATCTCGCGGATGGCTTGTTGGAAGCGTGCGGGGGGTTGTGCGCCGACGATGCGGAAGCCGTTGATAAAAAAGGTGGGGGTGCCGTTTGCACCGACACGGACGCCCATCGCGTCGTCCGCTTCGACGTATTTTTTGAGGGAGGGATCTTCGATGTCGCTTTCAAACTGGGCCATCTCAAGGCCGATCTCACGGGCATAAGCGACAAGATCGCTCCGTTCGAGCCGTCGGAAGTTCGCGAAGAGTTTGTCGTGATAGGGCCAGAACTTGCCTTGGCGGTGTGCAGCCATCGCAGCGATAGCCGCAGGTTTGGCGTTTTTATGAAAAGAGAGGGGGCGATGTTTGAAGACAAGGCGGATCTTTCCGTTAAAATCGCCGAAGAGTCTGTTGATGGTATGGGAGGCTCGTGCGCAAAAGGGGCATTGGAAGTCTGAAAAGGCGACGATGGTGACGGGTGCATCGGCGGGGCCGAGCGATGGTGCGCCAACCCATGACAAGCCCGGGACGATCTTTTGTGCGGGTCGCGCAGCAGGAGTCGGTATATCCTCCGAAGGAACGCGTGGCGGCATCGGAGGGACAGCGGGTTCCGTTTTGTGGGGAGGTGTAGGAAGGACGGGCGGTACGGCAGGTTCGTTTTTGCTCGGAGGCATGGGCGGTACAGCAGGTTCGTTTTTGCTCGGAGGCATGGGCGGTACAGCAGGTTCGTTTTTGCTCGGAGGCATGGGCGGAATCGAGGGGGCGTACCGCCGTCTTTGCCAGTAGGGGATCGGGCGTTTGAGGCGTTTGAGTAGTGCTGCGACCTTGGCTTTGAGGTCTTCGTTGACGGGGAAGATCTGGGCGGCGAATTCGAGGTGAAGGTCGTTGCCTTTGGCTTCAAGGCCAAAGCGGGGGGTTGGAAGTGCGAGCAAGGCGGTGAGGAAAAACTGTTTGGCTTCGTCGGGCATCTTGCGGAAGTCTCGGGGCCATGCGCGTTTTGGCAAGAGCGGCAAGAGCGCGCCAAGATCGACCGCGCCGAAGTGTGTCATGCGCTCGGAAAGTGCGGTCTTGAGGGCATCTTGGCTTTGTGCAAGTGTCGGGAGCTTTCCGTTCCACATCTGCACGAAGATCTCGGAAGTGCGGGGAGAAGCCGTAAGAAGCAGCCAGCGATCGCGTCCAGCGATCGTCACGACAGTTTGGCCGAGCCTTGAGATGTGGGCGAGCTTTGCGCCGTCTTGGTCTTGTGTGGTGACGGAGAACATTTGGCCGATGCGCGGGTACATCTGCACGACTTTGGGCCAAACCTTTGCAACGCGCTCAACCCATGCCGCAGCCGATTGACCCTCTTTCATCCCCAGCAGCAAAAAGGGCGAAGTGATCGCCGCCGTCGGTCTTCGTTGGGCCAGACTTTCGCGGATCCAAGGGCGATCCAAGAGGCCAAATAGGATCTGCCCGTTCATCGGCCCCCACAGATCATGGAGGCGGACGCCCAACTGCGCGGCAACGCTATCGATCATGCCGTAGCCCATATAAAGCGAAAACAGCTCTTTTTGTTGGATCGCTCCGATCCGTCCGAGCTGTGCGGGGATCTCGCCAAAAGCTGGAAAGTTCAGGTGCAACGATTGTAAGTACAACAATCCCGAAGGCACGGCTTGTTCAATCGACAGGGGGGCTTGGATGGGGGTGGTGGGTTTCAAAAAAGGCCCAAAGGATGGCTGACCCAGCACCGCGACAGAGGCTTTGACGCGATCGCCCTTGGTTTCGGCGGCAAAGGAAACACCATGCACAAAACGCTTTGCTTTTTCGAGGTCGGTTGTGTTGGGGAGACCGCGCAAGGCCACACTGCCCCACACAAGCTGATCCGCGTTGGGCTTGAGCGAAGATGCCGAGGCGTGGGCTCGGATCGCCTGCGTCAAAAAGCCCCGATGATCGCGCAAAAAGGCATATACCTCGTTGCGGAAGGTTTCTTCGGAGGCTTGCCACGATTTGAGTTGTTCAGGCGATGGAGCGACAAAGCCTTGGAACATCGGTTCTTTGTCGCGCACAAAGAAATGAAAACGATTACCAAAGCGCAGACCGCTCAGCCATTCGCGGTCATGGCGAGCCTCCATCATCACTTGATCGGTTTGGTTTTCGGGAAGCCAGCGCACCGTGTGTCCTCTTCGGGAGGCAAACATCTGTGTCAGTCGCTCTCCATCCGCAGAAAGGGTGATGACCATCACCTCACGCGAAGGGCGAAAGGCCGGTTGGCTCGAACGTCTCCATTGGCTGACCCCGACTTGTGCGGTCAAAGACAGTCCGATCTGTTCTAGCAAAGCAGGCAGATCACCTTTGGGTTCTTGTTTGAGTTTGTTGCGGATGGCGCTTTGTAGCTCCGTTTGGAGTTTGCCAAGCTCTTGATCGAAGCGAGGCGACCAGATCCCCCGTTGTTTGGCTTTTTCCAACATATCCCACCACGAGCGCAGGCGGGGAGCCGTCAACACCATCGTGGCGTTCCATTCCGAAGCGGCCTTGTCCTGCGCTGCTTTGGGAGGGGAGGCGGTATCGTTGTTTGGCGGGAGCGGCTGCGCCAAGCTTGCGCCGCTCCATCCCCACCACAGCCCCCAGATCATCATCCATCTTGCGATCTTCCTCATCAAAAAACTCCTTTGTGTTGTGTGCGCTCTTTCTCTACAGATCACGCGCACGAACCATCCGAACGAACAACATGGCACATCAAAGATTGTCGGCGGGGCGATGGGGTGGGGTGGAACGAGAGAGGCGAAAGCCCCAAAAGGCGAAGACAAGGAAGCCAAGCAAGCAGAGCCATGCAAAAAGATCTCCGATGAAGGCGTAAAGCGTCCGATGGTGAGAGCGGACAGGAAGGTCGATAGCGAGTTGGTGGCTTTGTGTGGTGAAGGCGTCCATGCCGCCGAGGAGGCGGCCTTTGGCGTCGTAAGCTGCGGAGTATCCGTTGTTAACGACGCGCAGTAAAGCGGCTCCATTTTCGATGGCTCGAAGGGAGGCCATCTGTGTGTGGTAGGGAGCGATGGCTTTCCAATCGCCCGCAGGGACGAGCAGGATATCGGCGCGGCGTTGTCCCAAGGAGCGGATCATCTGAGGGAAGTCCATATCGAAACAGATCGCTCCACCGATGCGGCCATAGGCGGTTTCGATCAGCGGGAGCGGTGCTTGTCCTTGGGCGGTCATGGCTTCTTCAACGCCCGGGACAGGGATCCGCTTGGCGTAGTCCCATCCGAGCTTTCCGTCGGGTGTGAACAAGAGGAAGCGGTTTTCGACCATCTTTTTTTGTGGGATCTTGGAGAAGTCTTCGTGCAAGACGGCCCACAACGTGGCGCCAAGATAGAGCTTGTGTTTGTGTGCGAGCAGACGGGCGCGATCGCGCCAAGCAGGTTCTTTGGATTTGGGCAAGAGCGCGGCAGCTTCGGGCCAAAGGATAATGCGCGCTCCTGAGATGGCGGCAGCCTCGGTGCGAGCGAAGAGATCTTCGTTGACTTCTGCACCAAGTCGATACAGATCTTGCCAAAAGTTGGGGGGCGCTTTGGTGCCTTCTAACAAAACGTGGCTGAGATGGGACCACAAGGCTTTGTGCTTGGGAGACAAGACGCCTGCGGCAGGGATCGTTTGGGGGCGCGGGTTCTCCGTGGTGACGCGCCATCCGCCCCAACAGAAGACAGCGCATACGACCCAAAGAGACAAACACAAGGCAGGAGGTCGTCTTGACTCTTTGTGTATCCAAGCCTCGTGTGCGACTGCCGCTGCCCAAAACATCAAAAATGAGATCCCCCAGATCCCGAAGACCGAAGAGAACTGCAACAATGCAGGAGAGGCGATCTGCGAGTAGGCCGAAGCGCCCCACGTTCCGAAAGGATTGCTAATCGCATTCAAGTATTCCAACCCAGCCACCGAGGACGGCAAGACCAACGTTGCTGCGATACCCGAAAAGCGGGGCCAGAGCCAACGATCCAGAACGTAAGGCAGCATACCCATAAGCACACCAAACGCCACGGTTGCGGTGTACATCGCCAAAGGCTGCGGGATCAAGCCGTACAATCCCACCCACGCGCCCACGAAAACAAACGGAAGTGCCGATAGATAGCCGCGTAGGATCGGTTGCGATCTTGTATAACGCAACACAAACAAAGGCCCCAACCACGCAGCCAGAGGCACATTCCAACGCCCCGCGCTCAAGGCCATACACACCGTCCCCAACAACAACCACCCAAGGTCTTGCAGCCCATTCCCTTGGTTATCCGTCTCCTTTGTGTTGACCATCGGTTTCTCCTTCATGTTTTTGCGGACGCTTCCACCACGACAACGGATTGAAATAAGCCTTGTAGCGTTGAAACACTTCTTTTCCCAAGATCCATCCGCCAACCCAGAAGGTCACTTCGCTTGCCACAAACAAGATGCCAAAAAGCATCAGTTTCGGACGCGCTCCCCACGACAAAAAAGGGATGAAAAACAGCGAGGCGTACAGCACAAAAGAAGAAGCGACCATCGCCCATGCCAGCGTTTGTTTTTGCGAAAAAGCGCCTGCGGTGGGTGGGATCTCTGCCGAGGCGTCGGAGAGGGCGTTTGTGGATTTTGTGATAACGGGTTCTTTGGTCATGCAGATCTCAAGCGAGGTATGCTCTGTTTCTTTGGCCAAAGATAGCCGCCTTCGCGCCAAGAGGCAATTGGGGAGCGTACATAGGCGCATGGAACAAGAAAGGCGCAAGGATGTTTCAGGTGACCCACGAAGGCAAACACCAGCGGCAGATCACCTTCCGGCGCATGGAGCAAGAAAGGCGCAAGGATGTTTCAGGGGCGGGCGTGTGAGGGGGCATTCTCGGGGGTGCGAAACAGGTAAAAGCCAAAACCCAAAGTATCACGCCCATAGCGCAGATAATGGCTGTGCCAGCGGCGGATACGCCGCAACATCGTATCGTTTTCGGGTTCGTTGGGGTGCTCGGCACAATAGGATTCGAGATTGAACAGATAGGTTCCTTCGTAGAGATCGAACTCTTCGCGCTCACAAACCAGCCCAAAAAGATAAGTCAGTCCTTCTTGTTGCCCTAGCTCGACGTTGCCGGCGTGGGTGCGGTAGATCTGCGCATCGCATTGCAAGAATTCGAGATACTCGGGGGCAGGAGGCCGCCTCCAAAATCCTTCGGCGACGAGGATCCATCCACCCGGGCGTACAAGCTCTTTGAGTCGAGCCAAAGTAAGTGTCATCGAGCCGAGCGCTTGGGTTGCACCGACACACATCCCAAGGTCAAAGTGTTTGGGGGTTAAAGAAAGTTGCCGAACATCGGCCAAAAGGAAATCGATATGCCGTCGTGGAACACGCAAACGCGCTTGTTCTCGGGCTTCGTGCAAGAATGCCTCCGAGATATCCACGCCCACCCCGTCGATGCCAAAGCGCTCGGCCAAGCGAATCAACATCTCGCCTTTTCCGCAGCCGATATCCAAGACTTTGGCACGTTCTTGTAGCGGTAAGATCCGCAACATCTGGCCCAGTTTGGCCTCGCTGAGCGGATTGCAGAGATTCATGCTTGCATGACCGATCTGACTGAGTTTTTCAAATGTTGTCGATGGTTTTGGCGTATCCATCGCACGCTCCTTCTTTTGCGACACAAACAAACCGTCCAAATTGCTTGTTCGTCAAACCAGCAAACTCGGTATGACGGAAAACACAAATCATACGAAATCCGCAAGATGTGTGATCGAAGGATCGTGCGTAGATGCCCTACGGTTGGGCAGCCACACCTGTCTGCCCCTACGTTTTACGATCACACACCCTGCGGATTTCGTATCATCCCACACCGCAAGATCTTCGCGGGTTGCGTTCTCGGATGGATGGGTTTAAATGAAGGCGAGCGGGCGCTGGTGTGGGCGCGTTGTGGAAGGGAGGCGTGGCTTTGTGGGTGCGAGATTGGTTTGGGATGCGGATGGTGCTGTGTTTGGGGTGGAGCGTGTGTGTTTGGGGATGTGTGCCATTGGCGGCACAACGCGCCGAACCCGTTGTGCAAACACCCGCGCATCGGATGTTTTCGTTGTATCAGCGTTCAGCACAAAAGCAAGCCTTGAAGTCCTCGGAAGTGAGGGACGTTGCCAAATCGCTAGACGATCCAAACCAGCAGATTCGTTTGCAAGCACTGCGTTTGTTGGAAAAGTCATCGGGGCTATCGCGCACCACGCTGTTGTCTGTGGGCCTCGATCAGCGGCTGCAATGGATTGTTTGGCAAGATCCGTATCTTCCCGCCCGTCGTTTGGGGATCCAGCTTTTGGCGACGTTGCGCTTGCCTGCAGAAGAAAGCCTTCGCACGCTGGATGATATCCGTGTGCGTTCGTCTTCTGCGATCGATCGGACGTGGGCTGCCGCTGCGATGTGTGCGCTCCAAGGGGGAGCGGCGGTGGCTTGCCGGCAGCTTTGTGATGCGATGAAAGACAAGCAATGGATCGTGCGGCGTGAAGCGGTGCGCATCCAAGGGCTTCTTGGGATGACGCCCTCACGCTGTCCGTCTGGAGTGATGGGGGCTTTAGGGGACGCGATGATCATCGTGCGCTACAATGCGGCGTTTGCGCTTGGAGCGATCCCTGCGCAGTCTTCGCCCGTTGTGTTGCAGAGGTTGCAGCGCGCATTGTTGGATCTGCGCGAGCCGCTGCTTGTCACGTCGGCAGCCTACGCGCTTTGCCAAAAACAACGATCGCAAGGCTGCGATCTGTTACTGTCGTTGATGCAGCACCAAAACGCGCACATCCGTCTGCAAGCGAGCCGCGCAATCCTTCGCCTACAACAGCGGGCGGATCGGCTGCTTCCTGAGATCGAGCGATTGTTGGTGCATCCCGAAGAGTTGGTCTCTGTGCAAGCGGCGTATGTCCTTTGCAAACTGGGGCATTGCGCTCTGCCGCTCGATACGCTGTTGCGTGCGTTGCGTCGATCCCCAAAAAAGACCCAAACGCACGCAGAGATCGCTTTGCAACGTCTTTCGTTGCGTGCGGTGCCTGCGCTGTTGGAAGTTTTTTTACAAGCAGATCTGGCGCTACAACAGCGGATATTGCGGATCTTAGAGCGGATGAGATGGCGTGCTGTCGCGGCCCTTCCGCGTCTTCACGCGATGATCGAGCAGCCGCCTACAAAAGCGCTCTTGCCATCGCTCAAGAAGACGGTGGAGGCGATCTTGGCGAAGCCCTAACACGAGATTCGAGCGATGTACACAGCAATGGAGAGTACGTAGCGCGTATGGGGTAGAACCCCACAAGACCCTTCAAAACGCGTCGCTGTTCTATTTAGCCCCCCTCTGATCTGCGCGGTCGGCTATCGAGGGTTCCTTCGGTGACACCGAGACGTTCGAGCGCCCCGAGTCGCCGCCAGATCTGTTGTCCGTCGGTTTGGCCGGACAATAGGCGAAGATAGGCGTCGATGTGTGCGGTGGTTTGGGCGGCAGACTCATCAAGTAGTTCGAGGCGGTAGCGGTGTAAGCCAGCGGCTTGGAGTTGGGGGAAAAAGCGTGCGCCTGTCTGTGCGCGGCCATTGAAGAGGGTGTTGCGGCAGCCGACATCCGCTTGGAGGCGGTGAAGTTGCCCGACACGGTCGCGCAGATGAACGGAGTGTGTATCACAGGGGCGACCGCAATCTTTGTAGTCTTTTCCAGAAGAAAGGAAGGCACAAAAGACGCAATGTTCCATGTGAAACATGGGGATGTGTTGGTGCAAGATCAGTTCAAACCAAGCAGGGGGAGCCGAACGCAGCAGATCGATCACTTGTTGGATATCGAGGTCACAAGAGATCGTAAAGTGCCGAAGGGCGGTGTGTTCACGCAACAAGCGAGCGGTCAAGGGGTTGGCGATGTTGAGAGAAAAGTCTCCGACGAGTTGAAGGTGCGGCATATCGCGGAAAAAATGCAGCGCACCGAGATTGCGGATCAACACCCCGTCAGGTTCTAGTTTTTTGATCAGGCTGAAATAGCCGATCTCACCGGCTTTTTGGATGCGCGGGGTGGCAAGCAAGATCGGCGGGGCCTTTGTGTGCGAGCGAGCGAGTTGGAGGGCGTCTTTGAAACGGCGAACGTCTTCAAAATCCACATAGATCGCGGCGAGATCGAAGGCGAGGGCGGCTTCGATCTGTTCGAGAGTGCGGCACAAGACCCGAAGCGTGGGAGGGGGAGGCGTCTCGTTCGGTCGTTCGGGCAAAAGCTGCGCATAACGGAGCGGCGTTTTTTCAGGCGCAGCGGGAGGGGGCGCAGAGAGAAGGGCATCGACGAGAGCGCGACGCAAGCGATTGAGCACACTGACGGGCAGCATGACGTCGCCCTGCAAGAGATCTTCGAGAGACGCCAGCGAAAAAGGTGTCTCACCAAGGCGACCGAGTTGGGCTTGGAGGGTCTCGGTGGTGAGCGGATGTTTTTGGGCGGCCTCAAGGGGTGTAGCGCTTTCGACAGAGACGCCGCGAGCCGAAAGGCGCAAGGGAACGCCTGCATGGCCTTCGACACGGATCGTCAGCGGATCTTTGGGGATATCGAGTGAAAAGCTCTCCCATGCTTGGCGAAGTTCTTTGTTAAGGACAGGATCATCGGTCTTCCAGAGCTTTTGTCCGATCTGGATGCGGGGCCAATGGAGCTTACTGCGGCGGTGAAAGAACAAGCGATCGCCTTCGATGCGCCAGATCCGAGCGCCTTGTTCATCATTGCGATCTTCGCCCGCGTCAAAGACCACGCCATCCTCGGGCTTGAGGGGTGTATGGAGATCGGCACGACGCAACAACACCCATCCAGCCCCGACTTGGGCGATCTCCCCAAGGAAGACACCGCGTTTTTTACCAAAGCGACCGTGTGTAAGACGCGGATGGTTGGTGCCTTCCAGCCAACCCGAGGAAAGGCCACGAGAGAAAGTCATCTCCAGCGCGTAACGATCGGCCTGTTGGATGATCTCAGGGCCCACTTGTCCAGCGATGGCGGCATCAAGGGCTTTGCGATAAACACGGGTGACAGCCGTGACATATTCTGGCGATTTCAGGCGTCCTTCGATCTTAAAGGTGGCCACGCCGAGACGAACAAGAGGCTCGATCAAGTCGATCGCAGCGAGGTCTTGGGGGCTCAATAGATAGCGTTGCTCACCCATCGGGCGGGTTTGCCCATCGACGACCAGTTCATACGGCATCCGACAGGCTTGGGCGCATTCACCACGATTTGCGGAGCGTTGACCGAGGCTTTCGCTGGTGAGACATTGCCCAGAGTAGGCCACACACAAAGCACCATGTACAAAGACTTCGAGGGGGACGCGCTGCGTGAGGGGAGAAAACTTCTGGATCTCATGCAGACTCAGCTCGCGAGCAAGCACCACGCGATCGAGACGCAAGATCCCATCAAGGAAGTGAAGCCCTTCGGGGGAAGTGACGGTCATCTGTGTGGAAGCGTGAAGTTCGAGCGAAGGAGCAACTTCGCGCATCAGCCACGCCAGTCCGAGATCTTGGATGATCACGGCGTCGACTTTTGCGGCTTCGAGGGTACGCAAGTACGACTCGGCTTCAGCGATCTCTTGTGGAAAGATCAGGGTATTCATCGTGACGAAGCCCCGAACACCGTGAGCATGGAGATAGCGCATCAGATCAGGCAGATCTTCGTTGGTAAAGTTATCTGCACGCATACGCGCATTGAAGCTTTGGAGACCAAAGTAGATGGCGTCGGCCCCTGCGGCGACGGCAGCGCGGGCGCAATCCCAGTTTCCAGCGGGAGCGAGCAGTTCGGGCGTGCGAGGTGGAAAGACTGCTGTCGAAGCGGCCTCGGCGAGAGAGAGCGAAGCTGTCGAAGCGGCCTCGGCGAGAGAGAGCGAAGCTGTCGAAGCGGCCTCGGCGAGAGAGAGCGAAGCTGTCGAAGCGGCCTCGGCGAGAGAGAGCGAAGCTGTTGGGGTGCTGTCGCCAAGCGACAACGAAGCGGGCCGCTTGGTTGTCGTGGGTGAATCGGGAGATGGGTTCGGTGAATCGGGGGTATTGGGGATCCTCATCGTTTTCCTGTGCGGTATGTTGAGCGTTCCGTTGGTGGTTGGGGGGGGTGGGATCGTCTCACGAGGGTTTTTTTGTCGTTCAGTCGCTCCGATGATTTGTACGAGATCCGCCCATCGTGTACACGTCAAGAGGTAGGGGCAGACAGGGGTGGCTGCCCGATCATAGGGCGTCTACGTACTCTCCGTTGCTGTGTACATCGCTCGGATATCGTCTTAATAGGTTTCTTGAAGGCGTTTGTGGAGGGGGAGGACGCGGAGCTTGAGTTGTTCGAGGAAGCGGAGATAGCGGGGATCTTGTTGAACGGGTTGGAAGAGAGGGCATCGAGAGAGCCAATTGAGATCATAGAGTTGGAGATCAAAGGCTTCTTGGAGAACAGAAAAAGCGGCATCCCAATCTTGGACAAAAGCGAGGATCTCGATCAGTTCTTGGCGCATGAGCAAGTGAAGGCGCAGACTTTTGGTAGTGGCGATGCGTGTTTGGTAGAAACGAGTTTGGAGGGTTTTGGGGAATTGTTTGGTGGCGCGGACGTGGTTGAGGATGCGAAGGCTTTGTTGTGTCTGGTTGTCTGCGGCGATTGGGGCAGAGATCTCCAGCCTTTGAGGGTCGGGTCGCCAGAGGTTGAGGCGGGCTTGGTAGAGGTTGCGCGTGCGTTCGTCTTGTTCGTTGGGAGCGGGAAGTTCGAGCAGGCGATCGACGTCGCTCCATTGTTCGAGAAGTGCGTAACCACGGGCGATCTCAAAGCGTGCGGTCAGGTAAGTGGGATCGAGGGCGAGGGCGTGTTGGAGATTGTCGATCGCCCCCCCAAGAGAGCCGATCTCAAGCATGATGCTGCCAAGGAGAGCGTGGGCTTTGGGATGGGGGTGGCCTTGTTCGAGGAGTTTGGCAAGAGAACGAAGAGCATCCTCCCAAGCGTGCCGATAAAAGTCGATCAACGCGAGAGCATAGAGGGAGTTGGCATGTTCTGGATCGAGAGCGATGGCGGAGAGTGCGGTCTTTCGGGCGTCTTGCAGGGGTGGATCGTTGGGGCCTGAAGAGGGAAAGGCTTGACGTGCTTTGATGATCGCGATGCCTGCGAGAGGAGCGGGATCTTGGGGGAAGTCTTTTTGAAGGGACTCAAAAAGAGCGAGAGGCTCCGAAAGGTCCCCTTGCCATTGCTTGTTGAGGCTGGTTTTGGCGCGCAGGAGTTGTTGCAGGGCTTCTTTGGAAGACGAGATCTGCACAAAAGCCACAGGCTGGGGAGGCAGCGCAGTTCGAGCGGGCGGAGCGGACGGAGCAGGCGGAGCAGATCGAGCGGATGGAACAGGAGAAAGAACACTTTTATGAGGCGGAGGAAGAGGACTGAGGAAGTCCTCATCGATGCTGGAGGTGGGAAGCAAAAAATCATCCCCGATCGAATCCGCAGAAAACAGAAATGCTCCTTCGGTGGGAGATTTCGGTGGAAAGAGATCATCGCCGAAAAAAGCGTCTGTGGCGATGGCTTGGGGATCTGTCAAAGGAGGAACGGTTGCTCTTGAGGGAGAGGGTGGAAAAATAGCCGCAAAATCATCTTCTAGCGATAGCGCAGCTTTGTTCTCTTTGGGCAGCGCACCTTTGCCGCTGTTGAGCGGGGGGGTGGCTTGTTTGACGTCGAGGGGTTCTTTTTGGGGGAACGCCACTTCGGGTCTTGGCGCAAAAGGCTTTGGGGACTCGGAAGCAACGGGCTTTGGGGACTCGGAAGCAGCGGGCTTTGGGGACTCGAAAGCAGCGGGCTTTGGGGACTCGGAAGCAGCGGGCTTTGGGGACTCGAAAGCAGCGGGCTTTGGGGACTCGGAAGCAACGGGCTTTGGGGACTCGGAAGCAGCGGGCTTTTGGGGATTGGGGAGTTGAAGAGGTTCATGCAGTTCACGAAGGATCTGTTGAGCAGCGGAGAAAGCACTTTGGGCGGAAGATGGAAGGCGACCGGTGTATAAGATTTTTCCGCCGACGGTGGCTTGGATGCGCATACTGAGTTCGATATTGTCGTTTTGCTGGTGTTTGACTTGGAGAGTGAGGAGAAGATCGGCTCCGAAGTCTCGATGGAATTGTTTGAGGGTAATATTTTTTCCGCGTGTTTGAGAAGCGACTTCGGGTGGGGAGACGCTGATGTTTGGGAAGAGGCTGAGTTGTTCGGTGAGTGTGCGGGCGAGATCTTCGGAGAAAGCAGCAAGGTTCGGGGGCGCGCCAGAGACGGGCAAAAGTAAGAGGGTGGGGATCGCAGGAAGGGAGATATCGTCGGGAGGAGCGGTCGATGGAGAGGTCGGTATCACAGGCTTGGGTGTGGTTTCTGAAGAAGAGAGCAGAGCAGATTTTTCGGTGTTCACGGGGATGACAGAGGGCGATTTGCTGTCGTTTTTCTGTTCATTCTTGTGTTCGGTGGTGCCGAGGGGAGAGGGAGGTTTGGCGCGGAGGGAGTCTTGTTGGAGGGCTGCTTCGCGTCGGGAAGGGGTGCCAGCGACGACATCAAGCGGAGAGTCGAAGGAGGGGCTTGGGATTTGTTGTGCAGAAGGATAAGACGGAGAAGATCGACGAGGGAGAGATTGTTCTGCGTGCGTATAAGAAGGAGAGGTGGCGCGTGGAGAGGGTGGGGTTGTGGCGGAGGAGGGAGGATTTGTGGGGAAGTTTCGTGCGGTAGCAACAGGAAGATGAGGGGGAGGCGTGTGTTTTTGTTCGGAAGATACGGGTGTTTTGATAGGTATAGAAGAAGGACTTTGTCGAGGTGGCTGTTGGAGGTTTGCAG
>JAKLKB010000141.1:17418-38263 GCA_023150835.1 Myxococcota bacterium | reverse complement strand
GAAGCAAGGATTCGCGCTCGACTTGCATGTGTTAAGCACGCCGCCAACGTTCGTTCTGAGCCAGGATCAAACTCTCCAGTTAAATCCTGCACGCATCATCTCATTTGGAATGATGCGATTTTTTTGTTGTCGTTGAAAAAAATTCCGTAGAATCTTTTTCGTTTGACGTGAGCCTTTCTCTCCACTACGCTCTCGCGTAGCTTCTCTCTTATTATTCAGTTTTCAAAGATCAAGTTTTTTTGCCTTTTTCAAGGCGGCGAGGATTCTGTCTAGCAAAGCCTTTCCGATTTGTCAAGGTCTTTTTTCAACTTTTAACCCTCGCAGGTTCTTATCGGGAGAATCTTTTTACTCGACTTTTTTTATTTGTCAAGAACTTTCTTCCGACTTTTTCTTTGATGCTTTATCCAGCATCAGAAGAGGGGATTGATTTACTACTTTACGATGTTGTTTTCGTCAAGAAGTTTTTTTGTTTGCCCGTTTTGGAGGCTTGCTTTCCTCCCGAGGCGAGGCGTATATCTATACGCGACCTTTTCAAAAGTCAACGACTTTTCTTCGTCTTCTTCATAAATCACTGAAAAGATTAGAAAAATACAGACAAGGAACGATACTGGGATCGCATGAAAGAGAACGCTCCCCATTTTATCTCCACACTCAAAACACCACAGCACACCGAAAGAAGCGAGCCTTTGCTCCTGCATTCGCTTGCGCTCCAAAAGATCGCGACAGCGACTTGCCTTCAATGCGGCGCAAAAAACTCGCTCCTTCAAGAACGCTGTCAACACTGCGGCGCTGATCTTTCGCGCTGGTTTACCTGTCGGGAACCGACCTGCCAAACAACACAAGAAGCCGCCTCTTTCTGTCGCGATTGCCAAACGCGCCTGACTGGACCGTTAAGCAACAAGACACTTACTTGCGATGGTGTATGCTACCGATTACGCGAATGGATCGGCGGGGGAGGGATGGGAGAAGTCTATAGAGCTGTCGCTTTGCGAGAAGGCGGCCCCGCTCTACGAGAAGTCGCGATCAAACTGAACAAAGAGATCACACAACGCGATCTTTGTGTACGCTTTGAACGAGAAGTCGCTGCGCTTGCGCGCTTGCGCAGCCCGCACAGCGTAAAAGTCTATGGCTACGGCGAACACAAAGAAGAAGGCATCCTGATCGCGCAATACATGATCATGGAACTGTTGCAAGGAATCACTCTACAAAAGTATAGTGAACACGGTCCTTTGGCATCCGAAGAAGCTTTGTTGATCTTTTCCCAGATCGCCAGCGCGCTCCGTGAAGCCCACACACAAGGCGTTATCCACCGAGATCTCAAGCCCAACAACGTCATGTTAACGGTCGATCCGCAAAACAAAATTCAAGCAAAGCTTTTCGATTTTGGCCTTTCCAAAGACACCAACAAACACAACACCGAACTCTCAAGCTCGGGGGTGATCTTGGGTACGCTCTGGTACATGTCACCTGAACAAGCGAGGGGAGAAGATATCGACCAGCGATCCGATATCTTTTCCCTTGGCGTGATCTTGTACCAACTCATCACTGGGCAATTACCCTTTCCCGCAAGCAACTTATTTGAACTTTACCAGCTTCATCCGCAGGGCTTGCCTCCTCTTGTCTTACGAATGCCCGAAGAACTCCAAGAGATCCTTCGTGGCTGTTTGGCTTATCGGGCTCAAGATCGTTTTCGCACCCTCGATGCTTGCTTGGCCCTTCTTACACAACCCTTTCCTTCTTTCACGTTAAAGCTGCAACCCTCTTCTTCCGAACTTCCACAAGCAGAACCACCTTTCGCACTCCCGCTGCCAAACGATCAAACAGGAACTCTGCTTGGAATCCGCACTTGGGCGGGATCGTTTCTATGGATCCTCGCCGCCTTGTTTGCAGGCAGTGGCTTTGTGGCGTTTTTGTTCTACCAACGTACTCGACCACAACCCAGCCAAACTGCTTTTGATCTGCGCTTGTCTCCTCCGACGCGCTTCTCCCCGCCTACTCCGCACAATCCATCAAAACTCCCCCCCATACTCCCTTCCAAAAAAGCAGATGCTCAAAAAATGTCGGAGAAACCAACAGCAGAAACTATCGCGGCCTTGCAAAGATCACAAACCCCCGCTGCTCGCCACAAAAAAACATCCTCTCCATCCATCCCACATCCCACGAATCCCTTCAATGAAGCCTCTCCCGTCCCTGCCCGAAGAAAAAAAGCTCCAACAAAGCCGACCAAGATCCGCGCCCTCTTCGCATGGCCTTCTACCTGCCGAGAAGTCTTGCTGTTTTTCCCCAAAGAACAAAACCAAGATCCCATCCCACTACAAACCAGCCATCGACTTTCCCCCGGAAACTACCGCATCTTTTGTCAAGATCCTCGCATAAGGCTACGCAAAACCTTTTCGATCACGATCTCGCGATCTCCTTTCCAGCAAAAGATCACCCTCGATCTCAAGCGTTTCCGACAACGTCTCTTCATCCGACCGTGGGCTTTCTTGTATGTTGATGGGTTTTTTGTATCGAGCTGTCAAAGTGCCTGCGAGATCGAGATGTGGTCTGGAAAAACGCAGATCTTACTCAAACAGTGCCCTGTAGGTTTTTCGGTGCAACAATGCCTTCAACAACCCGCCGCACAACAGATCGTCTTTCGGCGCATCCTTCAAACAGAGTCGCCCATCACACCGGCCCTCAAGTTGCGTTGGAAATAAAATCCGCCCAAACAAAAACAAGCAGCACACATCCCACCCAAACCAAACGAGCAGCCCTACCATGCCTTCAGAACGACAATGGATCGAACAAGCCATCCAACACGCCGCAAACTACAACAACGCACCTTCCGCACAAACCGCACTCCAACAAAGCGCCCTCGCCGAGCAACTCGAACGATACTTGCGCCTCCTCCAACAATGGAATCGCACCATCCGACTCACAGGAAAAGACGATATCCCCGAACTCGCCCAACGTCACCTGACCGACTCGCTGATCGCCATCGGCTGCTTCACAGATCTTTTTCCTCACCAGCAGATCCTCGATATCGGCGCAGGAGCCGGATTCCCCGTCATCCCTCTTGCGATCGCCTTGCCTCATCTCTCATGGACAGCGCTCGAAACACACCAGCGTCGCGCTGCTTTCCTCCAGCAAGTCCGCCTCCAATGTAAGCTTTCCCGTCTTGATGTCCGTGCAGTGCGCTTTGTCGGAAACCCACAGGCCGAAGCCCTCCCAATTCCTTTTGCGCGCATCACCTTTCGCGCCGTCGCTCCCACAGAGCTTTTGCCCTTTTTACACCCTTACCTCGAACCCGATGGACAGATCCTTTATTGGGGAGTGCCGCACACAAAGCCCGAACTACCCGACACATTGCGCTTGCTCAGCACGATCCCCTACAAACTCCCCTCAGGCGAACACTTTACGCTGTATCGTATCGGACGAAACGATCTCGTGTGAAATCGAAGTTGTTTGTTGAGCGAACTTACACAGTACGATGGTTTTTGTGGGGTTCCACCCCATACGCGCCTTGTTAAGGTGGAAACACCGGATAGTCTAGCCTGATCGCCGTTTCTTTTGTCGCCCCCCCTCAATCCCCCCGTGAACGGGGGGAGTTGGAACGGGCAGCGTCTGCGCGTCGTGCATACAGCGTGTGTCATGAAAAAACAAAATCCCCGCTGCTTCCGACTTTCGCTCCCTCCCCTGTTCACGGGGGAGGGCTGGGGTGGGGGGGCCAACAAGCGCTTAACCTAGCGCGTATGGGGTTCCACCCCACACCCCGCAAGGGAGCCCGGCTCCCTTGACCCCGTACAAATGGGGCGAACAGACACTTTTCAAACAAACAGCCCTACCACTCGAAGTTTCGCGAATACGGGGATTTTTGTCAAACGCAGCACTCCTCTCAAAAGAAGTCCACGATCGTCCGATTGACGAGGGCTTTAGCGATCGCCGTGCAACGTGGTGAGGGGCATCGTTTTTGTGGAAGTGATCTGTTGCAGGATGGCTTCTTCACGTTGGCGCATCAAGACCGTCTCTTCGGCCTCTTCGTGATCATACCCACAAAGATGCAACAGGCCATGAACCCAAAGCCGCAAGGCTTCATCGATCTCTGTATGCCCCCATTCTTCGGCTTGCCGCACACAGGTCTCTACAGAGATCACGATATCTCCAAGCAAAGTATCCGCCTGTCTCAGGTCGTCAGGCCAAGGCTGTTCCTCCTCGATATAAGGAACAAGCGCCTCGTCAAGCATCGGAAAAGACAGCACATCTGTGGGGCGATCGATCTGTCGCCATCGTGCATTCAGCTCTCGGATCGCTGCATCGTCGCACAAAAGCAAACTCACGATCACCTCCTCCAAACCCAATACCGACAACACACGCTCGGCCTTTTCCACCAACGATGCCCCCAACATCGGGCGGATCTTTTGTTCATCCAATAACTCGATCAATCCGATATCTCCAAACGCATCTTGTGTGTCTTCTCCGTTGTGCAACATGAACGCTCAGATCTGTGGTTCTTTGGGTTCTTGAAGTGCGTCTTCGAGGGTGCGGTGAACTTCGCGCTCGCGCTCTGCCATGCGTTCCAATCGACGACGTTCGAGCTCTTCGTCGGCAGCGCCATAAGCCAAGATGATCCGTTGAACCAATTGGTGGCGAACCACATCGCGCTCGTCAAAGTCGGCAAAATAGATACCTTCGACATCGCGAAGGATCTGCATCGCGCCCACCAGACCGCTCTTTGTGCGCGGCGGAAGATCAATTTGTGTAATATCGCCCGTCACAACAGCTTTTGAGTCAAACCCTAGCCGTGTCAGAAACATCTTGAGTTGTTCTGCTGAGGTGTTTTGAGCCTCGTCGAGGATAATAAAAGCATTGTTGAGCGTGCGACCGCGCATAAAGGCCAAAGGAGCAACCTCGACGATACCACGCGAAAGCATGAGTTCTGCTTTTTCAAGCTCGACCATATCGTGCAAAGCGTCGTAAAGTGGGCGTAGATAAGGATCGACTTTCTCTTGAAGATTTCCGGGGAGAAACCCCAAACGCTCTCCTGCCTCGACCGCAGGGCGCGTCAAGATGATCTTTTCCACTTCTTTCCGTTGGTAGGCCGCGATCGCCATCGCCATCGCCAGATAGGTCTTTCCCGTCCCTGCGGGTCCGATACCAAAAACCAGATCGTGCTTGCGGATCGCATCGATGTAAAGCTTTTGATTGTAGCCACGCGGAGTAATCCGTTTTCCGCGATGGCTGACAAGGATCACATCCGTCAAGATCTGCGATATATCCGCATTTTCGTGTTCGAGCAGACGCGATGCCCCCTTGCGAACGTCTTCCGCCAAGATCGCCACCCCCCGCTTGACCGTGCGGCGTAGCTGATCAAGCAAACGCTGCGCAAGTTCGACGCGCTCAGGTGCCCCTTGGATCTCCAGTTCGTTGCCCCGACTATGCGCCACAACATCCAGCACCTCCTCAATGATCCGAAGATGCCCTTCGCGTGGTCCATACACCGCTTTACATACTTGGTTGTCCTCAAACACGATTTTGATGCCGTTTTCTTCCAAAATCTTTCCCCGTCTTTTCGATCGCCCGCAGGCTTTGCTTTGTAAAAAATCAACCGCTCTCGCTCAAGGAAGCGGAGGAAGCAACACATAACGCCCATTTTCAAGGCGCTTGTAATCGTACTCCCCGCTGCTCGGATAATGCAGCATCTCGCGCTGGATCAGTCCTTCTTTGACCAACTGCCCGAGCTGCGCAGGATACATACCGTTGCTCAAATAAAAAACCTCTAAAGCGCGGATTATCCGCTGATACCGCCATTGGTGTTGTGTCTCTAACCATTGCGCCGATGCCACCGAATGGCGTGGGCCGATCCGCAAGTATTGAAGGGGCGACTGTGGCGCAAAGGCCAACAAAAAAGAGCCACCGCCCACCAGCAGCGCACTCACGATCAACCACACCGCAAACTGGCCCAACGGCGCACCAAGCAAAAGCTGCGCGTACTGACGTGGTGTCTTACGAGGCGGTTCAACGCGGATCACCCCACCTTGGATCAAACGCCAAAGCTCTCTCCCTGCGACATACTGGCCCTCTCCGCTGAGGATAGCGATCTCTCGGAAAGTTCGTTCGTGTTCCAAAAGCTCAAACAGATCGCGTGCTGTCTGGTTGTATCCATCCTCTTCCCAAGACGGAAAGATCTGGACTTGGCGCTTGAGGATCACTTGAGAAGAGTACAAGACCTTTTGTACAGCCGCCCACGAATCCATCACAGGGATCGCATGAAGGGTCAGAGATTCCGCGTCGATCGGATCATAACTGCGCAGGCCGTGTTGTTCGATGCGGCTCTCCAAAACGTAGCGCCCCGAACGCCAAAAGAAAAAACTGTACAACATCTCTAGCGACTGCACTCGCAACACAAGGCGGATCGTCTTAGGATCACATTGAAAAAGCCGCTGGAGGATCTGACCCAAAGGGGCCATCGTACGGGCTTGTTGGAGAAGCGCTTGCTCCAATTGGACTGGCGTGATCGCCCCCACATACAACAACATCTCTCCAAGCGATCCAGACGATGGCACAGGGCGCTCCGCGACATACATCACCTTCCCACGATGCCACTCGATGATCGCTTGTTTTCCCCAACGTTTGAGTGTCAACGTTCCCGTTTGTTGTTGGCGCGCAAGTAAGCCGAAAAGCTCCGTCACTGGCCGACTTTTTAGCGAACCCTCCATAATGATCACGGATTCTTGTTGATTCAACGCTCTCTTCTCCTCTACCTACCGCTTGTAACGCCCAAGATCGCGCTGCACATAAAACCAACACAAAAGCAAGATCCCACCCGCCCCGATCTGCGGCCACCACGTACTTTCCATCTCCAAACTCAAAGGATGCGGCCAAGGCGACAATGAAAACCACCACCACGCCGCATAAAAAGATAACAAAAAGAAAAAGAAAAATCCTTTTAGGCTGCGCTCTTGAAGAACATGGCCTCCCCCCAACGTAAGCGCACTCAAGATGCGTTCAAGCAACGCCCGGCGAGCCTGCCAACGTCCCGCAGCGAGTTCTTTTTGCACACGACGGCGTGGTGCTCCTTCTTCTGAAGACGCAAACGAGCGGATACATCGACCACAGATCACGGCGTTGGGTGGTAGATCGATCTGCCGCTCGTCTTGTGTCTCGCTCAAGAGCTTGATCACACCGCATTTTTTGCAAGAGTCCCCCCGCCGAAATAGCCGCCCGATCGGCAGCAACAACCACAACAATGCTGCCCACGCAACCCCCGACCAATCGGCCAGATCGTACGGTATCCAACGCGCCAACAAAGACCACATCTGCCGAGAAAA
The DNA here is from genome assembly GCA_023150835.1 of Myxococcota bacterium. GTDB lineage: Bacteria > Myxococcota_C > UBA6777 > UBA6777 > UBA6777 > JAKLKB01. The sequence continues at coordinate 30,953 of JAKLKB010000141.1, read as the reverse complement.
CGGCGTATCGCGTGGCGAAAAAACCGCACGTTCGTATCGCTCGATCGGAAACGTCGACTCCATCACATAGCGGTTGATCTGCGGCCTCATCAGCTTGTTAAAGTCGTCCGCGATGCGGCCACCTCGCCCCAAGATCGCCGCACTACGGTACTCTGCGCCTTGTTGAAGCGTCTGCATATTCTTGCTGTATTTCATCAACTGGCCGATATTGTAGTACACTTGGGGTTGTGCAGCACGGTCGTTGAGGATGCTGTGGTAGCGCTTGTATGCCTTGTCACCTTCACGCTCGTAAAAGTCCAAGTTTCCGAGGTTTAAGGTGAGTCCCGCAGCTTTTTCAAAAGACCACGCACGCGTATAGTACGCCCGCGCCTTTTGGATCTCACCGTTGCGTTTTGCGTAATTCCCCAACGACCACAACAAATCGACGCTTCGAGGCGATCGGCTCAATGCTTCTTCAGCGCGAGACACCAGATGAGTCGGTGGATCGGCTTCGTTGAGCAGATACACCGTCTCTATCTGCGACCCCGACAAGGCCCCCAGATGACCGATCCACAAAAAGGCTTGAGGAAAAAGGCTAAGAAAGATCATCCCGATCGTAGAAAGAACACGTTCCGCCATCGTCTGATAAAACCAAGAAAACGCCACCCACACCAGAAGAACTTCAATGATCCCCCCGCCCATCAAGATCGGCATCAATAACAAAAAGATCGTAAAAATACGCAGTTGTTGAAGGGTGACACCTGTGGGAAACATCTCACGAAAATCAAAATCCAACGTACGCAAAGAGCGGATCAGCAAAAACAACCACCACAACAAAAACAATAACCCAAGCCCCAAGCACACAAACATCAACGCCTGCCGCAAAACATACGCTCGTTGAAAAGGATCTTCCCACTCTTTGCGTACGGCATTGCCAAAAAATTGGATCGCGTGTTGTGGAGCGCTCATCTGCGTTTGCAACGATAACCAAGCCAGCCGATAATCGGGCGCAGCCAAGATCGGCGCAAAACGCTTTGCCTGTTCGTAGTCATCCCGCGCTTCCTCGTAACGACCGCGACGAAGCTGTCTATCTCCAAGCGCCAACAGCACATGCGAAACAGCAATCATGTTCGAGATCCCACGATCTCGCATCAGTTGAAAAAGCCCATCCAATCGGCGTTTTGCAAGTTCTTTTCGACCACTTTTGGCTGTCTGATACCAGTCTTGCGCTTGCTGCTGGAGCTTTTGCAGGCTTGGAGAAGACTCCAATGTAGGCAAATCAAGCGAATACTCCGACGGTGTCTGCGCTTGTGCTACGCGGGAAAACAAGATCCCGATCCCGATCCCGATCTGCGTTATCCATCGAAGACTCCGAGAAAAACAAAGCAAACGAAGACGATGTTTCTGCACGCCTCCCCCCACGATAGCGTAAAACAATACAGAAAAAGACACCTGCGACTTCTGTGTCGAGGTTGTCGATATCTTTGGCATAGCGCACCATCCGTGCATCCGTGCGATTCTCCTTCGCTTTGTAGTCTTCCGATCACACTTGCGCGGCATCGCGCACGTCGTTCTCTTCCTAGATTTCTCTTGCACGCGCATTATACCCACAACGGCGCTTTCTTCGAGGATCAACAAACAAGGAGTTTTGATGAGTATACCACTTCGTCTTCGTCTCTCTCGGCTTTGGCTTCGGTTTCGCCTTCGGGTTCCTTGGCTCACAGGAAGGGTCGCCTCCAGCCTTTACAGATTCGCTCAACTTCTCTCGCTCGTAAAGATCCTACGCAGCCCCCAAGGTTGTCCGTGGGATCGTGCGCAAACCATCGAAAGTATGTTGCCCTTTCTGCGCGAAGAAGCACTCGAAGCCATCGAAGCTGCACAACAACGCCATCACGATCCACACGCTTTTCAAAAAGAACTCGGCGACCTGTTTTTTCTACTTTGCTTTTTTGCCGATCTCTGCGAGCAACAACAACTCTTTGACCTTAGCAGCATCCTTCAACGCGTCCTTCAAAAGATGGAACACCGCCACCCTCATGTCTTTGGCGATGACACCGTCCACGCTTCAACGGATGTTCCCAGCCTCTGGGCGCGACGCAAGGCCCACGAAACGCAAACCGCGAAAAGCACCGAACCACCGCCCTCTGTGTTGGAAGGGATACCACGCCTTTTGCCCTCGCTCCACCGCGCCCAACGCATCGGTGAAAAAGTCGCGCAAGTCAACTTTGATTGGCCCACCACCGACGCGATCTGGGACAAGATCCACGAAGAGATCGACGAGTTAAAAGAAGCCATGCAAACCCACGACCCAAAAGCTTGCGCTTCCGAGATCGGTGACTTGTTGTTTTCTGTCGCCCAACTCAGTCGACAACTTCATCTCGATAGCGAAAACGCTCTCCATGAAACTTGCCAACGCTTTACCCAACGCTTCCACTACATCGAAGCACAACTCCACCGCGAAGGCAAAACTCCCCACGACACCGACCAAACCCGACTCGAAGCCCTTTGGAAAGAAGCAAAAAAATCCCTCGCTTCCGTCAAATCTTAACCCCCCCGTCCCCTCCCAAACAACCACCTTTTCCACAACTCCCTTGCCCCTTCAAAACACCTGCCCCATCATCTCCACGCAACACGCACCTTCAACCAAAGAGTCCTTTTTTCCACCAAACCTCGCTAGGAGCGTCATCATGCACGAGTTATTACAATCTGATCGCCTGATCATCCAAGCCCGTTTCCGTATCCTCCCACGCCTTACCACACGCTTCAACGTGATCGACGACGCCAACAAAGCCATCGGCACGCTGATCTTTCACCCAGCATGGTCGTATCCCGTACTTTGGTTTTTCGGCGTCTTGTTGGAACTTTCCCTGCTTTCCGGCGGTATCTATCTGGCCGTCAAACAAAGCGGAAATATCCGCTACTTCGGAATCGGACTCGCCTTGTTTGGCCTCTTGATGGCTCTGATGCGCTTTCACAGTTTTCTCGCCACACGCAGCCCCACCAAGATCGAGCTTTGGGATCGCGACAACAAACTCGTCCTCGCTTCCCACAAAGGCTGGGCGCTTTTCCAACCGCTCTTCACCATCCAAGACGCCAAGGGAGATACCGTCGGACAAGCCCGTCAATCGCTCTTTTGGGCAGACCGCAAATACATCCTCTGGGACGATCAAAGCAAACGTTGGGGCGATATCAAACGCGGCTTTATCGGCTCTCGCTATACCGTCCAACGCAACGGAAAACCCGTCGCTCGTATGCGCAAAAATCTCCTCGATGTCCGTAAACTCCTCGGTATGCGCAGCTTTCTCGTCGAATTCCAAGAATCCAACCTCACCGCCAAAGAACGCACCCTCATCCTCGGCGCTATCACCAACACCGAAGTCCTCACCCGCCAAAAAAAGCTCCGCGAAGAACCCATCCCCTCCCCTGTTGCCCCCACCAAATCCTGATCTCTCGACCCCTGCTCTCTCTCGTAGAGTCTTGTGGGATCCGTAGGGTCTTGTGGGGTTCCACCCCATAGGCGTTAGGTTAAGCGGAGGAAAGCCCCCCACCCCGCCCTCCCCTGTTCACGGGGGAGGGCGCGAAAGTCGGAAGCATCGGGGATTTTGTTTTTTCATGACGCACGCTGTATGCACCAAATGCAGACGCTGCCCGTTCCAACTTCCCCCCGTTCACGGGGGGATTGAGGGGGGATTGAGGGGGGGAGAAAAAAAAAGGCGATCAAGACCGACTCTACGAGGTTTCCACCTTAACAAGGCGCGTATGGGGCGCTGCCCCACACCCCGCAAGGGAGCGCGGCTCCCTTGACCCCGTATTGACGGGACAAACAGTCGCCTCTCAAACCAACAACACAACCTCTCGATACAGCACGAACATGGGGAGATATCAACAATCCCACCGCTACATCGCAACCCCACCGCTACATCGCAACCCCACCGCTACACCGCAACCCCACCGCTACATCGCAACCCCACCGCTACATCGCAAACCAGCCGCCACATCGCAGCCCATCTGCGCTTTCTTTGGTGATCCTTCCTCAGACTTGTCTTACAATGAAGTACGTCTTTTTTACTCACTACATCTTCGCTTCCCACACCTTCCCGCCCTACACAAACCACCCCTTTCGGTCGCCTTGACGCCTTTTCGATACAAAAATTTTTTGCAAAAAATCACATCCTCAAAAAACGCACGCAAAGGCATCGAGAATCACTCTTAAAAGAAAAAACGATACCTACCCTTCGCGATACCTCAAAATCGCCTCCAAACGCAAAGAAAACGCATTGCAAAACAACTCACCTCCAAGGTCACTCTCTCGTGTACGCGTAGACACAAAAACGATACAAAAAAACAGGAAACAAACGAACAGTGCCTAAGTTGGGCTGGCGCTGTGCGTACGCGCGTGCATGTATACGTGCGCTATGCGCGTTTCGGCTGCTGAATAAAACACAAAATTTAAAACTTGTGTGTCAACCGTATCCGTATCAGATGAGCCGTTTTTCTGTGGATAACTCAATTAACTCCTTGATTTCATTCAGGACACCCTGTGGATAACTCTGTGGATAACTCTGTGGATATCTGTGGATAACTCCCAAACCCTGTGGATAACTCTATGCAGCTTTTTGCATAGGACTGAATAATCCACAAAGATATCCACAGAGATATCCACAATTTTGGCCGAGTTATCCACAATTTTGGCCGAGTTATCCACACATAAAAAGACTATAATTTCACCTCCTATTTATTTGTTCTTGATAAGCAATTTCATATTTGCAACCAAAATTTGAAACAAAATGAAACATATTTGCAACGTGCCTGAAACGTGCTTTATGCACGAAAATGCATGTATCTGTTTTCTTTCATTATTATGTGTCAACTTTTTCATTTTGAACGTGAAAATCTGTTAAGTTTTTCGTTTTAGTCTTAGTGAACTGCTTTTTTGTATAGTCTTTTGTGTTCTTTTTGCCTTTCACCTCGCGATCGGGCCAAAGGGCTGTGGATAACTCTGTGGATAACTCGGCAAGGCTTTGTTTTGTCTCTTTTTTCTTTGTGGAAAACTGATCTTTTTGCGTGATCTCGCAAGATCGTCTTACGAAGCGTTTGTTTAGCTGTGGATAACTCTGTGGATAACTCTGTGGATAACTCTGTATCTATTTGTTTTGTTTTAGCTTTCTCTGTGGATATCTCTGTGGATATGTGCTTTTTGAGGTTCCGATGGTCTGTCTATTTGTTTAGCTGTGGATAACTCTGTGGATAACTCTGTGGATAACTCTGTATCTATTTGTTTTATATTGATTTTTTCTGTGGATAACTTTTTTGAGAGGGCATCAGAGCGGAAGACGGGTGGGGGGATCTGAATAAATGAGTAGTTTTCTTAATTGTCAAAGAGCATGGTCAGAAAAGAATCGAAGTCAAGGACTAGAAAAAATCTAAAAAGAGTTTTTGGTTTTGATACCTGAGAAACGGTATAAAAGAGGAATCTTTGTGTAGTCTGTGATCAAACAGAGGCGTAGATCAGAAGATTCAGGGGTGTTGAGCCGATTTGTTGTGGGCAGGGCAGAGATCATGGGATGGGGCTTGGTGAAGAGGCTTGTGGGGGAAGCAAGTGCGATGAAAAGATCGAAGGATCGGCGGTTGTGGGACAAGAAAAGCAAGCCTCATCAAGCAGGATCTTGTTGTGAGCGTGGAGCAGCTTGTGTGGCGTGTCGAATTTTCTGTGTGTTGTTGTGGCGACCCTCGTGTTTGGGGTGCTGCGATCTGCGTGTTGTTGTGGTGAAACCCCGTGTTTGGGGCACTTCGAGCGACAGAGTCGTCTGTGTGAAAAGCTGGTGATCTCTTCGCCGATACGGGGCCAAGGGAGCCGCGCTCCCTTGCGGGGTGTGGGGTGTAACCCCACGAAACAGGGCCAAGCGGATCGATGGATGGTGGGGAGTTGTGTGGGCGTAGGGTGTGTGGGCGTAGGGTGTGTGGGCGTAGGGTGTGTGGGCGTAGGGTGTGTGGGCTATCGGGTGTGCCAATGGAAGCGGGGGGGTGGGCGTTTGGTGGGTTGGATCTGTGCCATATCGGGGGCGTGGTAGAGCTTGCCGTGGGAGAGGACGAATTGGAGGGAGGAAAGGTGATCGAGGGTGAGGGAAGGGTCCTTGGGGAAGAAGAGGATATCGGCGCGTTTGCCGACTTGGATGGAGCCGATATCGTGTTGGAGCCCGATGTATTGGGCACCGTGTAGGGTGGCGGCGCGCAGGACTTGGAGGGGGGTGTAGCCGCCTTGGGCGAGTGCTTTCATTTCCCAGTGATAACCGAGTCCTTGGAGTTGTCCGTGAGCGCCAAGGAGGACCAAGCCACCTGCTTGTGTGATCTTTCGTGCGGAAGCTGCGACACGATCGTGATGCCATTGTTGATCCATGACAAGGACGGGGCGCCTGCGTCCGATGGCGTCGAGGAGTCGGGGAGGAAAGAAGCGTTTCATGCGTGGATCGTTCCAGACGGATTGATGTTGGTAGAAGTAGTTTTCACCAGAGATACCGCCGTAGGCGACAAGAAGCGTGGGGGTGTAACCTGTTTGGCTGCGTGCGAAAAGTTGTACGACGTCGCGATAGAGCGGAACGACGGGGAGAGCGTGTTCGATGCCGGTGTGTCCGTCGAGGATCATGCCGAGGTTCATTTCGAGATGTCCGCCACCTTCGGGGAAGACGAGGATCTTTTCTTCGTGAGCGGCGCGGATCACCCATTGGCGTTGCTGTCGGGCGGGCTGCATATAGCTTTTGACGGAGAGCGCGCCAAGGGCTTTAAGGCGTCGGATGTGCTGTCGGGCGTCTTCAAGGCTGCGGATCACGGCTTTTTGTTGGATCTCGGCCCCGTAGAGGATGAAGCCTGTGGAGAAGATGCGCGGCCCGACGGTCATCCCTGCGCGGACGCGCTCGGCAAGAGAGAAGACCAGTTCGGTACTTGCGGAAGGATCGTGTGCTGTGGTCACGCCATAAGAAAGATTGGCGTAGTACTCAGAGATCTTTTGGGGGTGGATATCAAGGGCGTTGTAATGGAGATGGGCGTGTGTATCGACGAAGCCGGGGGTGGCGGTCTGCCCTTTCATGTCGATGATACGGGCATCTGGGGGGATGGAGATCGAAGATGTCGGTCCCACCGCAAGGATCTGATCGCCTTGAGTGAGGATCGTGCCGTTGGGAAGGATGCCTTGTGGACCCATGGTCAGGATGCGGAGGTTGGTGAAGGCGAGTGTTGGTGTGGGTTGTGCGATAGGCAGGAGGAGACGGAGGGGATGGCGCTGCGGCTTGGGTTGAAGTGAGGAAGTGTCTTGTTTGGTTTTTCCCTTGCCATCGCCGTTTCCGTTGGCGGCCAACCGTCGTTGTAGAAGGGAGATGGCTTCTTGCAAAGGCATGGAGTAGAGGTTGGGGCCGAGGCTCCACGTCATGCGCCCGTCGCGTGTCCATGCGGGATAGCTGCCGCCATCTTTAGAAAGCTGAAGCGTCGGAAGGACGGTTGCATTGGTTTGATTGTCGTTGATACCGAGAACAACGGCGTTGCTTTGTCCGATGGGAAGGGGTGTGAGGAAGATATGATGCAAGTGACGGAACAGCAGCCAGCGTTCATCGGGCGAGACGCTCATCTCTTCGCCGCCGTAGATACGGATGTGTTGTTTTTCATCCGAACCATCGAGCCTTGTGGAGACCAACAGCAAAGATCGTTTGTGTTTTGTGTACGCAACACGCGTAAAATACAGGCGTTTGTCATCTTGTGAGAACTGTGGCTGCGGCATCCGCGAGATCGCGCCGCGATTGTCGAGATAAAGGACATGGCGGATCTGTTGGGTTTTGCGATGAAGTAGCGATATCTCTAACCAAGGTTCGTTGCTGAGGCTGAGTCCACGGGCGCTTGCGCCGCTGGTTTTGAGGAATGCAATGGATTGTCCGTCGTGGGAAAAGGTCGGGTTGGCGTATTGAGCAGGGAGGCGTGTGAGGCGTTGGGGGGGGCTGTAGCTTCCGTTGGCAAGGCGCTCTTGGAGCCAAATCTGCCCTTTGGTCTTGTCGTCCCAAGTGACGTAAGCAAGGGCGTTTCCGTCATGGGAAAACGTCGGAGAATAGGCGAGGATGTGGGCAGGAGTGATCGGGGTGATGGGTTGAGCTTGGGGCCAAGGGGCTTGCCAGATCCGACCGACAGCACCGAACAAGACACGATCGGCATTTGGAGAGAGTCGTACCCAACGCAGCATCTTTGCGAGAAAGCTTTTGCGGGGAAGTTTATAAGAAAAGCGTAGGGCGTGGGTGACTTGTTGTTCGATCTCGGCGGTGAAGGGGATGCGTAGGGCGGGTGCTGGGTCGAGGGACTTGCGCCAAAAACCGCCTTGGGCCGTATAATACAGGTGTTTGGCGTCGGAAGTCCATGCAAAGGAGGGGTAGGTGCCGCCTGCGGCGAAGTTTTCTTGGAGATCTTTGTCGAGATGATCGACGAGCATACGCTCGCTGCCGTCGTGTAGATCGTGCAACATCAGGGCTGTTTTTGCACCGACACGCCGGACAAAAGCCAGCCACCTTCCATCGGGTGAGGGGGTGGGTCGAGCGGCATTTTGTGTGATGGTGATGCGTTTGTGTGTGCTGAGATCAAGGCGTTCGATCTTCCAGATGCCGTGGTGGATATTGCGATCGTACACAAAGCGAGGGCGGCTTGCGAAGTAAAGGTGTTTGCCGTCGGCGGAAAAAGCAGGATCGTTGCCATCTCCGATCTGGCTGCCTTTGGTGAGTTGGATGCCCGCTCCACCGAGGGTATGATGAAGCCAGATCTCGACGGTTCCGATACTGCTACGATCGGTGATCCTTCGACGATTCACAAAGTACCGACCATCGGGCGAAAAGACGGGAGAGTTGGCGGTGACGTATTTGTGTTGAGTCAGCGGGCGGGGATGTCTGCCGTCACGATCCATGATCCAAGTATTGTCGCATCCGCCACGATCACTCGTAAAGAGGATGTGTTTTCCGTCTGGAGAGAAGCGGGGTTGGACATCATAAGCAGGGCCTTGGGTAAGGCGCGTGGCGATTCCGCCCGATACAGGGAGGGTATAGAGATCGCCCAACAAGTTAAACACAAGGATCTTGCCGTCTGGGGAGAGGTCGAGATTCATCCATGTGCCTTCGTTGGTTTGAAAGCGGATCGTCGAAGACGGCAAAGGTGGCGGTTTTTTGGCCGAAGCAGCGGGGCGAGAAGCAGGACGAGACGCGGGTTGAGCATCCGCGTGTTGAGAGAACAGGCCACTGAGCCAAATGCCGATCAAAAAGGCCGCCATCCATCGGCTGGTCTTCGCATCCTTCGTGTAGGTTCTACGATCAAAAGAAGTCGATTGCATCAAAAAAACTCCTACGTGTGGCGATCTTGCAAAAAGCCGTGTATCCGAGCCTTGTAAACTGCGAATCAATCAAGCAAGCCGATGATCTTGGCGCTTTGAAGGATGCGCTCTGCGTGTCGGATCATGGGCATATCAACCATCTTGCCTTCAAAGGCGAAAGCGCCGATGCCAAGGGCTTGTTGCTCGTCATTGGCTTGGAGAAGGCGTTGTGCGCGAGATATCTCTTGGGGGGTTGGGGAGAAGGCTTGGTTCATGGTGTCGACTTGGTTGGGGTGGATCGCCATCTTTCCCGTGTATCCCATCTGACGGGCTTTTTTACATTCTCGGATCAGACCTTCTGGATCGTTGAAATCGGGATGTACGGTGTCGATCGGATCAAGGCGATATGCGGCGGCGGCTGTGACGACCGCACTTCGGGCATAATAAACTTCCCATCCTTCGTCTGTTCGCGTTGCACCGATATCCCCTGCGAGATCTTCTGCACCAAACATCAAAGCGCGAAGACGCGGGCTTGCGCCAGCGATCTTGCCCACGTGCAAGACGCCCAAGGCGCTTTCGATCACGGCATAAAGCCCGATACTTTGGGCAGGATAGCCGTGTTGATGTTCGAGTTGGCGCAGGATCGCGTCGATCTCTTTGATCTGCTCGGGAGATTCGACTTTGGGGACGACATAACCGTCGGGTTGGTGGCGGACGGTGGTGTGGATATCTTCGTAGGCCATGCCCGAGGGGAGGGGGTTGATGCGGATCAATTTTTCGCGGCGGCCAAAGTCTACTTCTTGGAAGGCGCGTCCGATGGTTTGGCGTGCTTCGTCTTTTTGGTTCAACGCAACGCCATCTTCGAGATCCATGACGATACAATCTGCCGCAAGAGAGGCGGCTTTGGCGATCTTGCGCAAGCTGTCTCCCGGCATAAAAAGCATAGAACGGCGTGGTGGCTTCATTTATGATCTCCGTGATCGGTTTCTTCGAGGCGACGCAACATCATGGCGGTGCGCTCGCATTCCAAGACGACGACGCCATCTTGGTTTCGTCCGATATGACGAAAGCGCACGATACCGCGATCGGGCTTGGATTGGGAGGCGCGTTTTTCGATGACTTCGGTGGTGACGTAGAGTGTGTCGCCATGAAACAGAGGGTGAGGGTGTCGAACGCTTTCGTAGCTAAGGTTCGCGACGAGGGTTCCTTCGGTGAGATCGTACACGGTGATCCCGACAGCAAGGCCAAGTGTGAAGATGCCGTTGACAAGACGGCGGCCAAACTGTGTTTTTTGGGCGTAATCCTCGTTGAGATGGAGGGGTTGAGGATTCATGGTGAGGGCGGAAAACAAGACGTTGTCTGTCTCTGTTAGGGTTCGACCGAGCCGATGTTGCAGGATATCTCCGACTTCGAGTTCTTCAAAATAACGTCCGGGCATGATCTTTCCTCTGTTGGGGTGGATGGCAAGGGACGGGTGGTCTTTGTTGTTTTTTCGATGGATAGGGGGTTTTAGGTGTCAGAAGGTGTCTAAAACGATATCTTTTGGAAGGGTATGTGCATCGGATCGATCCGTATGAGAGTTACGCAGTTGGCCCAAAAAAGCCGTGTTCGTGCCGCTGGAAGGGTATGTGCATCGGATCGATCCGTATGGGAGTTACGTAGCTGGCCCAAAAAAGCCGTGTTCGTGCCGCCTCAAGCGACAGAGTCGTTCGTTTGGAAAACAATTGATCTGTTCGCCCCTCTTGGGGTCAAGGGGGCTTGGCTCCCTTGTGGGGTGTGGGGCAACGTCCCACAAAACTTACCGCATCGCGTCGCGCTTAGGTATTTGGAAAAAGTCGTTGCCAGAGAGTGCGGATTTGTTGGGGTGCTTCGGTTTGGGGGAGAGTGATCTGCTCGGTGGGGCCGGTGCGAAGTTGGACGTTGTTTTGGGCGACTTCTTCGGGACCGAGGATCGCGATGATCGGGATGGCGCGATCGTTGGCGTATTTGATCTGTTTGTTGATCTTGGAGGCCCCTTTGAGGTGGAGTTCCGCGCAGATGCCTTGGGCGCGAAGAGATTGTGCGAAACGCAAAGAGTGCGGGAGGAAGTCATCTGAAAAGACGGTGACAAGGACTTGCGTTTTGGGGGGGAGGGCGTTGAGCAGACCGAGTTCTTGCATCACATCGATGATGCGCTCTAGGCCGATGGTTGCGCCGACTGCGGGGGTATCGTTCCCAGAGAACTTGCCGATCAGCTTGTCATAACGGCCTCCACCGCTGAGGCTACCGATGGCGGGTTCGTCTACGACAGCTTCAAAGATCGGGCCTGTGTAGTAATCGAGTCCTCGGACGAGAGAGAGGTCGAGCGGGATGCAACGCAGATCGAGGTCTTGGGCGATCAGGGCGTTGTAGAGGGATTGAAGGTCTTGGAGACCTGCTTGACCATCTGCATGATCGCCGATAATCGGTCGCAAACGTTCGATCAGTGCGAGCGGCTCGTCTTTGAGGCCCATCCATGAAAACAGGTTATTTGCGGTCTCTTCGGTGATTCCGCGATCAAGGAGTTCTTTTCGGACGCCGTCTTCGCCGATCTTATCGAGTTTGTCGATGGCGATGCAGATATCTTTGAAGTGAGCGGCACCGCCTGCTGCGGAGACAAGGCCATTGAGTAGTTTGCGGTGATTTAGGCGGATGCGGAAGGCGGGGAAACCAAGCTCTTTGAGGGCTGTGTAGACGATGGTGACGATCTCTGTATCGGCGAGGATCGACTCGGTTCCAGCGATATCGACGTCGCATTGGTAAAACTCGCGGTAGCGGCCTTTTTGTGGGCGATCTGCGCGCCAGACAGGTTGGATCTGGTAGCGCTTGAAGGGTTTGGGCAGTTGTCCGTACATGGCGAGGACGCGACTGAAGGGGACGGTGAGATCGTAGCGCAGCGCTAAATCGACGAGATCATCAAAGGCTTCGAAGGTGACGCTTTGGGTGCGACCAAGGCGCAGATCTTCGACCGTTGTTCCACGTCGAAGGATCTTGAACAAGAGTTGTTCGCCTTCTTCGCCAAGTTTGCCTTGGAGGACTTCCCACTTTTCGATCGAGGGCGTCTCCATCGGCTCGTAGCCAAACCGCTCAAAGATGCCTTTGATCTTGTTGATCACATAGAGCCGTTGGCGCATCTGTTCGGGTAGAAAATCGCGTGTCCCCGAAGGGATCGATGCTTTCTTCATCAAAAAAGTCTCCTTGGGTCGTCATGGAGTGAAAGAAACGAAGAGGCCACCGAGCGTAGGTACGCATTTTGGGGGCGTTGGGGTCGCAAGATACAAAGAAAGCGCAAGAAGGGGAATAGGAAGGAGCTCGAAGAGATGCGGCGAGCGTATGAAAAGAAGGGCATGGGTGGGGACGGAAGAGGGCAGGTGGTGTTTGCAAACAAAAAAACCCGACGTTTGGGGTCGGGTTGTTTTTTTTGGCAAGGGATGCCTTAAAGCAGAAAACTGATCTGAAAAAATTGGATAAATATGGGCGAACAATGGGATTCGAACCCACGACCCTCGGAACCACAATCCGATGCTCTAACCAACTGAGCTATGTTCGCCGTGCCGAAAGCAGCAACGTATGTAGCGCATGCTTTTGAAAAAGTCAAACGCTTTTTTGGGTGCGGTGAAGTTTTCGCAAAAACCCAAAAACGCCTCTATGATTTATGGGGACAGTTCGGTAGATTGGCGTGTCTGTGTTTCTTTGGAGGGCGCACAAGGCGCGGCGAAAAGGGGGCGAGTATACATCGCGAAGCAAACATAACGCAGCGGCCTCTTGCTTTGGGTGGGTTGGTTGCGTCAGGGTACGGAAAATCGTGTCTGGTATGGGGCCGTGTGCGGTCCCTTGGTCGAGATAGGGCTGATGTTTTTTTTGTAGTGAGGTTTTCGGCATGACATCGTTGAGTATCGCGGCGAGATGGTTTCGGTGGGGGGCTGTTTTGTGCGGCACCTTGTTGATGGCGGGCTTTTTGATCCAATGCGCGGCACCCGAGTGTGCGAGTGACGTGGACTGTACAGGGACAAAGATCTGCGATGTGAAGGCAGGAAAGTGTATCGAGAATACAAGTGCAAAAGTGACTTGTAGCAAAGACAGCGATTGTGCGTCGGCTGGAGCTGGAGCGCGTTGTCTTCGCAGCACTTGCGTCTTGTTGCCGGGTGGATACGAGTTTCCAGAGGCTTTTTTCGAGCCAGCGATCGAAGCGGGACCCGAACCCGAACCC
>JAKLKB010000141.1:0-17370 GCA_023150835.1 Myxococcota bacterium | reverse complement strand
CCGAACCCACCCCCGAACCCGAACCCACCCCCGAACCCGAACCCACCCCCGAACCCGAACCCACACCCGAACCTCAGCCCGAACCTCAAACAACGCCATGCAAAAAAGAAGCGGATTGTAGCGCGCTCAGCGATCAAAGCTGTATGCCCAACCGTCAAGCAACCACCGCTACCCTCGTGTGCGATAAGATCAACGCAACAGGTGCTTTGTACGGCAAGACGTGTGATCCTGCTGCCACGGGAGTGGGACAGTGCCGCACAACGATCTGTCATCCCACCGAAAAGAAGTGCAGCGAGATCTGCGAAAGCAACGAGGATTGCGTCAGTCGCAAATGCGAAGAAGCGGACTTTGGCACGAGCGGAAAATGGAAGATCTGTGCGCTTGATGAAAACGAATGCCAAAACAACAAAGATTGTTTGTCCGATCAAACCTGTCAGCTTACGTTCAAAACAACCCCAGATCGGACTTTTAAGACGATCTGTGCCAAACCCGAGGCCAACAAAAAAGAGATCGGCTTTTCATGCAAAAGCAACGGTGATTGTCGCTCAGGAGCGTGTGTTCTTGACACCAACGCAGACGATTATTGCTCAGCGTTATGTCGCGTAGATGGGGATTGTGCGCTTGGTTTTGTGTGCAAAAAGCAGCAGCAGCCGCCTGATACGACGCGCACGTTTGGTTTGTGTGTGATCCCCACCACAGGCCAATCATGCGGCAACGACACGGATTGTCGCCGAGACAATTTCCTTTGCGCTGGAAAAGAGGCCAACAATCAAGCCATCACGCTCTGCGCCAAGCGCAACACCGCGCTTGCTGCTACCGAACAACCTTGTGCAGCCAACAATGTATGCCAGTCCAACCTGTGCTTGCCGACCACACAACTTTGTTCAAAAGCCTGCAAGGTCGACGCGGATTGCGGTAATGCAAGGTTGTCTCGATGCGGTGTGGTTCCGTTCGTCATCGGCCAGTCTTCGGGGACGTTGCGCGTTTGCTTGCCGCAACTTTGTGATCGCACAAAAACAAAAAGCGATTGCGGTTCAGGGACCGGAACTCTGATCTGTGCGCCTTCTATCGACGACACAAAGAGCTTTGTGTTTTTGTGCGTTCCGCCAAAACAAGATGGAAAAGCCGTCGGCGATAACTGCGAAAAAGACGACGACTGCGCAGAGCGTTTGTGTTTCCAAGAGCGTTGCGCACAACTTTGTCGTGCAAGCGCAGATTGCCCAACAACGGGCGGTTACGCCTGCCAAAACCAAACCCTAAGCCGTCCCCAAACCGCCAACCTTTCGGCGCAGATCTGCACTCCACCGACGAATGGGTTTTCTTGTCAGAAAACATCGGACTGCCCGGGTTCTAAGGACTTGTGCCAGATCATCGAGATCAGCGGGAACTTGGAAACACGGTGCCGTGTTCCCAACGCAGGAACCAAAGTGCTCGGTGCAGATTGTGCGCAAGATGCGGATTGTGCCTCGGGTACGTGCTTGAAAGAAGACGGTGTTTGCACGCTTCCTTGCGTGGCGGATGGTGATTGTGTTCCCCCGGGCAGTGGGCTTTCGTTGCGTTGTCTCTCTCGTGACCTCAAAACCACCGCTGGAGCGACCAAAAGCACGAAGGTTTGTTCTTTCGAGCGCTGCAAAGGGAACTTTGAGTGCAAAGAAACCAACGGAGAGTTTTGTGTGTATCGCAAGGTGGGGGCGGGCGGTTTTCTTGGGTGCGCGATCCCCGATAGTGCAAAAAGCCTCTTGGGATCGGTGTGTGCGCAAGATAGCAACTGCCAAAGCGGGTTGTGCCATCCCGTCGCCAAACTGTGTGTGCCGCCTTGTCAGGGCGGGCAAAGCACCTCGTGCCCGTTGCAGTACGCTTGTGAAGGCAGTGGTACAGGCCCGTCGGGATTGAACTTGTGCCTTCCTGTTCCGAGCGGTTGCTTGCGAGATCGCGATTGCACCACCAGCGGCGAGCGTTGTGTCCTGTCTTTTGTGGACAGCCGCCCGATTCGTTCTTGCAAGCCGATTGTCGGGACGCTTGGGACAGGTGCTGTATGCACGCAAAACAATCAGTGCGAGACAGGCGTTTGCCATCCTGATCTCAAGATCTGTACGCAGTTTTGCGAGCTACGCAACGGAGACAATGATTGTCCTTCGGCTTCCACAGAATACGGCTGCTCTCTTGCCACCGTCTCGGGCTTTTCGCTTCCGTTGTGCAAAACGCTCCGATGTAACGGCGAAAAGAACTGTGTCGCTGGCGAAACCTGTTATCTGGAGATCGACGCCAACAACAACGCACGCACCGTTTGCCGTCGTGTGACCACCAACACTTTGGGACAGGCCTGTACACCTCGCCTTCCCAACCTCGATTGCACCAACAACTTGTGCCACCCGACGTTGCGCAAGTGTGTCTCGCCTTGTACTGCAAACCGCGATTGCGCAAATACCGAAGTTTGTCAAACGATCAACCTCGGCGTTGTCACGATCAAAGGTTGTGTGGCAGGGGCGCGAACCCTCTGTGACGGGGATTTGGATTGCTTGAGTGGAACGGTGTGTCAAGCTGCGCTCAATGGGCAAAACCAAGTCGAGACCACCTGTCAAAACCCCGGTTCCAAAAAGGCCGTTGGTGCGGCTTGCACGTTGGGGACAGATTGCCAAAGCAACGTTTGTGATGGCGTGACCCAAAAGTGCGTCAAAGTTTGCAAACCCGGATTGGGTGATTGCGCGGCCACCAACGAGATCTGCGCAGAAACGTTGTTCTTGGCTGGAAAGTCGATCAACGCTTGCCTTCCAAGACCTGCCACTTGCACCAAGCAAGCCGATTGTATCTCAGGAACCACCTGTGCAGTCGACGTCAACGGCACACAGATCAGTTATTTGTGCTTGCGGCCCTCTCCTACTCAAAAAGACGTCGGACAAACGTGCAACCCTGCGAGCGGTTATCCCGGCGAGTGCAAGACGCGGATCTGTGAGCCACTTCGTCGTGTCTGTGAAAATACCTGCACCAGCGATCCAGATTGCGGAACAGGCCGACGCTGCGGTAGATCAGAACTTGCAAATGGCTCGTTGGTACGGGCTTGTTTGCCCGACAAAGCCCTCTGCGAACGTTCTGCGACTTGCCCCAATTCCCAGCCGATCTGTGCGCTGGATTTGAACCTCACAGGCACAGCGCTGATCCGTAGCTGTATCGAAGATAACGCACTAAAAGTCGGTGTAGGCGATCCTTGTGATCCTGCAAAGGGGCTACAAGGCGAGTGTAAAAACCGTTTCTGCGGGGCGGGTAGCTTGATCTGTTTGGCGACGTGCGAAAAAGACAGCCAATGCCCGACAGGTCTGGTTTGCAGCGCTGTGAGCGTCGAAGGAAAGACCACCAAGGGATGCGTTCCACCCGTCGGAGCGGTTTGTCAACGTGCAACCGATTGCGCACTACCCAACATCTGCCAAGCCAACCAACAAGCCACGTCGCTGTTGTTGACCTGCCAATCCGGGGCAGGTGACGGGAGCGGTGCAGAATGCAATCCCGCCAACTTCCCGGGATCTTGCGCAAGTCACCTTTGTTTCCCCACCACAAATACTTGCGCTCCGCCTTGTTCGGTGGATGCGGACTGTGTGGTCGGTTCTTGTCGCCAGATCACGCCCCTTGCGGGATACACCACCCAAGCTTGCGATGTCGCGTGCGCCAAAGACGCTGATTGTCGTGGCTCTCAGATCTGCCAGTTCTTCCGACGTGCCAACGGCAACATCCAAACGCGATGCGCGATCGCTGCACCTTCCGATAAAGCAGAGGGCGCTTCTTGCAACCCCAACCAATTCACCAAAGAATGTGCCTCGCACTTTTGCTCCATCTCGACCAGTACTTGCGTCAAGCCTTGCAGCGCAGATTCTGACTGCGGCAGCGGCAAGATCTGCGAAGTGGCCTACGTCCAAGCGACACTAAACAATTACCGAGAAGGGCAAGTGTGTATGCCCGCAACGGGTACCTGTTCGCTCCCGTCCGATTGTCGCGGGACGCTCTGCGGTGTCAAAGATCGCAGCGGAAGCAGCCTCTTGGCCTGTATCTCAGCAGATCCGCAACTTCTCCCCGTCGGTGGGACATGTGATGCGATAAAGCCTTTTCCCGGGGATTGTCAGACAGGTCTTTGCGATCCCGCAAGCGGAACCTGCACGACCCCTTGCAAACAAGACAGCGATTGCCCCACCACAGGCCGTACCCGCTGCGGTTCTCTCACCGTCAACAGCAAAAGCTTCCAAGCCTGCGTCAAACCCCCCGTCCAACCCTGATCCTCTCCCTCTTTCTTTGCTTCCTCAATGCTTTCTTTAGGTTTGGTTTGTTGGTTGGGGTTTTGTGGGGCTTTGCCCCATACGCGCCTTGTTAAGCGATGGTTGGCCCCCCCACCCCGAACACTCGGACACTTCGTCTGTGCTGTCGGAAAGACAACACGTTTGTACGTATGTCCCGATACACGGGCGGTTCGCGAACTGCCCCTACGCAAACTTCTGTTGTTGTGTGAGCGTGTCCGTCCGATGCTCTATGTCCCGATACACGGGCGGTTCGCGAACTGCCCCTACGCAAACTTCTGTTGTTGTGTGAGCATGTCCGCTTTGTCTTCTGCCTCGGTTTTTGATCAAAGCTTTTTTGTTTTCTGCCCAGCTTTTCGGCCAAAAAGGAATAGCTCGGCTGTTTGGGATGGTTTTGATCGAACAGCCCTTGAGCAGGCAGGTTTTGTTTGAGCAGGATCGCGAGGGTGTTGTCTTCATATACGGAGGATGCGATGGAACGGAGAGGATGGCGTAAGCCGTTGATCTGGGGATGGGTGGCGTGTGGGCTGAGTGGGTTGTTGATGGCTGCGGAGCCATCGTTGGGGGGGAAAGCTTCTTCTCGCCCCACAAGTGCGGTCGGCGTCTTACCAAAGGAAGTGACGATCCCACCAAGTGTCGTGGAAGGAGCGAAAGCGTTTGGATTGACGTACACAGGCGGGATCAAGGGCTACATTGAGCCGTGTGGTTGTCAGGCAGGGATGTTGGGCGGAGTCGCCCGTCTGGGCGGATTGATGGTGGGTCTAAAAGCCCGAGGTATCGGCGCTTTGGGTCTGGACGCAGGGAGTTTGTTCTTTGAGGGATTGGAGATCGAGGCGGCCAAGCAGACGCAAGCTCGCCTCAAGGCGGGGCTTTTGGCCGATACCCTGCGCGATATCGGTACGAAGGCGATCGGGATTGGGCCGTATGATCTGGCGCTGGGGCGGGCCGCGTTGGATGGTTTGCTGGCGCGATCAGGGATGCAGGCGGTGGCCTCGAATCTGGTTCGTGTACAAGGCGGTCAGGCGGCGTTTTTGCCTCGGTTGTTGTTGGAGGTCGAAGGCGTCAAGGTGGGGATCGTGGCGCTGACAGGCGAACCGATCTCAAAGCCCGATCATGCGGTGGTTTGGCCCAAAGACTATTGGGCGCGTCATGGTCTGCGCCTGATCGAACCGCTGTCGGCTGTCCAGCAACAAGCCGCCTTTTTACGCCGCGAGGGGGCGCGATGGGTGATCTTGTTGTCGACGTTGGGGCGCGCAAAGGCCGAAGCCATCGCCGAAGCAGCACAAGATATCGATCTCGTGATCGATGGCGAAGAAGGCGAAGGCATCGCATCTCCACTCGCTTTGCGCGGTGGCAACGCCCTGTTGATGTTGACCGAAAAAGATGGTCAAAAGGCCGGTGCTTTGGCGATCTACGATCCGCTCAAACGCGATGGCCCTTGGATCACGTTGCAAACCCCCGAAGGACGCAAACAAGAGATCGCCAACCTTCAACAGCAGATCCAAGGTTATCTCCGTCAAGCTGAGCAGATGAACCGCCAAGGCCCCGACTTTGCCCCGATCGCCGCCGTCTATACCCAACAAGCCGAAGCCACCAAGCCACAGATCAAAGCCCTCGAAAAAGCCATGCAAGATCCCCCCAAACTGCCCACCAAGGGACGCCCTTATCTTCACCAACTCTACGCTCTTTCCGAACGCATCACCGATCTCCCCCGAACCTTGGAGCGGATCAAAGCCTACGAAGCCGCTGTGAAAAAAGCCAACTTTGAAGCGATGGCCCATGTCAAGCCGATCCCCTTTACCAAAGACGGCGATCTCTTTGTCGGAGCCGAGACTTGCCGCGCTTGTCACGCCCCTGCTTACGAATTTTGGAAGACCACACGCCACGCAGGGGCCTATCACACACTCGAAAAAAAGCAAAAGCAGTTCGATATGGACTGCATCGGTTGCCACACCGTCGGCTGGCAAAAGCCCGGGGGATTGTTCGATCTCCGTCAACCCAAGCACCTCGCCCACGTCCAATGCGAAAGCTGCCATAGCTACGGCGGCTTGCACGTGCGAACCGCTGCCTCCAAGAAAAACAACATCCAACGCAAAGCCCCCGCTTCGGTGTGTACACAATGCCACCAAGGCCACCATCATCCCGGCTTTCATTACGAAACCAGTCTCAAAGGCGTGCTTGGCAAAGGTCACGGTGAGGCGCTGCTCAAGCGGCTTCTCACCCAAGGCAAGAAATAAATCCCCGATAACAGCGCGATCACTGATCGCTTTTTTTGTTTGTGGGGCTTTGCTTGTTTGTTTGTGGGGCTTTGCTTGTTTGTTTATTTGCGGGGCTTTGCTTGTTTGTTTGCGGGGCTTTGCCCCACGCCCCACAAGGGACCAAAGGCCCCTTGACCCCGTATTGGCGGGACAAGCAGACGTTTTCAAACAAACAACTTTGCCGCTCGCAACGGCGGTGAACACGTCGTTGGCAACAAACCGTTTTGGAGCGTTGGAGCGATAGGCTGTGTTGTGGGAGGTCTGCAAACTGGGCGGGTGGCGGGGATGAGGACTCGATCGCGGGAAGAGAGCGATCTCGGCGTCGCGCAGGGGAGGATTATTTCACGGTGATCGGTAAAACATAGAGGTTGTTGGCTTTATCCGTTTCTGTGACGAGTCCTTTTGGATCGATACGGAAACCGATGAAGTACGCCCCGGGCTTTTCTTTGATCACAAGCCCGATCGTGGACTTCTCTGTCAAACTTGGTCCCAAGCCTTTGTGTGTCTGTATGTACAGGGTCGTGATCGGCGTCTTGAGGTCTTTGTCGAGCGCGAGGATGATCTCCACATCGTAGTTGGGGCTGGGGCTTCTGCCCGCATTCATCGTGGTGTACGTCGCTTGGAAAGTCAGGTTTTGAGCCACTCCTGTTGGCACAGCGAATCCTTTTGTGTCGAACAGCAAGTCCACCGATGGCGTTGTGGTTCCTGCAACGCATCGGCAAGGCGAGCTTGTGCAGCTACAAGTCATCCCGTTCGGACATTCTTGGTTTGTGTTGCCGTAGCTTCGGCCTCGGCAGTAGATCAAACAGCCTTCGCTTGCATTGGCCGAACAGTAGGACTCCTGACTGTACCCACGAGACGACGTGCTTCCCAAACCGCATTCTGCAGAGAGCTTACCGTTGGATTGGCAACTGTTGCCTGCCGTCCAAAGGCTCGCACAAGAACCCGGTTGATCATAGAATTGGTGGTATTGGTAGGCGCCACCCCACATCGGCACACAGTAGGATTGGGCAGGAGAGAACCCTGACGGGTTGTGACAGGCATAGCCTTGTTCCGCGCAAAGACCCCCTGTGTTGGTGCAGGTCTTGAGGCAGACTTTTTCACTCCGCCCGCCATAAGAAGTGTAGTCCGTTCGTAGCACACATTTGTGATCCGAAGCGCAGTCGCTATCGGCTTGGCAAGACATACACGCGGTACGGCTGGTTGCAGGGAAGCATCGGTTGGATTCGCAGGCTTCTCCCGTCTTGCAATCGCTGCTTTGGTTGCATTGCACGCATTGGCCTTTGTGCGAGCAGACACCTGTTTTGCATGGGTTTGTGGCGCTACAAGCGCGGCATCGTCCGCCTTCGCATTTTTCGCCTGTTTTGCAGTTACTGTCAGAGAGGCAAAGAGCGATACGGCACTGATTTTTGCCTTTGCTGCTGTCGTACTCACAGACGGGCTTGAGTGGATCTTTGCTGAGGCATTCGGCGTCCGTCACACAAGGCACACAGCGGCCTTGTTGGGTGTCACACACGGCATTTTCAGGATCTTTGCAATCTGCGTTGGCAAGGCAACTGACGCACAGCTTCAAGCTGGTGTGGCACTTTTGCATACCGTTGCAATCCGCGTCCCCTGTGCATTCCTTGGTACACGCGCCGTTTTTGCAGCTATAACCAGACGGGCATTGCGTGTTGCTGCTGCAACCCACGTTGCAACGGGCATCTTCGCTCGAACAAACCCCGCTACTTGCCCCGCAAGCACTTGGATCTTTGCAAGGCTTTCGGTCGGTCCATAGCGCACCGCAGGCTTGCGAGGACCACTGCGGCACACAATAAGGAACCGCTGCCTTTGTGTCGCAGATGTAACCTCGGGGAGATCTGTTGGTGGTGTCGTAGTCAGGGCAGTCGCTGTCTTGTAGGCAACGCTTTGTGCAGACTTTTTCTTTGATATCGCCAAACATGCGCTCGGTACACAGGTGAAGGGCCGAACAATCGGAATCTTGTTGGCAAGGCATACAAGATGTCCGAGCTTGGTTGAGATAACACGTCCCATGAACCTTGTCGCAAGTTTGTCCGCTTGCGGCGCAGTCTGTATCCGCCAAGCAACGCACGCATCGACCGATGCTATCGCACTTTCGACCGCCCGGACAATCCGCATCTGCCGCACATTCCCGACAGCGCGAATTCGTACAGGTCAGTCCTCCTGCGCAATCTTTATTGGCCTTGCACTCGCCCACAACACAGCGATCCGCTTTGCAGATGCGGCCCGACGGGCAGTGGCTATCTTGCAAACACTCTGCGCATTTCTGCGTCGCGGTGTTGCACGTCTCGCCACCATCGCAATCTTTGTTCGCTGTACATTCTTTGATGCACTGTTTTTGTTCGATATCGCAGCCATACCCAAGCGGGCAGTCTGAGGCAGACGAACACATCATCAGGCAGCGATTGTTGCGCTCCGCCGAGCAATAAGATTCGTATGCACCGTTGTCGTTCTTTTGGCTGCTCAGGCCGCAAGTGGTCGAACGGTTGGGGTAGGTATTGTCTTTGGTGTCGCGCTCGCAGTGTTGCCCTCGCGTCCATTGGCTGCGGCAAGAAGACGCTGACGACGAACCGCCGCCCCAGCGCGGTTTGCACAAGCCATCTGCAAGATCGCAACTGTAACCACGCGGCCCACCGCCGCCATCGAATTCACAGACATAACGGCGTGTGTAGGATGCCTGTTGGTTGTAGAAGCAGCTACCGCCCATATACACGCCATCGTAATAGGAGGCAGGGGAATTGTACGGATTTGTATCGGAGCCATAGCACCATTGGCGGAAAGAAGAGCTGGTGTCTTCCCATGAGAACGCGCCCGAACGATAGCGCAAGCCAACCCAATAATAGCCACCCAGCCACTTGTTCCCTTCGTTGACGACGAAGTTGTGTTCTTGGGCATCGTTGAGGGTGACGAGGTAGCCTCCGTGTTTACGGCACTCTGCGCTGGCGTTATCCCACGAGAGAGTATTGCTACAGAAGAAGTAGGTGCGATCGGCTGTTTTGGCGAGAGTGCAGCCTGAGGGGGCTTGGGTGGGAGCAGGGTTTCCGCTGATCTGGTAGCCCGCACATTGGGCGTCTTTTGTACAAGACTTGAGGCAGACCCGCTCTGTGCGAGAAGCATTGAAGCCGAGGTTGCGTTGGGTGCATTGGTAGCCGACAGCGCAATCGGTGTTGTTGACACAGCTCATACAGTCTGTGCGGCCTGTTTGGGGGACACATCGACCAAAGGAGAGATCGCAGAACTTGCCTGCACCGCAATCCGAATCTTGCCCACATTCACTGCATTGTCCCTTGCTGTTGCAGACTTTGCCGTTGGGGCAGGGGCGGCTTGCATCGCACTCGCGGCAGCGGCCACTTGCGCACAGCAGACCTGCGCCTTGCAGCGCACATTCGGTATCTGTCGAGCAGCCGACAACGCAAGAAAAGCCGTTGCAGATCTGACCCGATGGGCAGTGGGCATCGTTCTCAAGACAAGCGACGCATTGGTTATTGAGCGGCTCGCAATGCTGTCCTCGCGGGCAATCAGATGTTGTGAGACAGGCCACGCACACATTTCGTTGGAGATCGCAGATCGCCCCTGCGGGGTTGTTGAGGCAATGCTGATTGGTGGAGCAGCCTGTGGTGCAGAGCGCACGCGAAGGATCACACCAACGGGCTGTTTGGCTTCCTTGGCAGTCTGTGTCATCTGCACAAGAGCCACAGATGAAAGACGTAGGATTGCAGACCTGTCCTGTGGGACAATCCGTATTTTTGAGACATTTTCCGCAAACGCCTGTCGTCGCACCTGTGGCTTTGAGGCACAACAGCCCGGGCGCACAGTCTTGTTGTGACGCACAGCCGGAGGCACATCGTTTGTTTTGGCAGATCTGGTTGATCTTGCAGTCGGTATTTTGGGCACATTCGATACATTGTTTTTCGGTGGTATCGCAGGCTTGCTTGGATTTTCCGCTGGGAGTGGATGGACAGTCGGTGCTGGCAAGGCAACCCACGCATTTTTGCGAAGTGGTCTCGCAGACTTGTCCTGTGGGACAGCCTGTGCCGCACGCGGCTCCTGCTTGGCAGGTTGCGGTTGTTGTGTTGCAGACTTCTCCTGCGGGGCAATCTTGGTGGCTCACACAAGCGACGCATTGGCCTGTGGCGGTCTGACAAGCGGGTTTGGTCGGATCGCTACAGTGGGCATCCACAGAACACCAGTTGGCGCAGGCCCCGTTGACGCAGGCTTGGTTGCTTGCGCAGTCAAGGCGACTGATGCAGCCCACGCATTTGTTGTCTTTCGGGTTGCACAGTCCTTTGCCTTGATCGATGCAGTCTTTGTCGTTGGCGCAGTTTTCTTTGCGTACACACACGTTGCTTTTGCAGGTGTAGCCGGCTTGACAAGCCGCTTCACCCAAACACTCCACACACAGTTTGGCCGTGAGCTCGCAGTATTTGAGCTTGGCATCCACGCAATCGCCATCCAATCGGCAGTCTGTGCGTTTTTGGCAGGTTCCCCCAACGCAGGCTTGACCTGCTTGGCAGTCGGACTCTCCGAGACAGGCTTGGCAGATCCCTTCGCTCTTGTTGCAGCGGGGTTTGGCTTGATCTGTACAATCCGTATCGCTTGCACAAGAAACACAGGTCTTGTCTGTGTGGCAATAAGCCTTGGGGGCTGCACAATGGGTGTTTGCGAGACAGGCGACGCATTTGTGGGTGGCGATATCGCAGTGAGACAGGCCCGTATCGATACATTCGTCGCTGGTGTTGCAGGTGGCTTTGCGTTCGCAGCGATTGTTGACGCAATCAAATCCTTTTTGGCAATGTCCGTTGTTGTCGCAGACGACGCAACGCTTGTTTTGAAGCGAGCAGTAAGGTGTGGCTTGGTCAGTACAGTCGCGATCCGATGCGCAAAGTGCCGTGGCTTGGCAAGCGTTGTTGACGCAATCTTCTCCTGCTTTGCAATCGGCTCGTTGGTTGCACCCGACACAACGCCCTTCGGGAGCGCAAAAGGCGGTGGGAGCGGAACAATGGTCTTTTGTCAAACAGGCTACACACGCCTTGCTTGTGGGGTTGCAGTGCGGAGCGCTCGTCTCTACGCAGTCGTCCTTGGTGTTGCAGGTGGCTTTGCGTTCGCAGCGATTGTTGACGCAATCAAATCCTTTTTGGCAATGTCCGTTGTTGTCGCAGACGACGCAGCGTTGCATTTGCAGCGAGCAGTACGGGGTGTTTGTGTCGGTGCAATCTCGGTCGGCTGCGCAGCGGATCGCGGGTTGACAAGTGCTGTTGACGCACTCTTCCCCGGGCTTACAGTCCAACCGATTGTTGCAAGCTACGCAACGCCCTTCAGCGCTACAGATCGCTGTGGGGGCTGAACAATGCGCGTTCTCCGCACATTCGCTGCATTGCTTGGTGCGTGTATTACAGCGTTTCAGCCCTTCGTCGATGCAATCTTTGTCCGACTCACAGGCTTTTTTGCGCTGGCACTGCTTTTCAACGCAAGCAAATCCGTCCTTGCAGTCGAGATCGGCAAAACAACCGTGACATTGCCCTGTTTGGCTATCACAACGGGGGGTCGCTGGATTTTTCTTTTTGCAGGCTTCATCGGAGCGGCACTTGTTGGGATCCACCCAAGCACAAGTGCCGTTGATACAGGCGGAAGGTTCTTGGCATTCAGAGTCTTGTGTACAGGGTTTCGGACCTCCGCAGGCTCCCAGTCCCATCGTCAGCAAAATCGCGGTTGTTAGCCCTTTTGCCCATAAAAAGAGCGTGTGTCTTGGTGTCGTTCGATGCTGTTTCTTCATCAACATTCTCTCCCGTGTGTTGTTTGCGCCCTTTGTTGCTCGATCAAACGGTTTGCCGAAGTGGGTTTGTTGTGCCTGTGGTTCCTCCTTTGTTTTGGGGCGAGCCGTCTTTCCGTCAGCAGACAAAGCGCACGTTGTTCCAAGGGCGGATCCCTCGGTCAAAAGCTGGTTTTTGAGCGCAGGAGCGGTGGGGAATGCGCGCCTACAGCAATGGTTGTGCCGAAAGAATTCTCTGGGCGGAGGTCTTTAGGGAGGTGTCGGGATGGAGAGATTTTGTTGCGTTGCGTGGGCTTCGCGCTTTGCTCGAAAGGGTGTTTGTGTACGATCATGCACCAGAAACAGTGCGCGATCGTACACTCGTGTGTTTGATCGTGTACTCGGTGGATGACTGGTTTGTGGTGAGTGTGTTGTGGAGATTTGCCCCACGCCCGACAAGCCAGCGTTGCCTCCTTGGCCCTGACTCGGCGGTTTGCGTTTTTTCCGAAGATCGGTGATCATCGTTTCGATCTGTGAGAGGAGTGACGCCGTTGCAAAAACCCCCGTGTTCGTGCTGTTTCAAGCGAGAGAGTTGTCGGTGTAAAAAGCCTGCGATCTGTTCGCCAATATGGGGTCAAGGGGCGACAGTCCCTTGTGGGGTGTGGGGTGAAACCCCACAACATCAAGTCTAACTGCGAGTGAAGTTCTATAGAGTGGAGGAAACGATGGGGATTCATACGCGAGTGGCGATTGTAGGCGGTGGGATCGTGGGCTGTAGCATCGCGTACCACCTGACAAAGCTGGGGTGGTCGGATGTGGTGGTGATCGAAAAAGGCGAACTGACGAGCGGTTCGACGTGGCATGCAGCGGGATTGGTGGGGCAGTTGCGATCTTCGCGCAACGTCACGCGGATGTTGCAACACAGCGTCGATCTGTACCGTAGGTTGGAAGCTGAAACCGGCCAAGCGACGGGTTGGAAAGAAGTGGGGAGCTTGCGTCTGGCCTGTTCCGAAGATCGGATGATCGAGTTGCGAAAGGCCGCGACCACCGCGAAAAGCTTTGGTTTGGCGATGCACTTGTTGTCTCCTGTGGAAGCGCAAGCTTTGTTTCCGTTGATGTCATTGGATGGGGTCTTGGGAGCGGCTTATTTGCCGACAGATGGATACGCCGATCCGAGCGGGATCGCACAAGCCTTGGCGATCGGAGCGCGTGCGGGAGGGGCGGTGTTTCGGCGATTTGAGCGTGTGCTGGGATTCCGTACCGAAGGGCGGCGTGTGACGGCGGTCGAGACCGATCAAACGGTGATCCATGCGGAGTATGTGGTCAACGCTGCGGGGATGTGGGCGCGTGAGATCGGCCTGATGGCGGGTGTGATGGTGCCGCTGATCCCCACCATGCACCAATACATGATCACCGAAAAGATCGAAGGTATCCCACCCGATCTCCCCACCATGCGCGATCCAGACAACCTGATCTATTACAAGGCCGATGTGGGAGCCCTCGTGATGGGAGGTTATGAACACAACCCGATCCCTTGGTCGGTGCGCGGCGTCCCCAAAGACTTTGGACAACAGCTTTTGCCCCCCAACTTCGCACACTTTGAGCCGATCGCCGAACGCGCTGTGATGCGAACGCCCATGCTCCAAGATGTCGGTGTACGCGAGCTGATCAACGGACCTGAAGCCTTTACCACCGACGGGCATTTTATTATGGGGCGCGCTCCCGAGCGCGAGAACTTCTTTGTGGCGGCGGGGTTTAACGCGCATGGCATCGCGGCAGGAGGGGGCGCTGGAAAGATGCTGGCCGAATGGATCGTCGAAGGCTCGCCAAGTCTCGACTTGTGGCCCGTAGATATCCGCCGATTTGGCCCATACCACCGCAGCCTTCGTTATGTCACCGAACGCACGTTGGAGTTGTATGCAAAGCATTATTCGATCGCTTGGCCGCACGAAGAACACGCTTCGGGCCGCCCGATGCGCCGCAGCCCTCTCTACGCCACACTCAAAGCCAAGGGAGCCGTGTACGGCTCGAAGTTTGGCTTTGAACGCCCCAACTGGTTCGCCCCCCAAGGACACTCGAACAACGAAACCCCCACCTTTGGCCGACCCGCTTCTTTTCCTCACGTCGCCGCAGAGTGCAAGGCTATCCGTGAACAAGTCGCCTTGATCGATCAAAGCTCCTTTAGCAAGATCGAAGTCCGTGGTTCGGGCGCGTTCGATCTCTTGCAATACCTCGCTGCCAACAATCTCCGCAAACCACCCGGGCGTCTCACGTATACGCAGCTTTGCAACGCACGCGGTGGGATCGAGTGCGATCTGACGATCTCGCGTTTCGCAGACGATCTTTTTTACATCACCACCGGCACAGCCTTTGGAACGCACGACAAAGACTGGATCCAACGCCACGCCCCCACCGACGGCTCTGTCCAGATCGTCGACGTCACCACCCAATACGCCGTGATCAATCTCTGCGGCCCTCACGCCCGCGATGTCCTCGCCCAAGTGACGGACGATGACGTCTCACACGAGGGCTTTGCCTTCGGCCATTGCCGCGAGATCTTTGTGGGCTATGCGCCTGTGCGTGCATTGCGCGTCACCTATGTGGGCGAGCTTGGCTGGGAGCTCCACATCCCGATCGAGTGCGCCCTACACGTCTACGAGCAGCTTTGGCAAGCAGGACAAGCCTACGGCATCGTCGACGCAGGTTATTACGCCATCGAATCGCTGCGGCTTGAGAAAGGCTATCGCTACTGGAGCTCGGATATCACGCCCGATTATACGCCTTTTGAAGCTGGACTCGGCTTTTGTGTCCACTTCAAAACCCCCGACGACTTCCTCGGTCGAAAAGCCCTCGAAGAGGCCGCCAAACATCCACCCCGCCGCACGCTGTGCTGTTTCACCCTCGCCGAAGATGTCGAACTCTTTGGCGGTGAAACCATCTGCTACCAAGGCGACGTGATCGGCGTCCTTTCCAGCGGAGGCTACGGCCACTCCATCCAAAAAGTCATCGCCTATGGCTACATCCCCACCGAATACGCCAGTCATTCCAACTACGAGATCATCGTCTTGGGCGACCCCATCCCCGCCACCCGCCACGACGCCGCCCTCTACGATCCTCAACGCACACAAATCCTCCGCTAAACAAAGCCCACGAACGAAAGCATAGAAAGTCCACGGAAGACACGGAAAGCACGGAAAAAGAAGGGACGAAGGCAACGGAGGGGGAGGCAAAAGAGGGGTCCACGGAAAGGTTGCGTTTGGGGAAGAACAGTTTCATGATGTTGAGAAGAAAGCGAGGACGGAAGGAGCTGAACCGTGACGCAGATGCCCGTTGAACAAGCCGCAATACAATTGCAGGAACTTCTTGAACAAGTTGCAAATGGCGAACAAGTGGTGATCATCCGACCCGATGGATCCGCTTTTCAACTGGTTGCTTTGCATGAGCAACGCAAACCCAAGTTTGGAAGCGCTCGCGGGTTGATACAGATCGGCGACGATTTTGATGAGCCTTTGGATGATTTTGCTGAGTATGTGCCGTGAAACTGCTTCTCGATACGCACGCTTTTTTGTGGTTTGTCTCAGGAGATCCGCGACTCCCTCTCCACGCACGTTCCTTGATCGAAGATATGTCCAACGAGAGATTCTTAAGCGTCGCTTCTTTGTGGGAAATGACCATCAAAGTGAGCATGGGCAAGTTGGCGATTTCAGCATCTCTCACAGATTTGATTCGAGACCATGTTTGGTCGAATGCAATCGATCTCCTCACGATAGAAGCCGATCACCTCGATGTTTTACGCAGTTTGTTCTTTTTCCACAAAGATCCATTTGACAGACTGCTCATTGCACAAGCCATCGCTGAACGAATGACGATTCTCTCCGTCGATCAATGCTTTAAGGCTTATCCTGTAGAGGTGCGATGGGAAGCACCTTGAGTTCCACACGGGGAAGGCAGGGACGAAGGCAAAGGCGGGGGAGGCAACGCCTCGTTATGATCACGCCACGTCGGATGATTTCGCTTTGTTGTTGCTTTCGGGTTGTTCTTTGGCGGTTGCGCGTTGCAAGATGTCCAAGAAGCCTTTTTGAAACGTGATCCCTGCGGTGTCGTCGCTTTCAAAGCGATCAAGAAGGTAGCGTCGAAACTTACGCACCGAAGTGTCAAGTTGCTTTCGGGCCTCGGAGGTTTCTTTTGAATCGGGTGAGGCTGGAGGGGCTGTGTTGCTCTCACGCAAACCTCGATCGAGATCCTCAAGCTTTTCGGAGATCAGATGCACGCGATCTTGCATCTTGTGGCGCGCAAAAAAAGCCACCACATCCTTGTCTTCGCAGCGCTTCAACAAAGCCTTGACCGCCGTCACTTCGATATCCATCGGCACTGTCGTGAGCGCCCGCATCCCCACAGAGAACAGATGATCGTGGATACTTTCGATCTCCATGTAGGCGGAGGCTTCTTCTTTGGCGACGGCCCGTTGGAGCATGGCGCGCAGTTCGAGATCAAGCGCACGTACTGCCGCGTCCAACAAAGTGTCCAAAGCCCCCAAAGAGATGCCTTTCTCGGCGGGTTTGGTGAAACTTCGTTGAAAGAATAAACGAGATCGAACCCATTGCTTGAGCGTTTGTTCGCTGAGCGGCTCTTTTGCATACGCAGACTTCTCGACAAAAGGGATGACGTCATCCAAAAAGATCGCACGTTGTGGGTCGTTCCATTTGAGATCCATGGGTTTGCCTCGGGAGGTTTGGGGGTTTGGGTGGTATCCCGTGTATGGGGGTACAAAGTGGAAGGTTTCTTTTAGCAGATCTCTCGGATGTATTGCAAGGGCTACCCAAGAGCTTTGTGCGAGGGGCCGTTTTTGTTGAAGACGAGCCGTCAGGGTTTTGCGAGGGGCCGTTTTTGTTGAAGACGAGCCGTCAGGATTTTGCGAGGGGCCGTTTTTGTTGAAAATGGGCCGTCAGGATTTCGCGAGGGGCCGTTTTTGTTGAAAATGGGCCGTCAGGATTTTGCGAGGGGCCGTTTTTGTTGAAGACGAGCCGTCAGGATTTTGCGAGGGGCCGTTTTTGTTGAAAAT
>JAKLKB010000140.1 GCA_023150835.1 Myxococcota bacterium | reverse complement strand
AATCACACGGTGTTTCGTAGGGGCAGGCCCCCGTGCCTGCCCTCGATCTGTTGCGTCGGTGACCTCTTCATCGCCATCTTTTTTGAACGAACCCGTTCTTCGGGCGCGAAAGTTGAAGAAACTTAGTGATACTTACTTATCCCCGTGACGAACGATGCTGTTGACAAATTCCTCCAAGTTCGTCGTGCCTTATTCCCAGTTGTTTTCTTTCATGCGAAGATGCGCGGTTGGATGGAAGTGAAAGGAACGGCTGCAAAGAAGCCGAG
Source organism: Myxococcota bacterium (assembly GCA_023150835.1). Lineage (GTDB taxonomy): Bacteria > Myxococcota_C > UBA6777 > UBA6777 > UBA6777 > JAKLKB01. Next base: position 17,253 of record JAKLKB010000140.1, on the reverse strand, counting down.
TATCGGAGCGGATAGGAGAGTGTGTCTTGTGGAAGCGTCGTGATCGAAGATGGTTTGTGATGTGGATGGGTTTGGGATGGATGGTGTGGGGCGCTTGTTTACCGACCGATACGCCGTTGTTAGACAAGATTGGGCACACAACACAGCCGATTATCGGGGGGCAACCGGATCTGCGTTATCCTGCGGTAGGGGCGTTGACCTCGAATCGTTCGTCATTTTGCACAGGGACGTTGATCGCCAAGCGCGTGGTGTTGACGGCGGCGCACTGTGTGGATGCAGCACTTGAATACAAAGGGGCGTCGGTCGAGTTCCGCATCGATCTTCCTGATGCGAACGCTTCTTCGGGTTTCCAAGCCAACTACTTTGCGTTCGATATGGCCTTGTTTAAGAACCACCCGATCTGGAATACCAACCTCTCGAATGGCGGGGATATCGGCTTTGGCATCCTCAAGCAAGCTGTCAACATCGCGCAACCGATCGCGGTGAACTTCAATACAGACACGAATCTTTGGGCGAGCAAAAGCCCGTTGTTTCTGGGTTATGGCTTATTGCAAAGCACCCCCACACGGATATCCGCCGACCGCAAACACGGGGTCGAGATCCCGATCGTACAAGTGTTGACAGATCGTTTTACGCACCAAGCGACGGGAAAAAGCGTGTGTCATGGGGACTCGGGTGGTCCTGCGCTGGTGCTTCTGGATGGAAAGGTCCGTGTGATCGGCGTGAACTCCTATGTGAGCGCGCCTTCGGTGCAAGGGGCGAATCCACCGCGCTCAAGTTGCACAGGTTCGGGGACTTCGATGCGTACGGATACGTACACCAGTTTTATCCAGTCGATCTTGTCGAGTTATGGCGATGGTCCTGAGCCTTGCACCCAAGATGCGGACTGCGGCGTGTGTCGGCGGTGCGCGAACACCAAGTTTTGCGAAGGCGTCCCGATCAGCCAAGCGACGGGGATCTGTGGTGCATGCAAAAGCGACAAAGACTGTGTGGGGGGTGGGTGCTTTCGCTTTCAAGACGGATACCGCTGTCTTTTGGCCTGTGACGCTGCGGATTGTTGCCCTGACGGCCACTACTGCGCAACGCTTCAAACCCAAAGCGGTGTAGCCAAGTTGTGTAAGCCCTTTGAGGGATCGTGTCCTGCGCTGACGTGCAACAGCACCGCAACGTGCGGCGCAGGAGAGTTTTGCGAAAACGGTACTTGTCAGCCTCAACCCGTTGCGCGCTCCGCTGATCTGTGCAAGCCCTGTCAAAGCCAAGCCGACTGCCAAGCCAGCGGCGGATATTGCTTGGGGATCGAAGGGCATCGCTTTTGTTCTCAACCCTGCGGGGCGGGGGACTTTTGCCCTGCGGGTTATGCTTGTCAAGAACCCTACGCGGGACTTCCTCGCCAATGTTTGCCCGAAGATGGGGCCTGTCAGATCCCCTGTTTGTTTGATAGCCATTGTCCGAAAAGCCATAGCTGCACGGGTGGAGTCTGCGCAGAACCCCAAGGAGGCGGATTTGCGGCCTCTTGCGATCCTGTGCCTTGTCAAGATCCGCTGGTTTGCAAACGCACGCTCAGCGGCAAACGCTGTCTTCCCGCTTGTGGCGCACCTGCCGGAAAAGCCGGCAGTACCTGTCGCGATGGCACAAGCTGCGACGCTCCGATGTCATGCTACACGCTGGCCTCTTCTCAGAACCTCTGTCTGCATCCCTGCAACAGCGATACAGACTGCGGTAAGGTGGGCGGAGGTTTTTGTTATCAAAATGTCTGCGCTTGTCGTCAGACTGCGGAGTGCGGCCAAGGCTTCTCTTGCAACACAAGCTCGGGCGTGGTCGGGGCTTGCGTTGCGACCACAACCGTCCAAGCCTGCGCGTCTCCTTACACCTGCGAATCTTTCCAAGGCGAAAGTTATTGTGTCTCTGCCACGCCCGGACAACGGGCGCTCGGCCAGTCTTGCGATCCGCTGAACCGCTGCAAACAAGATCTCGCGTGTATCCGCACCAACGACGGGAGTTTTTGTGTAGAAGATTGCAGCCAAACCAAGACCTGCCGTTTTGGCGGCTATTGCAGCAAACCCAACACGCAGATCGATATCTGCTATTGCGCAGAAGACAAAGATTGTGGGGCAGATCGCGTTTGTCGCCGAATCTTCCGCCCATTTGGGATCTGTGAAGGAAACCGCACAAGCAATCCTTGTCGAAACGATGGCGAGTGTCCACCGACGTACGCTTGTCGAGAAGGCCGCTGTTTGTCGGGGATCGAGCTTGAGCAATGGCAAGAAGAACCTGCGCAACCAGATGCTTCGCCCGAGGCCGTAGAAAGAGAAGACGAGCCAAAGCCCGAAGCCACCGCCGAGATCGTCTCCGAACCTACGCCCGAACCTACCGCCGAAACCGTCGCGGAACCAAAGCCCGAAGCCACCGCCGAGATCGCTTTCGACGCTCCGCCCAAAACAGGGTGTGGTTGTTCGGCGGTATCGGAAAACACCACCCCATCGGCAGGATGGGGCTTGATGGCGATATGGCTGCTTATTTTCTTGCAACGAAAGCGCACGATCGCGTGGTTTTGCGGTCGCCGCATCAGGCCGCTGCTGTGGGTCGTGGGTCTGTGCGGCCTGTCTTTGCTCCCATTGTTCGGATGTCCCGAGTCTAGCGTGTCTTGTCGCCAAGACAGCGATTGCGCACAAGGGCAGATCTGCCAAACCACCCGATGTCAAACGCCCTCCCAAGAGACCTCGGCGGAAACGACCGCTGAGCCTGTCACAGAGAAGCCTCTCGATGCCTCGCCCGAACCCACCGCCGAGATCGGCCCCGAAGAACCATCCGAGGCCACCGCGGAACAAGCCCTCGACGCTTCGCCCGAATCCACCGCCGAGATCGGCACCGAACCTACCACCGAGATCAGCACCGAGTCCCAACCCGAGCCTCCGCCCGAAGAGATCACGCATCTGCCCCCCGGCCAGCGGCCCAACGCTTGCGCTCACACCAACGCGCCGACGTGTTGCCTCCCAAGTGTCCTGCAACGGCGATGGGAAGCCTACACCGAAAACAATAGCCGCTTTGGGATCTTGCGCGCAGCGATCAGCCCCGATGGAAAGTATCTCGCTTCGATCGACGACGAAAGCCAGATCGTCCGCGTCTTGGATCTCGCGACCGAGCGGCTCAAGTACACCTTTGTCGAAGCCACCAGCGCCCTTCAACATCTTGCGTGGAGTCCCGATAGCCAGAGCCTCGCAGCCGTCGGAAGTGACCGCCTTGTTCATCTATGGAAGATCTCTGACGGGAGCTATCTTGGCGGACTCTCTAAGCACACCAGCACGGTGTATGCGGTCGCCTTTAGCCCCGATGGTCAGTGGATCGCCAGCGCAGGAGCCGACCGAATCATCCGCTTGTGGAAGGTCTCCGATCGCACCTTCGCGCTGGAGTTCAACGGCCATACCAACACCGTGTGGGCCTTGGCCTTTTCACTCGATAGCAAGACCTTGTATTCGGGTTCTGCCGATCAAGAGATCCGCTATTGGGACGTTGCGACGGGGCAGTCCACCCAGCAATACAAACACCACAGCGGAGCCGTTCGTGGGATCGCCCGTAGTCCCGACGGAAAGACGCTTGCCAGCGTTTCGCTTTCACCCGATCGCACGATCAAGCTGATCGATATCGCCACAGGGACGGTCTCGCGCTCTTGGCAAGGACACGGAAACAACTCGATCTACGATGTGGCTTTTCATCCCGATGGAACGCGCATGGCGACCGTAGGAACCGACCGATTTGTCCGTGTATGGGCCACCCAAAGCGGTCAGATGCTTTACGAATACCAAAGCAGCCAGTCGCCCTATAGCGTAGGTTGGCTCCCCGATGGAAATCGTCTTGCCATCGCCTCTTCCGATCAACACATCGAGATCCTTAACGATGCCAACGGCCAACGACTCCGGTCCCTGCACACGCACTTCGACCGCGTGACCAGCGTTGCGATCTCTCCCGATGGTGCGCAAGTTGCGGTCGCCAATGCACGCTTCAACGAGATCCAGATCTGGACATGGCAACAGCCTGCTGTGGTGCGCACCCTCCAAGGCCACACACGCGGCGTCCGCGCTCTCGCGATCAGCGCTGATGGTCGGTTCCTTGCATCGGCCTCCACCGACCAAAGCGTCCGTTTGTGGAACCTCCAAGATGGAACCTACCTGCGCACCTTTGGGGCGCATCGCATGGTCGCAAGCAGCGTCGTCTTGAGCAAAGATGGAGCCACCGCTTATACCGCCGCATGGGACGGCCTGATCCATGTCTGGAAGACCAGCGACGGGATGTTGTTGCGCACCCTCCAAGGCCACACACGCGAGATCACCAGCCTCGCCTTGAGCGAAGACAACAGCCTCTTGCTCTCCGCATCGGTCGACCAAACCGCCCGTCTATGGAAGCTCGCCGACGGCACTCTTCAACAAACCATCCAAACCAACACGCCTCTTTATGCAGCCACCCTGCATCCCGATCAATCCGTCCTCGCAACAGGCGGATGGAACGGGCAGATCCAGATCTGGAAGACCAATGATGCCAGTCTTCAACGCACGATCGACGCCCACACAAGCAATGTCCGCGCTCTGCGCTTTGATGCCCAAGGCCAAACGCTCACTTCGGCCTCTTATGATCGCACCGTTCGTATCTGGCGCACCACCGACGGCGCACTCCTCCAAATCCTCCGCCCACGCAACCAACACGTCTCCAGCCTCGCCTTCCTCCCCCAACACAACGCTCTCGTCACCGCTGGCGCAGATGGAAATGCCGATGTCTGGGACTTTCAACCACTCCCCACGCCCACAACACTCGACCTCCAAAGCGGCCCTCTCCTTGCCATCGCCCTCAGCAACGATCAACGCCTTCTTGCTACCGCCACCGCCGACAACAAAGTCCGCCTTTGGACGAATCCTCAACGCACCCTTCTTCACACCCTCACCGACGCCACCGAACCGCTCAACGCCATCGCCTTGAGTCCCGATCAACGCTTTCTCGCCGCAGCTTCCGCCTCTCAAGTCTTTCTGTGGCAAACCTCCGATGGGCGACTGCTGCGAACTTTTCTCGGACAACGCGATCAGGTTTCGTCGCTATCGTTTCGGCCCGACAGCAACGTGCTTGCCGTCGCCTCTTGGGACGGAAGCATCCGCCTTTGGGATTGGCGCACTGGCCTCAATCTACGCACCCTCTTGACCGACAACAGCCGCGCCTTGAGTGTCGCGTGGACCCTTGATGGAAACCGCCTTGCTGCGGGACTTTTTAACCAAAAGATCCTTTTGTGGGACACCGCCTCAGGAAAACGCTTACGCGCTCTTGAGGGCCATACAGGAGGCATCACGCATCTGTTGTTTTCACGCGACGGTTCGCGCCTTTTTTCCGCCTCTTACGACACCACCATCCGCCTCTGGAATCCCGAAACAGGAGAATTACGCACCACGCTCCAAGGCCACACCCAAGCCGTCCAGCAGATCGCCCTGAGCCACGACGCCATGCGCCTTGCTTCCGCCTCCCACGACGGAAGCCTCCGTCTCTGGGATCTGTCCAACAACACCACCCTCCAAAACCTTCCAATCGGAACATCCGCCCTCTACAGCGTCTCCTTCAATCAAGACGCGACGCAGCTTTTTGCAGGCGGCTTGGATGGGATCTTGCGTGTGTGGGACTTCGCACGCGATCCCCGACGGCAGATCCTCGAACGCTACCCCCTCAGCGTCCGAACACTCGCCTTTAGCAACGACGGCCTCTACCTCGCTTCGGGTTCTGCCCTCCGCACGGGGCGTATCGACCGACGCAGCGATTGGCGCTGGCTGCACACGATCTCCAGCCACAGCACCGATCTTCGCGCCGTCGCGATCAGCCCTGACAGCAAGCTCCTTGCCACCGTCGGCTCCGACAAGCGCGTCCGTGTCGCCTCCCTCAGCGACAACCAACAACGCTTCAGCGATAACCTACAACACACCGCGCCGATCCACGCCGCCACCTTCAGCCCCGACAACGCTCAACTCGCCACCGCTGCCGACGACAAGTCCATCCTGCTTTGGTCGATGTCCACCAACCAAGTCTCCAACAAACTTCTCGAACATACTGCCGCCATCACCGATCTGGCCTACCATCCCAAAGGCGATTGGCTCGCCTCCGCAAGTCTCGATTTGACCGTACGCTTGTGGAATCTCCAAACCGCCGCCCCTCTTCGTACACTCCAAGGCCATACCCAAGGCATCCTCGCCCTTTCCGTCCACCCGCAAACCGCACACCTCGCCTCCGCAAGTCTCGACGGGGAGATCCGCCTCTGGGATGCCCAAACCGCCACAACGCTCCAAACTCTCCAAACCACGGGCGTCCCCACCCGCTTACGCTTTAGCTCTCACGGTCACTGGCTCGCCATCGCTTACAACGACGGACGCATCGACTTACGCGAAACCAAAAACTACACCCTTGCGCACTCCCTCCGCCTCCAACGCCTCCCCACCCAAGGACTCGCTTGGTCCCCCGACGACCGCACCCTCGCCATCGGCGATCAGACCGCGTGGATCACCCTCTTTTCTTGTGAACAATAATACGATCTCCGAGTGATGTACACACAAAGGAGAGTACGCAGACGCCCTGTTATAGGGCAGCCACAGGGGGCGAACACTCAGACAGCGGCTCCCTTAACCCCGTACAGATAGGGCGATCAGCGTTTTTTAGAGCCAACAGTCCTACCGCTCGAACGCCCACAAGCACGAGGGTTTTTCAACACAGCGCCACTCCGATGCAGAGAAAGCGGCACACCAAAGGCTTGACGCAGGTCAACACAACAGCGAAAAGATTGCGTACCTTGGTGATGCCGATGGCGACTTCGGCGCGCAAACAAGAGACTCTTCGCCACCCCAAAAACAGGATAGGGCTTACGCTGTTGGACTTATTTTGTGGGGTTTCACCCCACCCCCGCTTCCTTAGCGCGGCTCCCTTGACCCCGCCTCGGCGAAGAGATCGCAGGTTTTTCAAGACAACGACTCTGTCGCTTGGGCGTTCGCGAACACGGCTCTTTTGGCAACTGCTTCACTTCTAAAAGGAAAAAGATGAACCCCAAAGACAACGCGCTCTCTCTCGGCCATGTGATCGGCGTACAAGGCGGCGTGGTCGATGCGGCGTTTACAGGAGGACTTCCTCCGCTACAACACCTTTTGCGTGCGGGAGATCGCGGCGAAGTGCTGTTTGAAGTGACCGCTCATCTCGATGAGTCGACGGTTCGCGGGATCGCATTGACTCCGACGTGGGGCCTTGCGCGTGGCGAAAAAGTCGAAGACACGGGCGGCCCGCTGCGTGTCCCTGTCGGTCCCCAACTGATCGGACGAGCTTTTGACCTGTTTGGCGAGCCGATCGACAACAAACCACCCCTCCCAACGGAAGTTCCACGGCGTTCGATCCATCAACCCCCCAAGCCGCTCCACGAACGCATGACCCAAACCGAGATCTTCCACACCGGGATCAAGATCATCGATCTGCTCTCACCCCTCGAAAAAGGCGGGAACACAGGTCTTTTCGGTGGGGCAGGTGTCGGCAAAACCGTTCTGATCACCGAGCTGATCCACAATGTCGTCGGACGCTACAAAGGCGTCAGCTTGTTTTGCGGGATCGGCGAGCGTTGCCGCGAAGCCGAAGAACTTTACCGCGAACTCGATCAAGCGGGCGTGTTGAAAGACACCGTGATGATCTTTGGGCAGATGCACGAGCCTCCCGGTGTGCGCTTTCGCGTCGGACACGCGGCCCTCACGATGGCCGAGTACTTTCGCGATGACGCTCACCAAGACGTTCTCCTACTGATCGACAACATCTTTCGCTTTGTCCAATCAGGAGCCGAAGTATCGGGCCTGATGGGAGAACTGCCCTCGCGTGTCGGCTACCAACCCTCCCTCGGAACCGATATCGCCCAACTTGAGGAGCGCATCTGCAACACCCAATCGGGTTCCGTCACCTCCGTTCAAGCGGTCTATGTCCCCGCCGACGACTTCACCGATCCTTCCGCAGTTCACACCTTCGCCCACCTTTCGACTTCGATCGTCCTCTCACGCAAACGCGCCAGTGAAGGGCTTTATCCCGCCGTCGATCCCTTACAATCAGGCTCCAAGATGTTGACCGCCACCGTCGTCGGACAACGCCACTACCAGATCGCTCAAGAAGTCCGACGCACGCTCGCCATCTACGAAGACCTCAAAGATATCATCGCCATGCTCGGGATGGTCGAACTCTCCCGCGAAGAACGCCAGATGGTGTTTCGCGCTCGCCGCCTCGAACGCTTTTTGACCCAGCCCTTCGCCACCACCGAAGCCTTCACAGGCCAAAAGGGCCGCGCTATCGAACTCAACGATACCCTTGATGGCTGCGAACGCATCCTCTCCGACGAATTCAACGACCGCCCCGAACAAGCTCTCTACATGATCGGCACCCTCGCGGAGGTCAAAAACACATGACTTCTTCCACACTTCCCGCCCAGCACACGACTTCTTCCACACTTCCCGCCCAGCACACGACTTCTCCCGCTCTTCCATCCCAACACGCGACTTTTGTCACGCCTCCCCTCCGCCTCAAGCTCCTTTTGCCCACAGAAGTCTTGATCGAACAAGTCATCCAAAAGCTGATCGCAGAGTCTCCGCACGGTTCGTTCTGTTTGCGCCCACGCCACCAAGACTGGGTGACGGCCCTTGTCCCGGGTCTGCTCTCGTTTGTGGATCTCCAAGGCCAAGAACACTTTGTTGCTGTAGACGAGGGCCATCTGGTCAAATGCGGAGATCAAGTCCTTGTCTCTTGTGGTCGCGCTTCGATCAGCCCAAGCCTCGGCCAAGTACGCCAAACCGTCGAACAAGAATTCCTCCAACGCGACGCTCGCGAAGAACGCGCTCACGCCGTCTTGATGCGCCTTGAAGCCCTCTTTGTCCAACGCTTCGCCAAGATCTGAGATCAAAGATGACGCAACATCCGCCTCTGACCGCTCCCAAGCCACCAGATCCCACTCCCAAACCATCCTCTTCGCGTGGATGGCCCGAAGAAGTCGGACAAAGAGAGGCCCGCAAGCTTCGCGCCCGCCAAGAAGGCCCACCCACCGTCTGGTTCGGCTTGGGGATGTTCGGCCTCGTCGGTTGGTCGGTGGCGCTCCCCACCGTCGCAGGCACGTTGTTTGGTGTCTGGCTCGATCATCTTTGGCCTTCTCGTGTGTCTTGGACGCTGACCTTCCTGTTCCTTGGTCTGTTTTGGGGATGTCGACAAGCGTGGTACTGGATCGAAAAGGAAAGCCAACGCCGTGTTGCACCCCTTCCCCACGATCCGCTCCTGCCTTCCAACACCACGCCCCCTTCCGCCCAACCCACCGACACTTCCAAGGAGCCGAAGAAACGATGAACTTCTTCTTTCTATCGCTAATTTTTCTGGACACGATCGGCTTGACGCGATCGCATGGTTTTTGTGGGGCGCTGCCCCAAACCCCGCAAGGGGTCGTCGTCCCCTTGACCCCGTATTGGCGAAGAGATCACAGCCCTTTCACACAGACAACTGCATCGCTTGAAGTGGCGCGAACGCGGGTTTTTTTTGGCCATGACTTCACTGCTATGGGTGGGATGCCTTCGTTGGCACAGTCACCGCTTTTTCTGACAAGCCTCCCGTCCCTGATGTTTCCGTCCTTTTTTCTGACAAGCTTCCCGCCCTTGACGCTTGCTGTGTTGCTACTTTCGTTTGTGTTGGGTGTAGGGATTGGGCTGTTTTATTTTGGCGGGCTTTGGTGGACGACCCAACAAGTCCCGCATCGGCGCTCGCCTGCGCTTTGGTTGTTGGGCAGCTTTGCGCTGCGGACGCTTTTGGCGGGGGTAGCGTTTTATCTGGTGATGCAAGGTCGCCCTGAGCGGCTGTTGGTGTGTTTGTTTGGTTTTTGGATCGCACGCTACGTTTGCATCCGAGTATTCGGGCAGATCACCCCCAAGAAAGCCTCACCTCTCAACAAAGATCTTCCCTCTCAACCTCGTTCGGAGTCGTTCTGATGCAGCTTTCTCCAGACGCATTGATTCTTTGGCAGTGGGGGCCTATCAGGCTGAACGCGACCTTGTTGTGGACATGGTTTGTGATGGCGCTGCTTGTGTCGATCGCTTGGTGGGTAGGGCGTCGCCTTTCTTCGGATGTCAAGATCTCACGAGGGCAGGCTTTGTTGGAAAGCCTGTTGGTGCTGATCCTCTCGCAGATCCGAGAGGTCGGACAACAACCGCCCCGTCCTTTTCTACCTTTTATCGGAACGCTTTTTCTGTTTATCGCAGGTTCCAACTTGCTTTCGGTGATCCCGGGGTTTATCGCCCCGACCGCATCGCTGTCGACCACCACAGCCCTTGCGTTGTGTGTGTTTGTGGCCGTTCCGCTGTACGGCATCACCCAACAAGGAATGCTGCCTTATCTTCGCCAATACATCGAACCTTCGGCTTTTATGCTTCCATTTAATATCCTTGGTGAGATATCCCGCACCCTTGCGCTTGCGGTTCGCCTGTTTGGAAACGCCATGAGTGGGCGTCTGATCACAGGCAGCCTTTTGATCGTCGTTCCGTTCTTTTTTCCGATCATCATGGACTTGTTGGGCTTACTCACTGGAATGATTCAAGCGTATATCTTTTCGATCTTGGCGATGGTGTACATCGCTTCGGCCTATCAAGCCCATCCATCTCCGACACCATCGGAGTCTTCTTCACCCACCCCCAAGGAGTAAATACGAGTTGACAGAGACGATGACATTTGCTATGGAATGCAGCGTGAAGCTCATCGGATGCAAAGAGATGGAACTGTTGTCAACAAAAAAACCTGTGAGATGCTGTGCATCCATCCAAACACGTTGAGGAAGTGGGCAGAAGAAGGAAAGAGCAAAGTGGACGCCAAAAGCGCAGCCTGAACCGTGCAGCGCAACGATTACGGTGGCGTATTCGCGACTTGGTGGATGATCTGCACAAAAAGGTGGCACACTTCCTCGTCACACGCTTCGAAGTGATCTTGTTGCCGACGTTTGAAACACAGCAGATGGTGTCCAAACTCAACAGCAAAACAGCACGGGCGATGATGACGTGGGCGCACTACCGCTTCAAACAACACCTGAAAGCGAAAGCGGAAGAATACAGCGCAGCGGTGGTGGAAGTGAACGAAGCCTATACCTCAAAGACATGTTCCTATTGTGGAAACATCCAAAACATCGGCAGCAAAAAGCGATTTCGCTGTCGATGTGGTGTGGAAGTGGATCGAGATCACCAAGGTGCTCGCGGGATCTTCCTGCGGGCTTTGTCGGTTACGACCGCCGATCCTTCGGCGCTTTGCTTAGCAAGTGTTCAACATTTGTTAACGAAAAGGGAACAGTAGCCTTTATGGATACCATCGGATTGATCGCCAGCGTCTCGATCTTTACTGCGGGTTTGACCGTCGGCATCGGCTCGATCGCCCCCGCACTTGGCGAAGGCCGCGCCCTCGCCCAAGCCCTCCAATCGATCGCCCAACAACCCGACGAAGCCAACACGATCACGCGCACCTTGTTTGTGGGCATCGCAATGGTCGAATCCACCGCCATCTACTGCCTTGTGGTGTCCATGATCCTGCTCTTTGCCAACCCGTTTTGGAACTATGTGATCGCCCAAGCCGCCAAAACAGTCGGAAAATAAACACCGCAACGCCTCTTTTGTTTTGCGCACTCAAGATACACAAGACGCGGGAGAATTTTCGGTGAGCATCGATTGGTTCACTGTCAGCGCCCAGATCGTCAACTTTTTGATCTTGATGGCGCTGCTCAAACGCTTCCTTTATGCCCCATTGTTGGCCGCGATGGACAAGCGCGAACAAACCGTTGCGCAGCGATGGGAGGAGGCCGAACGCCTCCAACAGCAGGCGCAGATCGCTCTCGAAGACAACCAAAAGCAGCAACGCCTGTTGCGAGAGACCCAAGAATCCGCTCTGCTGCGCATCCGAGAAGAAGCCGAAGCCCAAAAACAGCAGATGCTTCAAACCATCCGCGACGATCTCCAACAGCGAAAAGACCGATGGCTACGCTCGATCGAGCAAGAAAAGCAGGACTTTTTGCTTGACCTCCAACAGCGCGTCGGTGAAGAAACCCTTGCCATCGCCACTCACGCATTGCGCGACCTTGCCCACGCCGAGATCGAACAAGCCATCACCTCGGCCTTTTTGCAAAAACTCACCACCCTCGACCCCGCCACCCAAGCCGCCCTCAAGCGCGCTCTTCACGAATCCACCGAAGCCCTGACGGTCCACACGCGCTTTCCGCTCTCCGACGCCCAACAACAGGCCATTCTCACACAGATCGAACAGATCGCAGATGCCCCTGTGCGCGTGGAATTTGCGCAAGACCCCGCGCTGCTCGGCGGTATCTCGCTCAAAGTTCCACCCTACGAGATCGCATGGAATCTCCGCGAATACCTCGATGCTTTGGGTGCAACCTTCCAACACGCCCTCAGCGCTCGTTCCTCCCAAGCCCCCACACCACCAGAGAAAGGTGCGATATGACCGAGCCAGCGCGTTCTCTCCGAGAGGCGATCTTGACGCCAGCGTTTGTGGGGCTACAGACCGCAAGAACAGGACTTTTATTGGAGCCAACGCTCCGAGAGATCGGGCGCGTTCGAGAGGTACAACGTGGAGTCGTCCGAGTGACGGGGCTTCCGGGGGCGCGGATGGGCGAAGAGATTCTTTTTGCGGACGGCTCTCGGGGGATGGTGTTGCGCTTGAACCCCGAAGATATCGGCGTGGCGCTGATCGAAGAAAGCGCCCATCTGTACGCAGGGATCGAAGTGTACCGCAGCGGAAATTTGGTGGATGTGCCTGTGGGTGAAGGCGTGCTTGGTCGCGTCGTGGATGCCACAGGCGTTCCGCTCGACAACAACGGCCCGATCCGCGCAACGCAACGCTATCCGCTCGAACGCATCGCCCCGCCCATTATGCACCGCGATCCTGTCCAACAGCCCCTTCAGACGGGCATCAAAGTGATCGACGCGATGTTTCCGATCGGACGGGGACAACGTGAACTCATCCTTGGAGACCGTCAGACGGGCAAAACCGCCATCGCCGTCGACACCATCCTTCACCAACACGACCAAGGCGTGCTGTGCATCTATTGCGCGATCGGCCAACGCAGCACCGCTGTGGCGCGAGTGATCGACACACTTCGTCAACACGGCGCGATGTCTTACACTACAGTAGTCGTTGCAGGAGGGGACGCACCGCCCGGACTCCAGTACATCACTCCGTACGCCGCCACGAGTATGGCCGAATACTTGATGGAACACGGACGCGATGTCTTGATCGTGTACGACGATCTCACCCGTCATGCCCGCGCCTACCGCGAGATCTCGTTGCTGTTGCGCCGCCCTCCCGCACGCGAAGCCTTCCCGGGCGATATCTTTTACATCCATTCGCGCTTGCTTGAACGCTCCACACGCCTTCGCAAAGAACACGGCGGCGGCTCCTTAACCGCCCTTCCCATCGTCGAAACCGAAGCCCAGAACCTTTCCGCCTATATCCCCACCAACTTGATCTCCATCTCCGACGGCCAGATCTATCTTTCTCCCGACCTGTTCCAAAAAGGTATGCTTCCTGCCGTCGAGATCGGTCGTTCGGTCTCCCGTGTCGGTGGAAAAACCCAACTCCCCGCTTATCGGGCTGTGGTGGGGATGCTTCGCTTGACCTACACCCAGTTTGAAGAACTCGAAGCCTTCTCGCGTTTTGGCGCACGCCTTGACGAGACCAACCGACAGATCCTCACACGAGGCCGATGTATCCGCGAAGTCCTCAAACAAGATCAATTCGATACCCTCCCCGCAGCCGATCAGATCCTTTTGCTGCTTGCGCTCACCCAAGGTCTGTTTGACGCCCTGCCACTCGCCCGTATCCCCGAAGCAGAACAGATCGTGCGCCGCCACGCACGCAAACACCTCCCCCAGATCATCGAGCAGATCGACCGCGCTCAAAAACTCACCCCAGACCAGATCGCCCTCACCACCGACGCCCTCCGCCAAGCCCTCCAAACCCTCGACCAAGGACCGCAAGATGGCCTCGCTCGAAGAGATTAAAAAAAAGATCGACAACACCCAGTCGCTCCACACCATCGTCAAGACCATGAAGTCCCTTGCTTCCGTCAGCATCCGTCAGTACGAACGCGCCGTACACGCCCTGCTTGATTACCACCACACCCTCGCATTGGGTTTCCGTTTTGTCTTACAACAGCAGGGTGTCTCAGCCCTCACGCCCCCTCCCCCGCCACGCCACCTGATCGCGGTGGTCTTTGGCTCCGATCAAGGTCTGTGTGGCTCGATCAACGAAGTGATCGCCGATCATGTCGATCAAACCGTCGGGATCGAACACTTTCAAAGTCGCACGCTGTTTGGCGTCGGAGAGCGCGCTGCGATCCGCCTCGAAGAACGCGGATGGCCTTTGCAACAGCGCTTTCCTGTGCCGATCTCCATCGCAGGCGTCACCCCGACGATGCAAGAACTTTTGCTTGCCCTCGAAGAAAAGCGCCAAGCCCTCGAACCTGTGCAGATCTTGATCTTTCACAATCGCCCCGTAGAAACAGCGACCTTTGCCCCCGTCTGCACGCCCCTGTGGCCCGTCGATCCGCAGTGGCTCTCGACCCTTCAGCATACCGCTTGGCCAAACAAGCAGATCCCCCGCTCCGAGATGGCGTGGCAGCCGCTCTTTGCGAGCCTTCTGCGCCAGCACCTGTTTGTTTCGCTTTATCGTGCCTGTGTGGAGTCCCTTGCAAGCGAGTTCGCCAGTCGCCTTGCTTCGATGCAGTCCGCCGAAAAGAATATCGAGACCTTGCTTGATGAACTGGGCTTGCAGTTTCAACAACAGCGCCAAGACGCCATCACCTCGGAGCTACTCGATATCGTCGCAGGAGCCGAAGCCCTTCGGACCTCACGCTCTCGTTAAATCTCGACGCATCGGACTTCATGCGATATCCGGATGATGTACACAAAGCATCGTACGTAGACGCCCGATTCTTGGGCAGCCACACCTGTCTGCCCCGACCTCTTTCTGATCACACAACGGGCGGATCTCGTATCATGCCCTCTTTCGCTTCCCCCTCGTCCCCCCACGCCCGATAGACCGCAAAGGACTCTAATACTTACACGCACAGCGCATACAAGGCTTGTCCGATGATCCACCCGGGCGTTCTTGATACCAACACTTCCACGATGTCCCACGAAATCGGGTGCATGTGGCTGCGGTATGGCCGTAATCGTGGACAGGCGGGCAAGGTTTTTGGTTGGACAGGAGACATTGCCCTGTCAACGTGTTCCCACGCGCTCCCGGTGGACAACAAAAGATCCGCTGCGTCGAGCGATGGCGGTAGGCTTGATGGCCCGGGGGGCATCGGACGGGGCCGCTGTGTACACCACCGCTATTATATCGTGGGGGATTCGCATTTCCCGTCGGAGCCGAACCTGCATAACGACAGGTGATCCCATCATAACCTTGGTAATAGCCCGCTGTTCCGGGTGGACAGCAATATCCCTTCCCACTTTTGGCCCGATACAGCGTATGGCCGGGGCGACAGACGCTGCCTGTCTCGATATGGGTGTTTCCTGTGTGGGTGTGGGTGGTGGTTCCGCCACCTTGCTGGCAAAGGACGTGGTGCTGGCCTGAATAGACTCCGGCAGTTCCTGCGGGACAACAGATCACATCTCCGCCGCTGCGTGTGTGGTATCCCGTTGCAGTGGGTGGGCAACAGACTCTGCGGTTTGTTCGCGTGATGTAGATCTTGCTGTCTGGCTGGCAAGTATACACCAACGTCCCCATCCCTTGAAGCCCGACCACTCGGTCTCTTGGCACCCACAGACTCAACTGTTGACCGCCGCGCAAGTAGCGCACACGAACAGAATCTCCTTGAAACGCCAACACTTCGCCGTTCCAATGGATCTGTTGCCCACCCTCCATAAACCAAAAACGCACACGTTGCCCCGCCACCAAAGCCGAGGACTCTTGCTCCCATGCTCCCGCCAAGACACCAAAAGAAAGACAAACCAAAGCGATCCGAAAAAGTAGTGTCGGCCCCCACGCCTTACGCCCGAAACGATGCTCTTTGTGCATAGCACGCTCCTTCTTGTTGAAGTTCCTGTGATGTTTCTACGCTGAAAACCACCGCAAGACTAACAAAACAACCGAAGGAAAACAAGGCTTTTTTTGTGTGAGTGGCTGCCAAACAAAGACTTTATCGTCAATCTAGGGCTGGTACGATATCCGAAAGATGTGTGATCGAAGAGTAGGTGCGATTCGCTGTAACTGCCCTGTGGTTGGGCAGCCACAGGGGGCTGCCCCTACGTTTTACGATCATGCAATGGGCGGATTTCGTATGAGTGATAAGAATCGAAGTCAATAGTCGCGTTATTTTTCAGGAGAGAGGTGGCACACAAGTATCCGCTCTCCGTTTTCTCTGATCTCGGACGTGAAGCCCATTTTTTCCAAATAACGGGCATGCGCGGCGTTATCCGTTTGTGTCTCCAACCGTTTGACGCCCATCTCTCGAAAGATCGCGCCGCTTTCGTGGAAAATAAAATGGCCTGCCTTGTAGTCTTGGTAGGAGGGAGGCACATAATCCAGCAATATCCTAAATGCGCCCCCCTCTTCCAACCGCCCCAGCATCACCCCCACGATCTGAAGTTCCCGCAACACATAATACCCCGACAACTTCTCCATCTCTTTCAGACGAAACGCCGAAAAGTAGTTGCGGATATCTTTTTCGTAATACTCCAAAAAAAGATGTAGATACGGACTTTGTGAAGACACAGGCAACAACCGAAACTTGGCTTTGTTTTTCAACAAGCGCAGCAAAAAGATCGTGTTGAGTGTGATCGTCAACGAATTCAAGACCACCACAGGATAGGCCCCGATCAATAGGCCGTAGACCGCAAACAACGAAGCACCACACAAATTGATCAAACGCAGTCGGACGATCGACGTCATCGTCAAAGACAACGCGATCAAGCCACTCGCCAAATAACCCAGCCATGCCACAGACATCCCAAAAGTATCCTTTGCTTTTGGTTTCGTAGGAACTACACCATCGGATAAGTTTCGTGGGGCGCAGCCCCATAGGCGTTAGGTAAAGCGGAGGAAAGCCCCCCACCCCAGCCCTCCCCCGTGAACAGGGGAGGGAGCGAAAGTCGGAAGCAGCGGGGATGTTGTTTTTTCGTGACGCACGCTGTATGCACGAGACGCAGACGCTACCCGTTCCAACTTCCCCCCGTTCACGGGGGG
>JAKLKB010000139.1 GCA_023150835.1 Myxococcota bacterium | reverse complement strand
GGGGGGAAGTTGGAACGGGCAGCGTCTGCGCGTCGTGCATACAGCGTGTGTCATGAAAAAACAAAATCCCCGCTGCTTCCGACTTTCGCTCCCTCCCCTGTTCACGGGGGAGGGCTGGGGTGGGGGGGCCAACAAGCGCTAACCTAGCGCGTATGGGGGCAGCCCCCCCGTGGCGAACACTCGGACACTTCGTCTGTGCTGTCGGAAAGACAACACGTTTGTACGTAAAAAGGCAAACAAAACGCAAAAAAGCGGATGTTCCTTGCTCGAACAACTGCTCATACAAACTGCCTGTGCGAAATCGACCTTCGATCTGAAGCCGCAGCTTCGGCGTTTGTATCGGATACATCGCTTGCAACGCGAGCCAAGCGATCAAGACCAAGACGCAGACTACAGGCACACCAAAACACATCCATTGCCCGAAATGGATGACGTCCGATCCAACGAGGTATTTGAGCGCAACGGCGTTCGGAGGTGTACCGATCGGAGTTCCAAGACCCCCGATATTCGAGGACAACGGGATGGAAAGCGCAAAGCCGATCCGTCCTTTGTCTTCGGGATCGAGCCCTTCGAGGACAGGAACAAGGATCGAAAGCATCATTACCGTGGTTGCGGTGTTGCTCATAAACATCGAGAAAAAAGCGGTAATGCCCATCATCCCGAGCATAACGAGTCGCGGGTTTTCGCCAAAGGGCCGCAACAAAAGCCGCGCAAGGTTTTGATCGAGCCTATATTTTTGCGCGGCCAGCGCGAGAAAAAGTCCACCAAGGAACAACAAAACGATCGGCGATGCGAAACAAGCCATGATCTCTTGGTAGGACAACAAACGGCCAAGATCGGGCGAAGGTGTCCTCGCCCCGATCCATCCGCGATCCGAGAGAAACAGCAGCGATAGCAACACGATCAAAAGAGAGGTCGCGTAAGCAGGGATCGGCTCCGTGATCCACAACAACGCCGCAAACACAAACAACGCCATCACGCGCTGCTCGATCAACGTGGCTTGTGCAAAAGGCATCCACGAAGCAGGCATCCACAACAAAAAACCCGGAACAACGAGGCAAAACAACCATCGCAACCAAAGGCGCTTCATGCGATCCGCGTTCTTTCTTTTTGTTTCTTCTTTGGTAGGACTTACGCAGTTGAAAAGGGAAACCCTGAGATATCAGAACGTTGTAGGGGCGGTTCGCGAACCGCCCACGCCCGAACATAGGCCTTTTTCGTATCGAACTGCGTAAGTCCTATGAGGACTTAGAGATTGCAGGTGAGTTGTTCGCGTAGGGCATCCCATCCGCCGCGTCGGTAGGCTTCGATGGCGTCGTGGCCGGGGCTACGGCGTTGTTGGAGTCGTCGGTAAAGTGGGGCGAGATAGATATCTTCGCCGAAACCACGGGCCAAAAGGGCATCGTGGGCGTGTTGGAGGACGCCTTCGAGCAAACCATCGAAGGGTTCGGATGCTTGGATGCCTTGGCGAAGGACACGTTGATGATAATCGCGCATGGCAGGCCACAAAGCATCGTGGAGTTTGGTTTCAAGCCAAGGAAGGAGGGTTTTTCCTGCTTCGATCAGGCCGAGACCAAGGGCGCTGTTGGCGAAGTGTTCGGCCCAAGGTTGTTGGCAAGCGGAGCGGAGTTCGATGGTAGCGTGGGCGCAACGCGGGCGACCGCTGTTCCAGATGTAATGTTCGTGCATCAAGAAATCATCGAAGCGAGGCCCATGTTGGCGCAGGTAGTCGATGAATGTGCCGGATTGTGGGATGTAGACGCCGTCTTGTTTACGGACGAGAAATTCTTGTTGGGCGAGTGTTTCGATCCAATCGAGCGGATCGCGCATGGCGCGGGCAGGCATACCGTGGCGGTGGCTACTGGCGTGGATCTGGCCCATCGTGCCTTCACGCGAGCTGATCCAGCCGCTTTCGTGGCCTCCGTAGATCGGAGAGTTGGCGCAAAAGGCGATCACCACAGGGCAAAGCAGATTGGTGAGATTGAGCAGGGGGATCAGTTCGTGGCGGGTGATATCGATCTGCGCTTGGTCGCTGGCTGTTGTGGTGAACCACTGCCAAGTCGTGCCGATCACGTCGTGGAGGACGTGATAGCGTTTTTTGGGGGACATCAGGGCTTCGCTTTGGGGGGTGAGCGGCTGGATGCCGTAGCCAAGGATCAAGCATCCGTATCGTTTGGCCGCCGTCAACAGCCGAGCCATCGCGGTTTCGTGAAGGGCCTTGAGGGCGTGAAGATCGTTGCAGGGTTCGGTGATCATTTCGATCGTTCCCCACCCGACTTCCATCGAGTAGCTGTAGGACGCTCCTTCGAGGCCCACGATCAGATCGCCTTCGCGCAGGGGGTTGAGATCGCCGTCTTCCATCAGCAGCGGCCAAAGTCCTCGGATATCCGCAGCTTGACCGTCAGGCCAAACCATCGGGTATTCGGCTTCGCGCCCGATGGTGCGTGGGCCACGCAAGGTTTCAGGGAATCGTGCGGTGAACGCCTCTGCCAATTCATCAAGTGTTTCAGCGAGAGCATCAGCCGAAGGAGCCGAAGAAGGGGGATGCGCGACGGTCATGGAAAAAATCTCCGATGGTCGAGAGAAAAAAGGAACATTGAGGGGAGGTGGTATGTGGGGAGCGGCCCGCACGGTCAAGTTGCGTATGTGGAAGAACAAGATGCCACATACGCAAAGGCGGCGCAAGTCTTTCGGAAATCTTGCTTTGTGATGGTATGTGGTCCATCTTTGTCAAGTGTATGCCTTTTTTTCGTGTGTAGAAAAAGTTGCAGACACACCACGGTCATCTTCCCCATCGCATCGAAGGAATAGCGCGAAGCGGTGGAGGGCCAACGCCTACAAGAGCGTGGTCATCGGGAGAAACAATATGAGTACAAGCATCGTTTTTTTGTGGTTGTTGCAATGGGTGGGTACGGAGTCGGTGGATACGGCTGCGTACAAAGCGGCGCGTGAAGGGCGTGTGGATCAGGCTGCTTGGTATGCAGAGATCGCAGCGGGCCGTCACAAGGGGCGAAGAGAGTCTGTGTCGCGATGGAAAGAACAACAAGCACAGATGGCGTATTTTGCGGGCCATCTGGCGCTGCGGCGGCAGAGACCTCGTGAGGCTGCGCAATGGTTTGTGCGGGCCTTAAAAGACAACACGCTGTATCGGGATTATGTGTATGAGTACCTTGCCAAGTCGCAGACGTTAGCGGGTTTGCATAAAGAAGCAGCGGCGACGTACCAAGCGACGTTAAAAGAGTATCGCAGCGTTGCAATGAAGCGGAAGATCCGCAACGAACTGATCGTGTCGTTGCGAAAAGCCGAAGATTGGAAGGCTTATACGGATCTGTTGCAGTCGTTGTTGCCGTACGCAGGGCCGTATGGGGGGCGAAGACGTCTGTTGTGGTGGCTTGCAGAAGGCCATCTCAAACGCAGCGATATCAAAGAGGCAGCCAAAGCGATGCGTCTGTTTGCGTTGGAGTATCCGCATCGAGGCGAGGCTGTGCGAGCCGAGCAGCTTTTGGCGGCGTGGTCGAAAGAAGGCAAGATCCCGCCCCATACATGGAACGAAGAAGAGGCATCGTTTCGGTTGTATCGGTTGTCCCGTTCGCAGCCGAGGCGTGCGTTGCCCGAGATTCAGCAAAAGATCGCAGCGCTGCAAAAAGCCCCAAAACCCGATCCGATGCAGATCGAAACTATGGAAAAATGGCGAGCGCGTGCGTTGATGTCGATGCGTCGGCACAAAGAGGCGATCCCTTTGCTCGAAGGGCTTGCGAAACGCACGAGCAACGTTGCTTTGCGCCGTTCTGCTTACAAGATGCTCGGTCAGGCTTATTCGGAAACAGGGGCCTTTGAGCGTGGTCTGGAACATCTCCATGCTTTTGTGGAGCGAGAGCCTGAATCTGAATCGGCGAAAGAGGCGGCGTATCGGTTGATTTGGATGGCGATGCGCTTGCAAAAATACGCCAAAGCGCGCCAGATGATCGAAGAATACCTACAGGTGTATCCCGAAGAACAAAAGAATCTTCAAGCGTTGGAATGGTTCAAGTTGTGGACGCTGTTTCGTGAAGGCGAATACAAGGCCGCGATCGCAGGGTTCAAAAAGTGGGGACGAACCAAACGCGGTGCGTCCATCGGCGGGCAGGTGAGTTATTGGATCGGGCGATCCTACGAACAACTCGGCCAGTGGGATCAGGCGAAGTCGTATTATAGTCGCATCGCCAGCGTCGCTCCGCTCACTTACTACGGTGTGCTTTCACAGCATCGCTTGTATGTCCTCGAAGATCAGATCCAAGAACACCATCAATCCTACTCTTGCACACACCATGCTCCCCCTGCGATCAAACGCAAGTCTCTGTTGAACAAGCGCGAACAAGAACGTTTGCGCCGCGTCGAGCAGGCGATGCAAAAGGCGACGCTTGACCGAAAACAAGTCGGTTATACCACCACGCTTTCGGAAAACGCCGATAACGCCGATCAGAACGATTTGTTCCGCAACCTTGCGCGGATCGCTCAACAAGAGATCTCGTCCCAAGTGGCTTTCCCAAGTCTCCCTCCTTCTTGCAAAGGCGGAAAAAGCCGAAGCTGTAAAGCCTTTCAACGCGCACAAATTTTCGATTATTTGGGTCTTGATCAGGATGCTGTGCGTGAGATGACTTCTGCTCGGTGGGCCATCCAACGCTCCAAGCCGCATATCCTCGAAACCATCCGCTGGCTTTATTCAAAAAAAGCCTATCATCCGGGTGTGTTGCTGTCTTTTCATCTGCAAACCAAGGTGAACAAACCTCCGCGCCTGACACCCGATCAAAGCTTTCGCATCCGTTATCCGCTGGCGTATCATGACGAGTTGAGCCATGAAAGCCGTCAATCGGGCGTTCCCTTTGCTTTTGCGTGGGCCATCACCCGCGAAGAAAGTCTTTTCCGCATCCGTATCCGCTCTTGGGCCGATGCCTTCGGCTTAATGCAGATCATCCCCAAAACAGCCTACAAGATCGCTGATCGTATCAAGTTGGACGACTTTCGCCTACGCGACCTCTACCACCCCCCCACCAACATCAAGATGGGTTGCTGGTATCTCGGCCAGCTTCTCGAAAAATTTCAATCCCATGTGATGCTTGCCGCTGCCGCTTACAACGCAGGCCCCCACCGCGTCGCCGTCTGGCTCAAAAACCACCACAACGTCTCTGTCGACGAGTTCGTCGAAGAGATCCCCTTCCAAGAAACCCGAAACTACGTTAAGCGCGTCTTTCGCACCTACGTCATCTACAACTACCTCTACAACCAAACCCTTCCCACACCCCCCACCTCGGTCGCTGTTCGCGTCGGAAAAAATATCGACTTTTGATCGGATAGGACTGACGCGGTTGGTTCGTCTTCGTGGGGTGTCACCCCACACCCCACTGCCTTAGCGCGGCTCCCTTGACCCCGTATCGGCGAAACGATCACGGGTTTTTCAAACCATGATACGATATCCGAAAGATGTGTGATCGAAGGGTAGGTGCGATCTGCTGTAACTGCCCTGTGGTTGGGCAGCCACGGGGGGCTGGCCCTACGTTTTACGATCACGCACCCTGCGGATTTCCTACGACTCCGTCGCTTGGGCGTTCGCGAACACGGGGGTTTGGATAGAGAACAGGCGCTGTGTTGGTTGTTGTGTGGGGTCGAGGGGAACCTTGGTGGGCGGGGTCAGGGGAAACCTTTTCCCCTGCGGGGGTTTGGGGGCAGCGCCCCCAAGAGCGTTTGATGTGGATCGAAGAGTGGGAAAGCAGGCGTGTGTGGGAAGGTGGGGAGGTGTAGATTATTTTTCGAGGACGGTGATAACGCAGCTTGCGATGTTTTCGGTGCGGTTGAAGTTGCCGAGGGTGTCGTAGACGCTGGATTGGTATTGGAGCATAAAGAACTGGAAGGCGGGGGCGTTGTTGCGGATGGGTGTGTGGGAGCGTACGCGGAGGTCTTGGGTGACTTCGGCGTTGGGGGAGGAGCAGACGGGCAAAGAGGCGGTGAATCCGCCGCGACAGAAGCCGTCATTGCAATCGGTGCATCCAGCAGGGCAATCAAGGCAGACCGCAGCGGGGGAGTTGGTGGAGCAGACGAGGTCGGTTTGGCCGTTGCCAAGGTCTTTTCCGTTGAGGGGAGAGCTATACATGGAAAGCTCAACGGAGTAGAAACAGCTAGAGGTTCCGGCGGGGTTGGGGGTGCGTCCGATGAGTTTGGTGGCGTGGACGTATCCGCTAGGATAGCGGAGGCTGTAGGAGTAGCTGCCGCCTGCGGTTTTGACGGGGACGGTGGTCACTTCGCTGGCGGGCTGGATATTGAGTTCGGGGAGGTTGCCGTTGTTGGAGCTACTACAGTTGCACCGACCGTTGCTGTTTCGAGCGGCGGTGTTGCAGTTTCCGTTGTTGTAGACGATGGGGAGTTCGACTTCTTGTCCGAGGGCATCTTGGACGATCATGATAAAGCCGTAGGTTCCGGGGTCGTTGGTGTTTTGGTTGGGTTGACCAAGCAAGGTGCAGTTGGTTGCGTCATTTGCGTCGAGTGTCACACCAAAGATGCCGAAGGTTCCGCCTGTGTACATGAAAGAGGGCAGGATGCCTCGTCCGTCACCTGTGTAGAATCGGCAGCTAAAGGGGGCTTTTCCGCCATCGATGGTGGTTCCGGGGTTGGCAACGCGGGTGGTGCTGCTGCCGGTGAGGTAGTTGGTGATGCGGGAGACCAGTTTGGGGTAGACGCGCAGAGAGAACTGGGTGGTATTTTTGCAGTTTCCGACCGCGACTTCGACGGACACGGTGGTGGTGGTGGACTGGGTGGGGATGCCTTTGATTTCGGCTTCGGACTCGTTGAGTTTGTTCAAGAGCATCCAAGCAGGGCCGTTGACGATGCGCCAGTTGGTGGGAGAAGGGAGCGCGTTGGCGGGGAGGAAAGAGAGCTTGATGGCGTAGTTTTCACCGACATAGGTTTCAAGTCGGCCTGTGGTGAAGAACTGGAGGGTGGGGCAAGTGGTGCAGTTGAAGGCGACGCAGATATCGGTGCCAGAGCAATCGCTGTTGGTGCGGCAGTTTCCGGGGAAACAGAGTCCGCTGGGTGTGCTGCAGAGGCGATCTGCGGTGGGGTTGGTTTTGCACTCGGTGTCGGTGGTGCAGGGGGCACAGAAGTTGTTTTTGCAGACCGTGCCGGGGCAATCGTTGTTGTTTTTGCAGTTCCCGGGGGTGCAAGCGCCGTTGAGGCAGATACGATTCGCACCGCATTGACTATCGAGAGAGCAGGGGGAACAGAAGCGGTTGACGCAAACTTGGCCGTTTGTGCATTGGGCGTCTGTGCGACAGTTTCCGGGGAGACAGATCTGGTTGATGCAAAGTTTGCCAGCGCCACACTCTGCGTCGGTGGTGCAGGGGAGGCATTTGTTGTTTTGGCAGATCTGACCGCCGGGACAGTCGCTGTTGGAGACGCAGTTTTCGCAGCGATTGGAGGTGAGGTCGCATTTTTGGTTGTTTGCGCAATCGGCATCTTTGCGACATCCGGGCCGACAAGCGCCTGAATCGCAGATCTCACCTGTTCCGCATTGTGCGTCAGCGGTGCAAGCCACGCATTTGTTGAGTTGGCAGACTTGGCCGTTTTTGCAATGTTGGTTGAGCGTGCAATCTTTGCAGGTAAGGCTGGCAGGGTCGCAGATCTGGTTGGTGCAGTCGCTATCGTTGCGGCATCCCGTGCGGCATTTGTTATTGAAGCAGATCTCGCCAGCGGCGCATTGGCTATCGCGTCGGCATCCGATGACGCAAGTGCCGGTACCATCGCAGATCTTGGAAGGATCTTGACAATCGACATCGTCGGTACAGGCGACACAACGGAACTGCTTGCAGATACGGCCATTGGGGCAGTCTTTGTTGGCGAGACATTCGCGGCAGATGCTTTGGGCGGTGTCGCAGACTTGGCCGTTTGCGCAATCGGCATTTTTGCGGCAACCATCGCGGCAGCGTTTGGAGGAAGCATCGCAGATCTGGCCGCTTGAGCAATCGGCGTCTGTGGCGCAGTCTTGGCAGGTGTTGTTTTTACAGATTTGGCCGTTGGGGCAGTGTTGGTTGGTGGCGCATTGTTCGCAGGTGAGTTTGGTGGGGTCACAGACTTTTCCTGCGGGGCAGTTTCCATTTTGTCGGCAGCCATCGCGGCATTTTCCGGCATCACAGATCTTTCCGTTGTCGCATTGGCTATCGGTGGTGCAGGCTTCACACTTGTTGTTGACGCAGATCTTTCCGTTGGAACATTCGGAGCTGTTGCGACATTCGCCTTGTGTGCATGCGCCTTGGAGACAGATAAACCCGGCGGGACAGTCGTTGTTGTTGAGACAGCTTGTGCAAGTATTTTGTCGGCAGATCTGGCCGTTTTGGCAATCGGTGTCTTTGAGGCAGCCTTTGCAGGTGCTGGTGGCGACATCGCATTTTTGGTTGTTTGCGCAATCGGTGTCTTTTCGGCAACCTGCGCGACATTTTCCGTTTTCGCAGATCTGGCCGGTGCCGCATTGTGTGTCGTTGGTGCAAGCGCCGCAGTTGTTGTTGACACAGACGAATCCGCCCGCGCAATCTTTGTTGTCTCGGCAGTTTCCGCTTTTGCAAGCGCCGCTGATACAGAGCGAGCCTTGGGGGCAATCGCGGTCGTTGTCGCAGCCTTTGCAGACGTTTTCTTTGCAGACTTTACCGTCTTTGCAGTCTTTGTCTTCTTTACAATCACCGTCTTTGCAGGCCCCAGCGGCGCAGACTTTACCAGCGCCACATCGGGCATCATCGCGGCAAGCGACACAGCGGTTTCCATCGCAGACTTGGCCGTTTTTGCAATCTTTGTCTTCGACGCAGTCGCGGCAGAGGTTGGCGGCGGTGTCGCAAACACCGGCGGGGCATTGTTCGTTTTTGAAGCAGATCACACAAGTGTTGGAGGCGGGGTTGCAGAACTTGCCGTCTTTGCAGTCTTTGTCGGCGCGGCAGCCTTCCACGCATTTGCCTTCTTTGCAGATCCGCCCGGCACCGCACTCGGCGTCGTTGTCGCAAGGGGAGCATTTGTTGTTTTTGCAAACTTGGCCTTCGGGGCAGACGCTATCAGGGCCGTGACAGTCGCCTTTTTTGCATGTACCGCCGACGCAGACATGGCCTTGATCGCATTGTTGGTCAGCCTGACAAGGGAGGCATCGTCCGTCTGCGCAGGTGGCACCGTTTTGGCAGTCTGTGTTATTTTTACATCCAGAGCCTTGGCAAACGCCGTTGAGACAGGTTCCGCCTTGGCACTCGGCGTCACTTTTGCATCCGCCTGTGCAGACATTGTCTCGGCAAAAGCCGACGGCGCAATCTTCGTCTTTGCTACAATTTCCATTGCCGACGCCTCGGCTGTCGCACCCTGTGGAGGGTGTAAGCGCAAGGGCGAGCCAACAGCAGGCGACCCACACAAAAAATGTACTTTGTTTCATGATCTTTCCTCGTTGCGATGAATGCCTTCGATTCTTGTTGAAGTACGATGAGAGGAGCAGGAACTCCCTGCGATGTCGGATGATTTGTGAATATTTGCGCCGAGAATTGGAGCGTTGGGGGGTGTGGAGAGATGGCGCTTTGTGAACATTGTCGACCCAAAGAGCCTTGGAGTTGTCTCGAAGGGTTGAATGTTTTTGTTTGGGCAGGTTAACCAACATCCGAAAATGTTGTTAGCAGAGGGCGTGTGTGGTTGGCAAGAGCGGGCGGCGCTTCGTTGGTTTGGAGCAGATGGGCAAGAGCGGGGGGCGAAAGGGGACGGGCAGACGGGCAAGAGTAGGCGAACAGGGGGAGGTTAGAGTGCGATGACGACTTTTCCTTGGACGGGTTGGGATTCGGCGTATCGGTAGGCATCGAGGGCTTGTTCAAAGGGAAAGGTTTTGTCGAGGTGTGTTTTAAGTTTACCTTGTGCGGCCCATTGAGCGAGCTGATCGAGGTTTCCGGGGGCGAAGTCGGCCATCAACATTTTCCATTTTTGCGCACGGAAGGGGTTGGCGAGTGTGCTGGTGATGAGCGTTTTGGGGCTGGGTGCGGGGTCAAGGAAGAGACCTTTGGGGGTGAGGAGGGTTCGTGCTTTGGCGAAAGGCAGGCGGCCAGAGAGTTCGAACAGGGCGTCAAAGCGTTTGGAGGTTTGCAAGACGTCTTGTTTTTTGTAATCGATCACGTCGTCAGCACCGAGGGAACGGGCGAGTTCGACGCCTTGGGTGGCGCAAACGCCTGTGACATGGGCGCCCATGATCTTTGCGATCTGGATGGCGATGATCCCGATTCCGCCCGTACATCCGTTGAGTAGGATCAGTTGCCCTTGTTTGAGGTGGAGCACATCACGTAGGCCGACGAGCGCAGCGTTGGCGACGACAGGCAAACTGGCAGCTTGGGCAAAAGAGATCTGCTTGGGTTTGAGGGCGAGTTGATGGGCAGGGGCAAGGGTTTGTGTTGCGACCGAGCCATAGGGGCTTTTCATGGCAACGACGCCAAAGACCTCATCGCCAACTTTCAGAGACTTGACGTTTTTTCCGATCGCAACGACGACACCGGCCACATCACCCCCGACGCCTTTGGGAAAGCGGTTTCCGACCATAAAGCCCATCTGCCCTTTGCGGATCTTTCCGTCAAGGGGGTTGATTGCGGCAGCCCGTACATCGAGAAGCACTTCGTTGGGCTGCGGTGTGGGGGTGGGCAGTTCTTTGAATTGATAGACATCGATATCGCCGTATTGATCGAATTGTAGGATCTTCATGGTGGACTCCGTGGTTGTGGGGAAAAACTGGAGCAATCGTGTGATCAAGAGTAGCGGAA
This sequence comes from Myxococcota bacterium, assembly GCA_023150835.1. Classification (GTDB taxonomy): domain Bacteria; phylum Myxococcota_C; class UBA6777; order UBA6777; family UBA6777; genus JAKLKB01. The sequence goes on along the minus strand of JAKLKB010000139.1, from coordinate 6,779 downwards.
ACAAAAGGTTTCACAAATCGATTGTTTGTATCTATAACATTCACGGGGTGAATAGTTGTGGGCGTGCTCGATCGGATGGGAGTTTGTGATGGATGCTCAGCAGGGGAAAAGTCGTTTGGCAGCGGTGGATCTAAATCTGTTGCACGCGCTGTATGTGTTGTTGCAGGAGCAAAGCGTCTCGAAAGCAGCCAAGAGACTGGGGCTGACGCAGCCCGCGTTGAGCAACGCGCTGACTCGGCTGCGTGGTCACTTTGGCGATCCCTTGTTGATCCGTTCGGGGCGAGAGATGAGCCTTTCGCGGATGGGGAGCGAGCTCAGAGAGCCGTTGCAGCGGATGGTCGAGCAGATGCAACAGATCCTGCGGGTGTCGGAGCGTTTTGAGCCATCGCGGATGCAAGGGGCGATGCGCGTGATGACATCGGATCATGTGGATTTGGTGCTGTTTGGTTTTTTGGAGGCGGTGATGCGTGCGGAGGCACCTGATCTGAACTTGCATGTTTTCCCGATGCAAGGGGACTTTGGCGACTTTTTGAATGAAGATCGTGTGGAGATGGTGATCGCGCCGAATCTTCCGATGTCTGTGCATTGGAAGAGTGAGCCGTTGTTTGCGGATCGTCTGGTCTGTTTGGTGCGGAGGGGACATCCTGTTTTGTCGGAAGTGTGGGGAGTGGAGAGTTATGTGTGTTGGCCACATTTGTTGGTGGCACCGCGTGGTGTGTCCGCGTTGGGTTCGATCGATGAGGCGTTGGAGAAAAAAGGCAGGCGTCGGCGAGTGGCGCGGACTGTTCCGCAATTTTCAACGGCGTTGTTTGTGCTGTTGCGATCGGACTATGTGCTCTCTTGTCCGTGGCGGCTGGCGCACGAAGTGATGCGTTGGGTAGAAGTGGTGATGTTGGAAGTGCCTGTAGAAGTCGGTCAGATCGAGATGTTCGGGATCTGGCATCAGCGGTATGAACGTGACGAGCGGCACGGTTGGTTTCGTGAGTGTGTGCGGCGTGCAGTGGGGCAGATGGGGGCGGAGGGTGGGGTTATACGAAATCCGCCCATTGTGTGATCAACGTAGGGGCAGCCACAGGGGCTGCCCAGCCATAGGGCGTTTACAACGGATCGCGTCGGCTCTTTGTGTGCGCATCACTCGGATCTCGTATCAGTTGGGGAGGAGTTTGAGGACGAGAGCACTGACGCGGTTTTGTCCGTCGTGATAGGCGCCTTGGGAGGAGAGGACGGGCAGGCGGTCGCTACCGATCCACAGGCCCATATAGATGGAGAGGGAGAGGTAATTTTCGGGGAAGTTGCGGGGGATACGTCGGATCACGACATCTTGGACGTATTCACCGACCTTCCATTCGCTGGTGGGGTAGAGTCCTTCGGACATCTCGTGATCCCAGTTGAGTCGATTGCGGGTCCATGTGACGGGATCGGCGTGGATGAAGCCGCGCCAGTTGCGGCGCATACGGCCCGTCACTTGGAAGAGGAAGCGGAGTTCGACTTTGTCGCCGCGTTTGTAGCCGTTGGGCTGATTTTGCCAAACGCCGATCAGACGGACTTTGTTGTCAAAATTGATATTGAGTTGTTTCCAGTTGGGACCGCGCATATCAGGGCGAGAACGGAAGATGATATCGCTTTTGGTGCGGCCACCTGCTGCGGGTTGGGTAGAGACGAGCCACATCTCAAAGTGGGGACGAGCGACGATATAGATGTTTTTGCCGACAGTTGCGGCAAGTCGGCGCAGCATCGGGATCTCTTGGTGTTTGACCATGATGTAGACGTTGGGGTGGCGCTGAATAAAGTTTCGTGTATCGTCAGCGCGTCCCAAGTAGGTACTAAAGTTTTTGGTGTAGAAAGAGGTCGAGCGTTCGTCCCAGTTGCTGTATTCGCCGAAGGGGGTTTTGCCACGGTTGAGGACGGTGAGTTCTTGTTTTACGGTCATGCCTTTGCGCAAGAACTTGCGGTTGTGGGCTTCTTTTTGGGCGTGTTTGTCGAGTCGTTTGTATTCGTCGAATACGCTTTTGAAGGAGTAGTTTTCGCCGATGGCAGGCATCAATCGGACGTTGACAAACAACACAAACAGGGTGACAGGGACGTACACAAGGGCAAAATGAGCGGGGCGCATCTTGCGGCTGAGCAGGGAGACAAAGAGGCCGAGGCCGATCAGCGCGAACACGATGCTAAAGAAGTTGCTTGGATACACATCGGGCGGAGTTTCGCGGGTGTAGTAGTAGGTAAAGAGTTGGTGGAGGGGTTTGTAGTTGGTCATCAAGTCCTTGGCAAGGAGGACAAAGAAGAGAAGCGAGATGGCGAGGCCGATGCGCTCTTTGGTGACGCCATTTTCGAGGAATAGGCGGGAGAGCCAAACGGCGACGATCAAGGCGAGGAAAGGAACAACAGGGAAGATGTAGTGGTGAAACTTGGTGGAAGAGAAGGTAAAGAAAAAGTAGGGGAAGAAAAAGCAGCAGAAGAAGAAGTAGTTGCGCAAGCCAAGTCGGTTGGTAAAGTCGCGCCAAGACCACTGCATAAAGCGGAACAAGGCGATCGGGATCATGGCGGCCCAAGGGAAGAGTCCAAAGCCGATTTGTCGGACATACAGGTCGAAACTATCGTTGGGTTTTTCGATCACGCCGGCCACGCGGGAGAAATGGTGATAAACAAACCATTCTCGCATGAAGGGAAGGCCGTGATGGAGGTTCATGTAATAGGTCCACGTTCCAGCGACAACAAGGAACAGCAGGACGCCCGGGAAGAAAAAGGCTTTGAGGTATTCGGCTTGTGTGGATTGAAGCGGGGAAGAGGCGGGAGCCTCGGGATCTTCTTTGGTGAGTTGTGCGTAAAGTACCGCCATCAGGGCAAGGACAAAGATCGTCCAAACATTGTTGTTTTGGTAGAAGAGGTTGCTGAGGGTGTTGCGTAGTCCTGCGCCCAATTGGACGGGAGCAAGGGCGTAATAGAGGACGAGTCCAGCGCCTGTGATGGTGCCTGCGCGAAACCAGAAGTTCTCGCGTTTGAGCAATGGGATGGCGATCAAGATCAGCGAAAGAAGCAAAGAGACGTGGATGGAAGTGGTTTTGGTTTGGATGATGTAAGAGCCGATGGGAAGGCGGAGAGCGAATTGGTAGATGCCTGCGTGGGTCAAGAGTTCCCACAGCAAGAGGGCACCACCAAGGGGGAGGAAGAAGGCCACGCGCTTGTTTTTGCCGGATAGAGCGACGATCCAGATCAACAGCAGCAATCCAGCAGCGATCAAGAAGCGGATCTGGTAGGTGGGATTGGAGAAGGCCGAACCTGCGGGAGCGAGTTTGGCAAAGGGGATCAAGACGAAGGTATCGAGATATCCGAGGAGTGCTTTGAGCCAAGCAAAGGGATAGTAGACAAAGGTTTGGTTGTTTCGGACGAATTCGACTTTTTGGGTCCAGAGTCCAGCGAGAAGTTGGACAAGGCTGGTGTTTTGAAACATGGGATAGACGATCACAAAGATCGCGAAAAAGCCGCTGAGGGCAGCGAGCCAGATCGAAGCGCGCAGGCTGATGTGTTCGGAGAGATACACAAGGCGCATCCGTCGCAGAAGATCCCAATCTCCCGCAAGGACGATGTAGAAAAACAAGATGCCGCCCGGGAGGACGATGGAGAGAAGCCCTTTGGCGAGGTACACAAGACCGCTAAAGAAGAAAAACAGGTAAAAGGCGCGGGTTTGTGGGTTGGCGACGAGATAGCGAACGACGGACCAGACGACCAAAAACAGGCCGATGGCGGTCCACGCGTAGTTGCTTTGGCTCCATGTTTCGCGCAAGCTTTGGTTGGAGACGGACTGCCAATAAAGGACTTCGACGATCTGGATGGCGAAGAAGATGCCCGCGACAGCGAGTGTTGTGAGTGCGCCTTGTTTGCGTTGTGCATCGTCTTCGTCAGCTTCTTGGCCGAAGATGCCGAGCGCAAGGAATCCGAGCGCACAGATCGCCAGAACCATAAAGGGGATATCGACCATCACTTGGCGCGAGAGCAAGAAGTATTGGGGGCAAGTGGCGAGGATTAGCGCGGCGAGCAGACCGACACGGCGATCCCAGAGTTTACGGATAAAGTAGTAGAAGAAGCCGATGCCCGTCGCGCCAAAAAGGGCGATAGGAAGGCGAAGATAGAACTCGGCTTGTGCGATATCGCCAAACTGTTGGATGCGAAAAGTTTTGAGCGAAGAGACCATCAACCAGAAAGTAAAGACAGGTTTGGACCAGAAGCTGCGGTCGGACTCGCGATACCAAAGCATCCACCAGCTATCTTTCCAGACCATCTCCATCGCGACTTGGCTGTAATGGGCTTCCCAAGGGTCCCAAAGTGGGGAGGTTCCGAGATAAGGAACGTAGAGGACGGCGGCGAGCAGGACCAATCCGAGGGTGATCCAGAGGTCGAGAAAACGTTCGTATGACGGGCTTTTTGGTGCCATAAAATCTTCCTTTTACTAAGCAAGGGAGCGTGCCTGTTTACGAGGCGGTTGGCCGAGTCGTTTCTTGGGCAAGGCTTCTGGTATAGAAGATCACAAAATAGGCGTCAAGTCTCAGCGTAGCGTTGTTGAGATCCCCACATACAGGCTCGGAGGATGGGGCTTGGTGGAGGGGTTTCGTGTTTTTGGGTTGCGTTGGGTGTGGGGCCTCTTTATGATGCAGCCCACTGCACTAGGACAGTCGTGTGTCATAACAAGACACCCAAGAGATCGCGCAACATAACAGGGACACGGCGTGGTTTGTCGAGCAGCGCGAGATCGTGGACAGTTTCGGAAAGGAGATCGATGTGAAAAGCAAGTATGAAGGGAAATCCGCCATCGTCACGGGTGGTTCGAGTGGTATCGGGCGGTCGTTGGCGTTGCAGCTTGTGCAGATGGGCTGTGATGTGGCGATCGTAGCGCGTCGTCCGGGATTGCTCGACGAAGCGCGAGTCGCGATGGAAGGGGTGCGGCAGCGGCCCGAACAAAAGATCTTGGCGCGTGCGATGGATATCAGCCAGCAAGGCGATGTTGAGGCGGGTGTTTCGGCATTGACGGGAGAGCTAGGGCGCGTCGATCTGCTGTTTAATAACGCGGGCGTGGCATACTGTGACTACTTCGAAAACACCGATCCTGCGGTGTTTGAGAAGATGATGCAGATCAATTATTTCGGGACGGTGTGGATGACGCGGGCGGTGTTGCCACAGATGCGCGCCCGAAACGCAGGCCATCTCGTCAACGTCACCTCGATCTTGGGGGTGATGTCGATCGTGGGCTACACGGCTTATGCGGCTTCAAAGTTCGCGATACACGGATTTAGCGATGCGTTGCGCAACGAGTTGGCGGATACAGCGATCCAGATGTCGTTGGTGATGCCGCCCGATACGGACACACCGCAGTACGAAGAAGAAAACAAAACCAAACCCCCCGAAACCAAGGCCATCGCAGGAAGCGCAAAACTGATGTCTGCGGATGATGTGGCCCGTTTGACACTCAAAGGCGTAGCGGCGGGGCGTTATCATATCCTTCCCGGCAAGATGGATCTGAAGATGATCCACCTCGCCGCGACCACTACGCCCAATATCATGCGGTTTTTCGTGGATCGAGACGTGCGCAACTTCCGCAAGAAAAAGCGCTTGTCGTAAAGCTCGAAAAGACGGGGATAAACGATGTCACAGAGAAAGCACGAGGCCACTCCTTTCAAATGGGATCAGGTGGTTTCACCCGAACAGATGTTGGTTGATCTGGAGCGAGAACTGTCTAGGCAGCGTTCTCTTGAGCGGAATCGATCCTTTCAACTGGTGATGGAGACAGCAGAAAGTGCCGATACATCGGATGTCCCAACACTCTTGGAGATCGTACGACTGGGACATCCGACGTTGCGGGATATCGCGCAGCCTGTACCGAGCCAAGTGTTGGGAACGCCGGTCTTTCGGTCGTTTGCGCGATCGTTGTTGGCTTCGATGTTTGAAGCCGAAGGCGTGGGGCTTGCGTCGCCACAAGTCGCGGTCGGGCTGCGTTGTTTTGCGTATTACGTTCCGTCAATGCGCCAAGAACAAGCGTTTGAGGTGGCTCCGCGTGTCTTGGTTAATCCCACCGTTTCTTTGGGAAATGAAGAAGTGCAAGATTGGGAAGGGTGCTTGTCGATCCCGGCCTTGCGTGGGCAAGTTCCGCGTGCGCATACGATCCATGTCGAAGGGTGGGATGTCGAAGGTCAGCCCGTTTCATTTGAGGCCACGGGCTTTCACGCACGTGTGATCCAACACGAGTACGATCATCTCGATGGCATCGTCTTTTTGGATAGAATGCCGTCAACTCTGTCTCTGGCGTTTGAAGCCGAATGGCAACGCTACGTCTTGCCGCGTAGTCGCGAAAAAGAAGGATAAGACGGTTGTTCTCGCGGTTGGGCATATTTTGTGGGGCTTTGCCCCATACGCGCCTTGTTAAGGTGGAAACACCGGATAGTCTAGCCTGATCGCCGTTTCTTTTGTCGCCCCCCCCCTCAATCCCCCCGTGAACGGGGGGAAGTTGGAACGGGCAGCGTCTGCGCGTCGTGCATACAGCGTGCGTCACGAAAAAACAACATCCCCGCTGCTTCCGACTTTCGCTCCCTCCCCTGTTCACGGGGGAGGGCTGGGGTGGGGGGCCAACAAGCGCTTAACCTAACGCCTATGGGGCTTTGCCCCATGCCCCACAAGGGACCGAAGGCCCCTTGACCCCTTGTAGGCGAAGAGAGCGCAGGCTTTTCAAACAGACGGCTCTGTCGCTTGAAGTACCGTGAACACGGCTTTTTGGCGTTTTGTGTTGTTTT
>JAKLKB010000138.1 GCA_023150835.1 Myxococcota bacterium | reverse complement strand
CGCCTTGTTAAGGTGGAAACCTCGTAGAGTCGGTCTTGATCGCCTTTTTTTTCTCCCCCCCTCAATCCCCCCGGCCAACGGGGGGAAGTTGGAACGGGCAGCGTCTGCATTTCGTGCATACAGCGTGCGTCATGAAAAAATAAAATCCCCGAGGCTTCCGACTTTCGCTCCCTCCCCTGTTCACGGGGGAGGGCGGGGTGGGGGGCTTTCCTCCGCTTCACCTAACGCCTATGGGGGCTGCGCCTACATGTGGGCGAACACGACGGGCGGATTTGGTATTATTCGGTGGGGTCGTTTCGGGTGAAGTAGGAAAATGTGGTATTTCCGTAGCGACGGGATTTCCAGAAAGAAAAATGTTGAAGGGATGGGGGGAGGGTTTCTTTGTTGGGGTGTTGGACAAAGAGGATGCCGTCTTCTTGGAGAAGTTGAGGGAACTGATCGACAAGCAAAAGGCTGGAGGTTTCAAGTCCTTTGTTGTAAGGGGGAGCGAGGCCGATGATCGCGAAGGATTGGCCGAGTTGGGCGAGTTTGGGGATGACTTGGAGGGCATCGCCAAGGCGGAGGTCGACGGGTTCTTCAACGCCGATGTGGTCGAGGTTGGCGCGGATGGTGTCGAGTGCGATGCGATCCATCTCGATGATGGTTGCGCTGGATGCGCCTCGGCTCAAGGCTTCGATAGCAAAAGAACCCGTTCCACCGAATGGATCGAGATAAGCTCCGCGAGGCAAAAAAGGCAGGAGAGTATCAAAGACGGCCTTGCGGAAGCGGGAGAGGGGAGGGCGCGTGACATCGCGTCCTTTGGGGGGGATCAGCTTGTGACGAGCGTATTTTCCAGAGATGATCTGCACCAGAAGCTCCTATTCGTCGAGTTTTGCAAGCGCGTGTTTGATCTGTTCGACGGCTTGTTCGATGATCTGGGTGTCGGTGGCGTAAGCGAGGCGCAGACAAGTAGGGGCCTCGAAGGGTTCGCCTGGGACGGTGGCGACTTTGGCTTCCATGAGCAGGTATTCGGCCATCTGGTGGCTCGAAGTGATGTAGCTGCCTTGGGGGGTACGACGGCCAAAGTAAGCCTTGAAGTCGGGAAGGACATAAAAGGCCCCTTGGGGTGCAGGGACGGTGAGGTTGGGGATGGCGCTGAGTCCAGCTTGGATGCAGTGTGCGCGTTGCGCGAATACACCGCGCAGATCGTCAAAAAAGCCCTGTCCGAGATCCAATGCAGCAAGCGCGGTGCGTTGCGCGATGGAATTGGTGTTGGAAGTCCAAGCGCCTTGGAGGGTTTCGCAGGCTTCGATCAAGGGCTTGGGGGCGGCCATGTAGCCAAGTCGCCAACCCGCCATCGCACAGGACTTGGAAAACCCATTGACCAAGATGGTCCGAGCGCAGACTTCGGGGGATATCTCGGCAGGAGAAAAGGGCGGAGTGTCGAGGTAAGTCAGACGCTCGTAGATCTCGTCCGAAAGCAACCAAAGATCGCGTTCGAGGGCGATCTCGGCGATGGCTTCGAGGGTGGCTCGGCTATACACCGCACCTGTGGGGTTGTTGGGGCTGTTGAGGATCAACATCCGAGTACGCGGAGTGATGGCCTTTTGGATCTTGTCGAGATCAGGCTGATAGCCGTCTTGAGCGCGGGTTGGGACGCTGACGGCCCGACCACCGGCCAATTGGATCTGCGTTACATAAGAAGGCCAGTAGGGAGCGAGCAAGAGCACTTCGTCTGTGGGGGCGATCAAGCTGTAAATGGCTTGGGCGAGGCACTGTTTTGCGCCGCCAGAGACGATGATATCGCTGGCTTTGTAGTGTGTCCCCTTGCGTTGGTTGAGATGTTCTGCCAACTTCTCGCGCAACGCATGGATGCCCGCGACAGGTGTATAGCGGGTCCAACCTTCATCGATCGCTTGTTTGGCGGCCTCACGCAAGACGCGTGGCATCGGCAAGTCGGGTTCCCCGAGGCTCATGTCGAGGATGGTGTGTCCTTTCCCAGTCAGTTCTTGGACACGTTGTCGCAAAGAGAGCGTGGGGGAGGGCTGAAGCTCCTTGATGCGGGGCGAAAGACGCATGGATTTCCGATTCCTTTCTATCCTTGATTCTCCAAACATTGCCGTCCTAGCGATAAAAGGTAAGGTGCTTTACAGAACAGGAACGAGCGTGCTATGTGGGTGGTTGCGTCCACAGGATCCTCTTCGTGTGAAGTTCTTTTGTGAATCATTATTCCCGCTATGTCGTAGCAAACGACTAGAAGACTGCAAGCAAAGCCGAGTGTAGAGGACGATTATGGGTAAGACGTTCGCCATCGTGAGTCAAAAAGGCGGTTCTGGCAAAACAACGACAACGCTCAACTTGGGAGCGGCATTTGCTGTTCGCAAGTTGCGAACTCTGATCATCGACCTCGATCCACAAGGTGGATCGGCCTTTGGTCTCGGTTTTAAGCCCAGTGACTACGAATACGGAGTGGCCGATCTGTTGCAAGACAAAGTCGGCATCCGCGATCTGCTGCTTTCGACGGAGAGTCCTTATCTCCGCTTCATTCCAGCCGGAAATTTTAACAACGTGGCCGAGATCGATCGTTTTCATAATCTTGGCAAGCGGCTCAGCCTGTTACGCCGGGCTGTGATGGGCATCCGCGATCTGTGCGATATCATCTTGTTTGATACACCGCCCGGGGAAAACTCCCTGTCGGTTAGCGCGATGAACTGTGCGGATTCTGTGGTGATCCCGTTGCAATGTGAGCCGTTGGCGCTGCGCACCTTACCACAGATCTTGCGGCTTGTACGCGAAGTCAAAAGCAAGGTCAATCCTGCGTTGGGTATCGAAGGGGTCTTGTTGACGATGTACGACGTTCGCTACGGATTTACCGAGCAAGTGACGGAACAAGTTTGGCGAAACTTTCCTCGCGAACTGGTCTTTGAAACCATCATCCCCCGCCGCGAAGACTTTTCCAAAGCCTTTATCCAAGGACACCCCGCTGTTTTTGAAAACCCTCTGTCTCCCGCATCTTTGGCTTATCTGCAACTTGCAGACGAGATCATCGCCAAACTGGCGCGTGAAGTCGAATCCGAAAGCACAAGCCCCATCGCTTCGCTGTAATCATCCGATATCCGATTTTCCTGTGCTTTCCCCTCGCCTTGCGGCGAGGTTTTGCGAGCATCGCAGGGAGAGGGGATGCCCGAAGGGCAGGGGTGAGGGTAGAACAATTTGTACCCCTGCAAGGGCAGCCAGAGGGGCTGCCCCTACCGCTCTTACGATCACACAACGGGCGGATCTGGTATCCTCCGCATCTTGCTTGGTTTGCTGTGATCGCTGGCGCTTTGGTCTGCGATGGAAGAGGGCGTTTGTTGGGTTGTGCTTGTACCTTTGGCAAAGGAGGCTGCGATGGCCTACGATGGTTTGTTGGTAGAACGTGAAGAGTATGTTGCGTGGGTGTATCTCAATCGCCCTGAAAAACGCAATGCGTTAGAGCCCGATTTTTGGGCGGCTTGTGTGGATACCTTTCGTGCGTTGGATCGCGATCGCAGCGTGCGTGCGATCATCGTAGCGGGTAAGGGCAAGTCTTTTTGTGCGGGACTCGATCTGACGGCGACGACATCGATCCCGGTGTTGGATCTGGCCGATCAGACAGCAGCGAATCGTGTGGACTTTGCGACCTACGTGCGAGATTGGCAGGAGTCATTTACATGGATCGAGCGTTGTCGAAAGCCCGTCATTGCGGCGATTCATGGGGCGTGTGTGGGCGGTGGACTCGATCTGATCGCAGCGTGCGATATCCGCCTCGCAAGCCAAGAGGCTTCGTTTTCGTTGCGCGAAGCAGCGATGGCGATGACGGCGGATCTTGGATCGCTTCAACGGCTGCCCTTGATTATCGGGCATGGTTTAACACGTGAGTTGGCCTTTACAGCGCGTGATGTCAGCGCCCAAGAAGCCCTTCAGATGAGGCTTGTCAACCATGTTTTTGCCGATCCATCGGCTTTACTTGAGGGCGCTCGTGCGATGGCCCAACAGATCGCCGCACAATCCCCGCTGGCGGTGCAATCTAGCAAAGAGACGTTGAATTATGCCCGAGAGATGGGCGTCGAAGAAGGTCTGCATTACGCTGCAGTACGCAACAGTATGATCATGCCAAGCCCCGAGTTGTTCGAGGCCTTCCAAGCCTTTATGGAAAAACGAAAACCCAAGTATTAGCCGCAACCTAGAGGTGCAAGATGGCCCTAAAGCGCAAGATCTTTCAAGAAGAACACGAGATGTTTCGCCGTAGTGTAAAAGCCTTTGTTGAGCGGGAGATCACGCCGCATCATCCAGCATGGGAAGAAGCGGGGATCGTGCCACGTGAGATCTGGAAGAAGGCGGGAGGACTGGGCTTTTTGTGTCCTTGGTTGGGCGAAGTATACGGTGGGCCGGGGGCGGACTTTTTGTCGTCGGTGGTGGTGGCCGAAGAGCTGTCGTCTGCGGGGGCTTCGGGGGTGGCGTTTACGCTGCACAGCGATATCGTTGCGCCCTATATTGCGGCATTTGGGAGCGAAGAGCAAAAGAAGCGTTATCTACCGAAAGCGGCCTCGGGGGAGTTGATCCTTGCGTTGGCGATGACAGAGCCGAACACAGGCTCGGATGTTGCGGCGATTCAGACGACAGCGATCGATCAGGGCGATCACTATGTGTTGAATGGATCAAAGACGTTTATCTCGAATGGCCACCTTGCAGATCTGGTGATCGTTGCGGCCAAGACCAACCCGCAGGCCGATCCCCCACATGCGGGGGTGTCGTTGTTGCTTGTTGAATCGGGTTTTGAAGGATTTCAGCGTGGCCGTCGTTTGAAAAAAATTGGGATGAAGGCCCAAGACACGGCAGAGATGCACTTTGAAGATTGCCGGGTGCCGAAAGCGAACCTTCTGGGAGACGAAGGGATGGGCTTTTATTACATGATGCAGAAGCTTGCCCAAGAGCGCTTGGTGGTGGCGATCGCGTCGATGGCAGGGGCGCGTGCGGTGTTGGAGATGACGATCCAATACACCCAAGAGCGCGAAGCCTTTGGTCGCCCGATCAGCCGCTTTCAAAATACGCGCTTTGTTTTGGCCGAAGTGGCGACAGAACTAGAGCTTGGGCAGGTGTTTGTGGATCGCTTGATCGAAGAAGTGGTCGAGCAAGGCGCAGAGATGTTGGCGGTCGAAGCGAGTATGGCGAAGTGGTGGTGTTCAGAGATGTTAAAGCGCAACACAGATCGTTGTCTGCAATTTTTCGGAGGCTACGGTTATATGGAAGAATATCCGATCTCGAAAGCGTATTTGGATGCGCGTGTGCAAACGATCTATGCCGGAACGACCGAGATTATGAAAGAGATCATCGGTCGTGGAATGGGTATTTGAGATGATCGAGCGGGGTGGTAAAAAGTCGCGATGTTGTTGCATCTTCAGATTCGGAATGTAGTGATTATTGATGAGGCGTCGATCTCTTTTCAAGAAGGGCTCAATGTTTTTACAGGCGAGACGGGGGCGGGCAAATCGATCTTGATCGATGCGTTGTTGTTGGCGCTGGGGGAGCGGGCATCTTCGGACGTTGTGCGGACAGGCTCAGAAGAGGCGGAGGTTTCGGCGATGTTTTCGCTTGAATCGCTACCGATGGTGCGTGAAAAGCTGGCGTCTGCGGGATTGCGTGGGGAAGACGAGTTGTTGCTTCGTCGTTTGGTGTCCCAAAATGGCCGTTCACGGGCTTATGTCAACGATCGCCCTGTCACCGTGTCTTTTTTGCGCGAGCTAGGGGAGTTGTTGGTTGAGATCAGCGGTCAACACTCGAATCATCACTTGATGCAGCCACGTTATCATCTCGATCTGCTTGATGCGTTCGGCCATTTGTACGATATGCGCGAGCAAGTGAGCGAGATATACCGGCAAGCACAACGCGAGCGCAAGGAGCTTGAACGCCTCGGTGGAGACGCGCAGTCTCGGGCGCGCCGAGAAGAATATCTGCTCTATCAACTCAACGAACTGGACAACGCGCCCCTTGATGTGGACGAAACCAAGCTCGAAGACGAACGGCGCTACTTGTTGCAGCTCGAAAAAATGCTCGAAGCCGGCCAAGAAGGGGAGGCCACGCTTTATTCAGGCCAGCGCTCCATCATGGAAGTTCTCGGACGCCTCGAAGCGAAGCTGGGAAATTGGTCTGACCTGTCACCTGATCTCGCCACAGCGGTGCAAGGACTTTCGGAAGCCCAAGTGATGATCGACGATGTGGCCCGATCGTTGCGCGGTTTTGTCGCAAATGCGGAGGTCGATCCGCAGCGCCTCCAAGAGATCGAAGAACAGCTTGAATTGTTGCGGGATCTCAAACGCAAACACCATGTCCAAAGCCTCGAACAGCTTTTGAAACGCCGCGATGGCTACATCGAAGAGTTGCACAATCTGCGGGCCCAAGAAGCCCGTCTGATCGAGCTTGAAAAGTGTTGCGAGCGGCGCACCAAAGAGCTGCAAAAAGCCGCTCTCGCTTTGAGCCAACGTCGCCGTGAAGCTGCGCTGGTGTTGGCCCGTGAAGTCGAGGCCGAACTGGCTTCTTTGGGGATGAAAAAAGCCCGATTCGTGGTGGACTTTCGCTCTTTGTTTAACGAAGAAGACGACGGAACACTCGGTGCATCGGATGAAATGAACGAAGAATCCGCAAAACAGACCGCAAAGGCTGAATCGACGACGGCAAAGCAGGTCGTGAGTCCCGAAGTGGCGACGGCAAAACAGGCCGTGAGTCCCGAAGTGGCGGCGGCAAAACAGGCGGCCAAGACGTTGGTGGGTCCTGTGGGGATGGACTTTGTGCAATTCCTTCTTTCGAGCAACCCGGGAGAAGAACCCCGACCACTTCATCGCACAGCCAGCGGTGGCGAGTTGAGCCGGATCATGCTCGCTCTCAAGCAGATCTTGACGGAGAGAGAACCTGTCCCAACGTGCGTCTTTGATGAAGTCGACGCCGGAATCGGTGGATTTACGGCCACGATCATCGGTGAAAAGATCAAACGGATCGCCGCGAAACGCCAAGTCTTTTGCATCACCCATCTGCCGCAGATCGCTTGTTTTTCAGACGCGCATTATCAGATCCTCAAGACCGAAGAAGACGGGCGCACACATTCGACGATCTCTCAATTGACCCAAGCACAACGCGAACTAGAGATCGCACGAATGCTCGGTGGGGCGGAGATCACAGACGAAAGCCTTGCACATGCTCGCCGCTTGATTCATCAAGCCCACCTCGGCCAAACCACTCCCGATATCGATGCTTCTGTGCAACGCATCCGCCATGCTCACACCACTCCCACCCAACCCCCACCAAGCAGCAAACCACAAAAGAACGGGACAGCGAGCAACAAGCCAGAAAAGAACACAACATCAGCCCGCAAGCTTGAAGACAATGGGACACCAAACAACAAGCCAGAAGACAACGAGACACCAAACAACAAAGCAAAAAAGAACGGGATATCCGGCACGACAGAGGCTGCGTTGACAAGCGTCTCACCCTCAGACGAACTTTCTGCTCCTTTGGGGACCAAAAAATCCAAGGCAGAACGCCCTGCGAAGAAGCCATCCAAAAGCTCGCATGCCTAGCCCCCTACAAGATTTCATCAAAAAACAAGTCGACGGCTCACTTACTTTTTTCTTCTAAAAAAGCTCGGTTTCACCAAGGTTTGCGTGTGGTACACTTCACCGTGTGTTGCGACGCCTCTGTGCGTTGAAACATCAAACGGATCGATTTCGTTGCCAACAGATACCGACCTGACCGAGTGCTATCAAGTCCTACTTCTTAAACCGATTATCTTCCTTTGGAGGACTCATGCGACATGTCTGTTTCCTTGCCGTTGCCCTCTCAATGACCCTTGCAAGCATCGCCTGTACAGGGGCGTTTGACTGGTCGGGAATCCGTTTCCCTTGCAACGAAAGTCGCGTTTGCGCCAGCGGCTTTGTTTGCCAAGGAGGTTTCTGCGTTGCCGAAGGTTCGGCCACAGAAAATCCCGAGGATGGCGGAGTTGAACATGATCCTGATAGCCCCTTTCGCCCGCCTCTCTCTAAACCGCGAATTGCCTATCTTCTCAGCGGTCCTGTCGGTGATTATGGATGGGTTTGGGCGCATAACCAAGGCCGACAATACCTTGCCAGCTTGGGTTATGAGACCGCTTTTGCTGAATCGATCAGCCCGACTGCCGCTCCTGCCCAGATGGAAGATTTCATTCAGCGCGGCTACAACGTGATCATCGGCGCAAGTTCCGATTATCTTGTCCCCCTGCTTTCCAAAACATCGCTCCACCCCAACACCAGCTTTCTAACCTGCGCGGGCTTTGAGACAGGTCGCAATATGGGTTCTTATTTTGGTCGGATGTACCAAGCAGAATGGCTTGCTGGGATGGTCGCTGGAGCCACTACAAAAACCAATCGTGTCGGTATCGTCGTGACGGTTGCGATCCCTCAGTTGATCCGGCATATCAACGCATTTACCAACGGTGTACGCACGATCAATCCCCAAGCCACCGTTTCGGTTGTTTGGATCTCGACTTGGTTTGACGCAAAAAAGGAACCCATCCTCACTCAAGAACTCCTTGACAACGAAGTGGATGTGATACACGGCCACTCCAACACCTCGATTCCCCTCGAATACGTGGAAAATAAGGACGGCCAGCCCCGTACTACAAAGAAAGGACTCAACGCCTATACCATCGGTTATAACAGTTTGAACATCTGTAGCTTTGGCGCTCGGACTTGCCTCACTTCTGCTTACTGGAACTGGGGTCCGATCGTCGCACGCATCGTCGAAAAAATGAAAAATGGGACATGGGATCCTTCGATTACTGTGTGGGAGTCCATGCGCTCCGATCGAAACGATAGCGTGGTGTACCTTTCCGAGATCAGCCCCACAGTGTCGGGGACTGCCCGCATCCAAGTGCAAAGCTTCATCCCTCAGCTCGTCAAAGAAGGCGTGGAAGGCCAACAACTGCCTTTCAAAGGCCCTCAGATCGACAACACAGGCAAAGAACGCCTTGCCGCAGGACAGTATTTTACGGACAAGCAACTGCTCGATATGTGTTGGTACGTCCAAGGCGTCGTCAATCCCGACGGAACCCCTGCGGTTGTTCCTACAGAATGCAAAGGTGAACGCTGAGTGCCCTCTCGATCGTTGCTTTGGCGGGATGGATCGTTGCATTTCTCGCGGGGGGTTCTGCCGTTGGTGCGTAGGGGGCAAGTCTTCGTCCGTGCTTGGGCGGGATGCGTGGGGCTTGTTTTGTGCGGAACTTTTGTGTTGTGGTTGCCGAAGATCGCAACGTCTTTGTGTGCGTAGTTTTCGCGTGGAGCGCTATGGATGCGGCTTTGCGTCTCTTTTTGCGGAGGTATTTCGATGAGATGGATCTCGCTGCTGTTTGTTGTCTTGGGATCTTTGGGGCTGTTTTCGCCAAAGATCGCACAAGCTTGTGAACCCCCCAACGTCTTGCTCGTGCTCGATGTGTCGGGGAGTATGGAAAACACCACCATCCCAACACGCCATACCATCGTGCGCAACGCGATCAAAACCTTTACGACTTCGTACAACAACAAGATCAACTTCGGTCTGTCGACCTTTGGCGAGTTCTACAACTTGCGTGTCGGTGTGTCGTCAAGCGGGGGAACTTCGATCGCCGCGATGGTGGATACCCTGCCCTCGAACGAAAACTACACCAAGATGGGAACGGCGCTTTACAACGCAGGAGTGTATCTCAACGGCTTGCGCCAAGCAGAACCCGCTGCCACACGCGATCGGCCTTATTACATCGTGCTGATCACCGACGGAAACCCCACAGGCGACAACCGCGATCCCGCTGTCGAAGCACTGGCTGTTTGGACCAATTACAAGATCAAGACCTACGTCATCGGGATCCAGTTTAACGCTGCGGTGTTGAATTCCGTTGCGCAAAATGGTCAAACGGGCCTTCCCTACGACGCCAACGATCAGAACCAACTGACCAACGCATTTAATCAGATCGCAAACAACGCAACTGCGGAGGTTTGCGACAACAAAGACAACGACTGTGACGGTCAAGTCGATGAGAACTTAACACGCACCTGCAGCACAGCGTGCGGCGCAGGCCAAGAAGTGTGTTCCTTTGGTGTCTGGAGCGGATGCACCGCACCCAAACCCCAAACCGAGATCTGCGACGGGCAAGACAACAACTGCGACGGTCGGATCGATGAAACATGGTCCAATCAACTCGGACGTTCTTGTTCGGCGGGACAAGGGGCCTGTCAACGGACAGGTGTGTATGTTTGCCGCCCCGATGGTGGCGGTGTGATCTGCACTGCCCAAGCGGCTCCCCCACAGGCCGAAGAATGCGATGGCATCGACAACGATTGCGACGGTCAAGTCGACGAAGATTGGCCAAACAAAGGGGCTTCTTGTTCGGCAGGATCGGGAACGTGCAACCGTACAGGTCAATTCATCTGCAAACCCGATCGCAGCGGGGTTCAATGTTCGGTCTCTGCATTGCCCCCAAGCCCCGAGGTCTGTGACGGCCTTGACAACGATTGCAACGGTTCGATCGACGATGGTCTGGCACGAGGCTGCCAAACGGCTTGCGGTCAAGGCATCGAGACTTGCAAAGGCGGCAAATGGGGCGGATGCACCGCCCGCAGCCCAGAACCCGAAAAATGCAACGGGCAAGACGATAACTGCGATGGTTCGGTCGATGAGAACTTGACGCGCTCTTGTTCGAGCAAGTGCGGCCAAGGCACCGAGACCTGTATCAACGGACGTTGGGTCAACTGCGATGCCAAGACCCCCAAAGCCGAAGAGTGCAACGGAGTGGATGACGATTGCAACGGAGCGATCGACGATATCCCACCCAAGTCTTGTCAGGGAGCCTGTGGCGATGGTGTGGCCCAATGCAAAAACGGCCAATGGAGCGGATGTTCGGGACCGCAACCGCAAGCAGAGATCTGCGATGGCAAAGACAATGATTGTGACGGAACCATCGACGAAGATGTCACACGTGAGTGCAAAACCGCCTGTGGTTCGGGTGTGGAAACTTGTCGAAACGGCACCTTTGAGGGCTGTACTGCACCGATCGTTCAGCCCGAACTTTGCGATGGCAAAGACAACAACTGCAACGGACAAGCCGATGAAAACGCCCCATGTCCTGCCGGTGCAGCTTGTCGGGACGGTGCATGTCGCAATCCTTGCCGCAATGGCGAGTGCTCGCAAGGACTCCAATGTGTCGATGGTTACTGCATCGGAGATGCTTGTGTGAGCGTGACTTGCTCCGCCAACGAACAATGTGTTGCAGGCCGTTGTGTCAACCTTTGCACGCTGGTCCAATGTCCCGATGGCCTGATCTGTTCTCGCGGTCAATGCGTCAAGCGCGATTGCTACATTGTCGGTTGTTTGCTTGGCAAACGCTGTGTCGATAGCCTGTGCGAAGACGATCCCTGCTACAACCGCACTTGTCCAAACGGCCAGTTTTGTCGGGAGGGTGCGTGTGTGCTGTCTTGTGAAGGGGTGGTGTGCAACCAAGGAGAGCGTTGTGTGGATGGGAAATGCGAGAATGATCCCGGACGCAGCGGGCTTTGCCAGAATGTCCAGTGCAACAACGGGCAACGATGCGAAGACGGAAAGTGCGTGATCGATCCGTGTGCGGTGGTGTCTTGTGCGGTGGGGCGGCGTTGTGTGGGCGGTGCGTGCGTTCACGATCCTTGCCACAACATCAAATGCCCCACAGGTCAAGCCTGCCATGATGCCCAATGCGGACAATCGACAACTCGCGGAAACGAAGTTGATTCCGAAGGTCTCGCAGAGACCGCCAACGAAGTGACGCCAAGCGAACCCGCTGTGATCGAAAAAAGTGGCGGTGTGGATGGTGGGCAGCCCGAAAGCGGCCTAGGTCGGGCGCGAGGATGTGTGTGCGATGCGGGTGCTTCGGCACCCTTTGAGTCGACGCTGTTGTTGTTGCTGTTGTTGGCGATGGTGTTGAAACTACGCCACCTCCGCCGACTTGCCTAAGCGAGTTTCCTTTGCATGGTGGGTGTTTATCGGCGGCCCGTTGAAACTACGCCACCTCCGCCGACTTGCCTAAGCGAGCGCCCACCGTAATCTCTGGCCTCTTTTCTTGACGATACAAGCCGCTAAGGAGCCGATCTTGACGGGGGGATTCTGTTTCGCTACAACCTTAGGGCGCAGTCGCGCAGCAGGTAGCTTTCTTTGTTGGAGTTTTTTTCGATGATTCATCAGGATGATCTGCACAAGTTTCGAGGGATTCTGCTTGTGTGTTTTTGTTGTTTGGCGGGCTTTTTGGTGTCTTACCAATCGGGCTGTATCGTGGAGTCCTTGGATCTTGCAGGACGCCCGTGTTTCCGCAATCCCGAATTCCCCAACGAGTCGCCGTGTCTGAGCGGTTGGGAATGTAACCCCGCCACGAACAAATGCGTCAAGGCGGGAACCGTTGAGCTGCCAACAGAGACCATCAACGAAGCGCCTCAAGAAGAGGTCGTTGCGGACGCGACCGAGGGGACGCCTGAAGAGGCCAGCAGCCCCGAAGAAAGCAGCACCCCCGAAGAGGCCGTTGTCGAAAAAATCCCCGAAAATCCGACCACTCAATGCACTTACACCCAAGCCAAAGACAAGCTGGTCTGCCCTGTTCCCAACCAGTCCGACTGTGAGCGTTTTGGAGAAGCGTTTGTGGCAAGTACCGAGACGCTACCGAAAGAACTGGTCGGTGCTGCGGCGGTTTCCAACGGCTTTCGCCGTCGTGTCGATCAAGACAGCAGCGCCCAAAAAGTGTTTGTGTACGTCGTCGGTGGTTCCGCCGATGGGAGCGCTGGAGACGAGAGCTTTTATGCAGAAGTGAACACCCAAAATCGCCTTGGTGCGTGGAAAACAGGACCGAAGCTCAATGATGCGCGTGTCAACGCGAGCGTTTTTTTCGATAAAAACGCGATCTTGGTGGTGGGTGGAAAAGGCAGCGACGGAAAGCCCGTCAAGACGGTCGAGCGTGCGCAGATCAAAAGCGATGGATCGTTGGATGCGTTTCGGCGTTTAGGAAGTTGGGATAGCGTTCGCCTCGAAGCAGGGATCACGTTTCAATACGGTTACCTGTACATGGTGGGCGGCGACAACAACGGAACGCTGAGCGCGGACGGAGAGCGTATGTTGTTAAGGCCCGATGGAACGCTCGGAAGTCCCGAACCTGTGGCGGCTCTTCCTGCGCCCGACAAAGGTTATATGCTGCAAAACCATCATCTGCTGTACTTTTTGAGCACCAACAAGACACGCAAAGTCATGGTGACGCGCCTCTTGCCTGACGGAAGTCTCGAAGGATGGTGCGAAACCACCTCTCTGCCAGACGGAGTTTCGACGTTTCAGGCGATCGCCGATATCCGCCGTTTGTTTTTGTACGCCGTAAAAGACGGAAGCGGAAAGCTCGATGGGCAGTTGTATTTCGCGCCGATCAAAGACAAGCAAGGCGCGAAAGATATCTTTGGTGGCAGTTTGGATTCGTGGTTGTGTAGCCTCCACGGGCTACTCCAAGTGACGCAAGTGACGCCGCGTGAGATGGCTGCTGCGGTGATCGCGAGAGATGCGATGTTTTTGATCGGTGGCAAAGACAAAGACGGCAAGGCGCTCAATAGCGTCGAACATGCGCCTCTTCAGTTTCGCGTCGATCTACAATGCGACCTTGATCGCGATCTCCGCCCAAACTCCTTCGACTTCTGCCCTGATGTTTTTGAACCCGCCAACAAAAATAGCGACCAACCCGCAGGCATCTTGCGCCCGAACCAAACAGGGTGGGTGGAGTCATTTGGTTTGGGTGACGCTTGTGAACTCGATCAGATGGTGCTGATCCCTGCGGGAACTTACAAACGCGGCTCGGGCAAAAATCCCGATGAACCCCTCGGAGACGTCACCGTCGATGCTTTTTATCTCGATCCCTACGAGGTTTCCGTCAAGCAGTACAAAGAATGTGTGACCCAAGGAAAGTGCAGCGCCCCAAGTAACAAAAGCTCTGGAAGCATCGCGGATTATTACGACAATGCCCAATACGCCGAGCGCCCCGTGATCCACGTGACATGGGAACAAGCGAAGACCTACTGTGCATTTCGTGGAAAGCGCCTGCCCACCGAGGCTGAGTGGGAAAAAGCTGCACGCGCATTCGACCAACGCACCTATCCGTGGGGAAGCGACTCGCCCGATTGTCAGAAGGCCAACTACAAAGATTGCCCAGACAAAAACACCGTGGATGTGACCGCGTTGTTGACGAGCGCAAGCCCTTACGGGATCTTGCATCTTTCGGGCAACGTCCGTGAGTGGGTGGCGGATTTCTACGATGCAGATGCTTACAAAAATGGCCCCGCCAAAAACCCCACAGGTCCGACCACAGGACAAAAACGGGTGGTGCGCGGAGGCTCGTATCTTTCGACCGATGTGGAGCTTTCTTCTTCAAAAAGAGACAGCGCAGATCCAAGCGCAGGTGCTGCGGATATCGGCTTCCGTTGCGCAAGCCCTCTTTTCTTTGCACCCTAAAACCCCAAGCATAGGCGAGATTTTGTGATGAGATACATCCACACCACAGCAGATGAGTGTTTTCGTATCCTCCGATGGTTGGGCTTTTGCGCGGCTTTGACGGGAATGTTGTTTGCTGCTCCTTGCGTTTGGGCCAACGCCTCGGACTTTCAAAAGGCTGTTGAACACTACAAAAACTTTGAGATCCGCGACGCTTTGCCGATCTTTGAACGCCTTGCAGGCAGCAGCAGTGGGACGGAAAAAGCACGTGCTTTGTTGTATGTTGGTTTGTGCCACGCTTATCTGCGCGACCGCGACAAAGCCATCGATTCGATGAAACAAGCCATCAAGGTGGACAACAATGTTGCGCTTCCACCCCAAACACCCGCTCGTTTGTCAGAACTCTTTCGAGAAGCGCGCAGTCAATCTGGACTCGGTGGCGATCCACCTGTCGCTCGAAGAGAGGCCCCTCCTGAACGCCGAGACCCACCCGAAAAACGCCAAGACGAACCTGCACCCGAAAAACGCCAAGACGAACCTCCCCCAAAACGCCGAAAGATCAGCTTCGGTGGGTTTGATTTTTCTGTGCGCCGTCGTCCTCCCCCCGAGCGGCGCGTCGAAGAACCCGCCCCCGAACGCCGCCGTAGCGAAGAACCCGCCCCCGAACGCCGCCGTAGCGAAGAACCCGTCCCTGAGCGGCGCGTCGAAGAACCCGTCCCTGAACGCCGCGTCGAAGAGCCTGAAAAACGCAAAGTCTCTCCACGCGATCCGATCTTGCCCGACGGCGACAAAGATCCATTGACCGATACGCCCGATCCATCGAAGAAACCAAAAAGCGGACCCAACTTGATGTTGATCTTGGGCGGCGTGTCGGCGGGCCTTGCCGCAGCGTTGGTCGGAGGCGCGATCTTTATGGGGCTTCGTGCAAACTCGACGCTCGCGATCGGGAAAAAGCCTGAAACCTACCAAGTCGACCTCCCCAAGATCCAAGCCGACGCAGGCAGCGCTGCCTTGGTTGCCAATCTTTTGTACGGTGGTGCGGGCCTTTTTGCAGCAGGGGCTGTCGTCTTTTTTATTTTGTCTCCCGGCTTTGGAGCCAAAAAGCCCGCGAAATCCGCGATGCACCTCGGTCCTTTTCCCACACACGCCCAAACAAAAACAGGCCAAGCACACCTCTTGTTTTCGAGCGGCCTCTAACGCGGTGCTGTTGTCGCGGGCTTTTGGGGTGTTTGTGTTTTTGGGTAGCCTCGGGCGCTTGTGTTCTTCAGGCTTTGAGTGCTTGTGTTCTTCAGGCTTTGGGTGCTTGTGTTCTTTAGGCTTTGGGTGCTTGTGTTCTTCAGGCTTTGGGTGCTTGTGTTCTTTAGGCTTTGGGTGCTTGTGTTCTTGGATGGCTGTTCTATTCTTCGTGGCACGATGCTCTTGCCGCGTGTTGTGTTGTGGGGTAGATTGAGCGACGCCATCACGCCGCAGCAGCCATCGTGATCTTTGTTCTTTGATGTTTGCGTCTTGTCAGAAAACAGCGCAATCCCTTCATTTTTACGAAGCGCGGCTCGTTGCCTCTGTTGAGGAATATAGACGAAGTCGCCCAGATATCGGGTGTTTTGATGAAGCCAGGCGAAACCTTCGCTCACGGAAAGTACACGCTCCTTCGGAAACTGCGAAGCAGTGGCATGGCCGAAGTTTGGCTCGCTCGCCAACACGGCACAGAAGGCTTTGCCAAAGATGTGGTGATCAAGCGGATCCTCCCGCATCTTGCAGAAGACGATAAGCTTGTCACGATGTTTCTCGATGAGGCGCGGATCGCCGCAAACCTCAATCACGCCAACGTTGTTCACATCTTTGATCTCGGAAATGACGGCGAAAACTACTTCATCGCGATGGAGTACATTCGCGGCTACGATATCGAACAGATCTGCGAACAGTTGAAGAGCCGAAACACACCTTTTCCGATCGAGTACGCCGTACGCATTATCGCGGATACATGCCTTGGGTTGGGCTACGCGCACGATTGCACCACCGCCGATGGAACCCCGATGGGCGTGGTTCACCGCGATGTTTCGCCCCAAAATATCCTTGTCTCGCACACAGGCGTCGTCAAACTGATCGACTTTGGGATCGCCAAAGCCCGCACCAGCTCCAGTCGCACACAAGTCGGCCATACCAAGGGCAAGATCTGTTACATGTCTCCCGAACAGATGATGGCTCGCGAGCTTGATCGACGCAGCGATCTGTTTTCAACCGCCGTTGTTCTCTACGAGATGTTGTGCGCCACCAAGCCGTTCGATGGCGATAACCTGCTCGCTTGCTTTCATAAGCTGATGAAAGAAGGCATCCCTTCGCCGCGTGAACTGCGCTACGATATCCCGCCGCGTTTGGAAGCGATCCTGATGAAAGGTCTCGCCAAAGATCGCGAAGAACGCTACCCCACCGCAGCGGCGTTTCGTTATGAGATGGAAGGCTTTTTGCGCGAGATGGGGATCTCCGTAGGCCCCGAACATCTCGCTGACTTCCTCAAATGGCTGTTCACTCCCCCCGAATCGACCCAAGTGGTTCTGGATCTACCGCGTGTTTCGCCCGTCCATCCGAATGTTGCGTATCCTCCTCCTTCTGCGCCGATGCTCTCCACCCAAGATCGGATCTCTGCGGTTCCCCGACCCGTCACCAAGCCCAGTCTTCCGACCGGACACAACTTCACTCCGCCCCGCGCAAAAACAGGTTCGGGGTTTGGGATCGGTGCTGCCGAAGTGACCGTCATGGATGACCTCGTTCGCCAAGAGCCTCACTTTGGCTTTGAACCCACAGACATCAACGCCGATATCGCTCACCATTCTTCGCTTCAATCGAATTATTCTTCGCCGCAAGTTCCTTCGATGGCGATGCCTCGTCATCACACAGGCCCCGATCTGGGCCTTCCGATGGAGCTTGAAGACGAAGACAACCCCTATGCGCGGCGTCGTCGTGATGCTGGTGGAGGCGGTGGCGTCTGGATCTGGGCACTTTTTGGTTTTGTCTTGCTCACAAGCGGCGCAGTCGCGGCCCATTTCATGGGATGGCTGCCCGGCTCCCTCCCCAAAGACAATCCTCCGTCGCCCCCTCCGACCATCCGTACAATCCCCAATCCCCCCGATGCTGGGGCCGTTCTGCCGACACCTCCACCACCAATCCCACCCCCGAACACAACACGGCCNCGGCCCGAAGAGCCGCGCACACAGCCCCCCACCACGCCACCTACCATCGAAAGAAGAACTGAGCCTGTTCGCCCCCGTCCAACGGTTCGCTCTACAAAACGACCGACACCTCGCCCCGTTGCGCGAAACAATGGTTGCCCTCGCGGTGGGCGCGGAAAGTTGATCCTTGACACCCCCGAAAAAGGACAAGCTTATCCCGCAGCCGATCCAACGGACTCTTTTGAAGTCCCCAACCTCAGCGAAGCCAAGAGCTTGCCCGCAGGACGACACCCCATCGTCTTTATCTGGGGCAACAACAAACGATGGAAAACTTCTGTTTGTGTATATCGCGGTAAAGTCACGCAATACACTTGCGAGATGAAACGTTATTGCCGAGTGAGTCGCGAATAATCCTTCTCATTTTGAGAGAATCGCGAATTGTTTCTGCGACGGGGGAGGCTCGGCGACAGGGGAGGCTCTGCGACGAGGGAGGCTCGGCGACAGGGGAGGCTCTGCGACGAGGGAGGCTCGGCGACGCGCAACACACTCGATCTTTGCGCTGTATCAGCCTTTGAAGAAGAATATCTTGGTGTGCCGCGCTTGTGGAGAGGGGGGGATTTGGGCTACAAGACGTGCGGTTGTTTTGAGGGGGCACTCGGCATCTTTTTTGCCAAGAGCGCTGCCTTGCTTTATGTGATGAAGTTGGCCTGTGTTTTCGGGTCTGGCTGGCGGGTGTCCCGCCTTTATTCAAGCGTAGGAGAAAAGTGATGCGTATGCAGAAGTTTTGGAATCTTTTGTGGCTTGCAGGCTTGCTGTTGACGGCGACGGGTTGTGGTTCTGCGGTCAAAGTGGTGAGCCAAACCAATCCGAACCCCTTTACGGCAAGCACGCGTTTGATGGCGAAAAAGCTGATCTTTAGCGAGATGAAAGTGGACAACGGTTTTGAGGCGGACTTTGTGACCAGCCAAGGCCCCGATTTTAAGGCCAAGTGGGAAACAGAGAAAGAGTTTTTGGCGAAGATTTACCGCGATGCTATGAAGGCGGCGGCTCCGGCTGTCAACATCTATGTCTCCCAAGAAACCGCAGATATGTTCATCATCCGCCCCCAAATCAAAGAGATGACCCCGGGGGGTGCTGGAAAACCTTGTAAGATCTTGTTGTCTGTGCGCTTGCTGCAAGGCAACGCAACCCGCGATATCATCGAAGTGACGGCTGAAACCAAGCCCGACGGCGACTTCGCCGATCTGCAAAAGCGCATCCGCGAGACGGTGCGCAAACTTGGCGAATATACCGCAGAGTATCTCAAAAAGCGCCTTGGCGTCTGATACCGTCGGGGCAAAAAAATGTGTGGGGTAAGGGAAAACGTTGGGTGAGGGTTAACGTTGGGCGGGTGAGGGCGCAGCAAAAAGCTGACGGAGAAACCGTTCTTTCGGGAGTTTTAGTTTCCAACCACATCGCTGTTTTTTTTGGATGGCGCGATAACTTTCGAGGCGTGTTGTGAGGATGCGCATCCTGCGCCGTATGCGAAAGCACGCCGTCCAACGCTTTTGGTGGAGTTCCTTTTGACACTCTTCTTGGGTTTGGTTGTGTTTGCAACGGCTCCATCGTTCGGCTTCTTCGTCGCATTGGTAGCTTTGAAGGCGTGGGCTAAGGGTGCGGTAACGCTTGAGATCCTCGCGAACAGATTGGAGGGTTGTCCAACAGGTTCCTCCGCGAAGGCGTTTGGGCAGTTCGAGCGTGGGTTGCTCAGGAAGAGGGGCGGTGGGTTGGGCGGTGGGTTGGGCGTTTGCAGCGGCTCCAAACAGTCGAGCCATCGGAGGGGGACTTGCAGTGACTGCAAAAAAAGTCAACGCAACGATGAATCGAGTGGTGTGCAACCATCGGAGGGATCGAGTGCAGCGGCGAAGAAGCAGAGTCGGGGTGAGCATGATCACGTTTTTCCGACGGGTTTAAGGGCGGCTTTGCCGTCTTTGACGATGACTTGGAAGTCGACTTCTTTGTAGCCTTTGGCTTGTAGGCGCGGGATCTGGCTTTCGATGGTTTTGACAAGAGCCTCGTAGTTGACGCGGGTGCTTTCGCCGCATTGGCTGCGCGCTTCGAGGTAAGAGTCGTAGATCTGGCGCATGCGTTGTTCGGGGAGGCGAGGTTGTTGGATTAGCGATGGATCGGGGCGTTGTGATGTTCCGGGATAGGCTGGAACCCCGTCGGGTGGGGTGGCTTCGTTGTCTTGGGGGGAGGGTTGCTTGAGTGCTTCGAGTGCTGCAGACGAAGGCTCGGCGTCGCTTTGGTTGAAGACGCGCCGCAAGGTGCGTTTGCGATCCTTGTGAAAGGTGCCTTGTTCTCGCTCATAATTGACGCGATCCCAATAACGAGACAGCGATTGGAGGCGGTTGGAAAGGCTCGTCAATCGGAAGCGAAAGGTGGCTTGGTTGTTGCGGCTGGTACGCAACAAGGCGATCTCGCGCTTCACAACTTCTCGTAGCTGCGCAGGTTCGCGCTTTTCGATGCCCATGAAGTACAGTTCATACAACCGATGGCACTCCTCGATGTTTTTTTCGAGCCGATCGAGTTGTTGCTTGGATTCTTTTTCTTTTTCTAACTCTTTGCTCATTTTTTTGCTCTTTGTGAGGTGACGATCGCGATTTTCTTCGGGACAGATCCGAACCTTGGTGAGTCTGGAAAGATGGAGCTTACCACGATCTCGCATGGAGAGGTAAGAGTTGCTTTTTTGTGGCACACCGCAACGCGGTGATGTGTCTTGTTCACAAGTGTTTTCTGCCTTGACCATCAGGATGCACTTTGTTAAGGTTCGGATCCATTCTGGCGAGGCACGTCGTTTTTGACGAATATGACCTTGCTTTCGGCCTGATCCAAACAACGCGATAGATGTCTCTGTCTTTACTCTCGCACAACACAACCGATGTCTTCGCACTGTTCTTGTTTCGTTGCAACTGTGTACAACATCCTGCCTGCGTCTCAACTGTCGTCAAGAAATCAGGGGAACGCCCCCTTCTCCCAAAAAGATCTTCGCGAAGATCGCCATCCTTTAGCCGTACGAGGTGTTTCATGATCCGCAAAGTGTTGTTGCCCTTGATCGGGGTCTTCAGTTTGTGTTGCAGCTTGTTTCTACCAAATCATGCTGCTGCACAACCCGCAAACTGCCTACCATCGGACGTTTTGCTTGTTGTCGATAACTCAGGAAGTATGCAATCCTCCACCTCCAACGGCCAGACACGTTGGGCAGCAACCCAAGGCGCGTATCGCACCCTCCTCACTCAGTACGCAGGAAAGCTGCGCTTTGGCCTGATTACCTTTGAATCTGCCGCCACTTTGCGCGTGCCGCTTGCTTCAAACACCGCACAGCAGTGCCTCAGCGTGTTGAACTCGCTTGGCC
This sequence comes from Myxococcota bacterium, assembly GCA_023150835.1. GTDB lineage: Bacteria > Myxococcota_C > UBA6777 > UBA6777 > UBA6777 > JAKLKB01. The sequence continues at coordinate 14,066 of JAKLKB010000138.1, read as the reverse complement.
CCGCCGGAACCACCGCGATGCGATGCGCTCTCGATATCGCTTACCAGCATTACAGCAGCGCTGTCATCCCCGCTGACCCCGTCAAAGATCGCCGTCGTTTCGTCGTGTTGATGACGGACGGTGAACCCAACACTTGCGGTACAGACGTTACACCTCCGATCCGAAACTTGCTGAGCCAACTCAACGTCAAGACCTACGTGATCGGTTTTGGCTCGGGTGTTGGTGCGGGGACGCTGCAATCGATGGCGGTCGCGGGTGGTACGGGACAATTTTATCGCGCTGACAACCAAAACGACCTGTTCAAAGCACTTAACGATATCGCAAACGGCGCAAGCCGCGAGATCTGCGATGGCAAAGACAACGATTGCGACGGTGTGATCGATAACTTTGAAGACACCTGCCAAGGACAGTGCGGAGCAGGCAAACGCAAGTGCGTTGCGGGGCAATGGAGCAAGTGTTCGACGGATGTTCCTACAGGTCCCGAAGTTTGCGATAACCAAGACAACGATTGCAACGGCAAGATCGACGATGGCTTAACGCGCAACTGCTCGACCGCTTGCGGTGCAGGTGTCGAGACTTGCGTTGCTGGAAAATGGAGCGGATGTACCGCGCCCAGCGCAAAGCCCGAAGAATGTAACGGCAAAGACGACGACTGCGATGGTCAGATCGACGAGGGCCTTTCTCGCAAGTGCAATACGCCATGCGGCGAAGGCGTTCAAGCGTGTATTCGCGGCGACTGGACCACTTGCTCTGCGCCGCAGCCCCAACCCGAAGTCTGCGACGGTCTCGACAACAACTGCAACGGCAAGATCGATGACGGAGCCGTCTGTCAAAATGGCGTCTGTCTCAACGGAAAATGCGTGAAAACTTGCACCACCGAATGCGCAGGCGGATATGTTTGCAACAACGGCTTCTGTGAGCCGCGTGAATGTGCGACACCTTGCAAAGAAAGCGAACGTTGCTTGAACGGCTCTTGCGTTCCCAACAACTGCACCTTGCAAGGTGCCTATTGTGCCGCCGATGAGATCTGCCGCAATGGTGTTTGCCAGCGCAACCTTTGCCCCAACATCCAATGCGCTTCGGGCCAGTTCTGCCGACCTTACGACAACAAGTGCCATCACTCTTGCGAAGGTGTCCAATGCGCAAACGGCGAATACTGCGAAAACGGAACGTGTATCAAAGATCCTTGCGCGGGCGTTCAATGTCCCCAAGGACAGGCCTGTAGCGCTGGAGCTTGCCAAGTTCCTGCGGCGTGTCCCGCAGGCGGTTGTCCTTCGGGTCAAAAGTGCGAAATCGGCCAATGCCTCGATGATCCTTGCTTTAAGGCCGACTGTCCTCAAGGACAGACCTGCTTTAACGGAAACTGCTATGGCTCCAACATCCCCAAACCCGACGGCACGCCAAATCCCGGTGATGGCGGACCCAATCCGAATCCCGATGATCCGAATAACCCGAATCCCGATGATCCCAACAATCCCAAAAACCCTGACGACCCCAACAATCCGAACAATTCGGATGACCCGAACAACGCAGACGATCCGAACAACAACAACCGCCGTGGTGGAACGGGTTGTGTGTGTTCTAGCCACGACAATACAACGCTTCCGCTTTCGCTGCTGTTGCTCTTCTTGTTGTGGCCCGTCTTGGTGCGTCGTCGCCAACAAGCCTAGTCGACGCTCCCCTGTGATCGTCGCTTGATGCTGATGGTCCGCGTGATCATCGCTCGATGCCGATGGCCTGCTTGCTTTGGAGATCTTCGTCATCCAGCCCCACCCCCGAGCTTTTTGTGGTGGGGCTTTTTTTTGCTGGTTGCGCTTTTGTCTGTGCTCTCCACAACCGCAAGGTACTGTGGAACGGTCACTTTTTTGTGTGCGGATCGAAATTTTTATATCGGGTGAAAAGTGCTTTGTCGTATAGTCATAAGGTGTCTATCAAAAAATGTTGATCATGGAGGCGATCATGGAACACAAAAGACGGATTCATCTCTTGGGGGCGGTTGGGCTGTCCCTGTTTCTCTGGTGTATGCTATCTGCCCAAGCGCACGCGGCTTGCGAAACCCCCGATCTGTTGATCGTGGTGGATCGTTCGTGCAGTATGGGCGGAGCCAACTGGACAGCAGCGGTCAATGCCGTGAACACCATCACCACACAATACAGCGGCAAGCTGCGTTTTGGACTCGAAACCTTCGATAGTACCGCAACCGTCCGTTATGGCATCCCGCAATGCGTCGCTGACGGCGCAAACTGTGGCTCACAATTGCGCGCTTCGCTGGCGGCGCTCTCCCCAAGCGGTGGCACCAACTTGATCGCTGCGATCACAACGGCGGATCAACATCTGACTACCGTTGCCGCAAGCGATCCCGTGAAAACACGCAAGCGCGCTGTGATGTTTCTTACGGACGGAACGGCCTCTTGCGCACAAACACAGGTCGCCTCGCTCAATGCCAAAGGCATCTTGACCTATGTGATCGGCTTTGGGACAGGCGTCGATGCGACTTGCCTCAACAACATGGCGACCAGCGGCGGTACCGCATTGACCGGGACGCGCAAGTATTACCAAGCCGACAACTCTAGCGAACTGAACGCTGCGATGGCTGCCATCGCAAACGCCGCATCTGCCGAAGTTTGCAACAACCTCGACGACGATTGTGACGGCAGGATCGACAACGGCCTCAGTCGTTCTTGTACGGGGCCTTGCGGTACAGGGACGCAGGTCTGTTCTGCCGGTCAATGGGGCGCTTGCTCTGCGGCCCAACAACCCCAACCCGAGATCTGCAACAACAAAGACGATGATTGCAACGGTCAGATCGACAATGGCCTCAGCCGAAATTGCAACACCGCCTGCGGGGCAGGTATCGAGACTTGTAGCGCCGGACAATGGGTGAACTGCACCGCTCCTCAACCCAAGCCCGAAACCTGCGACAACAAAGACAACGATTGCAACGGCAAGATCGACGACGGCCTGAGTCGTTCTTGTGCGGGGCCTTGCGGCCCGGGGACTCAAGCCTGTAGTGCCGGCCAATGGGGAAATTGCAACGCCCAACAACCCCAACCTGAAACCTGCAACAACAAAGATGACGACTGCAACGGTCAGATCGATGACGGCCTCAGCCGAAATTGCAATTCGGCCTGCGGGGCAGGCGTTGAGACCTGTAGTGCCGGACAATGGGTGAATTGCAACGCTCCCCAACCCAAGCCCGAAACCTGCGACAACAAAGACGAAGATTGCGATGGCAAGATCGACAACGGTTTGAAGCGTGCTTGTCGAAGTGCTTGTGGCTCAGGCGAAGAGGTCTGTAATGCCGGTAAATGGGAGAACTGCAACGCTCAACAACCACAGCCCGAAACCTGCGACAACAAAGACAACGATTGCAACGGTCAAATCGACGAAGGTCTCAAACGCAAGTGTTTAACGGCTTGCGGTGAGGGCGAAGAAACCTGTAGCGCCGGACAATGGGTGAATTGCAACGCTGCAAAACCGACCACCGAAGTGTGTGATGGCAAAGACAACGATTGCGACGGGATGATCGACAACGGCGTGACGCGTGCTTGTCAAAGCAAGTGCGGCTCAGGCATCGAGACCTGTAGCAACGGTCAATGGGGCGCTTGCAACGCTCAACAGCCTCAAACCGAAGTCTGCAACAACAAAGACGACGATTGCGACGGTGTGGTGGACAACTACACACCCACCGCCCAATGCGATGTCTGCATCCAAGGCATCTGCTACAAGAAATGCACGACAGAATGTCCGGGAGGGTATTACTGCCAAGACGGTGTCTGTCGCGAAAATCCGTGCTCTCGTGTCAAGTGCGGCAACGATCAGTATTGCAAAGATGGCCAATGCTTCGACGCTTGCACCAACGTCACCTGCAAGGCCGATCAAGTCTGCGTCAAAGGCAAGTGCGAAGACAAAGGCACCAAAGACTGTTATCAGCTTGGCTGCCCCGCAGGTCAAAGCTGCCGAAATGGTCAATGTGTCGCCGATCCCTGTAAAGATGTAAAATGTCAAGGCACCCAGTACTGCAAAGAAGGCCAATGCGTCGATACATGCGCCAACATCACTTGCCCCAAAGGCGACTCTTGCAAAGACGGAAAGTGCGTCACACCAAGCGGCTGTGAAGCCGTCACTTGCGCGGATGGCGAGCTTTGCAAAGATGGAAAGTGCATTCCTCCCTCCCAACATCCCTGTGCTGGCGTCAAGTGCGATAGCGGTCGCTATTGCGAAGACGGAAAATGCGTGGGTGATCCCTGTATCAATATCGTTTGCCCAGAAGGCAACGTCTGCAAAGAAGGCCAGTGCTACGGCGGAACCACGCCTCCGCCCGAAAATCCAAACTGGGATGAGATCCAACCCGAAGGCAACAACCCCGACGGCGGATCTTCTGAACCCGTCATCATGGACACCGACATAGAAAACAACGCCAGCCAAAACGACGGCGAAAACGGTCAAAAAGAAGTCGGTGGAAACACCGAAGCCAGCGGTACACTTCCCGACCGTTATGGTGTCGGTGATTGCGGTTGTCAGGGGACTTCGCCCTTGCAAACAGCACCGTTGTGGTTGCTCACGTTGTTTGCGCTGTTGTGGGTCACACGCCGCCGCAAGGTCGCCTAACAAAGGCGATGTAAGGGCGTGGACAAAGAGATGCGAGGGGGACGTGGGACGAGAGAGAAGTGGGGTGGTACGAAATCCTGATCGTAAAGGCGTAGGGGCAGGCTGCCCGATAACAGGGCGTCTACGCAGGACTCTTCGATCACACATCACTCGGATATCGTATTAGACAGAGGTGGGGGCGTGGGCCAAGAGCGCGTCGACATAACGCGGGACATGACGAGGGTGAAGGAAGTCAGGACGCGGATAACGCGGATTGACGGGACTTTGCAGCACAGCTTGTTTCATGGACACAGGTAAGGCTTGTGCGCCGTAGGCTGCTCCCAAAAGCCCGCCTGTGATACAAGCGTTGGTGTCGGTATCTCCGCCGCCCAAAAGCACCGTGTATAGGGCTTCTTCGTAGGGGGTGCGTTGTTGCAAGTGGTAGAAGGCGTGTGTCCAAGCGATCCGCACAAACCCATCCATCGGCTGAAAGGCGGGTAGCTTGCCTTCGGCGGCTTCATACATCCAACGCATGACTTCTTGTTGGGCTTCGCGGTACAAGGCTGGGATCTCGGGGCTGGGTTCTTGTTGGCTTAGCCAAGAGGCGGCAGAAGCAAAAGCGCCTTCTGTATCGTCGGGTGTTCGGACAAGATGCGCCAAGGCGATACAGTACACCGCCGTTGCGAACTGGCATGTGGGGTGAGGGTGCGTCAGTGCGGTGTCTTGGACGGCGCAGTTCGCCAAAGTGTTTTCTTCGAGCGCATACCCCCACACCCCAAGCGGCATACAACGCATCAAGCCACCGTTGGCTTTGGAACCCATGCTTTGTGAGGCCGCAGATTCGCTGATCGCCGCAGCGATCCCTTGTTCTTGCGCGACGCTCGCAAAGTGTGGATGACGCAAAGCCCCCAACGCTGCGCTGGTTGTGTTGCCGATATCAAAGGGCTTTGATTCGTACCACCGCACGTACATCTGCGCGATGGTGTCCAACGAAAAATGCGGTGCTTGTTCCAAGGCTTGGGCGAGGCAGAGCATCAACTCCCCGTCGTCAGTGATCTGCCCAGTACTCACGCCCCACACGCCTCCGCCCGGCATCGTCAGCGCGTGTTGGACTTCGGCGTGGGTTGGTTTGTGGCCTAAAAACTCTAAGACGGCTCCTGCTGCGTCACCCACGCAAGCACCAAGCAATGCCCCAAGGGCGCGGTCTTGTGTTTCTTGGTTGACTGTGAAAGACATTCGAGGCTCCTTTTTTTTGCAGGTGTGGATCGTCCGTTGATCTGCGCTGTAGGATCGTGCCGCGATCTGGCATTTGACCATGCTACGCTATCTCGGCTTCTTTTGTGAACCAAATCCTGACGATGGAGATCGATATGAGCCTACAAGACTTGATCCCTGCCGATTGGCGCGCACTTCTCGCTGATGAGTTCTCCAAAAAGTACTGGAAGCCGCTTGAAGCCTTTGTCGAAGAAGAATACAACACCCAGACCATCTACCCTCCACGCGAACAGATCTTTGCTGCCCTCGATGCCACGCCCTACAACAACATCAAAGTCTTTTTGCTCGGCCAAGATCCCTACCACCAACCCAAGCAAGCACACGGTCTTTGTTTCTCCGTCTCTCCCGGCATCACACCCCCTCCCTCTTTGAAAAATATCTACAAAGAACTCCAAGACGATCTCGGTTGTCATGTCCCCAACAACGGCTACTTGATGCCTTGGGCCCAACAGGGCGTCTTGATGCTCAACGCCGTCCTGACCGTCCGCGATAGCGAACCCAACTCGCACAAGTCCAAAGGATGGGAAAAGTTTTTGGATGCCGTGATCGACAAAGTCAATCAAAAGGCCGACCGCGTGGTCTTTTTGCTGTGGGGCGGATACGCCAAGAAAAAAGCCGCTCTTGTGACCTCGCCCCAACATACCGTGATTGAGGGCGTCCACCCGTCGCCTTTGTCCGCAAGCAACGGCTTCTTCGGAAGCAAGCCCTTCTCGACGATCAACCATGCTCTCCGAGACGCTGGAAAAACCCCGATCGATTGGCAGATCCCCAACCTCTAAACCCCTGTGCTGATCGAATAGTTGAAAGACCTGTTCTCTCTTCGCCAAATACGGGGCCAAGGGAGCCGAGATCCCTTGCGGGGTGTGGGGTTCCAATCCCACAAAACAGAACCCAATTCGCCCATTTTATCGTGATCCAAAGGAGGTCTCTTGACTGCAAAGCGTCGAAGATCGGCGCCTTCGGGTGATGCCCTAGCGCTCGATATGGAATATGAGCAACCCAGCGTAAAAGTCGTTTCCCTCCAAGAAGAAACGTCGAAACGCTATTTGAATTATGCGTTGAGTGTTGTGACAAGCCGCGCCTTGCCCGATGTTCGCGATGGTTTGAAGCCTGTGCAACGGCGCATCTTGTTCTCGATGTTCCATGATCTCAAGCTGCTTCCTTCCACCAAGTTCCGAAAGTCCGCAACCATCGTTGGAAGCGTGATGGGAAAGTACCATCCACACGGTGACACCGCGATCTATGATGCGATGGTGCGGATGGCCCAATCGTTTGTTCTGCGCGTTCCTTTGGTCGATGGATACGGCAACTTTGGTTCGATCGATGGGGATCGCGCCGCAGCGATGCGTTATTCCGAAGCACGCCTTCAGGCCGCTGCATTGGAGCTTTTGGACGAACTCAAGCTCGAAACCGTGACGATGCGCCCCAACTTCGACGGAACCCAAGAAGAACCCGTCGTCTTGCCTGCGCGTTTTCCTCAGCTTCTTGTCAACGGCTGTTCGGGGATCGCCGTCGGGATGGCCACCAACATCCCCCCCCACAACCCCACCGAAGTCCTCGATGCTTTGCTGCATCTGATCGATCACCCTGATTGCACCGTCCGTCACCTGATGAAAAAGATCAAAGGCCCAGACTTTCCCACAGGCGGTGAGATCCTCATCACCCGCGAAGAGATGGAAGCGATCTACCAAGAAGGTAGCGGCAATCTGATCGTGCGCGGTGAATGGAAACGCGAAGAAGTCGAAGAAAACAAGAAGATCGATCACATCATCATCACATCGATCCCCTACAACGTCGACAAATCCTTGATCGTTGAAAAGATCGCAGACGTGATCGTCTCTAAAAAACTCCCGATGTTGCTCGATATCCGTGACGAATCCACCGTCGATATCCGCATCGTCTTGGAGATCAAAGCCAAACAAGATCCCGAGATGATCATGGCGTACCTCTACAAACATACGCCACTTTCGCAGCGTTTCGCTGTCAACATGACCGTCCTCGTCCCCACGCCCAACCCCCTTGTCTGCGCCCCTGCTCGCTTGTCCTTGCGCGAGATGCTCGAACAATTCATGGCTTTTCGTCTCGAAGTCCTCGAACGACGGCTGCGTTGCGAGCTTGAACGCCTCCAACGGCGCATCCACATCCTCGACGGTTTTCGGATCGTCTTCAACGACCTCGATCGAGCTATTAAGATCATCCGCGACGCAGACGGGCGGCGTGATGCAGGTTATCAGCTTCAAAAACACTTTCGCCTCAGCGACGAACAAACCGAAGCCATCCTTGAAACCCGCCTGTATCGGATCTCGCGCCTTGAGATCAACACCATCCTCGATGAACTCCGCCAACTTGCCGAAAAAGCAGCTGAGATCGAAGCCATCCTCGCAAGCCGCGAACGCATGATCGCCACCATGCGCGAAGAGATGGTCGCTGTCCGTGAACGCATCGCTGACAAGCGAAAGACCCGTATCGTCGGCGAAGACAAGAGCGTCGAGTATGATCCCGACGCCTTTATCCAAGATGAAGACAGCCACGTGATCCTCAGCCGCGACGGTTGGATCAAGCGCATCCGCACCATCAATGATATCGCAACGATCCGTGTCCGTGAAAGCGACGAGATATCGGGCATCTTCCCGGGTAGTACGAAAGAATCCATCTGTTTCTTTACGAACTATGGAACGGCTTACACGCTGCGGATCTGGGATGTCCAAGCCACGACGGGTTATGGAACCCCGCTGCAAAGCCTCTTTAAGTTCAAAGATGGCGAGCGCGTGGTCGGAGCCGTCGCACTTGATCCCCGCTTTTGCGGAGATATCCGCACTCCCGCCCACAAAGGCGAAGAGGCGATGCCCGACAGTCATCTGTTGGTCGTCACACAACAAGGGCAGGGTTCGCGTTTGAGTTTGGAGCCTTTTGTGGAACCCTCAAACAAAAATGGGCGGCGTTATACGCGCCTCGAACGCGGTGATCAGGTCTTGGCGGTGCGACTTGTGCGCAACGAAGGGATCTTGATCTTGGTATCTGAACAAGCCCGCATCCTGATGTTCCCTCTCGAAGAGGTCAAGTTCCTTGGCGCGGCGGGCAAGGGCGTTCGTTTGTTGCGGATGGACGAGGGAGATCTGTTGTTTGCATGCGAAGTCAGCCGTCGCCCCGACGAAGGCTTGCGTTTGGAGATCCAAGGCGGCAAAGAAGCCTTTTTGACACCGATCCCTGATCTGATCGCAAAACGCGATGGGCGCGGCATCAAAGAGCGCGTCAAAGGATGGACCCGCGTGATCCCGCCGCCTTTGGTGGTGCCTTCGTTTGGCCGCGAACAAAGCCACGATGCCTTTGCCGAAGATCTTCTTGCCCCCGCTTCGTCGGCTTCCTCGGCAAACCATGCGTTGTTTGATGGGGCGTGGAGAGAAAAAGTATGAGCAGCTCGTATAGCGCAAAAGATATCGTCGTTCTCGAAGGTTTGGAGGCTGTACGCAAGCGACCGAGTATGTACATCGGCGGCGTACACAAAACGGGCCTACACCACCTGCTTTGGGAGATCGTCGACAACGCGGTGGATGAAGCGATCAATGGACACGCCGATCGCATCGAGGTGACGCTACATACCGATGGTGAGACGATCTCCGTTCAAGACAACGGGCGCGGTATCCCCGTGGATATCCATCCACAATACAAAAAACCTGCACTCGAATTAATCCTTTGCACCCTTCACTCGGGCGGAAAGTTTGGTAGCCAAAACTACATCCATTCGGGGGGATTGCATGGCGTTGGGATCTCGGTGGTCAACGCGCTTTCGGACAAGATGTGTGTGCGTGTCAAGCGCGATGGAAAGATGCACGAACAGCATTTTTCGCGTGGCTTGGCGCAGGGCGATCTGCGGGTGGTCGAGAAAAATCTACGTGGGACAGGCACAGAAGTTACCTTTCATGCGGATCCTGAGATCTTTCACGATGGCGTTGTGATGGATCCGTTGTTGATCCGCGAACGCTTGAATATCCGCTCGTATCTCCATCGCGGCTTGGTGATCTTGTGGCACGATAAAGCTTCTGGCGAAGAACAGCGCTTCCATCATGAGGGCGGGATCGAAGACTTTTTGCAACATTTGATCGGTCGAAAAGAGCGCAAACCTTCGCACGAAGGGATCTTTGCTTATCGAGGAGACGGCGAGCTTCGTATGGAGATCGCGCTGTGTTGGACCGAAGGGACGGACGAGCAATTCCACAGCTTTGTCAACGGCATCCCCACCAAACAAGGCGGTACGCATGAAAACGGACTCAAAAACGCCCTTGTCAAGGCGATCCGCCAATATGTCAACCTCCACAAGCTCCAACCCAAGGGGACGAACTTTACCCCCGAAGATATCCGCGAAGGCTTGGTCGCTTTGCTGAGCGTCTATATCTCCGATCCACAGTTCCAAGGGCAAACCAAAGAACGCCTGAACAACGTCGATATTCAACCCCTTGTCGAAGGCATCGCCCGTTCGGCATTTGAGCAGTGGTTGAATGAAAACAGCACCAGCGCACGCGCTATCGTGGCGCGGATCTCGATGGCTGCACGCGCCCGTGAAGCCACCCGCACCGCCTCGCAGATGGTTCGCCGTCAAAGCCCCACCCGTCGGCTGAGTCTGCCCGGAAAACTCGCGGATTGCGCCGAGTCCGATCCAAGCAAGTGCGAGCTTTTTATCGTTGAGGGCGATTCCGCCGGTGGTTCCGCAAAGATGGGCCGCGACCGCAAAACCCAAGCCATCCTGCCCTTGCGTGGAAAAGTGATGAACACCGAAAATGCCGATCTGAAGAAGGTGATCGAAAACAAGGAACTCAACGATATCGTGCAAGCCCTTGGATGCGGGGTCGGCCAGCATTTTCGTCTCGAAGATCTGCGGTATCACAAAGTGATCTTGCTGATGGATGCAGACGCAGACGGCCATCACATCGCAACTTTGTTGCTGACGTTCTTTTATCGGCACATGACCACACTGCTGCATCAAGGCCATGTGTATATCGCCCAGCCTCCGCTCTATCGGATCGAGATCAACAAGCAAGTGCATTGGGTGCTGGATGACGCTCAACGCGACTGGCTGGTGTCGCAAGCCCCGCCCGATGCCAAGATCGATATCCAACGCTTTAAGGGCCTCGGAGAGATGATGCCCGAGATCCTTCGCCAAACCACGCTCGATCCGCGAAGACGCACGCTACTTCGCGTCTCTGTCGATGACGAACTCCAAACCAACGCCTTGTTTGAAAACCTGATGGGTAAAGATGCCCGCTTTCGCGGCGAATTCATCAAAGAACGCGCCTATGAGATCGACGAAGTGGACGTGGCGATCTAGCGCCCTGTTTTCTCTGGACAGGAATTACTTGTTTGGGGTTGGTTTTGTGGGGCGAGGTACCACGCCCTGCAAGGGGTCGCGGACCCCTTGACCCCGTATCGGCGGAGTGATCAGGCGTTTTCAAACAGACGACTCTGCCGCTTGAAATGCCGCGAACACGGGGGTTTTTATGGAGCGGTCCATCCTATTCTTCTTGGGTCTGAAAAAAGCGTGTGGTATGCTACGTCCCCTTTTCCCCTTCGTGGAGGGGGTGGTCTGCCTTGGCGGTGCGATGGATCCGTGTGGGAGAGTCGCCGTTGTGGGAGTGTTGGATGGAGCATACGATGGAGCCGATTCAAGAGCAATTGTTAGAAGCTGCAAAAAAAGCCGCAGAAGAATGTTCGTACTCGCCGTATTCGCAGTATCGGGTAGGGGCTGCCGTGTACGCAAATGGCCAGATCTATCACGGGGCCAACGTGGAGAACGCTTCGAGTAATCTCGGGATCTGTGCCGAGCGGGTTGCGCTATCACACGCCAAGATGCACGGAGTCCAACACATCGACGGTATCGCGATCTTCTGCCTTGACGCGCTGCGCGACGAAACAGGCCGCCCTTTGGTTGGCTATACCATGCCTTGCGGTGGATGTTTGCAATGGATCGCTGAACTCGCGCCCGACGCATGGGTCGTCACCAACGGTTTAGGGCGTGCTGTGCGCATCGCAGATCTACTTCCCATCCCCTTTAAGCTGTTGGATCCGTCTTTTCCTGTTCGTTGAGAGGAAGTTTTAAGCGGATTGAAGGCGATCTTGAAAGAATTCGAGGACGCGGTGGAGTGCGTCGTGGGTGGGATGTCCGGGCTGATCGACGAGATCGAGCGTGAGGACGGAGTGTGCGGTGCGTTTGATGCCGTGGGGATTTTGGACCGAAGAATCGATCTCTACACCGATAAAGTTGTCGCCGAGTTCATCGCGCAGGCGTTGAAAGCGTGCGGTGGGTACGAGCGGATCGGAGGTGAAGCGCAAGCCCATCACGCAGATATCTTCTTCCTTGACGCGCTCTTTGATCCGCGCCAACGTCTTGTCGTCGATCCCCAGATCGCGCTTTTGTGCCGAAGTGATGGGGAAAGGCAGCGAAGGCTGGCTCAAAACAGGGGCCAACAAGATATCATCGACCATCATCGCAAGGGCAAAACCGCCTGTTAAGCACATCCCCACCGCCCCCACCCCTTTTCCGCCACATTGCTCGTGGGCGTGTTTGGCCAACTGACGCAGCCAGTCGGTAATCGGACTATTTTGACGAGTGGCCCAGACGGTGAACTCTTTGGAGATGCAAGCGCGTGTGAGCGACTGCAAGCTGTACAACGCACCGAAGGTTTTGCCGGGTGTTCCGAGCAAAGAGGGCATATACACCGTGAATCCTGTTTCGATCACGCGCCGTCCAAACGCCGCAACACCGGGATGGATCCCGGGTACTTCGTGGATCACGATGACCGCAGGGCCTTTTCCACCAACAAAGACGCTGCGGGACTCGCCCAAAAAAGTCATCTCTTGCTCAACAAAGCCTTCTAATTGCATGCCTCGCCTCGTTTATCGGGTTGGTGTTGCGTGCCTGTTTGAAACCATCCTTGGGTGATCTCGCGCATACGGTACTTTTGGATCTTGCCTGTGACGGTCATCGGATAGGTTTGAACAAACCAGATATACCGAGGGATCTTGAAGTGCGCAATCTTCTCCTTGGCGTAATCCCGCAACCACACGGGATCGACCGCAGCCTCTTCTTTGACGCGCACCCACGCTCCGACTTCTTCGCCCATCCTTTCGTCAGGAACACCAAACACCGCGATATCGACCACGTCGGGATGTTTGTGATAAAACGCTTCGATCTCCGCAGGATAGATGTTTTCGCCACCTCGGATGATCATATCTTTGAGGCGGCCTGTGATCCGCACATAACCTGATCCATCCATCACTCCGAGATCCCCCGAATGAAGCCAGCCTGCTTCGTCGATGGTTTTTTCGGTGGCTTCGGGCTGATGGAAATAACCGCGCATCACATGGTAGCCGCGAAAACAGATCTCGCCTGTCTCTCCTACACGCAAGATCGCGCCTGTTTGAGTGTCGACGACTTTGGCTTCGGTGTGCGGCATATTGCTTCCGACCGTCTCAGCACGCCGTGATACCGTATCTTCGGGCAATGTGATGTGGGTGACGGGCGAGGCTTCGGTCTGGCCGTAGGCGATCAAGATCTCGCGGCAGCCCATCTCTTCCATCACACGGCGCACGATCACTTCGGGACAGGGCGCACCCGCCATAATCCCCGTCCGTAGGCTTGATAGATCATAAGGCTTTTTCTGTAGTTCTTCCAACTCCGCAATAAACATCGTCGGCACGCCGTGAACCGCTGTGCAGCGTTCCACCTCGATGGCATGGAGGGTTGCGCCCGCTTCAAAGTGATCCGCTGGAACCACGATCGCCGCACCATGCGTCAAACAAGCCAAGTTGGAAACCACCATCCCAAAACAATGATAAAAGGGGACCGGCACACAAAGACGATCTTTGTCGGTGAAACGCATCGCCTGTCCGATAAAATAGCCGTTGTTGAGGATGTTGTGGTGGGTTAGCACGACGGCTTTCGGAAAGCCCGTTGTACCCGATTTGACATCCTCCCTCCACCAAACCAAGAGACTTGCTTGCGCAAGGTCTCAAAGGTTGTGGTGGGGGATTCCCAAGTATAGCGTTCCATGCCCTGAACGGTCAGCGATTGCCTGCCTGACTTACTTCAACATGGCGGTCGGAAAACAAGCCGATGTCTTGCTGTCGTCCGCCATAGCAGACGAGGTGGCTTCAACCTCGCCCAACACAACACAGCCCTCGCCTTATCCGTCCGGCAACCTGCCATA
>JAKLKB010000137.1 GCA_023150835.1 Myxococcota bacterium | reverse complement strand
ACGCTGTATGCACGAGACGCAGACGCTACCCGTTCCAACTTCCCCCCGTTCACGGGGGGATTGAGGGGGGGCCAACACCCAAAACGGCGATCATCCTCGACCCTCCGGTGTTTCCACCTTAACAAGGCGCGTATGGGGCGCAGCCCCACACCCCGCAAGGGAGCAAAGCCCCCTTGACCCCGTATCGGCGGGACGAGCATTCGTGTTTCAACCCAACGGCGGTGCCGCTTGAACGGCTGCAAACACGGGGTTTTTGCTCACAAGCGACGCCTATGGAGTGGGCTTGTGCCGTAAGGATCGAGAAGTCGGACGATCAGCACGAACAGGCCGAGAGGTCGGACGGATCTCCCTGACGAGTTGATAGATCGGACGAGCAATAGGCCGAGAGGTGGGGCGAATCACTCCGACGGGCAGAGAGGTCGGCCTTTGGGGTGGTGTCGTTGTTTGGGATCTTGGCCTTATGGTGGGTAAAACAACGGCTTTTTGTAGATTGCGAGGCGCAGCGAGCCTCTGTACGATGGGCGGTACAGCGGCTTTTCGTGCGGTACCGGGTGCAGCGCCCCTCTGTACCGTAGGTGGTGAAGCGGCGCTACGTGCGATTTGTTGTAAAGCGTACGTGCGCCGCAAGGTTTGTTCAACTTCCGCAAGCAATCTTGTGCGCTGTGGGCTGTGAGGAAAAGAGCGGATCTTTTCTGCGCGTTGGATCAACCGAAGGATCTGCGTTGGGTGGACCTGCCGCCCAAGAAACAAAGCCTGTTCTTGTGTTTCTTTCTTGCGACCTGCTTTTGCGATTTTTTCAAACAAAGCACGCAACATTTCGAGATGTGGTGGTTGTCGTTGACCATATCCCCATGCGCTGCCTGTCCGAAGGCTTTGCAGACCTTTTAACTTGACCGTTCGATCCTTCGGTTTTTGCTTGGTGCTGCTGGTTTGGCCTCGTATTCTGTTTTTGTTTGTGGCTTCTGGAGCGACGGGTGGGGCGGGGGGTTCGCCATCTCGTCGGGGTGAAGCAGTTGGTTCGTCGCCTCGCCGAGGTGAAGCGGTTGGGGTGGGCTGTGTTTGATCCTTGTCGTTTGGGGGCGTGCCTGTTTTTTCTCTCTGAGTTCCGTCGGAGAGCGGGATATCTTCGGCCCCGACGTGCTCGTCCAAGATCACCGGCTCTTTTTGCGCAGGGATGGGGGTCTGGGCTGTGGTCAGAGAGACTTCGAGCAAAGCCGCGTGTGCGTCAAAAAAGTCCGTTTTTCTTCGGATGCTTGCGGACAAAAGAGACTCCGCTTCTTGGAGCTTTTTGAGGCGCCTTTGTGGATCGTGTTCGATGCGTCGCGCCACCAACAGCGCAGAGCGGCCTTCCAGATAATACGCCCAAGGCGCAGAAGCCGAACGAGAGCGCAACCCAACCATCTGCTTTCCAAGAAGCGTCAACCAGCGCGTCGCTTGTGCGGGTGATGCTTGTTTCGACCACTCCAACAAGCCCATCACAACGAATCCCATCACAAGCTGCTCAAAGCCATCCACACTTTTGCTCGATACCTTCGAGAGTTTTTCGAATGCACGAGAAAACCACGGAAGCGGAGAACGTTGCTGTTGTGCCTCAAACAAGCCCTGTGTGTAGAGACTTAGCCCCTCGAATAGCGTGAGATATCCCTCGGGAAGCAAAAGCCGCGTGCCGCTGTTTGTGGCTTGGATTCGGCGCAACTCGGCGATCAATTGTTTGCCTCGATCAAGATAGAATCGCGGATCGCGGTGGTGTCGGACTTGGTGAAACGCGCACAACCACATCCCATGCAGATAAGGCTCGATACTGACGATGGGATCGAGCCGAAAGGCCCGCTCATAGAACGATACAGAAGCTCGACAATGACCGCGTGGTGGTCCACCACGCCACATCGCCTCTTCCGCAAAAGCCGTGCGGATGCGTGCGCTCTCCAACAACAATGCCCCGTCATTTGGGTACAGAGACAACGCCTTACGACTGGAGGCAAGGGCGCGATTGAGCCACTGTATGTTGGGTTTCTGCTGTTCAAACGCCTGCCGCCCTTGGGCGCTGTACAGCAAAGACAGCAACAAGTGAGCAAGCCGTGTGTCGGGTCTCGCCACCAGCGCGTGTTCACAAGACGCGATCCCTTTCCCGATCACGCTTTGATCGGCTTGTGCGCTCCCTTCGGTAATTCTCGTGTACACCGCGTACGCAAAGCACAGCGACTCATACAACCCCGCTTCACTTGGGGCGATCTGCAACGCACGCTCTAAAAGTCCGACCGCCAAACGGTAATGTTGCTCCGCTTGCAGGAGCGCTTTTTCACCGCGTTGTTTCTGTGTGGCTCTCACACGCCGCAGTTGCCAGACCACACGGCTCCAATGGATGTGCGCTTGCAGCCGCAATAACTCGTACATCCACGGATATTCGACAAAACCCTTTTGTAAAACCTCCAATGCGCGAGGCCATTGATCTTTGCCAAGCAGCCGCATCGACTCCAACACGGCGATCTCTGCTGGATCATACCCGCCTTTCTCCGCTTCCTTTCCTCGTTGTAGAGGGTTCAGATAACGCAGATAGCGCGGTAGTTTCGAGCCCTTCAACCTTTTTCCGATCTGCGTGGTTTTGATCCACTGGCTCTCCCAACCCAACAAAGCCAACATCGGCCCCGCGCTCTTTTCGCCCATCGACCACGCAAGCCGCAGATGCTTGCGCGCTTCTTTGCGCTGACCCAAACGAAGATACGCCATGCCCACCCGATGATGCGCATAACCACGCAAGATATCATCTGTTTTTTTTGTATCCCGCTCCAGAGCTTCGAGCAGTCGCAACGCCTTGTTTCGCTCAGGGGTCGTATCATGCAGCGGCAACATCGCAGACAACCGCATCAACGAAGCGATCTTTTGGGTGCGCTCTTGAAAAGAAAGCGTCCAATAACGCACCTGTTGCGCCCGCAGATGCGCAGCTTGTTGTTGACGCTGCCGCTCTTGCACAGCCCGAAAACGCTCTACGCGACGCTGCCAAGCCTGAAACAATCCAACGCTTAACGCAAACACCACCAGCACCGCCACAGACACCATCCAGCGATGGCGATAGACCTGTCTCCCCCAACGATAAAACAGGCCCGTCCGCGCCGTCACAGGCGATCCTTCCGCAAAGCACGCCAGATCCGCCGACAGATCCGCCATCGACGCATAGCGATTGCTTGGATGTTTGGCGAGGCACTTGTGAACAATCGCCGCCAGATCGCGTGGAATCCCCAAACGCGCCAAGGATGGGGGCTTTTCTTGTAAGATCTTTTCAAACAACGCTCTGCCTTCTCCACGAAAAGGCGGCTGCCCCACCAAGCACTCATAAAACGCTACGCCCAGCCCGTACACATCGGTCGGACGGTCCAGATGTGCGGCATCCCCCGCGATCTGCTCGGGAGACATATACAATGGTGTCCCCACCCAAGAAGCCCCTTCCTTGGCCCCCTCCCGACTGAACTCATGCGCGATCCCAAAGTCCAAGATATACGGCTGCCAACGGCCCCCTTCCTCTTCCCGAACCAAGATGTTCGAAGGCTTGATATCCCGATGCAACAAGCCTTGCCGATGGGCCGCATGAAGCGCATCCGCCAAAGCACGAAATACCGCGACCTTTTGCAGCAACGACATCTTCACGCTGGCTTTCTCTAAACTTTCCCCTTTGATGTACTGCATCGAGATATACGGATAGCCCTGAAACGTCCCGACTTCGTACACCTTGCAGATGTTCGGATGATCCGCTCGCGCTTGCGCTTGGGCTTCCCACAACAAACGCTCCAACCGACGCGGATCGCAACGCTGAAGAAATTTTAACGCCACCACCCGCCGCAGCATCTCGTCAAACACACGGAAAACAAGCCCGGATCCGCCTTTTCCAAGCACGCCGTGAAAGGTATAACGCGGCCAATCATCGAACAACGCTTGCCCCGCCTCCAACGTAAGCTGGCCCACGCGCACCAGTTCCCCCGTCGGAGACGCTGGCGTTCCCGAGAACTTCTCTCCTTGTTCGACAGGCGCATCCCCTCGAAACAACAAAGTCTCTTGGGTCAATGAAGTCTTGTTCGTTACGTCCTGCTCGTTCAATGCCTCGCTCCTCCATCCATCGCACTGCTCTAAAGAAGAGCTTTCGCCACAACCCACGCTTCGCGCTACATACGCTCCACAAGAGCTTTGGTGCTATCGAAGCAGCAGCCCATCTCATCCGCAACATCAATTGTCTTGAGCGGTTAGGGCGTGATGTCTTGAGCGGTTAGGGCGTGACGTTGCCCTTTTTGGAACCAAGCAGCGACAACATCCCTTCTGCAAAGCCCTTCAATCGGGCTGTTGGCCGAGGCGTGTCTTCTTGCTCAAGCGCCCCTCGGATCTGCGCCAAACGAACCAACATCACGCTCATATCCTGCGGGCGCTCGTTGGGGTCAAGTGCCATGCAATCCCGCGCTAAATCCGCCAAGTTCGCGGGGATATCGGGGCGGATATCACGCGGGTCAGGCGGCGGCGACTGGATCCTCGACATCAACACTTCCATCAAGTTCCCCCCCTTTGCAACAGGCTTTCCCGTCAACATCTCATACAAGATCGCCCCCAACGCAAAGATATCCGCTCGCTGATCCACCACACTTCCTGCTTTGATCTGCTCTGGAGCCATATACGCGGGCGTTCCCATCACACTCCCATCCAACGTCTTAAAGACCTCTTCCCCCGCCGTTTGCCGCGCAATCCCAAAGTCCGTGATCACCACACGGCCCTTTTGTTCGATCAAGATATTTTCCGGCTTGAGATCCCGATGGATCACCCCCGCTTCGTGCGCCGCTTGCAAACCCTCACAGATCGGTCGCAATAACGCACAAACCCGCCCAAAAGACAACGCCTCCGAAGCGATCAACCTGTCCAAAGAACGGCCTTGGATCAACTCCATCGTCAAATAATAGCGCTCCCCTAAC
Organism: Myxococcota bacterium; assembly: GCA_023150835.1. GTDB lineage: Bacteria > Myxococcota_C > UBA6777 > UBA6777 > UBA6777 > JAKLKB01. The sequence continues at coordinate 13,038 of JAKLKB010000137.1, read as the reverse complement.
TTGCCCATATCAAAGATCCGCGCAATGTGGCGATGCGTAATACGCCGAGCCAGCCGCACTTCCCGACGAAAACGCTCCAAACTATCCCGCTTGCGGCTGTGCGCGATCGACAACAGCTTCAACGCGATGATATCCCCCACTTCCATATCATGCACACGAAACACTTCACCCGTTGCCCCTTCCCCGATCTTCTCCAACAACGCATACCGCTCTGCCAAAACGATCGCTCGTTTCTTTTTCGCAGGTACAGCCGCAGATGCCGCTATCGGCGCGCTCATCGGTGCAGGCGCAGACGCCATCGTAGGTACGCTCATCGGTGTAGGCGCAGATGCCATCGTAGGTACGCTCATCGGTGTAGGCGCAGATGCCGCTATCGGCGCGCTCATCGGTGCAGGCGCAGACGCCATCGTAGGTACGCTCATCGGTACAGGCGCAGATGCAGGCGCAGATGTAGGTACAACCACCACTTCCATCTCGGACTGCGTCGCAGTCGCGGGGGGAAAAGTCTTCAAAAGCACCGTCTCTGGCGCATCATCGTCCCACACCGCAAGCTCAGGAGTATCCGCAGCAAGCACATCCACCTCGATCCCCACATTCGCTTTCTCTTGCGCGATCAACGTAGGCTCCGCTTCGTGAACAGGTGCGTACGACGAAACAGAAGAGGCCGCAGCCGACGAAACAGAAAAAGCCGCAGACGACGAAGCAGAAGAGGCCGCATCATCGGCCTCAGTTGGATGGTTGGTGGGCTTTTCGTGGGCGTGGTTTGCTTGTTTTTCCGAACGTGCTGCGTACCTCGACACCACAGGAAGTTCGCCCGAAGACAGTCGCTTTCTGCGCTGTTCTTCGGGAAGCGTCGCATACATCGACATGATCGGAAGATCCCCCGAAGAGATCGACTCGCCGTCCTTGATCGAGGCCAAAAAGCTCGACATCTCGACCGTTGCGCCTTCAGGCTCTTCTCCAATCAAGCCCCCTCGCTCGTGGATGGATTCGGATCGTACCGCAACACCCGTGACATCAGCCTTTTCAGGCGAGACGATCACGCCCGTTGCATCGGGCTTTTCAGGCGCGGCGATGATTCCCGCTGCATCAGGCTTTTGATATGAAGTGATTGTACCTGTGGCATCGGGCGTTTGATATGAAGTGATTGTACCTGTGGCATCGGGCGTTTGATATGAGGTGATTGTGCCTGTGGCATCGGGCGTTTCGGATGCCAAGATCATCGCCGCTGCATCGGGCTTTTTGGGTGCCAAGATCATCGCCGCTGCATCGGGCTTTTTGGGTGCCAAGATCATCGCGGTAGTGTCGGTCTTTTCGGGCGGTGGTTGTGTTTTTTTGGGCCGCATCAGCGATCGAACCAACCGATTTGCAAACATCAACGTGTCCTCTTGCGAAAGACCCATCCCGGAAAGATCCTGCACTTCGGCTGTTTCGGCTGTTTGAGATGTTTCGGCTGTTTCCTTTGCTTGGCTTCTCTCGTTGGCCTCGGTGGCTACGGATGCAGGCTTGTCCGTGTCTTTCGATTCAGCCTTTTTCTCTGAAAGTTCAGGGTGTGCGTCCTCTCGCCCGATGGGTGCAAAACGCGGATGCAGCAGAGACTGTTGTTTTTGTTCATACACGAAAGACGCTCCTTGCGACAAAAGGGCCTTCAGATCGGACGAATGCGGTAGACAAAAATCCCGTGTTCGCAGCACTTCAAGCGACGCCGCTGTGAGTTTGAAAAACCTGCGATCTTCTCGCCGATACGGGGTCAAGGGGGCCAAGACCCCTTGCGGGGCGTGGGGTTCCAACCCCACACAAACTATCCATAGGATGATCTCCTCGCCAACACGGGGTCAAGGGGCGACAGTCTAGGGTGGGGTGTGGGGTGACGCTCCACAACACCAGCACCACCCGATCAATCCTATGCAAGAAGACAAAGCAGCACATTGCACCTTTCTTTGCATTCGTTGGCTCTACAGCCGATGGGTGCAACCCAGTCGAGGCTTTTTTCCGCTGCATCGGGCGCGTAGAAGAAGCCTTCTCACAAAGCGCACCCAAGGAGTTGCAAACCGATGGATTCATGGGGCCTCTTTGTCTTCCTTGCGATCTACTTTGCGTTGCAGTTGTGGATCTTGCCCAAGATGGGCGTTTCCACCTGAATGCGCGGTGCCTGTTCTCCGGCGGAGAACAATAAAAACAATCCCAAATCCTCGGATGATCCGCCCAAACAAGGCTCATCCCCTTCGACGTAGAAAGGAGCGCGCTCGCTCCCTCCGCCCGATCGAAAGATGGGTGGGGGCCTCTGCGCGAACCATGCTCAAGATCCTCTTTCCTTTCCTACTCGGCATCCTCTCTTTATTTCACCCACATCTTTGGCAAAAACTGGGGATGTTGTGGGCCTATCTCACACACTCCAACTATCGATTTTGGACCACCTTTCAACCGATGGATGTCTTGGATCTGCTGATGCACGCGGCCTTTCCCATCTTCTTCTTTGGTTGGGGACTCCTTCTCCTGCGCAAAAAACTCTCCGTCCCACCCCAAGCGCAGGACTAATACGGTACACGACAGAAGTGTGCTCGAAGGGTCATGCGCTCCGCTGTGGACGCCCTCTTTTTGGGCAGCCACAGGGGGCTGCCCCTACATATTCCGCGCACACTATGGGCGGATCTCGTATCATTCTTGTCCTTACTTGAGGCTTTCCTTGCCCAAAAACCTCTTCTCCATGCGCTTCTTTTGTGCTACGAAAAGCCTGCTGACCGCCCAAAGGAGCGCAAAAGATGTTTTCTGGAGAACGGATTCAGATCCAAGGAACTGTGCAAGGCGTCGGGTTTCGCCCCACCGTTGCGCGTCTTGCCCAAGAGATGGGCCTTGGTGGATGGGTACTCAATGGCCCCGCAGGTGTCACGATCCATCTTGCCGCATCCACCGACCAATCCACCGCTTTTATTGAGGCGCTGCGCGAAAAATTACCACTCATCGCAAAGATCGAACACATCCAACGCACCCCGATCACCCTTTCCCCCGAAGAGACCGCCACCTTCACCATCCGCCCCAGTCAAAGCGGGCCTTTGCAAACCACCATCCCGCCTGATGCAGCGATCTGTCAAGCTTGCCTTCGAGAGATATCCGACCCCAACGACCGCCGCTTTGGTTATGCTTTCGCAAGCTGTACGCATTGCGGCCCCCGCTACTCCATTGTCCAATCCATGCCTTATGATCGACCACGCACCACCATGACGGCCTTTCCGTTGTGTCCGGCTTGCCGCACTGAATACGAAGACCCCAACGACCGCCGTTTTCACGCTCAGCCCATCGCTTGCCCACGATGCGGCCCACACCTTCGCTTCCGTGCCCTCTCTCCCACCGACGCCGATGTCCCGCGAAAACAGACGCCCTCCCTTCCGCTCTGCGAAACCACCCCCACCACCGAAACCGATGCCCAGCAAAAACAGATGCCCTTTTATAAGACGTTCGAGGCAGCCCCCACCACCGACGCCGAAGTCTTGCAAGCAGCCCATCAACTTCTTGCCTCGGGAGGAATCCTCGCTGTTAAAGGCTTAGGCGGATATCACCTTTGTTGCGATGCCACTCAAGAGTCCGCCGTGTTGCGACTCCGCCAACGAAAACAGCGGATGTTCAAGCCTTTTGCTCTGATGGTGCGTGATCTCTCCGTCGCATCGGCCTTTGCGCAAGTAGAAGATGCTGCACATTCACTTTTGACCCATCCTGCCGCTCCGATCGTCCTGTTGCCTGCCAAGCCCTCCACCACGCTCTCACCACTCGTCGCCCCTTACCAGCGCGACATCGGCATCATGTTGCCCACCACACCGCTACATCAGCTTTTGATCGCTCCATTCGATCGTCCTCTTGTCTGCACCAGCGGCAACCGCAGCCACGATCCACCCTGTATCCATGATGACGATGCCCTCGAACGCTTGGCGGATATCGCCGACGCGATCCTCTCTCACGACCGACCCATCGCCCATCAGATCGACGACTCCGTCGCATGGATCGATCAAGGAACCCCTCGCCTGATCCGACGCGCTCGCGGCTACGCACCCCAACCGCTCTCTCTGCCGCCTGAATTCACCAACGCACCGCCCATCCTTGCCCTCGGCGGTCAGTTCAAAGCCACCTTCTGTATGCTCCAAGGCGGAAAAGCCCTGCTTTCCCCACACCTCGGCGATCTCGATCAGTACGCGACTTTTGCTGCATGGAAAGAAGGCTTACACGAGATCACCACGCTTTTCGATCATTCCCCCGCCGTGATCGCCGTCGATGCCCACCCTCAATACACCGCCACACAACACGGACACACACTCGCCGAAGAACACAACCTCCCGATACATCGCATCCAACACCACCACGCCCACATCGCCGCTTGTATGGCCGAACACCAACGCCCACTCCACGCACCACCGCTGTTGGGGATCGCACTCGATGGCCTTGGTTATGGCCCCGATGGAGAGCTTTGGGGTGGTGAATTCTTGCTCGCCGACTACGGATCTTTTCGACGTGTCGCGGCTTTTGAATCTTTCCCGCTGCTCGGCGGTGATCTCGCCGCCCGTCAACCTTGGCGCAATCTTTACGCGCACCTGCTCACACAACAACCGCTGGAGGCTTGGTTGGCCCAATTCGGCTCGCTCGATCCGCTGCGTCTGCTTTCTCATCGCCCACATGGGCTGCTCGGCTTGATGCTCCAACGCCCCGATCTTGCGCCCCCCACCTCCTCTTGTGGCCGCTGGTTCGATGCCGTCGCCGCAGCCCTCGACATCTTCCCCGCATCCATCGAAGAAGAAGCCCAAGCCGCTATCGTCCTCGCTTCCCTCGCTTCCTCCGATCCCCTTCTTTCCGAGCGCAACCCAACGCTTTATCCCTTCGCCATCCTCCACGACGCACCAGACCCCACACGAATCCTTTCTCCCCGTCCCATGTGGCCCACCTTGCTTGCTGACATCCAAAACGCCCGACCCAAAAGCGAGATCGCCGCACGCTTCCATCTTTCCCTAGCACACGCCATCACAACGCTTACAGCTCAGATCCGCTCACTCTACCCATTCGATACCGTCGCGCTTTCGGGCGGCGTCTGGCAAAATCCTCTCCTGCTCCAACACGTCCGCAATACCCTACACAAACAAGGGTTGTCCGTCCTTCTCCACCAACACGTCCCCACCCACGACGGCGGCATCTCCCTTGGACAAGCCGTAATCGCTGCTGCAAGGCTGCTTTCCGCCACCCACTGCACAAACGCAAATCGACATGATTTGTAAAGATAGGAGTTATGCAGTTGGACGGTTTTTGTGGGGTTTCACCCCACACACCACAAGGGAGCGCGGCTCCCTTGACCCCGTATTTGGCGAAGAGAGCACAGGTTTTTCAACACAACGACGATGTCGCTTGCAGTGTCGCGAACACGGCTTTTTTTTGGCAACTGCGTAACTCCTATAGGACTTACGCGGTTGGGCACAAAAAAGGCACATCTTCGGTCTTGGGCGGTTCGCGAACCGCCCCTACAACAAGCTGATTTTCAGTCTTGGGTGGTTCGCGAACCGCTCCTACAACAGGCTGATTTTCAGTCTTGGGCGTATGCAATACGCCCCTACAACGGGCTGATTTTCGCGGTTTCCTTTTCAACTGCGTAACTCCTATTTTATAGAGAAATCGTCTCTCTCAAAAGGAACTCTTTCTTCTTCTTACTCCTTCTCTTTCAAACATCATTCGATGAAAATCATTCTCTTTTGATCCACTTTTCTGCGATCTTTTCTGTTGACACATCCCTGAACGTTGTGTAACTCTCAAAACGACTTCGGGGAAATTTTGAAACCTCTCCCACCTTTGATTCACACCTTATTTCCTCAAAAAACAACGCCAGATCACACACGTGAACCGTTTGCCCGAAGGTAAATCGCATGAAAAAAACTGAACAAAAAGATAGTTTTTTTTCACAGCCAACAAAGAGCGAAACTGTCTTCTGCGATCTTTTCGCCACAGCGGGGTTGTTTCTTGGGTGGGGAGCCAAAGCATCCGCAGCCGATCATGTGCTGAAAAATATCCAAACCACCGGCATTTTCACATACGACTTTGGAGAAAAAGGCCCGGGTACATACGCCCTGCGCACACACAACTTGGTGGCAACCAATCCTTCCCATGCGCCCGATACCGTAGTCTACATATACGACCTCTTCCCCGCTACAAAGCAAACGTTCCAGAGGCACCCGCAACATCCTTTAGTCCGAGCCTTGTCAACATTCCCCATCTCGCGACTAACAACGAGGGAAAAACATATATGCTTCTTTCTTCGACGCGCGCAGACATACTCTCGACAGCGGATGTTAGCTTTTGGTGCCTCGCCACTATCGGAGCAGACTTACGATGGGAATTCATCGAAGACGCCGATGGATCGATCAAAACGCTTAACAAGCCCGCCATTGTCTTTCACTCCCCACGTTGGACAAATGGCAACGAGATCTCCCCCAACACGGGGCATTTGATCGCCACCGTGACGAAAAGAAACGGAGACACACAACGCTCCATCGCTTTCCTTTCAAAGTCCGCGTTGACAACTGCAGATCTGCATCCAAGCAGCCCACCAAACGCCCCCCCTGCCATTTTCCAAAGATGGTCGATCCGCTACAATTGGCCGTCCGATCACGTTGTTTCCAACGCCTTTTTTGAAGACCCTGAAACCGCCGCCACCAAAGGCTTGGCCGTACTCACCCCACCTTCCACAACGCTCCAGATCCCCGCAGTCGGAGATTTTTCTTCCTCCATCCAATTCCTACCCTTTGCGGACGGGACATACAGTGTCTCCACCCCCACACCATCGGGTACGGTGTACGGGCTTCGAGGTGGCAATGATTTCGAGGTGATGGAAAAACATCTTTGCCGAAAATTGCTCAATACAGAACAGTGGCCTTGTCGATAAGCAAGGCTAGGAAAGAAAGGGAGAAGATCATGAAAAAGACTTATTTTGCATTATTTTTGTGTTGGAGCTTTTTTGGGACGTCTTGCATCGGCGTGCAGATCGCGTTGATGTCGTGTCCTGAACTCGGCGAAGCTTTTCGAAAATTTGCTGAAAATCACCCGAATGACTGCGAAAAAGATGATGATTGCGAACTTCTTGCGGTGAAAGGAGAGCTTAATCAATGTGAACGTAGAGAATTTCTCGGCTATGCAGATGGATTCGCTGCGTCCAAGAAATACAATGAATTTAGATTGTTTCATGATCGCTATTTTTCCAAAGACTGCGACGGCAAAAGGGCTCTCAATTTTGATGGCCCATTCACCTCTCAAGCCGTTTGCTACAACAAACGTTGCAAAGTCCAAAGAAATGACGAATTTGTCTGCCCTCACATGCCATGAAAGAGCCTCCTGATGAGAAATATTTTCTTTGTCTTGCTTTTGTGCTGGAGCTTTTTGGGAATTTCTTGTCTTGACACGCAAATTGCGTTGATGTCGTGTCCTGAACTCCATGAAGCTTTTCGAAAATTTGCTGAAAATCACCCAAATGATTGCGAAAAAGATGATGATTGCGAACTTCTCGCGGTGAAAGGAGAGTTTAATCGATGTAATGAACATGAATTTCTCGGTTATGCAGATGGATTTGCTGCATCCAAGAAATACAATGAATTTAGACTGTTTCATGATCGCTATTTTTCCAAAGACTGCGACGGCAAAAGGGCTCACGCCTTTGATCGTCCATTAACCTCTCAAGCCGTATGCTACAACAAACGTTGCAAAGTTCAAACAAATGACGAATTTGTCTGCCCTCACATGCCATGACCCACCCCTGAAGAGGCGGGCTTGCTTCGGTAAGGCCCGTGAGCCCGCTCCCTTTTCGTAATGAAAGAGCCTCCTGATGAGAAGGTTTTTCTTTGTCTTGCTTTTGTGTTGGAGCTTTTTTGGGATGTCTTGTCTCGATGCACAGATCGCGCTCATGCCTTGCGGAGAGATCGACGATGCTTTTCAAAAATTTGTTGAAACTCATCCCAACGATTGTGAAAAGAATGATGATTGCGAACTTCTCGCTGTCAAAGGTATGCTACGGACATGCGAGCGCAGAGAATTTATCCGTTTTGTGGATGGCTTTGCGGCATCCAAAAAATACAGAGAATTCCGAGTCTTTCATGATCGCTACTTTTCCAAAGACTGCGATGGCAAAAGAGGCTTCGTTTTTGATCTCCCCTTCACGTCCAAAGCCATCTGTGAAAAAAAACGCTGTAAAGTTTGGACGGACAGGGAATTTGTCTGCCCTAACTACCCCAGTCCATGACCAAGGATTCTAAACGATGCGAAACCACGGATATATCGTTCTCAGTGCGTGTTTGTTGTTCGGTTGCAAACAAGAAATCAACCGCCCACAAGCCATCACACACAGCCCACAAGCACTCCAGTCAACGGCTCCAGCAACCCCGCGCCCAAAAGATCCACGCGATTTTTGTGGAACCACCCGCGAAGCGATGACCACAAAAGCCTCCACGCCGACAGGTCGTTACAAACGACAAGAGCGCAATCCTTCCCAAAAAGAACTCCTCTGGCGATCACGGATGCAAAAAGTTCGTGCTTACGCTTCAGGTTCCATCGCACTCGGCAGTTGGGGTAAAACCACGACGCAAACGCGAAATGCAAGCCTCGAACAACAATACCTCCAAATCTGCCGAGCCTTGCCCGAAAAAGATTCGGCGAAAAAGTCTGCGCTTTGCTCTGCTCTTAAGAAAAAGATGCTCGGGTACTGATCGACTCCAATCAAAGGCCCTCCCCAAGCCCCGCCTCTCCGCACGGTTGCATATTTCGAGCAGTTCTGGCACAACACGGGGGACGCAACAGACGGAGGGAGCGTATGTGTTTAGGAATCCCCGGACAAATCATCCAAGTGACGGATACCGCCCGCAAGCTCGGCATCGTCGAGATCGGCGGCGTTCGTCGCACTATAAATCTTGCCTGCATCGTCGATCAAGACCACGCCATCGGGACTTGCGTGGGTGCGTGGGTGCTTGTGCATGTCGGTTTCGCGATGAATCGCATCGATCCACAAGAAGCTCAACGAACGCTCGACCTCTTGCGTGAGATGGGCGATCTCCAAAAAGAGATCGCCTCGATCGAACCCACAGACACCAAAACTTCGGAGGGAACGGGTGAGATACGTTGACGAATTTCGTGATCCAGTAACTGGCCAACAACTCTTACAGCAGATCACCCATCAAGTCCGTGTATTGGGGCGAGACGCACAGCACCCACTCAAGATCATGGAAGTTTGCGGCGGCCATACCCACACCCTCTTTAAGTTCGGGATCGAGTCCATGCTCCCCGAAGGGATCGAGATGGTTCACGGCCCGGGATGCCCTGTCTGCGTCCTTCCTGTCGGCTGTGTCGACGACGCCATCGCCATCGCCACACAACCCAACGTGATCTTTACCACATACGGCGACACCCTCCGCGTCCCGGGTTCCCAAAAAAGTCTCCTTCAATGCAAAGCCGAAGGAGCCGATATCCGCACCGTCTACTCACCAAGCGACGCCCTCGCCCTCGCCCGCCAATCCCCCGACCGCGACGTCGTCTTTTTTGGTATCGGCTTTGAAACCACCGCTCCTTCCGCCGCGTTAACGCTCCTACAAGCTCACGAAGAAGGTCTCTCCAACTTCTTCCTCTTTTCCACGCACATCACCATCATCCCGACACTTCAAGCACTACTCGATGATCCCCTCCTCCAAATCGACGGATTCATCGGCCCCGGCCATGTGACAATGGTAATCGGCCTCGAACCCTACCTCGCCCTTTGCGAGACCCACCACAAGCCCATCGTGATCAGCGGCTTTGAACCCCTCGATCTCTTACAATCCCTTGTGATGCTGCTCGAACAGTTCCAAACAGGCCGATGTACCGTCGAAAATCAATACAAGCGCGTCGTCCAAAACAGCGGAAACCGCATCGCCCAACAAGCCCTCGAAAAAGTCTTCTTGCCCCGTGAATGCTTTGAATGGCGCGGCCTTGGCTCGATCCCCAACTCCGGCCTACAGATCCGCCCCGAATATGCTCATCTTGACGCAGAAAAACGCTTCTTGCTGCCTTCGCGCTCTGTCCCCGACCCCAAAGCCTGTCAGTGCGGTGAAGTCCTCAAAGGCGCGATCAAACCTTGGCAGTGCAAAGTCTTTGGAACCGCCTGCACCCCCGAAACCCCGATCGGCGCTTGTATGGTGTCTTCCGAAGGCGCTTGCGCCGCTTATTACAACTATGGCCGCCTCGCAACCACACGCACCCTACCGCAGGAGCGATGATGACCGACACCAAGCCCACCCGACAGCCCGTCCCCGACAGCACAGAGGCCCGCTATCCCTCTCCCCAACTGTGGGATCGCATCGAAGGTGCCCGTCGCCGCGCAGGGCGTGTGCGCGACACGGTGATCACCCAAGCCCACGGTGGCGGCGGAAAAGCCATGCGCGACCTGATCGACGATGTGATCCGTAGCGCCTTTGACAACCCCAACCTCCAGATCCAAGAAGACCAAGCCCGCTTTTCTCTTGCTGAGATGGCCCTCCACGGCGACCGCTTGGCCTTTACAACAGACGGCTACGTTGTCAGCCCCTTGTTTTTCCCGGGCGGTGATATCGGAAAACTCGCAGTCAACGGCACGATCAACGATCTGGCTGTGTCGGGCGCACGCCCACTCTACCTTTCTTGCAGCCTGATTCTCGAAGAGGGCCTTCCGATGGACACTTTGCGCGAGATCCTCGCCAGTATGGGCCAAGCCGCCCGTCAAGCCGGTGTCCAGATCGTCACAGGCGATACCAAAGTCGTCCCTCGCGGAGCCGCCGACAAGATCTTCATCTCCACCGCTGGCATCGGCGTGATCCCCGCTTCTCAACAGATCGCCGCCCACCAACTTCAACCCAACGACGCCATCCTGATCAACGGATACCTCGGCGATCATGGCGCAGCGATCTTGATCGCACGCGGCGAACTTCAACTCGAAACCACCATCGAAAGCGACTGCGCCCCACTCCACGGACTGATCGCAGCCTTACTCGATGCCAAGATCACTCCCCGCGCCATGCGCGACCTCACTCGCGGCGGACTCGCCGCCACCCTCAACGAGATCGCTCAAGCCTCCAACCTCCACATCGCCATCGACGCCACAAAGATCCCCATCCGCCCCGAAGTTCAAGGCTTCTGTGAGATCCTTGGCTTCGATCCCATCCACCTCGCCAACGAAGGCAAACTCGCTCTCGCCGTCCCTGCCGAACAAGCCCAAACCGCTCTCGCCGTCATGCGCGCCCATCCTCTCGGACAACACGCCGCCATCATCGGCTCTTGTCGCCCCGAACCCAAAGGCATCGTCACCCTTCAAAATGGCTTCGGCGGCGAGCGCATCCTTGCCATGCTCGTCGGCGAACAACTCCCTCGGATCTGCTAATGCACGAACTCTCCCTTACTCGCGATATCCTCCGCGTCGCACTCCAACACGCCAACGGCCAAACCATCCGCTCTATCCGACTCCACGTCGGCACACTCACCAACGTCGAGATCTCCGCACTCCGCTTCTGCTTCGATGCCTGCGCCGCCGGAACCCTCGCACAAGGAGCCACCCTCCACATCGACACCCTCCCCGCTCGCGCTCAATGCCTCGGTTGCGATCAGATCCTTTCTCTTCCCTCCTTCTCTGCCCTTTGCCCTTGCGAAAAAAAAGCCCGCCTCCGCATCCTCAGCGGTGACGAGCTCCTGATCAAAGAAATGGAGACCGAACCATGTGCATAACTTGCGGATGTGGCAACACAAACAACACCACCCTCTCCAACCAACATGGACAATCCATCCCACTCCATACACATACACACGAACATCCGCATACACACACACACGAACATCCGCACTCTCACGAACATCCGCACGAACACGAACATCCGCACTCTCACGAACATCCGTACGAACACGAACATCCGCACTCCCACGAACATCCGCACGAACACGAACATCCGCATACCCACGAACATCCGCATACCCACGAACATCCGCATACCCACGAACATCCGCACTCCCACGAACATCCGCACTCCCACGAACATCCGCACTTCCACGAACATCCGCACTCTCACGAACATCCGCACTCCCACGAACATCCGCACTCTCACGAACATCCGCATCCGCCCAAAGCCTCAAAAGCCGCAGAGACGGAGGTTTTGGACCTTCATCTTTTGGAGCAGCGTGTGCTGGAGAAAAACGATCGGATCGCGGAGCGAAATCGGGGATTTTTTGCAGGGCGGGGTGTGTTTGCGCTGAATCTGATGAGTTCGCCCGGGGCGGGGAAGACTTGCTTGCTCGAACGTACTTTGCGCGAGATCGGCGCACCTTGCGCTGTCATCGAGGGCGATCAAGCCACTTCTTTGGATGCCGAATCGATCCGCGCAACAGGAACTCCCGCCATCCAAGTCAACACAGGCAAAGGCTGCCATCTTGAAGCCGAGATGATCTGGGCAGCCCTCCCCCAACTCCCTCTCCAAGACAAAACCTTGCTCTTTATCGAAAATGTCGGAAACCTCGTCTGTCCCTCGCTCTTTGATCTCGGCGAACACAAGCGCATCGTCTTGATGTCCGTCACCGAAGGCGAAAACAAACCCCTCAAATACCCCCACATCTTCCGCTCCGCCGATCTCGTCCTACTGACCAAGATCGACCTCTTGCCTTACCTCGATTACGATCTCCCCCGCGCACTCGACGCCATCCGCACCATCCAACCCGACGCCGCCATCCTCCAAGTCTCTGCCCGCTCGGGTGATGGCATGGCCGCTTGGTACGACTGGCTCCGTCAACAAAAAGCATAGTCCAATTTCGGTGTTGTGGGGCGCTGCCCCATAGGCGTTAGGTGAAGCGGAGGAAAGCCCCCCACGATGTTGCTGGTGTCCCTGGCATCAATCTCGGGCCCATAGGCGTTAGGTGAAGCGGAGGAAAGCCCCCCACCCCGCCCTCCCCCGTGAACAGGGGAGGGAGCGAAAGTCGGAAGCATCGGGGATTTTGTTTTTTCATGACGCACGCTGTATGCACCAAATGCAGACGCTGCCC
>JAKLKB010000136.1 GCA_023150835.1 Myxococcota bacterium | reverse complement strand
CGTAGGGGCAACCCCCTGTGGTTGCCCTGGCTGAAATGTGTTGCATCTTGATACCTCTCTCATGGCGTTGGTTTGAACGGACCCCGAAGAACCTTGCTGCTCAAGCACCAAAGTTACAAAAATCAAGCGATACTGACTTAGGCAAGAAGGATGGATTGGAAAAGTCGCATAAATGCCTCGTTCAGATCTGCTTGCGTTTGAGGTCGGATTCGGTGATCTCACAATGAACGTTTCTTTGTTTTACGTTGAAACAACACAACGTTAGGCCGCGAGGGAGGGAGAAGGGTAGCGATCTCAAGAGATCGCGGTTTAGGTTGTGTGCGTGGGTGAGCAGAGGGGAATGGGAGGCTGTTAGAGGATCGAAAGGGGCGGATGGATGGGCGTGTGGAAGGACGAGTGAATTTATTTGGGGGGGGCATCGATATCAAAAGGCGTCTCGGAAGTCGATGCGTCGTTGTGCGATGATGACGAGTTTGTCGCCGTTGCGGGCGATCAGGTGGTTGGGAGGGTTGACTTTGAGTTGTGGTTCGCCGGATGGAGCGGTGGTTTCGATGGAGACGAGTATGGCGTCGTATTGGCGTTTGAGAGCCTCGAAGATGTAGGAGATGGTTTTGTCGGCCCAGACGGTGGGGAGAGGGACTTTGTAGAATTGGTTTCCGCGGGTGGGGTCGAAGAGTTCGTTGAGCATGGTGATGATGCCACGGGTGCGTTGGGCGTTGGCGAGGATGGTTCCGGCGTATTCGTCGGTGACAAGGATCTCTTCGACGCCCATCATTTGGAGGTGTGCGGCGTTATCGCGGTTGAGGAGTTCGACACAGGTAAAGATGGTGGGATTTTGTTTTTCGATGAGCATGGCGGCGAGGACGGTGCGTGCGTCGCGGTCTTGGTCGGAGCGTTCGCGGATCTGATCGGCGAGGACGATGGCTTCGTTGGCGCGGCGGATGCCGGCGCGTTCGAGGATCTCAAGGCGGGTAAAGTCGCCTTTGATGACGTAGAGGGTGGAGGGTAGGATCTTGGCCTTGTCGAGGAGATTTTCGGGTTCACCTTCGCCAAATTCGGCGATGAGTACGATACCTTTGTCCCAATATTCTTCGCTATTTTGGAGAGCAGCGATCAAGAGGTTTGCGGAGCGGCTCCAGCCGCAGATAACGATGTGGTGTTCGAGGTCTTCGAGGTCCATATCTCCTCGCTCCATTTGGGGTTTGAGACGGTTGATCATGATGGCCGTGATGATGCCCGTGACGGCGGCAAAAGTGATAACGCCGGAGGTGACGATGATAAGGGAGATCAGGCGACCGCTGAAGGATTCGGCGGGTTCTCCCGTGAGGGGTTCTCCGCCGACGAGGGAAAACAAGCTCCACCAGACGGCGTCTTGGAGGGTCTTGACTTTGGGATTTTGGGGTTCGGCGAGGTGAAAGGTGACGGCACCCGCGATGACAAGGGTGACGATGATGAGGATAAGCCAGAACTGCTGTCGCAGACCGAAAGCGACCCAAGACTGGATGCCAGAGAAGCGGCGGTTGAGTAGTTTTCCGAGGCGGAAAATGCGCAAGAGTCGGAGGACGCGGAGTATCCGAAGGGATCGGAAGTACGGTGCGAGGACGGCGATGATATCGAGCCAATAGCGGCGGAAGAACACAGAGGTTTTGCGTTCGGCGAGGAAGCGCAAAAACAATTCGATGGAGAAAAAGATCGTGAGGGCGATGTTGAAGACTTCGAGGATGTCAGGGCGTTGGGGGAAGAGGATCTCTGCAAGCAGTAGGGCGATGGAGGAAAGGATCAGGATGATAACGACGATATCGGTGATGGTGTGATTCATGAAGCGGCGCAAAGAACGCTTCCAAGGGGGTTCTTGTGGAGTGGGAGGGGTGTGCGGGTTATTTTTTTGGGGGTGAAAGAGCATGGAAGAGTCCTCGTGTTCGCGGTTTAGGCGAGGCGCAAGAAGAGCAGCCAGAAGAGGGCGGATTGTAGGGCCATCAAGGCGAGGAGAGCTTGTTGTTTGGGTTGCAAGAGAGGGCCTTGCCATAGAGCGACGATGATCGTGGTGAAGAAGGAACAGAAAAAGAAGAGGGAGAGGGCAGAGAGGAGGGTGTTGGGTTCGTGGGTGTGTTGGAGGAGAAGGCGGAGTTGTTGGTGGAGGGCTTTGCGTTCGGCGGGCGAAGGGGTGTTGGGAGAAGGGAGGAGAGCGAGGAGGATGGCGAGTTTGTTGCGGCAGAGGGCAGTTTCGGCGGGGAAGGGCTGGAAGAGTCCACGGATGGCGGAGAGGGCGTTGTAGAGGTGTTGGTAGGCGAAGAGGGAGAGTTCCCAGTCACCTTTGTCAAAAGAGATCTCGGCGAGGCGCAAGAGTCGGTGTATGGAGCGTTCGACATAGCGAGAGCCGGGGGTGTACCATCGGATGGCGTGTCCGTAGGAGCGGATGGCAGGGCGGAGGGCTTTTTTTTGGAGGGCGGATTCAGCGCGATAGAAAGCGGAGCGTGCGCTGAGGTAGCCTTTGAGGTAGAGAGAAGTGAGGACAAAGCAGCCAAGCAGCAAGAGGAAAGTCAAGAAGCGTTGGTGCGGGCGCATCGTCATCAAGTTGCCTTGCCTGCTTGGGAGTGGGGTGCGGTCGGCTTTGGGGAAAGCGGCGAAAATCTCCGAGATTAAATGAAGTCTCTGCGGGAAAAGAGTAGGCTTCCGAAGAAGAGAAAGAGGACGATGTAAAGCGTGGTGTAGGTCACGGAAGAGAGCATATAGTCGAAGGGGATACTTTCTTGGTGGACGACACGCTGTCCGATATTGAGGTAATCGAGGTTGGGGAGAAAGGTGCTGATCTTGAGCAGGAGCCAGATCAGGGGGTTGGTGGTGCGTTTGAGGAGGATCTCGATCTCGGGCATGAGCCGCCCGATGACAAAGATGGAAAAGGTAAAGACACCGCTAAAGAAGGGAGTGGTAAAAGAGGAGAAGAAAAGAGCGATGCTGGTGACCAGCATAATTTCCATCCAATAGAGAAGGATGGCTTGGAAAAGAGCAGATTCGATGTATTTTTGTTGGTAGAGAACAAGCAAAGAGAACAAGGCAGTGAGAAGGGCAAGCTGAGTCAATGCAGTCAAAAGCATCCCGAAATATTTTCCGAGGACGAATTGGGAGCGATAGATCGGTTTGGAGAGGAGGGTGTAGAGGGTGCGTTTGTCGATTTCTTTGTGGACGAGGCTGACGCCCGTAAAGATGGCGATCAGGATGCCGAAGAAAGAGATGGCGCTGAGTCCGAGGTCTTTGGTGACTTTGATGTGATGCCCAAGGGAGAGTTCACCGAGCGCGAGGGAGGCGAGCAAGAGCAAGAAAGCAAAGAAGAAGATGGAGTAAAGGATCTTGTCGCGGATGGCTTCGCGGAAGGTGTTTTGGGCGATGACAAGGAGTTTATGCATCGCGGGAGGTCTCCTGTGGGGGCTGAGTGTTTTCGGGTAGCGGCGGTGAGGCGGAGGATTCGTCTTGGAGTGGGGAGGGTTCGTCTTGAGTGGCGTGGACTTGTTGGACGAAGAGGTCTTCGAGGGTGCCTTTGAGAGGGATCATGGATTCGAGTTTGCCGCCTTTTTGGAGGAGCAAGCGGACGGCTTCGTCGAGGCGTTCGTTGGGGAAGACGAGCGTAGCGCGGGGTCCGGGGACGACGATGCGATCGGCGAGTCGTTGAAGTTGTTCGAGATCGAGGGTGGAAAGTCCGGAGAAGGTGATCTCGGTTTTGAGTCCGCTGAGTTCGGCGAGAAGGTCGTGAAGGGTGCCGAGTTTGCGGAGTTGTCCTTTGGTGAGGATGGCGACGCGATCGCAGAGCATCTCGACGTCTTGGAGGATGTGGGAGGAAAAGAAGACGGTTTTTCCGCTGTCACGGAGGCGAAAGATGATATCGCGGACATCTTTTCGCCCGATCGGATCGAGTCCACTCATGGGTTCATCGAGGATCACGAGATCGGGGTCATTGATCAGGGCTTGTGCGATGCCGATGCGTTGGATCATGCCTTTGGAGTATTTGCGCAGGGGAAGTTTTCGGGCGTGAGAGAGGCCGACTTGTTCGATGAGTCGCTCGACACGAACGCTACGGATAGAACTGGAAATCCCGAATAGTCGGGCATAGAAATTGAGGAATTCGAGTCCTGTGAGGTAGTCGTAGAAGTAGGGATGTTCGGGAAGAAAGCCGAGGCGAGCTTTGGCACGCAGATCATCGGAGGGTATGCCAAAGAGCTTGGCTTGACCTTGGGAAGGGTAGATCAGGCCCATCAGCATCTTGATGGTGGTGGTTTTTCCTGCGCCGTTGGGGCCGAGGAATCCGAAGATCTCGCCTTGATGGACGGTGAGAGAAAGGTCACGTACAGCGCGGACGCGTTTGCGAAAGAAGCCGATGCGAAACTCTTTGCTGAGGTGTTGGATTTCGATGATGGGGGGTTGCGCGTTCACAAAAGCCTCCGTTGTGTGGGGCGATCAGGGTGGGGATCAAGTGCGCAAAGGATCCCACGGTTGGGGGGAGTCGTCGTTGGGAGCGTTTTCTTTTTTGTGCGCTTCAAGCAGATCGGTGAGCGCGTGGAGCAAAGGTATCACACCGCGCCCTGTTTGTGCAGAGATCAAAAAGAAAGGGATCGCGTGTTGTGAAAAGTAGGAGCCGATCTCTTCTTGGCAGATCTCGGCGAGGGTGTCGTCTTCGACTTTGTTGAGGGCGACGATGGTGGGATTTTCGGCGAGGTGCGAGCCGTAGAGTTGGTCGTAGAGTTGGAGTTCGCGCCTGAGGATCTCGTAGTCGCGGATGGGGTTGCGATCGGCATCTTCGGAGAGTTCGAGCATGTGGAGGAATACGCGGGTGCGTTCGACGTGGCGGAGAAAACGGATGCCAAGCCCTGTGCCTTGGTGTGCGCCTTCGATCAGGCCGGGGACATCGGCCATGACGAAAGATTTTCGTCCCGGGGCTTGAACGACGCCAAGGTTGGGGGTGAGGGTGGTAAAGGGGTATTCGGCGATCTTGGGTTGGGCTTTGGAGACGTGGGCGATCAGCGTGGATTTGCCGACGTTGGGGAAGCCGAGTACACCGACATCTGCGAGCAATTTGAGTTCGAGACGAAGGGTACGATGTTCGCCCGCCTCGCCCGGTTCGGCAAAGTCAGGAGCTTGGCGGGTGGAGGTCACAAAGGTGATGTTTCCGCGCCCACCGCGTCCACCAGCAGCGACACGAAATGTTTGGTTGTGATCGACGAGATCGGCGAGTAGATCGCCTGTTTGTTCGTCGTAGATGAGGGTTCCTGTGGGGATGCGGATCACGGTGTCGGCACCGCCATGCCCGTGTTGATCGCGCCCTCGCCCATGTTCGCCGCGTTGGGCTTGATAACGCGGGATGTATCGAAGATCGAGCAATGTGGACAGGTTGTGATCAGCGCGCAAGATCACATCTCCGCCTTTGCCACCGTTCCCGCCCGAAGGACCGCCGTTTGGGCGGTATTTTTCGCGGCGAAAGGCGACACAGCCGTTGCCGCCGTCGCCTGCGGTGACTTCGATGATGGCTTCGTCAATGAATTGCATAATGATGCTCTCTGCTCTTGGGGCTGGGTCTCTGTTTGGAGTCCGTGATGCGTTGGGAGCTGATGGAAGAAAGTTGGCAAAAAAAAAGCCCAAGGCCAAGACCCCGGACTTTGTGATCGTGCAGGTGGATAGAGGATCATCGCTTGGCATGGGGGATATGTTGGGGTTCCCCAACATATCTCCCGATGATTGGGCGTTTGAGAAGTCAAGAGCCTTCCTTTTGGGGAGAGGCGAGCGTGGAACCAAGTGCATGGAGGAGAGAAAGGCCCCGGATAACGAAGGTTTGAGCGGGTCGGTCAAAGTCTTCGGAGGTATGGGACACAAGCGGTTGCTTGTGCGAGTATTTGCGTTCACTTCTACATCAGCGGGTTGGGCGTAGGCACAGGCGCGGGTCGCGAGAGCTTGGGACGATGTGTAGGAGAAGCGATTTGCGTTATCCGGGTCTTGTTCCTTTGTGTTGGAGATCGAAGGCGAAAATTTTTTTCAGCGGGGAACTTGCGTGTGTACATTTGCTGTATCAACTTGAGCTTTGTGCGAACGGGGAACGCGAGCATGGAAGAGAAAATGAACAGCGAGCGTTTCAGGGCCGTAAGCGTGCGAAGTCGAGCGAGCGTGTGAAGTGGCACAAGAATGGGTTGGGCGTATTCACAGGCGCGGGTCGCATCTACAGGGTCTCGATCAAGAAGTTCAGCGCGAAGAGGAGAAAGTGATCTCACTTGAGCGATGGGCTGTCACTTGGTTGAGGCCCTTTTTTATGGGTCTTTGGTTTAAATGTCAAATTGTATTTCAAAATTTTTTTATGCCCGTTCAAAAAAACGAGACGCCAAGGGTTGTTGCCGCGTTTTTTCGCAAGAGAGGGCGGATTCACGAGGAGAGAGATGGGGCGTTGCCCCATAGGCGTTAGGTGAAGCGGAGGAAAGCCCCCCACCCCGCCCTCCCCCGTGAACAGGGGAGGGAGCGAAAGTCGGAAGCATCGGGGATTTTGTTTTTTCATGACGCACGCTGTATGCACCAAATGCAGACGCAGCCCGTTCCAACTTCCCCCCGTTCACGGGGGGATTGAGGGGGGGGGGGAGAAAAAAAAAGGCGATCAAGACCGACTCTACGAGGTTTCCACCTTAACAAGGCGCGTATGGGGCGTTGCCCCACGTACCACAAGGGAGCTTTGCCCCCTTGACCCCGTATTGGCGGGGTGAATAGACGTTTTCAAGCCGACGGCTGCGCCGCTTGAAGTGGCGCGGACTCGGATTGGTTGTTGTTTGCGTCGTTGTTGTTTGTGAGGAGAGTGTTTCGGGCAAGGAATGAGGGGGAAGTGTGTTGGGGAGGACACGGGGAAGGAAAGATCAGGGGGCAGCGACAGCGTTGTCTTCTTGGACGGGGTACACGCTGACGGCCTTGCGACCGCGATCTTTGACTTCAAAAGTCACGATGCCGTCGACCAACGCAAAGAGCGTGTAATCGCGGCCCATACCGACGTTGATTCCGGGATGGAACTGGGTTCCGAGTTGGCGGACAAGGATATTTCCGGCGATCACAGCTTGGCCGCCAGATTTTTTGACGCCGCGCCGCTGGCCAGCGCTATCGCGACCGTTTCGGGTACTACCACCACCTTTTTTTGTAGCCATAAGTCTGAGCTCCTACCGCGCGACCTTTGGGGGGGCCGTTGGGGGTTAAAAAGAGGGATCAGGATGTGATCCGCTTTTTTTGTGTGTTTTTTGTGTGTTTTTTGTGTGTTTTTTGTGTGTGTTAGTCTTTGATTTGACCGTCGGCAGCGATCTGCATCACGCGCAAGCGGGTGTAGTATTGGCGATGTCCTTGACGGTTGCGGTATTTTTTGCGTCGTTTGACTTTGAAGACAAGGATCTTTTTGGCGCGGAACTGCTCGACGACTTCGCAGGCGACGCGAGCCGTTTGCAGGGTGGGCGTTCCGATCTGGAGGCCGCTATCACCGCTGACCATCAGGATGTTGTCAAAGACGATCTTTTGATTTTTTTCGCCAGGCAGTTTTTCGACAAAGAACATGTCGCCTTCTTTGACACGGTACTGCTTACCGCCGGTTTGAATGACCGCATACATGGGGGCAATCCTTTTGACTGAGTGATCGAACGCAAGCATCGCACAGAAAACGATGAGACGTTGTTTGCGTAGGAGAGGGGGTGGACATCGCGAAGATCTTTTCGTGGGGAAGGGCGAGAGAGGTCTCGTGGAAGAGCTACTCTTTGGAGCAAGAAAGGTCGGATAGACGGCTTTTTTTGCACGATGCCGCAGTTATCCACAAAAAGAGTGGAGCAGTTTTAGTCGAAAGACTTGAAGATGTCAAGGAAAAAGACAGCAGTCCACAGGATGCACGGAAGACACGGAAAGCGAACAAAGCGAGCAGAGCGAAACCATCACAAGCCCGCTCCCGAGATGGGCGGGTCATTGACGACGGGTTGCTCTGATGGGGATGGGTATTAGAAACGTGGGCGGTGTTGTTGGCGGAAGAAGGGTACGAGGGCGAGCAGGAGGAAGAGTAGGAAAAGAGAGAGCGGGGTGGTGTCGTGGGATTGGCATCCTGTTTTGGGGGGTGTGGTTTCGGGGAGTGGGTTGGGGATGCAAGCGTATTCTTGGCAGGTCGAGCGAGAGTTGCAGTCTTCGTTTTTGAGACATTCGGGAGTGGTGATGCAGCGGCCTTTTTGGCAATAGGTGCCTGCTGCACAGGCGGGATCACAGGAGCCGGGGTTGGGGCCGCCGTCGGGTGGGGGAGGTTCGGGACTGGGTTTGGTGGTGCAGAGGTTGTTTTGACAGACGAGGTTGGGGCCGCAGTCGGCGTTGCTTTGGCAGCTATTGCGCGGGACGCAGCGGGTGTTTCGGCAGATATCGGTCGAGGAGCAATCGGTGTCGACGGTGCAAGTTCCGGGGTTGACGCTGCCTTTGCAGATGTACTGTTGGCAGGTTCCGCCACTGCTGCATTCGCTGTCTTGTTGGCAGATGCAGACACCGCTGTTGCTGCCTGAGAGTTGGGCGCATCGTTCACCCCCCGGGCAAGGGGCCGTGGCTTGGGGGTTACAGACAGGAAAGCAGATGCCCGTGGATGCGCCTTGTTGGAGGACGGTACAAAAAAGTCCCGTGATGCAGAGATTTTGGTTGTCGCAGACTTCGCCGCGTTTGCGAGTTCCCGGATTTTCGGGGACGCAGTAGCGGTTGTTGGTATCGCAACGTTTGTTGGCCCCGGTGCATTCTGTGTTGGACTGACAGGGGCGGACGCAGATCCCGCCGTTGGTGGGGTTTCCGAAGCAGTTGAGTCCGGCTTCGCAGTTGGGATTGCAGGCTTCGCCTTCGCGTGCGCCTTGGTTGGAACCGCCGATGCAGCGGAAACTTTGGCAAGACTTACCGTTGGTGCAATCGCTGTCGTTTTGGCAAGCACAGGCTTTTTCGCCGTTGCCGAGGTCGTAGCATTTTTCTCCCGTGACACAAGGGCCTGTGGTTGTACACAAAGCGAGGCAAACGCCCGCAGTTGCGCCTTGAGAAGTGGAAACGCAAGTCAGACCTGCTTCACAAAGGATGTTGGTGTCGCAAGGTTCGCCGAGTTTGCGTCGATTGTTGGTGTTGCTGCATCGCAGACTGGAGGTACAAACTTTTCCGCCGCTACATTCGCTGTCGCCTTGGCAAGCGCAAGCAGCGGTGCCGTTGGTGAGGGATTTGCAGGTTTCGCCGTTCGGACAGGCGCGTGTGGTGGTGCAGTCTTCAAAGCAGATGCCGCTGTTTGCGCCTTGTTGGAGGATCACGCAGTTCAGTCCTGTGGCGCAGAGGTTTTGGGCATCGCAGACCTCGCCAAGCTTGCGATTTCCACCTGTGGAGCCGCCCGTGCATTGGTAGTTTTGGCAAGTTTTACCGTTGTTGCAGTCGGTGTTGCTTTGGCAGGCGCAAACGGAGGTCCCTGTGGTGAGGGCGGTGCATTTTTCGCCAGAAGCGCAAAAGCCGCCTGTATTGGTGCAATCGGTGAGACAGACGCCCGAGGTGCTTTGTGGCGTTGCGAGAACACAGGTGAATCCGCTTGCACAATCGGCGGGAACAGAACAGGTTGCGCCTGCTTTGCCTCCGCCCGGGTTGGTTCCGCTGGGGTAGATCGCGCAAACGCCGTTGATGTCGTCTTGTTTGAGGGTGCGGCAAGGGCATAAGCCGGGGGCTGCTGTTGGAAACATCGTCGCATCGGTGACGTTGGTATGATCGAGGCCGACGACGTGACCGATCTCGTGGGTGACTGTCCCGATCACATCGAATTGTTGGCCGACAGGCTGGGTGGACCACTGGTAGCTGGAATTGAAGATGATATCGGCATCAAGGAAGTCGCCCGTCGTCGGATTGATATTGGGGACCATCAGGGCGAGTGCTGTAGGGAATTGCGCGCTAGGGATCGTGCTATTCCAGACGAGTACGTTGTTTTGATCGAATTGGCTCCAGAGGCTTTGGCTGAGTCCGCCGTAGTTTGCGCGGAAGCTGGTGCATGTGGGAGAAGCCCATTGTTGGAAGGCATTCTGCATCACGGCGATCATTTGTTGTTGGCTGATTTGAGTGAAGCCGTTGGGGTTGTAGAACCATGTAATCGGCATCTTCGGCCACTTGGCGGTTTTGCCTGTGTTGGTGAGGATCTGCTTGTAGGCATGGGCAGAAGGCAACGCAAAGAAGCCTATCAAGACCACAAAAATCCCGAATATACGATGCTTCGTGGGTGTTGCAATTTTGCGTGATGAAGTCGTGGAGGTGTGGTGTGTGCGGATTATGCGGATCATCGGGAGCCTCCTTGCGAGGGAGATGGTGAGTTGGAGGTGGTGGGAGAGAGCAGAGAAGGAGCGGAACGAAGGCGTTTTTGGAGGAGTGCGCCGCGCAGCGGGGTGACAAAAAAAGGCAGCCGTTGTTTTTGTAAGACGCGCAGGGGAACTGTCTTTTGTGTGCTTTGGTCGTAGATGGAACGGACGGGATGACGGGGATCTTGGAAGGCGGGGAGAGGTTGCGGGACGGGTAGGCGCGGTGTGATCGAATCTTTGGCGCGTTGCAGCCGTTCTTCAAAGCGCTGTGTCGGGGGCTTGAGCAGATAAAGCGTCGGTTGTTGCTGGAGGATCTGAACGCGTTGGCGCAACATATCGAGATCCATCGGGCGTTCGCTGAATTGGGGGGTGCGGATGCGGTCAGCGGCGTTGGGGGTGTGGCGGTAAAAGGCGAGACCCTCGACGGATCGGCGCATCAAGGTCCGTCCTTCGTGGAGAAATACGGTGTATTTTCCAGCGCCGAGATCTTGGACAAAGAGGAAGTCGGGTTGGCGAAGGGCTTCTAAAAAGACGACGACCTCTTCACCGAGCGAGAACCGCGCAGCACCCGCGATCAAGGTGGTACGCTCTCCGACTGTTCCACCGAGTTGACGGATCATCAGTTCGTGAGGGGCTTGGCCCTTGAGCGTTTCAAGGACGTGTAGACGAACGTCCGTGTAGATGTGTCCGTTGCCGTGGTAGATAAAGCTGTGCTTGTGCAAGACACGGCCACGCACGATGCTTGCTGCGGCTTGGATCTGTTGGTCGAGGCTGCGGTATACCAACAAGGTCGCTTGAGCGGGTGAAGCACTCCACCCCAAGCCGACAAGGCAACTCAACAGCCATCCCCACCATCGTTTTGTTTCCACGAAAACCTCCATCGCTTGCGATCTCTTTGCTTTTTGAACTCAACGATCGTTCTTTTCTTCGGTAGATACGCGCTTTTTGCTCTTTGATGCGGGTGAAACCTCACTCATACGATATCCAAGGTGCGTGATCTGCGTGTCGGTATGATCCGATGTAGACGCCCTATTGTTGGGCAGCCACAGGGGGCTGCCCCTACGTTTTTCGATCAAACACCCTGCGGATTTATCACACACCCTGCGGATTTCGTAGCATTTTGTGCGATGCACTCCTGATAGTATCGTCGATCTGCGTCAATTGTTTTTTGTGTGGCATAACAGGAGCGAACGAACTCACCTTGTAGACTGTTGTTGGCGTGATTTGGTCTTTTCTGAAGCGCGAAGCTTTACGCCATGCCGCGTGTGGTGCGAGGTGAAAGCGTCGTATGGGCGGGGATCTGCGTGTCTTTGAGGTAAACACCCGCACCGATCTGAGCGCCTTCGCCGATGTGCGTTTGGCCGTAAAAGGCGCAGTGGGGGCCGATCTCGGCGTCGCAGTCGATGCGTACGTCGTAATCAAGCCAGATGGTTTGGGGAAGATGGAACGTGACGCCTTGTTTCATCAGGGCTTGTTGGCGTCGATGGAGCCATTCTTGTTCGAGGAAAGCGAGTTGTGCGCGATCGTTGACGCCCATGACTTCGACGGCATCTTTGACGATCAAGGCTTCGACGTGACGGTGTTGTTGGACAGCGAGTTTGACGATATCGGTGAGATAGAATTCACCTTGGGCGTTGTGGTTGTCGATACGATCGAGGGCATCGAGCAAAAAGTCCCGTGCGACGAGGTAGATCGCAGCATTGCATTCTTTGATCAAGCGCTCGGTGGTGTTGCAGTCTTTGTGTTCTTGGATCTTTTGGACCTTGCCTTGTTCGTCTCGGACGATCCGCCCGTAGCCTGTGGGGTCGTCGGCTTCAAAAGTGATCATGCCGATGGTTGCGTTGGTTTGGTCTTTTCGGCGAAGCATCTCCCGCAATGTGTCTTCGCTCAAAAGCGGGACGTCTCCGCACAGAAGTAAGACTTCACGGGGGCCATCGAGGAGGTGTTGTTGGGCGCATTGGACGGCATGCGCGGTGCCGCGTTGTTCGGCTTGGAGGGCGTAGCGCAAGGTGCCTTGGCCAAAACGCGCATCGAGTTGGGCTTGGACGGCCTCGGCTTGGTGGCCGATGATCAAGACGATGCGTTGGGGAGAGAGCGATTGTGCAAGGTGGACGGGATGCGCCGCGAGTGGGATCCCGCCAATGGGATGGAGAACTTTGGCAAGCTGTGAACGCATACGCGTCCCTTTGCCTGCGGCGAGGATCAAGACGTTCAGATCGTGGGTAGACAAGCAAAGGCTCCTTTGTGGAGATTGTGGGTAGACAAGCGAAGGCTTCTTTGGTGTGAAAGAGTGATCACTGCGGAGGATGCGAGGTTTCTACCAGCGGCTGCTTTTAATGAAGCGGACGGCTCGTGGTGGGTGGGCTTTTGAATTGATAGGTGCGTGCGAGTGGCGGTGCATCCGAGGCGATCAAGCGTTGGTTGGCAGCGAGATGTTCGGCGATATAAAACAGGGCATCGGTTTGTTGTGGGTATTGGAGGGAACGGGCAAGCTGCGGGATAGAGAACGCTTCGTGGGGATGGGCGCGTAGGAAGGTGAGTAGCTGTTTTTGCAGCGCAAGGAACGCACCTGCGGCTTTCTTTCCTGCCTCAACGCCCGGCTGATGGTAGGCGTTGATGTTGATCAGCGAAGCGTAAAGGCCGACGGCCCGTTCAAAGAGAGCGATCAGCATCGCAAGACTTGTGGGGGAAGTCTCGGGGAGAGTGATGTGGAGTGAGCGTTTTCCGCTTTCCCAGAGGGCTTGTCGGGTTCCGTACAAAAAGCCAAGCAGGTAATCGCCGCTGGTGATCTCGTCTTCGACCTCGAATGATCGGCCTTTGCGATCCAAGAGGACTTCGACAAAGGTCACAAAAAAATCGTCGGCTCCGTCGCGCAATTGTTGGACAAAGGCGTGTTGATCGGTGGAACCTTTGTTGCCGTAGACAGCGATCCCTTGGTGGACGACTTGTTGATCGCGGTCGAGTTCTTTTCCGAGCGATTCCATCACGAGTTGCTGTAGGTAGCGGCTCAACAAAAGCAGCCGATCTTTGTAGGGCAAGACCACCATCGCACGTTGTCCACGTCCATCCCCCGCAAAGTACCAGCTTGCTGCGAGCCGAGCAGCGGGGTTGTTGAGATCGGCGCGGCGAGTGCATTCGTCCATCACGGCGGCTCCTGCGAGCAGTTGATTGATGTCGATGCCTTGGAGAGCCGCAGGCAACAAACCAACAGGCGAAAACAAGGAGGTGCGGCCCCCCACCCAGTCCCAGATCGGGAAGGTGTCTAACATTCCCGTCTGTTGGGCCAGATCGTCGAGTTTGCTTCCTGCTCCTGTGATCGCGACGGCGTGGCGCTCGAAAGACAGTCCCCGCGCTTCAAAGGCTGCTTTGATCTCCAACATCCCGTTGGCTGTTTCTTTGGTGCCGCCCGACTTGGAGACGATCAAGACCAAGGTCGAAGCGATCTGTTCACCCAGATCGGCGATCAATCGGTCGATCCCATCGGGATCGGTGTTGTCGAGGAAAAAGCCTTCCATCTCGTCGCGAGGAGATCGCAGAGCATCGTACACAAGTTGAGGCCCAAGGGCCGAACCACCGATGCCGATCTGCAAAAACCGCGTAAAGGTGGGTTGGGTGGTGGGGCGGAGTTGGCCGGTGTGGATGGCATGTGCGAATTCTTTGATGCGTTGGACGCTTTGCTCGATCTCGGCGCGGATCGTCGGATCAGGAGCGCGCTTGGGATCGCGCAACCAATAATGCCCAACCATCCGCTGTTCGTCGGGGTTGGCGATCGCGCCCTGTTCGAGTTGTTGCATCTCTTCAAAGGCCGCTTGCATCTTGGGGGCGATCTCTTTCCAAAAAGCCGCAGGGATGCCCATCCGACTTAGATCGAGGCGCAATGGGACAGCCTTGTCCCACCAGTAGCTTTCGCAAAATTGCTCCCATGTTTGGTTGGCTTGCATCTGTTTGGACTCCGTGTGGGGGGATGATGGATTGTGGTCGAGAGGGTCGTCTTGTTTGGGATGGGGAGGGCCGTGTTATTCGCCGCGATAAATGGTCAGCCCGTCAAGCGGAGAGCCGAACCATTTTTCACCTGTGGGGGATACGCTGATCAGGCTGATGCTATCGGAGACAAGGCCCATCTCTTTGTTAAAAGAGCGCCATGAGGTGCCATCGAAGCAGGCCACGCCTTTGTTTGTGCCGATCCAGACTTTGTTTCCTTCGGTGGCAACGGCCAGCACTTGGGTGTCGGGTAATCCGTCTTTTTTGGTAAAGTGTTTGGTGTCGTTGCCTTTCATTCGGTACAGTCCGATCTTCGTTCCAAACCACAAGGCCCCGTCATCCTCGCTGCTGATGCTGTTGACCACACCGCGCCCACCCGCACCGCTCATAAAGCCGATCCGTTGCCAACGCCCACGCAACGGGCGTTTCACAGCGCCCCCTCCCTTGAACCCGATGTAGAGGGTCATGTCTTTGTCAAGGTGCGTCGCTTGGGCCGGATAGGCGGGGTCGAGCAGGCCAACCGTGTTGTTGTTGTCAAACAGCTTCCATTCTTTGCCATCAAACAGGCTTGCGCCTTTTTGCTCGTGGATCAACCAGAGTCCTTCGGGCGTGAGGTGGGTTCCCACGATGTTGTTGCTTGCGATCCCTGAAAGCACATCCGTCAATTTCCATTCGCGCCCTTGGTGTCGATAGATCCCTGCGCCAAAGGTTCCGATCCACACCGCGCCTGTCGGATCAAATGTAAATGACCGAACATCGGGCGTGGTGAACTCGCTGGCGTAGTTGTACCAATATCCGTTGTGATAGCGACTGGCTCCCGAACCTGTTCCGAGCCAGACGGAGCCATCGTGGGCATGGGCGACTGCGTGGATCTTGTTTCCGACGATCCCTGTGGAAAAGCTGTACCATCGGCGGTTTTGGTAATGTGCGATGCCGTTGAGGTGTGTCGCGGCGAGGATGGAACCTGCGGGGCCGCTTGTGATGGCGCGGATATCGAGGTTGGTGAGCCCTTGACGGCGGTTGATGGTGGTCCAGCGCCCCTCGCGTAGATAGCTGATGCCGTTGTCTTTTGTGCCAAACCATACACCGCCACCCGCGTCGACATGGATCGCCTGAATCACGGGGCCAGCCAAGCCGTGAGTCGTGTCGTAAGCGCGGGTGCGTTCGCTGTCGTGATGGATGGCTCCTTGGGCGTTACAAAACCACAAACCACCTTTGCGATCGTTGGTGATACAAGTGGAACCCGTCCAAGGGAATTTTTTGAGGCGATGAAAGCGGCTGCCGTCGTAATAAAAGGGATTCGAGATGTTGGGGCTAAACCAGACGTTTCCGCTGCTGTCGAGCCCAGTCGCCAACAAGTCCCCATCTGGAAGCCCTTGTTTGCGGGTAAATTTCTTCCAGCGTTTTCCATCGAAGCGGGCAGCACCTCGGTTGGTGGCGGCCCAGATCGCGCCGTTGTTGTCGCGAACCAAGCCTCGGATATCGTTGCTCGGTAAGCCGTTTTTGTATTGATACCATGTAAAGCGCGTTCCACCGTCTTTGAGCATCGCCACCCCAAATCCTTTGGTTCCGATCCACAGGTTGGCTTGGCGATCCATCGCCAGAGAGGTGACATGGCGGGCTTTGGCGAGAGTTTCTTTGGGGACATAAAAGCGATAACCACGCGAGCGGATGCTCCAACGGATCACACCGCTATCGAGGGTTCCTGCCCAGATGTTATCGCCTTCTTGGATCGCGCACGTCACTTGGGAGGTGCTACGGAAAGACTGCCATTCTTTGGGGGGGCCGTACATCGGTAAAAGCCCCTGTGCTTGGCGTTTTGGAGCAACGGCGCGTTTGCGTGCTTTGGGTTTCGGGGAATCGTCGCCCGGCAACACAAAGTCGTCTGCTCTCGCGGATTGATCTCCAAGTCCACTCAACCACCAAAGTCCGATGAAGCCGAACAAGACAACGATGCGCTTTTGTACTCGTGTCCATCGATCTCGTTGTTGTGGCATACTTCGCTTTCTCCGTGTTTCTTTTTTCGTCCGCCGGTGAAGAAACCGCGAGGACTTGTTGGGGATTTGTCGGTGTTTCCACCGAGGGGAAGTGTGCTTGAGCTGCGGTCGTCTGTTCTGATCGCAGCGAGCTTAGGGGCTTGACGGCCAGACTTTGCGCCCGTGTTTGTAGACCGACTGGGTGTGGAGGACGGCGTAATGGTAAAACAAGTAATCGATATCGGGAGCCGCAAAGAACGCCAGATCCGCTTGGTAGCCGACAGCGATCCGCCCGATCTGATCGGCTCGTCCGAGGGCGTGTGCCGCCCCCACCGTGACGGCGTACAAGACTTCTTCGGGCAAAAGGCCCATCTGCAAACAAGCAAGCGTCCCAAGAAAAGGCAAGGACTCGCTGCAAGTTGTCCCGGGGTTGAGGTCGGTCGCAAGGGCGATCTGCATGCCTGCATCGATCATTGCGCGGGCAGGGGCATAGCGATGTTGGCGCAAACAAAAAGTCGAACCCGGGATCAAACAGGCCGTCACACGGGCTTCTGCCATCTTTTGAATGCCCGTTGGGCTGATCTCTTCGAGGTGATCGGCGCTCAATGCACCCATCTCTGCGGCAAGTTCGGCTCCGCCTCCTGATGACAATTGATCGGCGTGCAGGCGCGACTGGAGGCCCAGATCGAGGCCGCGCTGGAGGATGCGCCGCGCTTCTTGGAGCGTGAATGCGCCTTCTTCGACGAACACATCGCAAGCATCAGCCAATCCTGCCTCTGCAACGGCAGGCAGCATCTCTTCGCAAACCAAGGAGACGTAGGAAGCCCGATCGTGCTTGTATTCAGTAGGGACGGTGTGAGCGCCCAAAAAAGTCGCGCTGATCTCTTGGGGGCCTTCCTCATGCAAAGCGCGGATGGCGCGTAGTATCTTGATCTCGGCGTCTGTCGACAAGCCGTATCCGCTTTTGGCCTCAAGGGTCGTGATGCCATAGCCAAGCATCCGCTCCAATCGGTGGCGGCCCTCAGCGATCAGCTTGGACGTATCTGTTTGACGAACCGCCCGAACGGTGGACATGATCCCGCCACCTGCGCGGGCGATATCGAGATAGCTTTGTCCTTGGAGGCGGGCGCGAAACTCATTCTGCCGACTACCCGCCCAGATCAAGTGAGTGTGCGCATCGATCCATCCCGGTGTGCAGATCACTCCGCTCATCTCGATGCGCTCTTCCCCCTCGATCGGCCCCATCCCCTCGCCGCGCTTCCCCACCCATACGATATGTTTGCCCTCCACAAGGATCTCTGCATCTTCGATCACACGCAACGTACCGATGGCGGTGTCCATCGGATACAGTCGGCTGATCCCTGTAAAGCGTTTTCTCGGGCCGGTACGAACGATCTCCATCGCTGCGGTCTCCTTCGGTTTGGCCGAAAACATACACGAGATCGCCCGCGCTGTCATGCACCTTCTTCAATCTTACTGGGGTGCTTGGGGTGTTTGGGGTGCTTTGTGGGGCGAGGTACCACGCCCCGCAAGGGGTTGCAACCCCTTGACCCCGTGCTGGCGGGACGAACAGACGTTTTTCAAAACAGCAGCTGCACCGCTTGGAACAACACGAACATATCTTTTTCAACATGGTTTTGGCTTGGCGTGAGGGAAGCTGTGAGGCGATATCAGATGGCTGGCTTGGTGTCAGGGAAGCTGTCAAGTTGCGGAAAGTCGGGCAGATCGGGGAGGAAGAGAAAAAAGTTGGGGTCTGTACGAGTGTCCAAAGTGGTCGTACAAAGCGGGGATCGAACCCGCAACATCCTTTTCTGAAAAAAAGCGCTCTGCCATTGAGCTATTTGTACACTTTGGGGGTAAGGGTACAGACCCCAACCATTTGGCGCGCTTTGACGTGAGAGGGGCGAGGGTTGTTCAATAAATTTAAACTTGTTGCGGTATAAGTAAGTATCACTAAGTTTCTTCAACTTTCGCGCCCGAAGAACGGGTTCGTTCAAAAAAGATGGCGATGAAGAGGTCACCGACGCAACAGATCGAGGGCAGGCACGGGGGCCTGCCCCTACGAAACACCGTGTGATT
>JAKLKB010000135.1 GCA_023150835.1 Myxococcota bacterium | reverse complement strand
CTAAAACAACACCACCTCTCCTCTAAACAACACTGCCTCTCCTCTAAACAACACCACCTCTCCTCTAAAACAACACCACCGCTCCTCTAAACAACACCACCGCTCCTCTAAAACAACACCACCTCTCCTCTAAAACAACACTGCCACTCCTCTAAACAACACTGCCACTCCTCTAAACAACGCCACCTCTCCTCTAAAACAACGCCACCTCTCCTCTAAAACAACACCACCGCTCCTCTAAACAACACCACCGCTCCTCTAAACAACACGGCCTCGTGGACTCTTCTCTTTCTGCCTTCTTTCCGTGTTTTCCGTGTTTTCCGTGGACTCTTCCTTGTCTTAGAGCGGAAGTTGCAAAAAAACAGAGGTTCCTTTTCCGAGAGTTGTCTCGAAAAGCATCTTCCCACCGAGGTGTTCGACGACGGTGCGTGCCAAAAACAAGCCCAGTCCGTGTCCTTGTCCTGCGGGTTTGGTGGTAAAGAAGGGTTCGCCGACCTGTGCGGCGACTTCGGGTCGCATCCCACAGCCCTGATCGCGGACAGCGATCTCGATCATCCCAGATAGGCATCGCGCAGAAAGCACGATCCGCCCCGCTGCATCGGAGGCATCGATCGCATTGCGTAAGATCCCGCGTAACACCCGAGTCATCGCCTGCAACGGAACAGAGAGTATCCGCCGTTTGGCCTCTTCGGACACCTCTTGTTCGATGCGCTCTTTGCCGTCGACCTCTTGACAAGCCATTGCAAAGAGATCGACCAAATGAACGGACTGATGGGCTTCTCCGAGGCTGTCTCCTGCTTGGTGTACCAACTCCCGCAATATCCGATGGCAGAGTTCGACTTGTTGGCGGATCAACAAAGTATCTTCGATTAAAAGTGTGCGTGTTTCATTCGATAGATCGGCGTCTTGCGTGGGGTGCTGTAGAGTGTATTGAAGCTCTTTTGCGACGAGGGCGATCGTGGAAAGAGGCGTGGCCATCTCGTGCATTGCACCACCCGCCAAAGCCGCCAAAGCAGCGAGCTTTTCGTTGCGAGCATGGAGCGATTGAAGAGAGCGGATCTTCGCGGCTTGTCGAGTCAGCGCCCACTTGGTGCGCGAGACAAACCACGCCACAAATCCCGAAGTGATCGCATACGCCAACCACATCCCTTCGAGGTGCATCTTCATGTGCAGGGGACTATGGAGATGATGGGCGTGCGCCCCCTCCCATCCCCAAAACAGCGCGCCGTAACACAGCAACGCGCCCACCGCGAGCAACCACCCCCAACGCTGCGGCAAGATCAAGATCGCCAACACCACATACACCAAATAAAAGAAACTAAACGGATTGGTCGGTCCCCCCGTCAGCGCCAACAGCACCGTCAATCCGACCGTATCCAAAGCAATCGTGCCGCCCATCCATCCGATCAACCAAGCCTCGGAGGGACGACTCCACCATCGCAGCGCAAGATTCGAGCAAAACGCTCCCCACAACACGATCCACAAGCCATGCAGCGGTAGCGACGCCCCCATCCAACCATACACGCTGACGACCAACCCCACTTGTCCCCAAAACACCGCCCACCGCAAACGGCGCAGCCAGAAAAAGTTGATCTCCACGGGACTCTCCCCAAGCCCGATATCCCAAATTCCTTGGCTACCTCGATCGCTTGACATGAAACATCCTCCACCTTGACACGACAAGCCTTCCTCTTCGATGCTGAATCTGTTGTGCTTTCGAGAGGTTCCTCTCTCTTTCTTACAAGGCACACCATCCTTGCGTCGTCCCTTGTTTTGTACTCATTTTGGGAGAGATTCAAATGTATTGCGCACCTCGAAACTTGCTGATGCGTCTCTTCGCCTTTTTGTGGCTGCCCGTGATCTTGATCGCTTGCGAACCGACCTCACCGCCCGAGGCTTGCAGCGATAGCAAGCCCTGTACATCGGGAAAAACCTGTCAGGCAGGAGCCTGTGTCTGCCCCCCTCCCAAGCTCACTTGTGGCGAAGCCTGCGTCGATACCCAAACCAGTCCCGCCCATTGTGGCGTGTGCGCAAAAGCCTGCGCCTCCGACGAATCTTGTGAGGCCGGTGCTTGCAAAAAAAAGGTCACGCCCACTTGCAAAGCTGATGAGACCGATTGTAGCGGGACTTGCGTCAATACCAAAACCAGCCCCGCCCATTGTGGCGCTTGCGCAAAAGCCTGCGCCTCCGATGAATCCTGCGAGGCCGGTGCTTGCAAAAAGAAAGTCACGCCCACTTGTAAAGCAGATGAGACCGATTGCAACGGGACTTGTGTCAACACTCAAACCAACTCGGCTCACTGTGGCGGCTGCGGCAAAGCTTGCACAGCCAACGAATCTTGCCAAGCGGGCGTATGCAAGGCCGGTTGCGGCTCCACAGAAACAATTTGCGGAACTTCGTGTGTCGATACCCAAACCAACACCTCGCACTGTGGGGCTTGCGACAAACTCTGTCCCCAAGGAGACGCTTGCGAAAAAGGGGCTTGCGTCCAACCCTGCAAAGCTGGCGAAACCCGCTGTGGAACCTCTTGCGTCGATATCCAAACGAGTCCCCAACATTGCGGTGGATGCGACAAAGCCTGTGCAAACGGCGAAGTCTGTGTTGCCAAGACCTGCCAACTCAACTGCCCCCAAGGCGAGATCCCTTGTAGCGGTACTTGCGCCAACCCCCAAACCGATCCCAAACACTGCGGAAAGTGCGGAACCACCTGTCCCAGCGGCGAAACTTGCCGAAGCGGTGCGTGTATCAACCCTTGTCCCCAAGGCTACGCCTTCTGCGATACTTATTGTGCGCTGCTTGACAACGATGTTGCACACTGCGGATCGTGCGGAAACAAGTGCGGGATCGGCGCGATCTGTCGTCAAGGCAAGTGCCAATGCGCCCCCGGACTGACCGATTGCAACGGAAGCTGCATCGATACCCAAAGCAACGGCGCTCACTGCGGTGGATGTGGCCAAGCTTGCCCCGCAGGACAGCGTTGCAACGACGGTGCTTGTGTGCTGTCGTGTCCCGCTCGAACCCCCACAACTTGTCTTGGTGGATGCTTTAACACCAACGAAAGCAGCCTACACTGCGGCGGATGCGGCCAAGCCTGTCCCGACGGGCAGCTTTGCGACAACGCGATCTGCAAATGCCCCACAGGGCAGCTCGAATGCAACAAACGCTGCATTGATGTCCAAGCCGATGCGGCAAACTGCGGAAACTGCGGGAATCTCTGCCCACAAGGCCAATACTGCTCCCAAGGAACTTGTATCAGCGCATGTCCCCCAAGCACCCCAAGCGCGTGTTTTGGCGGTTGCATCGACACCCAAACCAACGAGCTTCATTGCGGAAAGTGCGGATCCGCTTGTAGCCCGGGAGAGTCTTGTCAAGCGGCGGCTTGCGTCTGCCCATCGCCGTTGGTGCGCTGTGATGGCCGTTGCACCGACCTCCAGCTCAATCGCTTACACTGCGGACAATGCGGCACCGCCTGCCCACTCGGACAAGCCTGTGAAAAAGGCGCGTGCAAATGCCCCGATGGTCTGCTCTTTTGCAACAGTCGCTGTGTTGACGGACAATCCGATGTCGCCAACTGCGGAGCGTGTTCAAACGCCTGTACTGGCGGCCAATTCTGCCAAAACGGGCAATGCCGCTGCACCCAAGGCCAAACCTTCTGCAATGGCCAATGCCTCGATCTGCAAATCAACGTTGCGAACTGCGGAGCGTGTGCAAACGCCTGCGGTACGGGCCAATCCTGCCAAAATGGACAATGTGTCTGCCCCCAAGGCGAAGGCTTTTGCGGCAACCAATGCGTCGATATCATCCAAAACAACAGCCACTGCGGCACTTGTGGAAATGCCTGTACGGGAGGCCGTGTCTGCCAAAACCGCGTGTGTAACTGCCCCACAGGACAAGACTTCTGCAACGCACAATGCCGTGACTACCAAACCGATAAAGACCATTGCGGCGGTTGCAACAACGCTTGTACAGGCGGTCGCATCTGCCAAACAGGGGCTTGCACCTGCCCCACAGGTCAAAACTTCTGCGCCAACCAGTGCCGCGATTACCAAACGGACAACAACAATTGCGGTGGCTGCGGGACGATCTGCACCAATGGTCGCACCTGCCAAGGCGGTCAATGCCTCTGCCCCAACAACCTCCTCTATTGCAGCGCGACTTGCGTCGACGGCCAAACCAACAAAAGCCACTGCGGATCATGCGGGAATGTTTGCGCCAACAACCTGCTGTGCCTCGCTGGAACGTGCGGCTGCAACGCCCCTCTCACCGCTTGTAGCAACGTCTGCGTCGACACCCAAACCAATCCCGCTCACTGCGGACAATGCGGAAATCTCTGTGGTGGCGGTCAGTTCTGCCAAACAGGACAATGTACCTGTCCCGTCGGAACCACCCGTTGCAACGGCGTGTGCTCGAACACCACAACAGACAAAAACAATTGCGGTTCTTGCGGAAATGCCTGTCTTGCCTCGCAATCCTGCGAAAGCGGCGTCTGCGAATGCCCCGTCGGAAAGACTGTTTGCGGGACCGCTTGCACAGACACCCTCCAAGACGACAAAAACTGCGGGAGCTGCGGAAATGGTTGTTCCCCCACCACGCATTGCTTCCAAGGCCAATGCGCCAGCGGCAACGTGATGGATACGATCGTCGGAACCCCACAACTGCGTGATGGAGGCGGTAGCATCGCCAACTTCTATACCCCTTATGCTGTGGCCGTCGATGCCGCTGGCAACGTCTTTGTCGCCGATTACAACAACCACCGCATCCGAAAAATCGATACCAACGGCAATGTCACGACTATCGCAGGAAACGGCATCGCGGGCATGCTCAACGGACCCGCACACACCGCCTCTTTTAACGCCCCCACAGGGATCGCGGTGGATGCGTTTGGCAACGTCTTTGTCGCCGATTACAACAACCACCGTATCCGAAAAATCGACACCACCGGCAACGTGACCACTTATGCCGGCACAGGAACGATCGGTTATGTCAACGGAGACGCCCTCACCACCGCACGTTTACGCAATCCTCACGGCCTTGCCACAGATACCCAAGGCAACCTTTACATCGCCGAATACGGAAACAACGCCATCCGAAAAGTCGATACGCTCGGCAACGTGACAACTTATGCGGGAACAAGCATCGCCGGCTTTTTGGATGGCCCTGCTGCCACCGCGCAATTCAACTATCCTCGTGGTCTTGTCGTCGCCAGCAACGGCGATGTCTATGTTGCCGACACCAACAACCACCGCATCCGTCGTATCGACACTACCGGCAACGTGACAACGATTGCAGGGATAGGGACTGCTGGAAACACCAATGGCATCGGTAGTTCCGCACGCTTTTATTATCCTTACGATGTGGCCATAACCTCCGCAGGCTATCTCTACGTCGCAGACGAACGCTACAACTCGATCCGCCGCATCCACCTCAACGGTACCACCTACGACGTGATCCTGTACGCAGGCGGATCGACCTCCACAAGCGACTTCATCGATGGCAACGGCACCGCCGCTCGATTCAGCGGCCCCTTTAGCATCAAGTCCGACAGCAGCGGCTTTTTGTATGTCGCGGATAGCGAAAATCATCGCATCCGAAAGATCGACCTTCAAGCCAACGTGACGACCTACGCCGGGCGCGGCTTCTTCCGAGGTTTCACCAACGGAAGCAGCACACTTGCTCGATTCAATAATCCGCAAGGCATGGCCTATGACAGCAGCGGCAACCTGTACATCGCCGACACAGGCAACCACGTGATCCGCCGCGTTGATGCGATGACTGGCAACGTGACAACTTTTGCAGGAACAAGCGCTGCTGGATTCTTTGATGGACCGCGCCTCCAAGCCCGACTCAACTCCCCCACAGCCCTTGTCTTTGATGCCAGCGGCAACCTTTTCATCGCCGACTCCGGCAACTATCGCATCCGAAAGATCGATGCCAACGGCGATATGACGACCTTTGCGGGCGGAACGTCTTCGGGGGTCACAGACGGCTCGCTGACCAACGCACGCTTTAGTTCAAGTGTGACGCATCTGCTCTTCGACAGCGTTGGGAACCTCTACGTCTGCGATAGCAACAACCACCGCATCCGCATGATCACCGCTGCCGGTGTCGTCTCTACCCTCGCAGGGACAACTTACGGTTTCCTTGATGGTATCGGAACAGGGGCACGATTTTATTATCCACGCGCTCTTGCCATCGGCCCCAACGGGAACCTCTACGTTGCGGACCAGTACAACGACCGTATCCGCATGGTCAACTTGGGTGTGACCAACTTCGCCCAAGTGACGACCGTCGCAGGCAGCGGAACGGCTGGACTGCTCGATGGACCCGCAGCCACCGCACGATTCCAAGATCCGGTGGGCCTTGCCTTTGATGCCAACGGAAACTTGTTTATCGGCGAGCGCACCAACAACCGCCTCCGAAAACTCGATACAACGGGCAATGTCACCTCTGTAGGCGGAGATTCTCGCGCAGGATTCCGCGATGGTATCGGCGTGAACGCCTTCCTCAACTATCCCATCTGCCTGATCTTGGCCCCCAACGGCGATCTTCTCTTTACCGATTACAACAACGCCGTGATCCGCCGCCTTCGCTAATACGATATCCGCGAGATGTGTTATCGAAGATGGGCGCGGAGACACCCTGTGATTGGGCAACCACACCTGTCTGCCCCTACATTTTTACGCTCACACAACGAGCGGATCTCGTATTATTGGAGATCTTCGAGCAGTTCGTGGATGCGTTCGATGGCTTGGAGGGGGGCGCGGACGCGGAGGACGGAGCCTTTTTCATCGTAGCCTGTTTCGAGGACGTGGGTTTGGGTGTGGATGGTGTTGAGTAGGTTGCTTTTGCGGTAGGGGATATGGAAGACTTCTTCGGCCATTGCGCCTTCAAAGTGCGTACGGATGCGCTCTTTCAACCGCTCGACATCTGCGGGGTTGTGGGCCGATATCAAGATCGCTTCAGGATAACCGCTTTGCAGGATCGATTGGGCCTCTTCGGTCAAACGGTCGCGCTTGTTAAGCACCAACAGACGGGCTTGATGGGCTCCGATCTCCGAAAGAACAGAGTGCGTCACGTTGAGTTGTTCTTGGAAATTCGGGTCGGAAGCATCGACGAGATGCAGTACCAGCCCAGCAAATCGGGCTTCTTCGAGTGTCGAGCGGAAAGAGGCCACCAGATCATGCGGAAGCTGCTTGATAAAGCCCACCGTATCAGCCACCAAGATACGCGGTGTGGTTTCGGGCTGCATCACACGCACCGTTGTATCGAGCGTTGCGAAGAGTTTGTCGGCAACATACATCTCGCTGCCTGTGAGGGCGCGCATCAATGAAGACTTACCTGCGTTGGTATAGCCCACCAAGGCGACGGTTTGGGCATCTTGGCGTCTGGTGCGTCGGTTGTCTTCGTCTTGGGCGATGGTCTTGAGTTGCCGTTGGAGTTCTGCGATCCGATCGCGGATCCGACGACGATCCAACTCGTGCGAGGTTTCCCCTGACCCCTTGGCCCCGATCCCACCGCCTTGTCGGTCGGTGGTGCCTTGGGTCAAACGCAAACGCGGTGCGTTGTAGGTCAAACGTGCGATCTCGACTTGCAAGCGGGCTTCACGACTGCGGGCATGGCGTGAAAAGATCTCGATGATCACGCCCGTACGATCGAGGACTTCGGCTTCGGTTGCTCGGTACAGATTCCGCATCTGTGT
Source organism: Myxococcota bacterium (assembly GCA_023150835.1). GTDB lineage: Bacteria > Myxococcota_C > UBA6777 > UBA6777 > UBA6777 > JAKLKB01. Next base: position 10,863 of record JAKLKB010000135.1, on the reverse strand, counting down.
AGGAGTGAGCTCATTGTTGAAGATCAACACCACCGAAGCATCGGCCTCGGGGAGTTCTTCTGCGATCTCTTCGTTCTCTTCGGTCTCTTGGTTCTCTGCGATCTCTGCGATCTCTTCGATCTCTGCGATCTCTTCGGTCTTTTCGGAGACTTCATCTTCGAGGATCGCTTGCGTATGTTCGTCTGGCTCGTTGCTGTCGCCCTCTTCCCACTCCCCGTTGGCATCGGGATGGGCGCGCAGGTACTGGATGTGTTGCTTGATCTGCTCAAGCTTTCCTTCGCCGACGATGGTGGCTGCGCACAACTTTGCGCGCTTTTGAGAGGTCGAGGCCACCACTTCAAAGCCGAGGGTTTCCACGAGCCGTCTCAATTCAGTCATGGAAGAAGCATGCTGTAGATCGGTGACTTGGGGACGTTGGACGCCCACCAAAAGGGCGCGGGGGGGACGTTGTTGGGTTGGGTGCATGGATTCCTCCTGTATTTTCGGGCCGTTTGTTTTCGCGGCTGTATTGCGAAAGACAAGCCGTCTACGTTGCTCCGCCTCACGCGGATCACTTCCCCGAAAAACTCGGATCGCAGATCACCATCTCCCCCCCTGAATGCAAGCCCTCGCCTTCCAAAACCCCCATGTTTGCGACACTTCAAGCGGCGCAGACGTTGGTTTGAAAAAACGTCTATTCGCCCCGCCGATACGGGGTCAAGGGGCGCAAGTCTATGGCGGGGCGTGGGGTTCCACCCCCGCACCACCAAAGTAAAAAAACAGTTGAGGGAGAGAAACCAGACGAGAAAGGCTAGAGGAGAGGGAAGAGGACGGTAGATGGGGGAGATTAGAGGGTGGGGATGGTGGCTTTGTTGAGGCTGACTTGGTAGATACCGAAGTGTCCCGAGGCGATAAAGGCGTAATCACCGCTGAGTTCGACGTTTTGTGCCCATCCGAGGGTGCGCTCGAAGTGGAGGGCTTTGGGTGCGGAGGCGTCGGCAACGTCGGCGATCAAGAGACCTTCACCGGGGAGTTGGATGAAGAGACGGTTATTTTGGACACCTGAGAGTTGCATGTTGCTGGTGCGGGTGGCTTGGGAGAATTTCTCGGCGAAGGTATTTTTGGAGAGATCGAAGATCGAGAGGGTATCGCTGCGATCGTACCATTCGATCTTGTTTTCTTGCATATAGTACCAGTCGCGGGTGGCGTTGAGATAGAGGCGGTCGCCATCGGCGATCATGTCTTTGAGTTGCCAGCTCAGGAAGCTACGGGAGGCTTGAAGGACGGCCCACTTGGCGTCTTGGCTTTGCTCAAGCAGGTGGAGGCGGAAGACCGATTGGTATTGGTTGTAGGTGTTGTTGCCGTTTTTAACTTGGCGGAGGATGTAGGACTGATCGTTGGTAAGGAGCTTGACTTTGCCGTTGTATGCCCATGCTTTGCTGAGGCGACCGGGGAGGTTGATCTGACCTGAGGAAGCCCAACCGTTGGCTCCGCGCACCCAACGCTCTGCATAATAGCGGAAGATGGTGAAGCCTTGGTTGTTTTGGTTGCGGGTGCCGATCTGCTCGCGGTTGGTGATGTAGAAGGTGTTGTCGTCCATCGAGACGAGGCTCATGTACTGACGGTTGTTGTTGGTGGGGATAGTGGTTTCTTGGTAGGTGGGTTTTGCGGGATTGGTAAAGTCCAGCGTCAAGAGCAACTGCTTGCTGGTGCGGCTTTGGTAGTCGTATTGGAAGAGTATGGTAGAGATACCTGTTCCGGTGCTGACGAAACCACGAGTGCCGTTGTAGTAGGGATACCAGTACGAATCGAATCCGAAGCGCATATCGAACCAGCCGCAGTAGAAGTAATAGTAGGGATAGAAGGCGCGGGGGATCACGGTAGATCCGGCCATGACGGGCTTGAGGGGGTTCGAGAAGTTGTAGAGGACGAGTTCGGATTTGTTGTAATCGTATTCGGGATAACCTTTGCTGTTGGTTTTGCTGGGATCTTGGTAGTAGCGGAAGAGAACGAGGTAATCTTTCCAACGGATCACGCTTTGGATCTTGCCGACGGTGAAGGAGGCCAAGACGCTGGCGTCGTTGATGTTGGTGGAGCCGATCTCTTTGACACGGAATTCGTTGTAATCGTCGTAAGATTGGCCAAGATTGACTTGTTCGACGAGGTGTTTTCCGAAGCGATAGACGGTGCGGATATAGGGGGCCAACTCAAAGGTCGAGAGCAAGCTCGGGCTATTGAGGTTGGACAGGTCGATCAAGGAGAGGTGGGTATCGGAGAGGTTCAGAACCATCCGCTCGTTGAGGGTTTGGTGTTTGAAGATGATGGTGCGTTTTACGCTACCTTTGGGGTGTTCCATCGAGGCGATGTTTTCGAGGACATTTTGTTGTTTTTCATCTTTGGTGTCGTCGTACTTGGACAGATCCCAACGCATAATACCGATGGCGCTTTTGTATTCGGAATACCACCAGCCGTTGGTGCTATTTTGGGAGTAGTAGCTGACGGGGAGGGTGATCAAGTTGACGTCTTTGTCGGAATACATACCGAGCATCTTGTGGGCTTGATCGAGGTTCCAGTTGAGTTCGGAATGGACCCATTGTGCGCCTTTGATGGCGACGCACTTGCGTTGAACGAGGCGGACTTTGTTGAGATCGCGAACATCCATGATGCTGACGGCGATGTTGGTGCTACGGGAATCTTGGTCAAAGCCGGTACAAGCGGAAGAGGTATCGCGTCCGATGCCCATCAAGAAGTTGCGGGTGCTATCGGCAAAGCGGAAGACGTTCATATCGCCGCTGAGTCCGTCCACAGCGGAGAGGACTTTGAGGTTTTTGGGATCGGCAAAGCTGATCGCGTAGAGGGGATCGGTGTTGACGGCGGTGATGGCGTACACGACGCGGCGGTTTTCGTCGTAGGTGCTGCCACGAACGGTTTCGTTGGGTTTGCCGAAGTCAAGGGAGTGCAGGACAACGGGGTTGCTGCCATCGGTGATATCGACGGAGACAAGGGTGTTACGGACGACGCGCTCGGAGTTGCAGTTGTTGGAGTCACGCTTCCACTCGTTGCGTTGGAAGATCCCGTAGTAGGTGCCTTTTTTGGTGGTGTCGTCATAGACATAGGTTTGTTTGAACTGGTCGCCCATGTGGCCGCGATATTCAAAGCGGGTATGGAGTTTGATTGTGCCCTTGGGATCGCTGATATCGACGATGTTGATCTTCATCGCTTGCCAGTTTTCGTATTGGCTGCGTTCGCACCAGTTGGTGGTGCTACCGTTGCGATTGTAGGCGGATTTGTAGTGGTACCATTGTTCGCCGACGAGAAGGGTGTTGGAAGTTGCGGAGAGGGTGATATCGCTAAAGTTGGAAGACTCGCTGTATTGGGTTCCTTTGTCTTCCCAGTTTTTGCTGGTGGAGGTTTCTTTGAGCAGGTCAAGTTGCTGAACCATCGTGATGTTGGTGGGGTTTGCGACGTTGAACGAGTAGACGGTGACTTGTTCTTTGCGTTCTAGTTGCTCGTAGGACCAGCCCCACCAGTACCAGCGGGGCGTATAAGAGACGACATACACGGTGTCATCGATCTTGCGAGAGACGCCTTCGCGGAGTTGGCCTTTGATATCGAAGCGTTGGAGGACGACAGGGGTTTGGGGGTTGCTGATGTCGATGGTGACGAGTTGAGAGACGTGACGGCGGTGGAATTCGAACTTGCCGTTGACGTTCAACATATAGAGTGCGTCACGCACGAGGGCATAGACGATGTTTTTGTTGACAAACATTTCGATGGGATACCCAAAGACGGGAAGACTGGAGATCTTCTTGGGCTGTTTGGGATCAGCAACATCGAACACCGTCAAACCTTTGTAGGTGTTGAGGTAAAACAGGAGGTTTCCGCTCATGCGGTAGAGATCGGCTTCTTCGACGGTGCCGGTACGACCGGAAGGAGCGCCTTCTTTGGCATCGGCGTTGGCTCCGGGTTCAGCGGTTCCTGCGTTGGGTGCGGCTTGGCCTTCGGGGGAGGCTCCGTCGAAAGAGCGACCGTTGCTGTTGTTGCCGAGTTCTTCGGTGGTGAATTCTTTTTGGCCGGGGGTAGGGGTCTCGTTGGGATCGGGGATCTCGCCAGTACATGCGCTGAGCCAGAGGCCCAACAGCGCGGCGCTGAGGGTCAGCGTCCATTGTTGAAAGATACGTTTCGGTTTCATGCTTTCGTCTCCTTGGCTTGAGGGGGGTTCCCTGCAAAAAATCAGGTGTGGGGAGTCTTGTCAAAAAGGCAGGAACGCAAGGCATATACCGAAGGGAAAGATCACGTCGTTTTTCTTTTGTTTATCAGACAGATGTGTTTCTTGTGGCAGGGTTCGAAACGCGGTGGAAGGACTCAAGCAGCCTCAGATTTTTGAGGGTGTTTTGTGATATCTGAAAGGGGGAAAGATCATTTGATATTGAAGTTGATGGATTGGCGGACGCCTTGGCGGATGAGGTTGACGGAGAGATTTTTGGCGAAGGGGAGTTGGGACATAAGGCCGAGGGCGCTACCGACGGAGAGAGTTTTGCCGTTGATCTGCTGGAGAACATCGCCGCTTTGGAGGCCAAGTTTGGAATAAATCGAGCCTTCTTTGATCCAAACGAGGCGAAAGCCTGCGGATTGACCGCCTTCGTAGTGTGGCATGACGCGAGCGCTCATGGCGTGCTGCATGGGGTTGGCGAGCCAGTCTTGAACAAGAGAGCGTTGGATGGTGCGATCATCGACCCGATCGGCTTTGAATTCCTCTTCGGTTTGCCCGACTCCAAAAGCCCCGAATAGCTTGGGTTTTGCACCTTTTTTGGATTTGGGATCGAGGGAGATCTGTTCGAGGGTATTGCGATGGATCAACACCACGCGGCGCGCACCGATAAAACACAGCTTTGCAGGTGTCGTGGCGAGGGTATCGCCGACCCGAAAGATCTCGACGGTGCGGGTGGTTTTTTGCCAAGGTGCTTTTTGGTCATACACGGGCTTGGCGTTTTCGACATCCAGATAGAAGGCGGCGAGATTGTAGCGGGGATCGCTTGCGACGCTGGTTCCTTTGATCCAGAGGTTTCGGATCTGGGACTCAGGGTATTCGCGTTGTTCGTCGACGGGAGGGCAACCGAACTCATCGATCTTTTTGGGGGTTGGTTTTTTCTCTTTGGATTTGTCGATGGCTGCGGCTTCTTGGGGAGTGATGGGTTTGGCGTTGGGGTCGAAGATGTTGTTGCTTTGAAGGATCACGCGTGCATCTTTGCGGGTTTTGGCGAGTTGCAGATCGCCGTCCTCACTTGCGATCAATGGGGCGCTTGCAGCGGGCTTGATCGAAAGACGCAAGAGATGATTGACGCTCAGAGCGCTGAGGTAGCTCGCGCTGGTGAGAAAGAACACGATAAAGATCCAAAAATGTTGTCCGAAGAAAAATTTGACCATGACGAATAGCTCCGATCAACGGGGCAAGACAGAAAAACAGCGATTCGAGTGCCGAATGCGATATCCGAGTGAAGTGTACACAAAAGGCAGTACGTAGACGCCCTGTGGTTGGGCAGCCACAGGGGGCTGCCCCGACCTATTGCGATCAAACAACGGGCGGCTTTCGTATCACTCAAAGATCGCCTCCAAAAGACGGCCTCTTGCGATAGGCAAACGCGCCGAGATCGAGAGGCCCACGCGATGGCTGGGCAGCCACAGGGGGCTGCCCCTACGTTTGAAGGCAAATGCGCCGAGATCGAGAGGCCCACGCGCCGACAACAAGATCCATGCCGCGATATGTCACACGCAAAAAGCGTCTGGGGTATCGCACAAACACGAGCAATCTAGGGCTTTTTGATGTGGGGCGCAAATCTTTCTCGAAGAGATTTTCCTGCGGTGTGTTTGACGAGATGTCGCAAAAGCAGCATCGCCAGCGCGCAAGATGTCGTGTTGGAGTTTGTTGACGGGTTCGACCTGTAGAGTTCTCGCACGTTTTGAACTCAAGTATGCAAGAGGTCATGTGAGGGTTTGTGCAGTCAAGTCCCGAGTGATGGGAAAGATGCGGGTGGAAGGGCTTCTTGGGGTTTGGGGAGGACACGTTGAAGAAAGAAGGCGTCGCGGCCCCATGTGGTCCAACCGTAGAAGGTGCAAAGGGTCTCCAGTTGAGGGTGAGGAAGCGGCGAGGAGACGGAGATCACGCGGGTATTTGGGAGAAGTTGCGCGATACGCGCAGCGATCTGCTCGCGAAGGGGATCGCTCCAACAAGTTCCAGAAGCCCAAAAGACGGTCGCTTGTGAAAGATCAGCCTGAAGGATATCGGCTTGTTCAAAGGAGGCCAGCGGAAGATAGGGTGAAGCGGCATACTTGGCGCAGCGAAGATGCAGCGGGACAAGCTCGATGCCATGCGCTCGAATCCCCCTTGCAGCGGCCATCATCACAAGCCGGCCCCGTCCACATCCGAGATCGACAAAGCGATCGGTTGCTCCGAGTTGAAGAGATCGCAAGATCCGATCAAACGTGGGGAGGATGATCTCGCCGTACACCAGATCATCGGGATGACGGTGTTCGCGCAGATCGTGTGGCATCCGCGTGATCGCGGTATAGGGATCACGCCCCCACGAAAAACTCAAGATCCGCCAAAGGGACGGAAGCATCTCGGGGCAAGACCAGAGAAGATACAGCCATTCGTAGAGAGGAAAGGTGAGCGAAAAAGTGAGGCGGTGAAGATGGGAGACAACGCGTTGAAAGAGCCGTTGTAGCTTTGATTCGGCGGGATCTTGGAGAAACAACATCACGACGATCCTTCCTGTGTGGAGAAGATTTAAGGATTGGGTGCGTCGGGTGAGAAGACATCGGAGGGATGGGACTTTGCAAAGACGCGGTGATAATACCAGAGGACGTGGCCTTCGATCTCGCGAAAAGTCCAGCGATGTTTATCAGGCCCAAGGATGAGTTCTTTCATGTATCGTTTGTGATCCTCTGGTTCAGGGGCGATCGGCGAGGGTTCGGTGGGTTGTTGACGGATCACGTGTTCGCGTAGTGGATCGGGGTGATCTTCGACCGCAAGGAAGCGGATCAACTGCTCGCGGCGGAATTGATCCAGTTCGTAAAGGATGGTCTCTCGGTGATCGAGGATGTAGCGATAACAGCGTTGGTAAAATTCGGAAGGTGCGCCAAGAGATGCCCACAGTTGCTGATGCAGGTTGGGATCGAGCTGTTGACTGTCCGGCCACGCCTCTTCTTCGTTGGGAAACGCGCCCCATGCGCGGCGAAAGCTTTGCGTATCGAGACCACATCGGATCGCAAGAAACTGCGAGGCGCACACAGAGATCAAAGCCAACAAAGAAGAAAGGCTATTCCAAAAAGCGTACAGTTCGGGAGGATCGGGAAAAAAGCAATGGTATCCCATGCAAACATACGGTCGGTGGGCGTAGATCGAACAACCACCCTCCTTGTACATCGGGCAAACAGGCCAAGCCTCAAAGGAATGAAGACCCGATTCTTCTTGGCGGCGTTGAGGCGGAACCAGCGCATACAACGGATCGGTTCGACGTTGGACAATCCAATCGCGAACCACCTGTTTTCCATGCGTTTCGGGGCCTTCGACAAGCAACGAGCCGATCAAAAAATTAGGGAGATCAGGGGTGCGACTACAACATTTCACATGCGCAGGAAAAAGGCGCGCATTCACCATGCGGCAATTGTTGCAATCGACTTGGGGGACGGGTGGGAAGGTTAGGGCGCGGATCGAAGGGTGGATCATCGGCTCCCAACAAGGCGCAAGGTTGATCGCGCCAAGGCGAAAAAATTCTTGTGACATCCGATCTCTCCGAACAACAGGCTCGCAAAAGCACATTTCAGAAGAAACGAGTGTACAAGAGCAGGCGTGTGGAAAAAAGCGAAAAGTGGTTGTGAGGAGGAGCAGAGAGGCGAAAAGCCCCGATTCGTGGGCCACAGCGGAGACGCAAAAAGCCCCGATTCGTGGGCCACAGCGGAGACGCAAAAAGCCTCCAACCCGAAGGGAAGGAGGCTTTGAAGAGGCCGAAGGGAGGGGAGGGATCAGATGTTGCGGAGGATGGACATGGTGATGTCGTGGAGCTTTTTGGAGATCTTGGACATGGTTTCAAACATCTCTTGCATTTTTTGCATATCTTCTTGGAGCTTCATCATGCCAGCGGGGTTTTTGTTGAGTGCGCCGATATCGGTACCAGCGATCTGGTTTTGGAGACCTTGGAGTTGGTTCATGGCGCCTTGTTGGGGACCCATGATACCGCCGCCGAGATTGCCTGTGGGGTTGACGGGGTTGGGGAATTGGGGGAAACCGCCACCACCGAGCGCACCACCCACGTTTCCGGGGTTCATGCCGCCAAAGAGACCTTGGAAAGCTTGCATGGCTTGATTGAGGATACCAAACCCACCGCCTGCGCCGCCCATTCCACCCATGCCACCGAGGCCACCTGCGATGCTGCCGACAAGGCTTTGTGCCATCTGGCCTGCGATGCCACCGAGCGCGCCAAAGCCGCCGCCCACTGCGCTTTTGAGGATTTGGTTGGTGATTCCGCCGAGTGCTCCTAGCATATTCGTTCTCCTTACAAAGTTGTTTTTGTTTTGTGTCGGTGAGGACGCTGCCCACCGTGTTTGTTTCGAGATAAGTATCGTCTGTGTGTGTGATCCGTTTCTTGTTTTTTTAGATTTTCTAATATCGGTTCAATATCAAAGAGTTATCCATATCCCCAACGCATCCTTGGATCATGATCGCGCAGAGTGGATGCTCACAAACGAAAAGAAGGCCCAAAAGAGATCGCAAACGAAAAGAAGGCCCATCAAGGATGATCGCAAAGATTCTCGATCACAACAGATTGTTTGATGGGGAGAGAGTTCGCACACCCCGCAGGGAGCGCGGCTCGATGGGTCTCGTATTAGAGAGAAGCGGGGGAAGAGAAAGAATTAGAAGCGGGAGGGGGGAAGAGAAATGCAAAAAGCCCCCAACCCGAAGGGAAGGAGGCTTTGAGAAGGGGCCGCAGAGAGGGATCAGATGTTGCGGAGGATGGACATGGTGATGTCGTGGAGTTTTTTGGAGATCTTGGACATGGTCTCAAACATCTCTTGCATTTTTTGCATATCTTCTTGGAGCTTCATCATGCCAGCGGGGTTTTTGTTGAGTGCGCCGATATCAGTACCAGCGATCTGGTTTTGGAGACCTTGGAGTTGGTTCATGGCACCTTGTTGGGGACCCATGATGTTGTTGCCGAGGTTTCCTGTGGGATTGACGGGGTTGGGCATTTGGGGGAACTGGCCCATGTTTGCTGCGCCACCAAGGCCGCCTGCGCCACCTGCTTGATTGCCACCCATCAAGCCTTGGAAGGCTTGCATGGCTTGGTTGATCATGCCGAAGGGATTGGCACCACCGAGCATTTTCATGATGCCGCCCATGAGACCTTGACCACCGCCGCCGAGGATACCACCGAGAAGGCCGCCTGCGCCGCCACCTGCACCACCAAGAACGCCACCGAGCACTTTACCGAGGATAGGGGCTGCGAATTTTGCTGCGATACCTGCGAGTGGAAGCATGATGAATCTCCTTTGATTTGTTTGGCCTCAACAACGAGGCGAACTGTTTTATTGTAACCCAACCTTGGGTTGAGTTGTGAGTTGTTTTGCGGGGAGTGTTTTTTCCCTCAGCTTTCAACTCTAGTATCGCTTTGTGCCTTTTGGGTGTTGCGGATAATTTTCGACCTTTTCAAAAAATGTTCTAAAGGCCCGTCGTCGTTGATTTTTTATTTTTCGGGGATCTTGTGTTGCAAGGGTTTAAGCGTTCGTTGATCGACTGCACGAGATCATGCACTTGATACAAAAAAGACCGATACATGGGCAAAACACTTTTCTATTCGAGCCGTGATCGCGTGATCGCTTTCGTGATCGTGTGATCGCTTTCGTGATCGTGTGATCGCCTTCGTGATCATGGGTTGCTGATCTGAGAGGGTATCTAACATAGCGAGAGCTTTTGGACTGGTAGACAGAAACATCGAAGGAATGGACGTCTTGTGATGTCCCCTCACCCTCCCCAACCCCGCCCTCTCCCTGACAGGGGTACAGATCGCGTCGCCCTCACCCCTCTCCTTGCGACGCTCGCAAAGCCACGCAGCTGCCGCGAGGGGAAAGAATAGGGCCATCGAAGCGACCGTAGGCACGAGGCAGAACAGCGAACCACACCTTGTTTGCGTCTGCTCCGAGGCTGACGCGATGCCTGTCCTCCCGATTCCTTGGGGTTTTTCTTCCTTTAGACACCCTCTGATTTGAGCAGGAGTGCCGCAGAGTCCCAAAGAAAGCCGTGTTCGCGAACGCGCAAGCGACAGAGTCGTTGTGTTGAGCGCCTGCGCTCTGTTCGCCGATACGGGATCAAGGCAGCCGCGCTTCCTTGCGGGGTTTGGGGCAGCGCTCCACGTCGGCGGATGGATGGTGGGCTTTGGTGGTTGAGGAAGTATCGCGGGATGCGCGGGTTGGAAAGAAGCGGGGGGAAGAGAAATGCAAAAAGCCCCCAACCCGAAGGGAAGGAGGCTTTGAAGGGGCCGCAGAGAGGGATCAGATGTTGCGGAGGATGGACATGGTGATGTCGTGGAGTTTTTTGGAGATCTTGGACATGGTCTCAAACATCTCTTGCATTTTTTGCATATCTTCTTGGAGCTTCATCATGCCGGCGGGGTTTTTGTTGAGTGCGCCGATATCGGTACCAGCGATCTGGTTTTGGAGACCTTGGAGTTGGTTCATGGCACCTTGTTGGGGACCCATGATGTTGTTGCCGAGGTTTCCTGTGGGATTGACGGGGTTGGGCATTTGGGGGAACTGGCCCATGTTTGCTGCGCCACCGAGGCCGCCTGCGCCACCGGCTTGACCGCCACCCATCAAACCTTGGAAGGC
>JAKLKB010000134.1 GCA_023150835.1 Myxococcota bacterium | reverse complement strand
TACGTACTGTCCTTAGGTTCATCAAATGTAGGGGCAGCCCCCCGTGGCTGCCCGATTATAGGGCATCTACGTACTGTCCTTAGGTTCATCAAATGTAGGGGCAGCCCCCCGTGGCTGCCCGATTATAGGGCATCTACGTACTGTCCTTAGGTTCATCAAATGTAGGGGCAGCCCCCCGTTTCTGCCCAATCATAGGGCATCTACGTACTATCTTTAGATTCATCAAATGTAGGGGCAGCCCCCCGTGGCTGCCCAATCATAGGGCATCTACGTACTGTCTTTAGATTCGTCGAATGTAGGGGCAACCCCGCGTGGCTGCCCAAGAATAGGGCATCTACGTACTATCCTTAGATTCATCGCGAGGAGGATCAATGCGTTTTTTTCGGCGTGTATTGTTGCGCGTGTCGCTGCTGATGTTGTGCTTGTGTGCTTTGGAATCATGGGATGTGGTCGCGCAACAGCATCAGAGAAGGTCAGCGTCATCCTATGCCGACCAGTGGTTGGTTATCTTGAGTTCCTCAAAACAACAAGGCGTGGTGCCAGCGGGTTTGTTGCTTTTGCAGCAGAATCCATCGTTGGGTGCGCGGGTCGCGAGGCTTTCTTCTTCGGAGTTTAAGGGACTGATGCCTTGCTACGAAGTTGTGGTGGCACAGGCATTCTCTTCAAAGAAGAAAGCGGTACAATTTGCAAAGAAACTTCAGAGACTCAAGATCGATCACTATTTGAAAAATGCTGGTAAATATGTCGGGATACAGCGTCATGTGGAGGCTCATTGTCGCGGAGAAGCGCAGCCAACCTCGTTTCAATGTGGAGCGATGCGTTGGGTCGAGGAACACAAAGGGACGCTTTTTTTGCATCTGCCGCTTGCGGATGCGCTGGCTCAACGTGTGCAGCCGATCTCTGTTCGCCCCAAACAATGGAAAGGTTCGCTTACAACGTGGATCGCTCCGACTGCAAGTCGGCGGGTGGGTGGATATGAGATAGGAAAAAAGTACAACATTTTTAGTCTGAAGCAAAACAATTCGGTTGCGACTTGTGCGATCAAACGCTTCGTTTTTCTCACAAGAGGGCAGCCTCATTTTGGTTGGATGCAAACCCATTCTCAAGGCCGCAAGCCCAAAGCACCGGGTTGTGGAGAGCCTGTGTTGTTTGCACAATTGTCATGCGCTCCACAAACACTCCCTCGCGGTCTACGCTTTGATTTTGCATTGCCTGTGGAACACAAGACCCCCGCGATGTATCTGGAACAGCCCACAACACCACAACCACAACAACTCGCACAGCTACAAGAACTCTTTTTGAAGGACGATGGCTACCACAAAGCGCTGGCAAAAGCGACGCAAGACGCCGAAAAGAAAAAAGAAACATTGCGACGTCATTTCTCTTTTCGTTCTTTTGCGGGACTTGGGCGTACGTTGTTCTTGTTTCAAGTGCGTTTGCAAACCAAAGAGGGGAACGTCTTTTGTGGTGCGGAAGATGTTCGGATGGATCTCTACGGCGTGGCAGAAAAGAGCGCCTCAGGACAACTCAAGCAGCTACAGCCATTGCTTGGCTTGGAGGCTGATCAAAAGATAGAAGGGTTGTTCGATTTGGAAAGCGATGGTCAGTTTGAAGTGTTGCTCTCCAGCTTTTATTCCAAACGCTCGATCATCCGCTCTATAACGGGCAAACCTGCCTGTTCGATTACCGTTTCCTTCTGTGATTGTTCTTGCTGAAGGATTCGGCAAAGCTTGTGGTGCGGGTTTACCAAAAACACCACTCTCGTCACTTTTTCTTGGGGCGGATGACTTGGCTCTTTGGGGGGACTTTGCGATGAACTCTTGCGCAATACTCGGCACAAACATCGTAGCAAGGACCACGAAGATCCGCCGTGTTGCGCCGCCGGTATGTTGTATCAACCGTAGGGGTCTCTCTCGTTTTTCGCTTACGGCGTGTATCGCGCCATAGGTATGTTCTGTAACCCGTTTGCAAAGGCTTCGGTTGGGAGGCTCGGGATCTTCGCACTTTTCGGTCTGGATGAGGAAAGAGGCGAAGGAGCGAGAGAAATGCAAAAAGGCCGCATCTCGTAAAGAGAGGCGACCTTTTTGGGTATGCCCAGGGGCGGAATCGAACCACCGACACGTGGATTTTCAGTCCACTGCTCTACCGACTGAGCTACCTGGGCGGCTTGCTGCGTCAGCGAAGTGGTGTTGTGTATACACAGGGGGTAGAAAATTGTCAAGGGTAAATTCAAAAAGAGCAGATGTCTAGAGTCTAACGCAGCAAAAGAAAAGAAAAAAACCAAGAGTCAAGCAGGGATCTCGTCACAAGCTACGCAGGCTGCGAAGTTTCATGTCAAAGGAAGCCATCAGGCTTTTGACGTTGGTTTCGACCATAAAGCCCTCTTTTGCAAGCAAGACAGATCCCGATCCCTTGGGGCCTTTGAGTTCGAGGCGAAGAAGAGAGACCTCTTTTCCGTTGATCTTGCGGGTGCCTGCACCGACGATGCGGATCTCTTGATCAACGATCTTTTGTTGATCGATGCGCAACATCTTGCGATTCAGAGAGCGTCCGGGTTCGGCGTCTTTGAGGGGGAGAGTGAAGAAGTCAAGACTGGTGGCTTGAAATCCACTACGGGGAAAGGTTTTGGTGAGGGTCTTTTTGGACTGCCCTTCCTGTCGATGGATCACGACTTCTTTGTCATTGAGGTGCCCCCAAGCGGTGGACTCTTTGCCACGGACGTTGGCGTACGCACGGAACTTGACCAGTTGGCCGCCTTGGTAATCGCAGCGGCTGTGGTTTTTTCCGTCCATCTTGAAAAAGAAATAGCTGGCCTGAAAGGAGCTACGGTTAAAGACGACGGTACGGCCTGCGGGATACATCCATTCTTCGCGGATGAGCTCGCCGGCCTTGGTGCCACGAAAAAAGATATCGTACGTCAGGATGCGCTTTTGTAGGGGGGCAGGCTCCGTTTTCGGCGGTAGATTGGGAGGATTGGCTGCGGCGTGTGGTAGAGGTGCGGTCATGGACAAGAAAAGGAAGGCACCCAATAGCGCAAAACGATCGAAGAATCGGGGCGAGAGGCTCGCACGCTGGCGAGAACAGGCACGAAGGGACATGGCGATCTCCTTAGAGGGACGGTTGGTTGTGTATCCATCGAACGTTGACAGGGGGATGATTTGTTTATGGATGGTTTGGAGTGAATTGTTGCCAAGAACGCCGTGTTCGCGAGCGTCCAAGCGAGAGCGCAGCTTGTTTGAAGCACCGTTGCTCGTTTCGCCAATACGGGGTCAAGGGGACAAAGTACCCTTGAGGGGCGTGGGGTGACACCCCACAAGATGAAGTCCAACTGCGCAAGCCCTGTTATGAGTTGGAGCCGATCTGGGGAGCTTCGTCTTGGGCTTTGAGCTGCGCCATTTTTTCGCGCAGGCGTATGGCGACGGCGGGAGGGACGTAACGCTCGATCTCTCCGCTAAAGTAGGCGATCTCTTTGACGGCGCTTGAAGAGATAAAGATGTTTTCGGGGTTGGAGAGCAAAAACAGCGTTTCGATGCGAGGATCCATATCCATGTTGATCAGGCCCATCTGAAATTCGTAATCAAAGTCGGTGGCAGCGCGCAGACCACGCAAGATCACTTCCGCACCGGCTTCTTGGGCAAAGTTAATTAAGAGTCCTTCAAAAGGACGAACTTCGACGTTGGTCAGATCGGCGATCTCTGTGCGCACCATCGCAACGCGCTCTTCGAGAGAGAACAGATACTTTTTTTTCGCATTTTGCCCGACACCGATCACGATGGCATCAAAAAGTTTTGCAGCGCGGCGCACGAGTTTGAGATGCCCGTAGGTCAAGGGATCAAAACTGCCTGCATACACAGCACGCCCATTGAGGGGTTTGTCCATGACGTTATCTCCCGAGATCAAAAGCGCGGCATCCGAAAGCCGTCTTCGATCACGGTGTCTTTCGGAACGACGATGATGCCTTCGCGGATAAAGAATTTGTCGTGATCAGCTTCCCAGATGCCTTGGGTGTTTTCCAAGATCACGTCGCGCCCGATGCGCACATTTTTGTCGATAATACAGCCGCGCAAAACGCAGCCTTCGCCGATACCAAGGGGGATCTCGCCGACGTGGAGGCGGCGCACACGCTCTTCGATCGGTTCGTAAAAGTCGGAGCCAAAGATCACCGCATCGCAAGCTTCGACGCGTTGGCCAAGAAATGCACGCGTTCCGATGATCGATCGTGTGATCTGCGTACCTTCTTCGAGGATGGCTCCTTCGGCAAGTACGGCATCTTCGACAGTTGCCCCGTTGACTTTAGCGGAAGGAAGGGAACGACCACGCGTAAAGAAGCGATTGCGATCAGGGCGCTCAAAAAGTCGGAAGCCGGGTTCGGGCCGAGTCAACTCGAGCATGGCCTCATAATAAAGGCGGATACTGCCGACATTTTCCCAATAATGGGCAAATGGATACGCCGCGACATGATAGCGATCATAAAGTTTGGGCATGATATCTCGCCCGAACTCGTTGTGGGTGGGATCGCGCAAGACTTCTTCGAGGACGGACAGACGGAAAACATAGATGCCCATCGAGCCGAGGTAGGGTTTTTCAGCGTCAGGGCGTGCGATCATCGCGTTGAGATCGTTCGGTAGATTCGGCTTTTCCATGAATTGAAGGACGCGCAACGAGTCGTCGCAACGCACCACCCCAAGGGACTTTGCGCGATCTGCGCTTGCAGGAACCACCGAGATCGTGACATCCGCGTCTTGGCTTCGATGAAAGGCCAATATCTCGCGGTAATCCATCTGATACAGGTGATCGCCACTTAAGATCAACACGGTATCGCTACCGTTGATCTCAGCGGCACTTTGGACGACTTGGAAGTTTTGACGAACAGAGTCTGCGGTGCCTTGGTACCAGTTGGGGTTTTGATCGGTCAGACTGGCTGCGCGGACTTCGACAAAGCCATCCAAAAAGGGAGGGATCTGAAAGGCTTGTGCGATGTGGCGGTTGAGAGAGCCAGAGTTGTACTGGGTCAGCACAAAGATGTGATAAAGTTCAGAGAGCAAACAATTGGACAAAGGGATGTCGATCAGACGGTATTTTCCGGCGATCGGGACCGCAGCTTTGGAGCGGTTTCGCGTCAAAGGAAACAACCCCGATCCTGTGCCCCCACCCAAGATCACCACGATAGGTTGGCCAAGCATCGACCTATTACCTCCTTGTATCGCCGCTGCGGACGTTGTTTGCAGCGGTCTGTTCTATCGCACGATGCAGCGTCACAGAGCACGTCGCGAGTGGCCAAAAGGCCGATGGGATGGGAGGGATGTTTTGTTGCGCTTGACAATCTTGGGCAGATAGACAATTCATTCGCCGAGATCGCGGCGCATACAGGGTCTTTCGAGAGAGCTTCTTTGGCTTTCGTTGAGACCACGCATCACAGGGCCGTATTGGAAGATCGGATCGCGATCCAACCTTCCCCCATTCCAAGCGCCCCCCTTGTAGCACAGTTTCTCAACACTTCCAAGAAGACCATTGAACGGAGGTTCGGATGTTTCGTCGTCTATGGGATGCTTTTCTGCGTTTGATCGGTGTGCGTGGTCGCGGGCCGGGTCGAGACAATGAGAAAGTCAAGCAGTTGTACCGCGAAAAGCGCGATGGTTGGGTGTGGGATGTGACAGGAACCGTCACGTGGGTCAAGCCTGTCACGGATGAAGAACGCAGCGAGCGCCGCCGTCGTTTTTGGCGGCATCTCTGGCGTTCATTGAAAGAACGTCTCTTTGGTTCGACGCCCGATCACACGAACCGTTATCCCCATCAGATCTTCAACGTCCAGCTCGAAGGCTCGGATCTAGAGTTGCGCATCGAAAACAACCTCTACACGGGCAAAGAACTCAAGAAAATCGAGCGCGGCGAACGCATCGAGATCGCAGGCGAATACTTGTTCAACGACAAAGGCGGAAAGATCCACCATACCCATGGAAGCAAGGGCTACGTACGCAGACGTTAGAACATCCAAGATTGCCGGTCGATTCGGCAAAATAGCGTATTTTACTTGAGAGGTGGATCGATGAACCAAGAGTTACCGGGGGTGAAGCAAGGATTTTTCTATGAGAAGGTGATCAAGCCGTTGATCGAGATCGAAGGAACGCCCGAATCGATCGCCTTGGGCGCAGCAGTCGGGATGTTTATCGCGCTGACTCCGACGATCGGCATCCAGATGACCGTGTCTGTGGTGGTCGGGACGTTGATCAACCGCTACACGCGTTGGACCATGAATCGTATCGTTGCTGTGGCGATGTGTTGGGTCTCCAATCCTGTGACCATGCTCCCGATGTATTACGGCTATCTGTGGTTGGGCTGGATCTTGACGGGGCGGGGCTGGATGCCGCCCTTCAGTTTAGAGGGCTGGCGGCAGCAATTTGCTACATATCTTCAGCGCGATCCAAGCCAGATGACATGGGTGGATCAAATCAAAGGCTTTGTGATGGCGGGCCTTGGGGAGTTAGCGTTGCCGATGTGGATCGGCAGTCTGATCATCGCCACCCTGATATCCATCCCAATGTACCCGCTCACTCTTCGGATAGTCCGCCGTTATCGCGCACACAAAGAAGCCCAACAAAAAAAAGCCGAATAATTCGAAATCCGCCCGTTGTGTGAGCGTAAAGAGATAGGGGCATCCCCCTGTGGCTGCCCAATAATCGGGCGTCTACGTACTATTCTCTGCACGCACATCACTCGGACATCGTATAATCCGAATAATCCAAACAGAAAAGGAACAAAGAAACAGATGGCTGGTTATGATATCGCGGTAGTCGGTGCAACGGGAGCGGTGGGTCGAGAGATGTTGAATACGCTAGAGCAACGGCGTTTTCCAGTACGTTCGTTGCGCTTGTTGGCGTCGCCTCGTTCGGCGGGTCAAACGATGTTGTTTCAAGACAAGCCGCACAAGGTCGAGATCGCCACGCCAGAGCGTTTTGCGGGCTGCCAGATCGCATTGTTTTCAGCGGGTGGAGCGACAAGTAAAGAGTTGGCCCCTCACGCATGGTCGCAAGGCTGCGTGGTGGTAGACAACTCCTCTGCGTGGCGGATGGACCCCGCTTGTCCGTTGGTGGTCCCCGAAGTCAACCCCCATGCACTCGATGGATACGCCAAAAAAGGCATCAT
This sequence comes from Myxococcota bacterium, assembly GCA_023150835.1. Classification (GTDB taxonomy): domain Bacteria; phylum Myxococcota_C; class UBA6777; order UBA6777; family UBA6777; genus JAKLKB01. The sequence continues at coordinate 35,925 of JAKLKB010000134.1, read as the reverse complement.
CGGAAACCCCAATTGCTCGACCATTCAGATGGTGGTGGCCCTCAAACCTTTGCATGACGCCGCAACGCTTCAGCGGGTGATCGTGTCAACCTATCAAGCAGCGTCTGGCGCAGGGCAAAAAGGCATCGAAGAGTTGAGCCATCAGACGGTCTCAATGCTCAACTTCAAACCGATCGAGGTCAAGACATTCGCCCATCAGATCGCTTTTAATGTGCTTCCACACATCGACATCTTTCTGGAAGACGGATACACCCGCGAAGAGCAAAAGATGCTTTACGAAACCCGCAAGATTATGGGACTTCCCGATCTAGCGGTCTCTGCGACGTGTGTTCGTGTTCCTGTGATCACAGGACACTCCGAAGCCGTGACGGTGGACTTTGCGAAGCCTCTGTCTGTCGAAGAGGCGCGGCGTTTGTTGGCGTCCGCACCGGGTGTCACGCTCTTTGATGATCCAAGCAAGCACCATTATCCCCTTCCGATCGAAGCCGCAGGAAAAGATGATGTCTTCGTCGGACGCATCCGCAAAGACAACAACTTGCCCAACACGCTGCATCTCTGGGTCGTTTCAGATAACCTTCGCAAAGGAGCTGCTCTCAACGCAGTGCAGATCGCAGAACACCTGATCGCGGATTACCTGCCAACACCCGCCTAAATCGTGCTCGGTGTCACCAAGCCCGAATCAAAGCAAAAGCAAGTTACGGCAGGTTGACAAGTTGTCACATCCCCCCTCTTGCTTGGGTTCAAGCGTGCCAGAGAGACGCGATCTGACGAGAGCGGGAGAGGGATTCAAAAAGCGGCGTCCTGCTTGCTTTTTCTGGGGAAGGATGCACAGTTTATCGCTTTTTTATGGCAAAGGCCCTATTCTTGCTTGGACGAGCGAAAACCTGACCACGCCATCGATTTTTCGGCACGGTCAATCTGTCTTGCGTCAATGATGATCCCCAAACCTCCGCTGCTGCGGGGATTTTGAGGAAAGCAGTTCTTCGAGGAGTGTTATGCGGCGAACGAACGTTCGATGGTGGGCCTTTTTCTCGGTCTTTTTTGGGTGTTTGGTGTGCGGTAGCCTCACGCAAGCGCAAACCATCAACTTTGGCGGCGAAGCCAAAGACACCGTGTACGGCAAAGCAGATTGCGACAGCAACAAGATCATCAAGTTTAATTGGGGTTTAAGCCCGTCCTCTTCGACGTTACCCACCACCATGACGCTTGAGATCTATTTAGGGAACGGGACAACGGGGATTCGGCTGTTCAATGGGGCCGTCAACATGACCCAAGTCCAACCGAGTCCGATCAAAGATCCCAACGATCCCAAATATCTAGGGCTCTTTCAGGTGGCTTTTGACGGGACGCTGAACCAATCGAAAAAGCTCCAAGACGGGATGTTTAACGACGAGGACAAACAACAGATCCTCACGCTGCGCGATCTGATCGGCCACCGCCGCTACCTCGACGATCAAAAGCTTACAGCCTTCGACCAGATCTGCACTCCCAATCCTGCCGCTCTTGGGGGGGATGAGAGCATGGATATCTTTTTGAAGGCCACCTACACCGTGATCATCGGCACAGGAAGCAGCAAAGAAGAACCCAGCAACACCCTCAACGTGCGCTTCGATCTCACGCCACCGCCGCCGCCTGCCGCCCCTTCGTTGGTCGTGGGCGACGCGAAGCTGGAGATCAAGTTCGACAAGTCGGACGAAGAAAACTACTACCGCTTTGATGTGTACTTTAGCGAAAAATCATTCAGTTCCACCACCGACGCAGATGTCTTCAAGCACAACAGCAGCCCCATCACCAGCGCCACATACGCGCTCTCCAATCTTTCCAACAACAAAACCTACTACATCGGGATCGTGGCCTACGACAAAGCGGGAAACGCAAGCGCCCTATCTCCCGTTGTTTCGGCACAACCTACACCGTTGACTGACTTTTTTGAAGCCTACAAACAATCTGGCGGCAAAGACAATGGCTTTGGAGGCGGTGGCTACTGCTTTATCGCCACCGCAGCGTATGGCTCCTACGATGCTTCCGAAGTTCAACGCTTGCGCTTGTTTCGAGATCGCGCTCTCAAACCCTATACATGGGGGCGATCGATGATCGCGTGGTATTATGCGAAAAGCCCTCGTCTCGCGGCATGGATCGCCTCTTCTCCTGTGGCCAAACGCACAGCACAGATCGCGCTGTGGCCCGTTGTGCAATGGGCCGCGCTGTGGCTATGGTCCCCGTGTATCGGGGGCCTTGCCTTGTTGATGATGTGTGTGTTGATGGTCTGGCTGTGTTGGCGAGCCTTGCGAGCGTTCGGACAAGCCTTACGTCGATCGGCCTCTGCGGCTTCAACCCCCCTTGGGATCGCAGGGATCGCTCTATTGCTTTGGGCCTTGTTTTCGATGCCTGCGCGTGCAGATGTCTCGCCGCGCAACTTTAGCTTAGAGCTACGGGGCGGACCGTACTTGTCTCAAATCGACCAAGAGACGGGCATCTCAGGCAAACCTTTTCAAACGTTGTTTGGCACAACCACCCTCCCCTATCTGGAGATCGGCTTGGAGTGGTTGTTCTTCAAGCAATTCGGTTCATTGGGATTGGGAGCGACCTTTGGCATAAGCTGGATGCAAGGAAAATCGTTAAAACAAGACGGAACACCCGACGAAAACAACACGATGGCGTTTTGGATGTTGCCGATGCGCCTTGAGTTGATCTACCGCATGGATTACTTTGTGCATCGCAACCGCTTTCCTTTGGTGCCGTATGTGCGCGGCGGCATAGATTACAATCTTTGGTTTGTGACGGACGCGAATGGGGCATTGGCCACTTCAACAGGCAGCGACGGCAAAACAGCGACCGCCTTGGGTGGGCGTTTTGGTTTTCACTTTGGCGCGGGGCTACAATTCCTTCTGGATGTCCTCGATCCCGTCACCGCACGCACCTTTGATATGGAAGTCGGCGTCAACCACACCTACTTGTTTGTCGAATGGAATATCTCATGGGTTGGCGTCTTGACCCCCGGCATGAATCTGTCCGATAACTCGATCCGCGCAGGCTTGATGTTTCAATTCTAACGGGAGTGGCGCGGTTGGATGGTTTTGTGGGGTTCCACCCCACGCCCCGCAGGGAGCGCGGCCCCCTTGACCCCGTGTTGGCGGGGTGATGAGTGGTGTGTCAAACAGCACAGCCGCTTGAAGTGCCGCAAACGCGGGGTTCATGAAAAGGGAAGTGTGCTTGCATACTTCCCTTGTTGCGTTGTGAGACGCCGCTGCATCGTGCAAAAGAGAAAAAAACAAAGAGCCTTGGCTCTTGATAACATATAGGATTCCACTATGGGCCGCCCTGAAAGTCCCCATCCATCGTCTTCTGGCGAATGGACATCCCCTCAAGAAGCCCGTCCCGTCGCAGAGGCGGAGATGTTGCCAAGCCCCCCAGTTTCAAGCCCCAAGCTTTTCGTCGAAACGCCGTCGTTTGTGTTGGAATCTCCGTTGCTTGGTGAACCCGGAACAGCCGAGCCTTGGAAAGAATTAGATGGGGCATCGAAGTTATCTCCCCCGAGCCGAGAAGCCATTCAATCGCCGCAGCCGATCGAGGCAAAGGCCGATGTGTTCGAAGAAGTCGATGAGGTAGAACGTCGGCGATTGATCCACAGCGCTTGGACGGGGATGCAAGAGCGATTGCGCGGTGTATGGGGCTGGTTTGCACGCCATTATACGGCGGATCTGACGATCGCCAAAGAGCGCGAAGAAAAGCTGAACGAAGCCGCAAACCAAGGAACGATCGTGTATGTCATGCGTAGCCAAAGCTACGTGACCTACTTTATTTACAACGCGCTTTTCCTACGCTATCGCCTGCCGCTTGCGCGTTTTGCGCAAGGCTTGTATTGGGTTCCGTGGGCTCCTTTTTGGCGCAATCTGTGGATCTTCTTTACGGGCTGGTTTGGTCGGATCTTTGGATCGGGTGGGAAAGACGAAGCGGATCTGTTTCGCGGATTGCTCCGCCAACACGAAGCGACCGCGCTGTTTTTGGCAAGGCCCCACACGGCGATGACGGCGCTGCGCAGCGGATTTTACTGGCTGCGCGACAAGATGCGTGGCTTGATCCGACTGGCTCCCGCCCCGGGAGGCCGAGATGTCGATCTGATCGAAGAGTTGGTGATCCTCCAGCGCCAACAAAAACGCCCGATCTTTCTTTGTCCGCAGATCTTGGTGTGGGATCGTACCCCCTCACGAGCCACCCGCAGCTTTTGGGATGTGCTGTTCGGTGAAAAAGAATTCCCCGGCACCTTGCGCGAACTGTATCTGTTTTTTCGAGATCGCAGACAAAGCCAAGTGCGCGGCGGCGATCCGATCAATATCCAAGCCCTGATGCGCACCCATCCGCACTGGGACAACAAACAGATCGCAGGATACCTACGCGATCGCCTGAATCGACGGCTTGATCGCGAACATCACATCGTGACTGGCCCACGCACACGCCCCGCCAAAGAGACCATCGCACTTGTCTTGAAAGCCGCCCGCGTTCAAAAAGTCATCCAAGAAGTCGCTCAAAAAGAAGGAAAGCCCCCCGAAGCGATCCAACGCCGCGCACAAAAAGCCCTTGATCGTATGGCGTCGGATCTGCACATGGGCGTCGCCCGCTTTCTCGACTGGATCCTCAACAAGATCTGGCGTCAGATGTATGCAGGGATCGTGATCGATCGTCATGGTATCGAACAACTCCGCGAAGCCGCACTCAAAGGCCCGATCGTCCTGCTTCCAAGCCACAAAAGCCACGTCGATTATCTGATCATGTCGCAGGTTTTTTACAACTACGATCTCAAGATCCCCTATATCACGGCAGGAGACAACCTCTTGATGCCTGTGATCGGCTGGATCTTCCGAAAAAGCGGGGCCTTTTTTATCCGCCGATCCTTTGGGGATGATGAGCTTTATAAGGCCATCTTTAGCGAGTACGTCAGCTTGCTTTTGCGCGACGGAAACAACGTCGAATTTTTCATTGAAGGCGGACGCAGCCGCACAGGAAAACTTCGCCAACCCAAGATGGGCGTACTGGCGATCGTCGTCGATAGCGTCCTCGAAAACCGCGTTCCTGACGCATACCTTGCTCCCACCTCGATCGGCTATGACAAGATCATCGAGGGAGAAAGCTATTCCAACGAACTTCTTGGTGGAAAGAAAGAAAAAGAATCCATCGGTGGACTGCTCAAAGCCCGCAAGCTGCTGAAGCTTAACTTTGGACACGTCAATATCCATTTCGCCCAGCCGATCTCTTTACGACGCTACATCCAAGAAGAGATCAACGAAGAAAAGCGAAAGCGCGGTAGCTTCGACCCTTACAACAACAAGGAAGATCGCAAACGCCTCGTGATGACGCTCGCTTATCGCGTGGTTTACGATATCAACATGGCGTCCGTCGCCACCCCCACAGCGCTGGTTTCCACCGTGTTGATGACCCACGAACGACGGGGACTTTCGCGAAGCGAACTGATCGAACGAACGGATTGGTTGAAGCAAGCCGTGTTGGAGCGCAATGGCCGCGTGACACCTTTCGAGGACACGGGGAAGATCGTGGATGACGCAGTGCAATTCTTACAGAAGCTGTTGAAACGGCCCAAAGGCATCCCCGAACCCTTGATCCGACCGCGTGAAAGCCGCCGTGTCGAGATGAGCTACTACCGCAACCAACTGATGCACTTGTTTTTGTCCGAAGGTGTCGTAGCCTGCGCGATGCAGGCCCATCCCAATCTGCGCGCAGGTGACCCCGGCATCCCAAAAGATGCGCTGCTTGGGCATGTTCGCTCGGTGAGCCAGATCCTCAAGTTCGAGTTTGTCTATCGACCTACCCCCGATATCCAAGACAACTTTGAAGAAACACTCGCACTGATGATCCGACGTGCCATCCTCCAAGAACGCGATGGTCTGATCTATCCCGCCCCTCAAGGGCATCAGATGTTGCGCTTCTTACGTGCGCTGTTTACGCCCTTTTTGGATAGCTACTGGGTGAGTGCGCTGGCGCTCCTCTCGCTACAACCCAACGAGATGCAAGAAGAAAAAACATTCATCAAGTTTACACAACAGCTTGCGGAGTCGCTTTTTCATGAAGGATTTTTGCGCTACTCCGATAGCGTCTCGATGGATACCTTGGATCAAGGCTTGTTGCTTTTGCGCGATCAAGACTTGATCGCCGAAGCCGCACAAGAAGGCAAGGCCCCTTCCAAACGCCGACAAAAGTTCATCAAACTGGGAGCAGATGCCCAAACCATCGAGGCTTTTGCGCTGCGCCTTGGGGCCTATAGTACGGCTCGATTTGATTCGACGCGCATCGTTGAACGAATGAAACAACGGTAGGAGGCCGCTCTTGTCACCTTTCCAAACACGCGGTGCGCCCCTCGCTGCACTGTCATTGCTGTTGATCAGCCTCTTCCTTGCGGCCCGATCAGGCGGGCTGTTTGAACGATCCTCGCTGCTCGTTCACAAACCCCCCTCCGCCGCTCCTGCCTCTGCGCCCTTACGTGCAGGTTATCGCCGCCCGAGATATCGCCCATTTCCCGATCTGCCAGCCGCCATCCGCGAAGCCTCTCGCTTGAATCGACCGATATTCCTTGATTTATTTGCCGTCTGGTGCGCGCCCTGCAAAAAGCTCGAAGCAGAGACCTTTTCCCACCCTTTGATCGCAACGCTGCTCGATCGATTCCTTGTCGTCAAGTTCGATATCGACCAACCTACGGGCAAATCCATCACACAACGCTATCAGATCGGACGCTTTCCAACCACGCTGATCCTCGATCCCCAAGGCCGCGAAGTCGAACGCATCGTCGGCTATTACCCCGCACGATTTTTTGCTCCGCCCCTGCACGCAACCCTCGAAAAACGCCATCGCTACGAAGATCTGCGACGCACCCCCGCATACACACGCGATCTCCTGCAACAACTCGCCTACGCAGAACGCCTGCTGTTGCGCCGAGAGATCGGACCTGCACGCACGCTCTTCCAACGCTTGCAACAACACGATCGCCAAGATCAACAACGCATCGGTGCTGCCGCGCTGTTTGGAGAAGCCCGTGCCTTGGCGCGAATCAACGCCTACACCCAAGCCTTACCGCTGCTCTCGCGCTTTCACACGCTGTATCCTCAAAACCCCCTTCGCATCGACGTCTACCGCCTTGAGATCTCGTGCTATCGAGAACTCAAACGCGATCAAAAATACCAAAAACATCTCACACTCTTCCAAAAACGCTATCCAAAGGCTACCATCACTTTTGATTAACTCGGTGCTTTCCCTGCACGCTGCCCTTGGCTTTTGCATACCACAAACGCCTCGCAGCCCACAGATCTCGAACAATACGGCGTTTCCCGCGTGCGCCCCCCCAAACAGGACACCGGAATAGGAGCGGATCGTGAACCACCCGCAACCGCAAATCTCTGCAAACGCGATGGTCTCCTTTCGTCGCGCAATGTCTTTCCTCGACGAACAACGCTACGCCGAAGCCGAACAACTCTTGCTCCAAGTCCTCGCCGCCCACCCCGAAGAACCTTTCTCTCTCTACCGACTCGCCGGCATACGCAGCACCGAAGGCCGAAACGAAGAAGCCGCCGCCCTTTACCAACGCGCTCTGCGCGCACAATACGCCGACCCCGTCTTGCATTACAAACTCGGCCAAACCTTGCTCGATCTACACCGATGGACCGAAGCCGAAGCCTCCCTCCGTACCTACCTACGCTTTCAAAGCAATTATGCCGTCGTCCACGCACGCCTCGCTCAAGCTCTCCTCGAACAAGGCCGCACCGAAGACGCCGAAGCCTCCTTGCGCACCGCCATCCAACTCAAACCCGATCAAGCCGACTATCACTACAATCTCGGACAATGTCTCCAACAAAAAGCCGATCTCCCTAACGCCGAAGCCCTTTACCGCGAAGCCCTTCGCCTCGACCCCCAACACAAAGAAGCCCGCATCGCACTCGCCGGCCTCTACGAAACCCAAGAAGGCGATCTGCGCGAAGAAGTTCAAAAACACCCCCGCAACCTCGAAGCCCGCGAAAAACTCGCCTCCGCCTTAGTCCACCAAGAACGCTGGGACGAAGTCGAAGAAGAATACGCCGAAGTCTTGCGCCAAGATCCACAACATCCCACCGCTCGCTACAATCTCGGCGTCACCATGCTATGCCAAGAAAAATGGACTGAAGCCGAACAGACTTTTCGCGAAGTCTTACGCCAAAATCCCAACGATCCCGACGCTTACCACAACCTCGCCACCGCTCTCGGTGAACAACGCCGCTGGAAAGAAACCGAAGTTCTAGTCAAAGAAGCCCTCCAAAAAGCCCCCAATCACCCGACCCTTCGCCAACAGCTCGGTGTATCCGTCCTCGAACAAGAGCGCTGGAAAGAAGCCGAAGAAAACTTACGCAAAGCTGCTGAGATATCCCCCTCTCCCGCAGAACCGATGTACTACCTCGGGATCTCTTTGATCAACCAACGCCGATACGACGAAGCCATCGAAGTGATCCAGCGCAGCCTCCAAGACGATCCCGAAGCCCACGACGCTTATTACGTTTTGGGTCAACTCTACGAACGACAAGGTCGCACACAAGAAGCCATCCAAGCCTACGATACCGCCGCCGATCTCTTGCCGGGTTACGAAGACGCCGAAGACGCCCTTCGCCGTATGCGCGGCGAGACCGTCCCGACACGCCCTTCGCAAAACACACCCCTCCAACCCACACCGACGCAAAACTTGCCCGCCTTTTCTGCTGGGGTCGCTTCGATGGCCCGTCCCCCCCTGCAAGCTACACCCTCCCAAAACGTCCCCACCTTCTCTGCGGCCTCCGCTTCGTTCGATCCCCCTACAACCTCCGTCTCTTCGCTACAACTGACCCCACGCACACGCTCCTCTCTAGCCTCGCCTTCCTCTCCGGCCCCCTCCCCTAATTTGTCGGAATCCGCCCCGCCCTCACGCCCATCCACACTCCCGCCCACCCGACCTTTTGGAGCCGCACCGACCACAGGCAATTTCGCAACCTACCCTTCTTCCGCTCCTTCTTCTCCTGCTGCGCCCCCTGCTTCACAGGCTTACCGCTCCACCTTCCCTCCACCACAGTCTCCCCCCACCCAAACCCCACCCGCACAGACCCCACCCACCGCCTTTCCACGCCCCCACCTCCCCCCACCCCAAAAGAAATAGCCATGTATCTTTTTCCAACAAACAACACCGATATCCCAAAAAAAGGAGATGATTTCATGGCATACCGAAGCCTCTTTTGGTTGAGCGTGGCGTGGTTGTGGCTTGCGTGGATGGGAGGTTGTGGAACCCCCGATCCATGCGCTTCTGTGACGTGCGCAGCAGGAACGATCTGCAAAGCCGGTTCGTGTGTTTCGATCTGTGGTAGCACCCAGACTTTTTGCGATGGAAACTGTGTCCACCTCAAAAAAGACACCGAGCATTGTGGAAAGTGCGGAAACGCCTGTGCTACGGGAAAAAACTGTATCGACGGCTCTTGTGCCTGCCCATCGGGACAGACCGATTGCAGCGGAAAATGCAGCGATCTTCAAACGGACGACAATCATTGCGGCGTTTGTGGGACGATCTGCGAGCAAGGCCAGCGCTGTAAGAGCGGAAAATGCGAGATCTCCTGCCCGAAGTCCCAAAGCGCCTGCGCAGGAAATTGCGTGGATTTTCAGACCGACCACCGTCACTGCGGCGCTTGCGGGAATGCTTGCAAAACAGGCGAACTGTGCAACGCAGGAAAATGCGTCGTCAGTTGCCCAACAGGACAAAGCGCTTGTGCGGGTGGCTGTTTTGATCTGCAAAGCACCAGCGCGCACTGCGGCGCTTGCGGAACTGCTTGCAAAGCAGGAGAGATCTGTGCAGCAGGAAAGTGTTCGGTAAGCTGCCCGTCTGGACAGACCGAGTGTTCGGCCAGATGCGTGGATACACAAAACGATCCGAGCCATTGCGGGGCTTGCAACGCAGCTTGTTCTGGCGGAAAGACCTGTGGTTTGGGAACGTGTGCTTGTATCGTAGGGCAAAGCGACTGCAACGGCGCTTGCGTCGACTTGCAAAGCGATCGAAGCCATTGCGGTGCTTGCGCAACCGTGTGCGCCAACGGCGAGTTATGCGTCGGTGGAAAGTGCGGACTCAACTGTCCTTCGGGCCAAAGCGAATGCAACGGAACGTGCGTCAATCTACAAAATGACTCGGCCCATTGCGGCACTTGCGGAACGGTTTGTACCAGCGGCAAGATCTGCGTCGCAGGGGTCTGCGGATGCACAAGCAACCAAACCGAATGCAACGGCGTTTGCGTAGATACCAAAGGAAACGTCGATCATTGCGGGGGCTGCAATACACCCTGCAAAACCGCCGAGCAATGTCTCAACGGCCAATGCACACTGGTTTGCCCAAGCGGACAAAGCGACTGTAGCGGGAGTTGCGTCGACTTGAAAACGGATCTCCGAAACTGCGGAAGCTGCGGGTCGATCTGCGTGGGCGGAAAGTCCTGTACCAGCGGCGTTTGCTCGTGCCCAAGAGGACTCTCCAATTGCAACGGACAGTGCGTCGACCTCAACAGCGACAACAAATACTGTGGCTCCTGTACAAAAGCCTGTGCAGCGGGTGAAGTTTGCGGAAACGGGCAATGCACTCTGGCCTGCCCGACGAAACAGACGGCTTGCAGCGGGCAGTGTGTGGATCTGCAAACGAACATGGGGCATTGTGGCCGCTGTAGTACCGCCTGTCCAACAGGCGGCTCTTGCGCTACAGGGATCTGCAGTTGCCCCACAGGCGCGTCGGTGTGCAACAATGCCTGCATTAACTACCAAACCGATCCCAAGAACTGCGGAGCCTGCAACAACGCCTGTCCAAGCGGACAAAGCTGCATCACAGGAGCTTGTCGGATCGTCTGCGGCAGCGGTCAAACCAACTGCAACAACACCTGTGTCAACGTACAAACCGACAACAACCACTGCGGCGGATGTGGTCGAGTCTGTGGAAGCACCCAAACCTGCCAAAACGGCGTATGCGTGACAGCAAGCGTCTCGTGTGGCGGCTACAACTACCCGATCACTACGATCGTTGCGAGTACATCGTGTACAGGCTGGTTCAGCGCCTGCACAGGAGCCCGTGAATTCCGTGTGGTCGGTTGCTATACATCCTCCCCGTTGGCCTCGGATTGTCCGGCTGGATTTACCGTCGCCACCTTGATGTTGATCGGCCAATGGGCGCAAGCTGCCAATATCACCCGATACCAAAGCGGCACCAGCGTTTGTATGTACACAGGTGGAAGCTCTGCAACTTCCTCGTGCGGAGGCACCCATACATCCTCCTATTGCTGGCCCAGAGGAACCGCCTGTTTACCCACTTGCGGCAGTAATTGTTGCCCCGGGGCAGGAACTTGCAGCTCCTCTGGATACCAAGCTCCTCTGCTTTGCGTTCGCTGATCTTTCGGATGCGCATACACGGGGGTTTTTGGCAACTGCATCACTCCCATGTTCATAAGACTTGCGCAGTTGCTCCTTTTGTGGGGCGCTGCCCCATACGCGCCTTGTTAAGGTGGAAACACCGGATAGTCTAGCCTGATCGCGTCTCGTGCATACAGCGTGCGTCACGAAAAAACAACATCCCCGCTGCTTCCGACTTTCGCTCCCTCCCCTGTTCACGGGGGAGGGCTGGGGTGGGGGGCCAACAAGCGCTTAACCTAACGCCTATGGGGCGCTGCCCCGTTCCCCGCAAGGGAGCTTTGCCCCCTTGACCCCGTGTTGGCGAAGAGATCATCGCTGTTCACTCCAACGACGCTCTCGCTTGAAGCAGCGCGAACACGTGGCTTTTTTTAAGTCCGCTGCGTAATTCTTCATTTCCACACGAGAGGTTTGTGTCGATGCGTTGGATCTTTTTACTGCTTTGTTTTTTTGGCTTTTCTTTCGTGACACACGTCGGCTGTCAAACCACTCCGCCCCAAGAAAATAACTCTTCGGAAACCCCCAAGGACGCCCAAGAATCCACCATCGAACCCGAAGCCCAAACCGCCGAAACAACCGCTGACGCGCTCACCGAACCCACGAAAGAGCTGCTCCAAGAACCCGCCCAAGAATCGGCCTCGCCCGAAGATGCAGCCACAACAGAACCGACCTCTGAGGCGAACCCCCCCGAGCCTTCGCCCGAACCCACGGAAAACACAAACCCCGAGCCTTCACCCGAACCCACAGAAAACACAAATCCCGAGCCTTCGCCCGAAAATGAAGCCACACAAGAAGCCACACAAGAAGCCCCTATCGACGGCGGAAACGAGATGTTAAACGAACACACATCAGAGCCCACGCCCGAGACATCCGCAGAGATCACGCCCGAATATCCGAGCACAACCTTGGTAGAGGGAAGCATTCGCTCTTTTTCCACAGGCGCTTTTGTCCAAGGGATCGATGTTTGCGTCGATGGCATCCCTACATCGTGCGTCACTTCGGGTAGTTCAGGTGAATTCAAGATCACTGACTTTCCTGTAGGAAAAGATGCGATCCTGACGCTCACCAGCGCAACATTGGGTTTGTACCCGATCTTGCTGCCTTTTCGCATACCGCCCGGACAATCGGTTCGCCCGTTTTTCGTCGGAGTGGTGACGGCCACAGAACTCAATCAGCTCTCCCTAGCCCTTTCGGGCAAACCGCTCGATCCCGCCAAAGGAGTCCTTGTGAGCGACGTCTTTGATGGCGTCTATGGCAATATCCCTGTTCCCTTCGCAGGTGTCACCGTTTCCATGTCACCCGCAAGCGGTGATGGCCCCTATTATCCGAACAATCCACCGATCACCAGTTCGACAAGCACATCAAATGCCGGTCTGGCTGTGTATTTCAACGCATCCCCCGGATCTTTCGCCCTTTCTTACACGCACCTCACCAAGACCTGCAAAGCCCCTCCCATCTATCAACAAGACGCCAACGGTGCTTCGACAGGCATCCTTCGCGCAGGTTGGATATCGCTCGTTGCGGCCTTTTGCAACTAACCCTTTCCCCGCTCGGGCCAATTTTTCCTTGACAACCCCGATCTCTTGGTGTAATCACTCATCCTCGTATGCGCCGGAGTGGTGGAATTGGTAGACACGCTAGGTTCAGGGTCTAGTGGGGGCAACCCCGTGAAGGTTCAAGTCCTTTCTTCGGCACAGTCAAAAGCTCGTTGTGGTTTTCCACTTCGGGCTTTTTTTGTTTCTACCCACCCTCCATGGTGCGTCCCTCGCCTCAAGAAGTTCGTCATCTCCCTCCAAACCCTCCACCACACCGATATCCGCTCGGGGCGATGGTTGGGCTTTTGCATCCGTCTTTAACCAAACCCTCCGCTGCACCGATACCCGCTCCCTCATCTCATGCCCTGCGAAAATCAAAAGCCCCTTCTTTTGATTTTTCGACACTCTATGGAATAGGAGTAAGGCATTCGGCATAGGTATGGTGGAGTTCCACCCCACCCCGCGAGGGGGCAAAGCCCTCTTGGCCCCGCGTTTGGCGAAAAGGTCACTGTTTTCACACAGGTGGCTCTGTCGCTTGAAGTGCCGCAAACACGGGGGTTGTTGTCGTCTGCGTCGCCCCTGTGACGAAAGACCTTTGAAGCGGAGACGTTGGCAGAGTACACGGCGAGAGAAGAGAGATGGAGATCCAAACGCAGATCATACGAGCTGTAGGGGGAGAAAAAGAGGCGCGTGACGCGCTGGCTGCGTATTGCTTGCCGATCGTTTATCGTTACTTGCGAAAGGCATGGCGCGTTTCGACCGAAGAAGCCGAAGAACTTACCCAAGAGATCTTTTCTGATCTTTGGCCCGTTCTTTCCGGTTTTCGCGGAGGCTCTTTCAAGGCTTGGATCTTGACCATCGCCCGACGAGTCACGTGGAAGTCCTATCAATCGCATCCAACGAAGAGCCGAGCGACGAACACGGACGATAGCGAAGACCTCCTGCAACTGACGGACGAGGCCCCAAGCCCAGAAGCGTTGCTGAGCAGCAAAGAGCAAGTGTCCTTGTTGCGACAGGTGTTTGAGACATTAAAGCCTGATGCGCGTGAGATCCTTTATCTACGCTACCTCGAAGAACTTTCGCTCGAAGAGATCTCGCAAATGCTGGAAGTTTCGTACGAAGTCGCGAAATCAAGGCTGAAACGTGCTCGCAAAGTCTTAAAAGAACTTTGGCAAAGTCACTTCGTGGATTGCGGATAACACGAGATCCGACAAGAGCGACTAGCGAACAAAATCTCTGAGATCGTATGACCAAGCAAATCGCGCTTTGTTCGCCGTTTGGTTGGGAGGATGAAAAGTGAATCGATATCCCACAGGCCCACAAGAAGAAGCCTTTGAACAACTCTTACAAGCTTTTTTTGAAGAAGAGAAAAAAGACGCCGATCCTCCATCTCTTGATCTGCTCGCACGCATCCAGTCGCGTGATTCTTTTACAGCCCACACACAATACCCGCTTGATGGCTTTGAAACGCCACCCGACACAAGCGACCGCCGCCTTTCTACACCCACACAAAGCGCCCCCCCCCTTTCTACCACCACGCGCACAAGCGCCCCCCCCCTTTCTACACCCACGCGCACAGGCGATGCTCCAGTAGGCCGTTCCATCGGTTCGTTGCGTCGTTGGCTCCGATGGGGAGGACTCTCTTTCGCGATGGTTTCGTTGTGTTTCGTCTTTCTTTTTCGCCCCCAAAAAATTCATTTACAAGAGAAGCCCCTCGGTGATATACCTACATCACTGCCTCATGAAACGGAACTATTAAGCCGAGGAAGCCATCGCCCCCATCTTCTGATCTTTGTTCAACGCGCCCGAAAGACTCGACTGGCTCGTTCAGGAGAACTCTTCGTGCAAGGTGATCGATTGCAACTCGTCCTGAATTCGCCAGTCGATAGCTTTGGGTACATCGTCCACCGCGACGCCAAAGGCCAGATCACGCCGCTGTACCCGAACGCGCAAACAAAGCCAAGCTTCCCTCTCAAGGCAAGCAAACAATTCCCGCTTTCAGGCAGTTTGGAAGTGATCGATTCAGCCGACGGAGACGAAGAGATCTGGGCTTGCTTTTCCAAGCACGCACTGTCTTTTTCACAAGCAAAAGAGACGTTGCTTGCCACACTTGCGAGACCTCTGGCAAGCCACACATCCAAGACGCCTCCGCAGCATTGCTACACGGTGCAAGCCTTCCGCTTGCACCGACCTAAGGAGCAAAGATGATCTGCTATCGCGTGCGCCTTTTTCTTTGGATGTTTGGCCTGATCTTCTGTCACCTGCCGAGCACACACGCACAAACACCAAAAAAGGCACCGCAAGAGCATCGGATCGCGTTCCTGTTTGCGCATAACGACGCTGGAGGCCGCGCAAAACGCCTGTACTACGCAGTTTCCGATGCGAGAAAGATGCGCGATGTGTTGATACAAGTCGCAGGCTATCGCGACCGTGATATCTTTCTTGTTTTGGAGCGCGAAGCCGACTACGTCCAGAAAGTGTTCGATCAAATCAAGCACCGAATCCACGCCCTCAAGCGCAACCAACCCAAGGCATCGATCACGCTGTGGGTTTACTACTCTGGACACGCACGCAATGGAGAGTTCTATCTCGGTGAAACATCTCTGTCTTTTGAAGCACTGCGATCTTTTTTGCGTTCTTCGGGCGCGACCTTACGCCTTGCGTTTCTTGATACTTGCGATGCAGGACGATTTCTTCATACAAAAGGTCTTGCACACCGCAAAGAAGGAATCCGTATCCCACACTTGAATACCTATGCAACCAAAGGGGAAGCAATTCTTACATCTACGGGAAGCCGAGAGAATGCCTACGAAGATCTCAAGCTGCGCGGCGGTATTTTCACCCACTACCTCGCCACAGGGCTGCGAGGCGCAGCCGACCTCGATCACGACGAGCGGATCACTTTACACGAACTTTATTCTTATGCTTATCATCGAACAATTAACCGAACGATCTTCGCACAAGCTGGCCTACAAAGCCCACACTTTCACACCAATCTCAGCGGCACAGGCCAGATCATCCTGAGCCACTCCAAACAAACCAACACCCAACTGCATTTCCACCCTTCGCTGGCTGGGCATTTCTTTCTTTGGGACGCAAAAGGCAACCTCTACGCAGATTTTTATAAACAAAACGGTGAGCCTTTGCGCCTTGCGATGACATCGGGATTGTACAAACTCCAATGGCGGCACAAAAAAAACGCTTTTCTTGTACAACTTCAATTACAGCCCGAACAGATCTTTCACCTCGGCCTCCAACACAAAAACCTTGCGTATGCCAACCAGTACTTGAGGCGGGGTGCAAAGACCGAACACACAGACCCCAGCAAGGCGACGGCTTCTAGGCAACAGACGCCTTCCCAAGAGATGCCTTTGGACTGGAAGCACCTCAAGGAAGAAGTTCCCCTCGCGGAGCGTTCTCTCGAACTCTTGCTTGGCGCGAATAGCGCTGCTTTTGTAGGTGGGAGCGCTTTTTTGGGTGGCGCGATCGGGTTGAGATACCCCTTCTTTGCCCTTCGTTTGGGGGCGTGGACCACATCGGTCGATGTTCAAAAACTGCCGACCCCACAGATATATCTCGATCTGCGTGTAGAAGGCGGATACAGCGGGCATTGGGAACGGTGGACGTTCTTCGTGGGCGGTTATCTGGGCGGGGGCCTTTTGCTGCAAGATACCCATCGAGAACTCGCGGCGAGCGCGGCTTTTCAAACAGGGGCAACGGCCTCGTTGGGACTTTGGCTGGATCCGCGTTGGGGCATGGCGCTACAAGGCGATCTGGGCGTTGATTTCGGCTATTTGGGCGAAGAATGGCGTGCCTCTCTCCGTTGGAGCGCACTGTTCGCTTTACGCCACCGCTTTTGAGCGGGAGAGAAAACGCGATCATTGCGATGAGATAGTCGCTCGCATCGCTGGTTGCATCACAAGCCTCCCGTTCAGAGGATCTGCCTCGCTATTTCATCAAAAAGAAAAAGCCCCCTTTCTTGATTTTTTGACACTCTCTCTAAGAGAGAAGCCAGAACAAGCAGTCGATTGCGATCTTTGTCGATCAGAATCGATCCAAACAAGATCACGAAATCCGACGAATGTGTGACGAAAACGCAGCAGCGAGTGGATGTCCTCGCCCGAATCAAGGGCCTCTACAGACCAACATTTCACCCTTTTTTGCTCGCGCAACCTCAGGATATCACGCCATCGGGAACTTGCTGTGTCGCTGTCGCTTCGATCTCTGACTCTTTCGGAAGTGTCATTGGCGTGGTTGTCATGCACCTCTGAACAACGATCGCACAAGGAGGATCCTGTGAGAAATCTGCTTTTCCGATGCGTTTTGGGACTATCAGGGTGTTTGCTTTTGATCTTCAATCCCGGCTGTGGTGCGCCCTGCACCCTCCAAGAGAATGCCGACGGCACCGCAACCCTCACGTGTGGCGGAAAAACCTACACGGTCAAAAATGGAAAAGACGGGAAAGATGGGGCCAAAGGCGAGCAAGGGACGGCTGGTGCGACCGGTGCGACCGGTGCGGCTGGTACGGCTGGCGCGACGGGTGCGACGGGTGAGAAAGGCGAAAAAGGCGATCCCGGCCCCAAAGGAGATCCCGTCAAGTGTACCATCGAAGCAGGAAAGATCGGCAGCACCGCCAAGATCACATGCGGCGATCTGAGCTGGGTGGTGTTAAAAGGCGAAAACTTCGAGGACGGCAAGCTCTGCACAACAGCCCCCTTTGAGTGCGGCCTCGTCAAGGTCACCTGCGGCACAGACACCTATACGGTCGGCAACAACACGTGCATTCAGTTTCTCGTTGAAGAACTCGATAGCAGCGGAAAGATCGTCAAGACGCTCAAGAATGGCGACGCCAAAGTGCCGGGGGACAAGCTCGACGTAAACAAAAACTATCGGATGACGATCTTCCACAAATACGCTGGTGCTGCAACTTCCAAGATCGAGGTTGCGGCACTCTCCAACGTCGGATGCAACGGCGTAGGTGAGTGTTTTGGAGAGCACTGCGCGACGATGCGAAAAGACGGAGCATTCGATCTAGTGACAAGCCCCTGCGCAAGCGACGCGGACTGCACCGCTCAAGGCGGAAGCACCGCGATCTGCAAGGACAAGCGTTGCTACAAACCCCACGCCACCCTCACATGCACCCAAGACGACGATTGCACCGCCAAAGGCGAAGCCTTTTGCCAAGCCAGCAAGTGCTACACATGGGTTGCGGATGAAACCCGATATGCCGAGTGCAAAGAGCTTCGAGATTACCTTGGGCCGGGCGGCGAGTGCGTCAACTACCCTTGGCACAACAACACTCCGCTCAAACCTTCGCGTTGTACGATGATGGGTCTTGGTGGAAACTTCAAACCTGCGTTGCTCCCTTGTACAGCAGACAAAGATTGCGCTGATGTGGGCGGAACGACGGCGGTTTGCAAAAGCGGATCTTGCTATAAGCCTGTGACAGGTTCGACTTGCACCGCCAACACCGATTGCACCACGCAAAACAAAGGAACCCTCTGCGACGGCGGGATCTGCCATGACACCGTCTTCGATCCGCACAGACTGACTCGCACCTTCCCGCTCGGTGGAACCTGCAACTTCTCCAAGTTTCTCCGCAGCAACCAGTATGCCTCCAATCCCCTACTTGCGCGGCTTTTCTGGGAACAAGGGTTCTATCAACACACCCAAGGTTCCGACCAGTTCGAGTTCGTTGGTTTTGTCCGATTCACCGACGGTTCACTCCAATACTTCCGCTATCAGTGGTTCACCAAGGCCGAAATCAACGCCTGTGTCTGTCCACCCAGCACAAAGTACAACCCCGGTACCGCACGATGCGAGTGAACGAACCCGCCTTGCTCTGACGCCCCCACCGCGCAAAAGCCTTTCTAAACAACACCTACTCTGACCATCACCACACCAAAAGCCTTCCACCCAAAAGCCCTCACCCCACGCAGTTGACAAAACCTCCCGTGTTCGGCCACCAACGCGCCCAAGAACATAGCCACCTTGGGGATCTCGCAACACGCCGTTGACAAAAAAGCTGTATTCGCGGACGTTCGAGCGGTACAGTCGTTTGTTTGCTCCCCCTGTTCATTCGACCCATGCTTACAGGGGTACAACATGAGGAGTTTCCATGCCCCAAGCCTTCCGCCGCACCAAGATCCGTTCGCTTGAGGTAAGCGGCTATCGCAGCCTCAAACATATAAAACTTGATGACTTGGGAGATATCGTGGTGCTACACGGCCCCAACGGCTGCGGGAAATCCAATATCCTCCGCGCCATCGACTGCATCATGCATTGGGCAACGCTTCAGTTCTTACCAACACAAGCCCAACCACTCGTCGCCAATTTGGTCGACCCAAACTACCACCAACAAATCAAACTCCGCCCTGAAGACTTCGCTTTTGGCTCAAAACAAATCGACATCCGAACGGAAATACAACTCGGTGACTTCCAAAAAGATCTCATGGAAGGAGAGACAACCTTTTCGACACTTCACCTTCAAGTCGTAGCGCAAGATCGCGGGCAAGAATTGCACATCTGGTTTGAAGTGTTCCGACTGGACGGGTCAGACTTATTAAGCCTCGCAAGCAAAGGCAACGAAGCACCCGAATTGACACGCATCTACCAACAAATCGCCCATTACGAAAGCCAGATCCGTAAGTACGAGATCGATGCAGCCCAATACATCGGAAAAAACGAAGATGTCAGAAACATACACAACAACTATTCTAAACAGCTACACGATGCTCAAAAAGCCAGAGACAAAATCGAGCAATCCGCGCAAAAAGAAACGCTGCTCAAAGTACGCGCCAAAACCATCCTGATACCCCATCTGTTCTTGCATATCGGAGCTTACCGAACAGGAAAAAGCACGAACGATGATCCCAACTCTATGCAACAAGGCAGATTGGTTCAAGAAAAAGACCTGATCGCCTACCTTGCTTCTTCGCAACTTGCCAAAGCCAAGTGGAGGCGAGAACTCACAAACAGCTTGTCACAAGTCCTTAACCAAGCAGGATTCAAGCAAAGCGCGCTCGCTCCGATCTGGGACAGCACCGTCGGGCGATTTGAGCTGCTCGCCACGATGCCCAACGGCCAAGAACATGCCGTGAGTATGTCCGGAACAGGCAAACAACAGCTTGTGTGGATGTTCACCAACCTTTACATCAACCGCGCTGCCATCGTAATGATCGAAGAACCCGAAGCACACCTTCACCGCAACATGGTGCTCGATCTGGCTGAATTCTTCAAACGAGAGATGAATCCAGAAGGTGCCAACGACACGTTCGTGATCAACCAACTCTGGATCGAAACGCACCATCACGCCTTCGCTTTGGCTGCTTTTTATCTTGATGTCTCGATGAACGAAGAGGGTTGGACCGAAGTACGAATCGAACGACGTTCCCGCGCTATCGAGCATTTTTACGAGCCGAGTCCCTTTTGGGACGCGCTGCGTCAGCTTGTAGCAGAAGCCATCGACGAAGAGGATGTCGTGTTCCAAGACGCAAAAGGCCTCCCTGTCACCGCAAAGATGCTCAAAGAATCCATTGATGGCGACCGAGCCTTGGCCAACGAGTATGCCTCCGCGATGACTGAGATGGCGATCATGGCGATGCGTCGTGGCGCAAAGAAAGGGACGAGGTAATGTCGTACGTGTTGGTTGCCCTGCACCGAGAAGGCGACGACGCAACAAAACTTACGCTCGATACCGCCCATGACATCGCAATTAAACGCAACACAGCAAAGACATTTTTCGGAGCATCTCCCTCTTTTGACGAGATAGAGGCCGCTCTCCACGCGCTGCCACACCAAGAACGACGCGGCTTGGTCTTTGGGCATTGTGGAAAGAACTCTTGCTCGCTGCGAGCACAAATCAAAGATGAACCGATCTGGAGCGATGCTCCGATGTTTGGAGAACTCTTCTCAAACGCAGCAGTGTACGTCTTTGCTTGCGAAACGATAGAAGATCCCGCAGCCCGATCAGACTGGCTGGGCATACGATCGTTTGGGGCTATCGCCGTCCAGCACGGTGTGAGGTGTTTTGTAGGGCACTCCGTTGAAGTCGGCGTCCCGAGAATCCCCCCGAACTGGAACGAGGAGCAAGTGGCCATGCTGCGAGATTGCACAGAAGCCGCAATGTTGGCCTTTTTGGATGGGGAGGAAGACGAAAAAAAACTAAGATTGGCGATCTTTGATGCGCTCGAAACCTTGGACGAGTTCATCGCATCAGATCGATGCCCACCCGATGGCGAAGAACACGAAGCAAAAGGTTGGGGGGCTGCCGTATTGTTGCAACAGCTACGGAAAAGCCTGTTTGTGAAAACGTCAGGCATTTAAAGTCCAAGCAGGGGAGCGCATGAACCCAGAACACCATTTGGCCGATATACGGGCCTTTTTGAGCAAATCTGTGGATCGAGGATCGTGGTCGGCGTTGCTCAAACGACTCGAAGAGTGGTCTTGGGAAGGCGATTGGTCGTTGGTCTCGCAGTACCTGTGCCAACACCTTGAGCGCTGGCCTGATGAACTACGGGCTTTCCCCCTGTATTCGGAGTTTTGGTCGTCCAACCTACAGAAGATGCCCGATCATCCGTTGTTTCGCATCTTTGTCTTTGCACATCTGCTTTCCCCCAAACACCTCCAAGAAGCCTCCTTACAAACCCTGCTCCAATTGCCCGCTGTACGAAGCGTGCGCGTCGAACTGAAGGAAGACGAACCCATCACCTATGCGCCTTCTTTTGTGCGCGTACTCAACCGTGTACAACATATCCAGATCCGCTATTCGACCTTCTCGCTCCAAGAACATTTGCGACTTTTTGACGCCTGTGATCTCGGTGGATGGGTCGGTTTGGAGATGGCCTATCCGATGCGAACCTTTGACCCTAGCGCGGTGGGGCAGTTGTTGCAAAAGCTCTGCTTGGTGCAGATGCCGAAGCTACGGAGCTTTCGGATGGCAGGTTATCCCATCACCGACGAAACGCTTCATGTGTGGCTGTCGAGTGTAAACTGGCCTTCGTTAGAAGAGATCCAGATCCGCCACGCTGGCCTCGCAAACCAAGAAGCCAAGACGCTCGCCCGCTCGCCTGTATTGGGATCGCTTCGCTCTATCGATCTTTCATACAACCGCCTTGCTGACGATGGACTGTTGCAACTGGCCCAAGCATCGGCCTCCAAGCTTATGCGACTTTCTCTTGCGACCAACGGCTTGACCGATCGTGGTCTCACAAAGGCGCTGTCTTCGGCGTTGCTCTCCTCCGTTCGCGATCTCGATCTGCGCTTCAATGATCTTTCGGATGACTCGATTCAACGGATCGCAGAACATCTGCCCAAAGCACGATGGGAGCAGCTCCAACTCCACTTCAATCCCATCCGCGCTTCGGCCCTTCGGGCTTTGCAAGATACTGCACAACAACTCCAACGCGATCTCGATCTCGCTTATCCTACAACCACCGCCAGTTTCACATTCTACCAAGATGCCCTTCGCTCCGAGCCTTTCTTTACGCACCAAGAACCAGCCGACGCTTTCTTTACGCATCAAGAACCAACCTACGATCTACCCTCTTCTCTAACGCCGGATCTTTCGGAACTACCGTACCTTCGCCCTATGTTGTTGGGAGTTCGTTCGGAACATCGGAATCCTTGGGTGATCGAGTCCGCTTCCAGCACACACGTAGGGCATCTTCGACAACATAACGAAGACGCGGTCGCAACGTTCCCCAACGCGCAAGTCTTCATCGTAGCGGATGGTATGGGCGGCGGATCGTCGGGCTACATCCCTTCTGGTTTTCTGATGAGCTTTCTAGCGCGAGGACTCGGAGAAGCAGATATCCCCTTGCCTTGGAGAGAACTCGAACGGGCCTTGCCCTCGGCTGAAACCAAGCGCTCTTTTCACCTCCCCACCCCCAAAGCCGCCTCCCTGTTGTTGTTGCTTCATGAAGCCAACTTGGCCTTGTATCGGTTCTCTTCGGGCGCAGAAGGCATCCCTTACCTTCGCGGCGGTGCAGCGACCTTTGCCGCTCTCGCCATCGAAGACGAGCAAGCATGGGTCGCCCACGCAGGCGATTGCCGAGCTTACCTGTTCCGCGATGGCCAACTCTTCCAACTGACCGAAGATCACACGCTTTTGCGCGAATGTATCCGCATGGGACTCTTGCGCTCACCCCAAGAGACCGAAGAATTTCCACACAAAAACGTTGTTCTACGCGCCATCGGATGCACCGAATCCTTGGATATCCAACTGGCTTGTTTCCCCATCCAACCCAACGACCTGTTTTTCTTATGCTCTGATGGCGTCCACAGCGAACTCTCTTCTCAAGCACTATCGGACTTCTTCAACGCACACCAAGGAAGCCCACAACAGATCACACCCGCTTTCCTCGCACGCATCCTCCAAGAACCTTGTCGAGACAACTTTGCGTTTCAATGCGTGCGCGTACACAACGCTCCCCTTTAACAGCCCCCTGCTCCACACCCACATCGCCCCTCAATGATGACCCTGTGTTTGGTTTCATGGGGCGCTGCCCCATGCCCCGCAAGGGACTGTCGCCCCTTGACCCCGTATTGGCGAAAAGATCACTGTTTTTCACACAGACGACGCTCTCGCTTGACACGGCGCGAACACGGGATTTTTTTGGCAACTGCGTCATACGATATCCGAATGATGTGTGATTGTAGGAGAGTGCGTAGACGCCCTGTGCTTGGGCAGCCACAGGGGACCCCTACCTCTTTACGATCGTACACTCTGCGAATTTCGCATAAGTCTTACTCTATTACTGCTTCTTTTTGGCGGCGGATTGGCGGGCTCGGGCTTTGTCGTTTTCTTGCTGGTTCTTTTTCGACGCGAATTGGCGCGCTTTGGCTTTGTCGTTTTCTTGCTGGTTTCTTTTGGCTTTGTCGTTTTCTTGTTGGTTCTTTTTCAACACCAATTGGCGCGCTTTTCTATCATGCACCACGATCTGGGACTTGGTGAACTGTTGTTTTGCTTTGGCGTCATGTAAAACGATCTTGGCCTTCTGGAGTTCTTGTGCGGCTTTTTTCACTTTCTCTTGTCTCAATTTTCGATCGTGTACCACGATCGACGAGCCACCGCTGCGCAATGCCTGCTTTGCAGCTTGTTGTTTGGCTTTTCTATCGTGAACGACGATGTTGGCTTTTGAAAGCTGCTGTGCGGCCTTGGCCCCTTTTTGCTTTTTGTCATGCACGACGATGTTGGCTTTTGCAAGTTGCTGTGCAATTTGGGCGGCTTTAGCAGATTTGGCACCTTTTCGCTTCAAGGGGGGCGCTTGTGCCAAAGAAATGTCGGTCAAACCGACCAGAGCAAAAAAACCCACGAACAACGTACTGAGAACTCGTTTCATCCGCATCTCCTTTGGGATCACAGGACAATGTCTCTGAGAACAAACCACTTGTTCCCATGTGACGTGCAGAACGGATAGGCCACTCATCCAAGAATAACCCACCCAAGGCGACAGTAACTCGTCGTACACGGCCGATCAGACAACGCGATAGTACCGTATCGTACACAGCCATCCAACCAGAGCAAAGCGCCTTTGACGGACAAATGCCACAAAGCTTCACATCGCACAACAAAAAATTTCGCTACCAAACAACACAGACCTAGCCCGAGATCGCCAAACGGCGCTGAATCTCCGAAGGGACCGCGTAGATCTGCGTGAGAGGTTCTGTAGGTAGTGGCTGATATGCCTCGATGCTTTGTCCTGACCACGGACACACCGAACGGCCAAACGGGCCGCAACAAAAACAAGTAGGCAGAGTGTCTACTTCTTGCGTGTTCTTCGCTGTGTTTTGGGCGTTTCAGCAGCTTTTCCCTGCTGCGCGTCACCCAACAACAAACGACAAGCCGCGAGATCAGCGACATCTTCTTCAAAGACGCGGCACGCTTGCTCGTAGCTTGTGCGTGTTTTGGTGCAAACCAACTTGTAGGGACTGCCTTTGCGCTCGGTGGTGTGTTCGATATCCAACCGATGTGTCTTGATCGTTTGCGCGAGATGTTCTCTGCGCTTTTCAGCGATCGCAAAGCGATGCGTTTGTTCTGTCGGATGTTTGAGAAAAACCTGTAGATCCCGACAATCCTCACACTTGCAACCCAACTTCACGGACTGCGACCAATCTTCGGGTTCAGGGATCGGGCGCAACGTGCGCTGCTCTAGCCGCTCGATCACACGTTGCAAAAGCCCTTGTATCGGCTCCTTACAACACGTCGAGGACTCCTGCAAAAGCACCATCGATCGAGCAGCAGGCAGCAAGATATCACGAAGTTCGTACCAGTCTTCGTATTGAAAGGTATGCGCAACCCATTCATTCAAGAGGTCCCGCATCTCCAACGCCACCAGCACCCGACAAAAGGGCAAAAACACCGAGCGGCGCAAAGCCACTTCCGCTTCGATCTTCTTTTCCCTTAACTCGCTGCGTTCGGGATGTTCGCGCCAAAATCCCCGATGATAGGGTTTGTCTGCCTCGTCGATCTTCGGCATCTCCTTCTCGGTCTCGTTGTCCCACGCACGCAGCGTCTCAAAAAAGGTCGCCGCGAAACCTCGGCCCACACGCTGTTGCTCCGAACCGATAGCCGCGCCCGTGCAAAGGTCTTCCAATATCCGAGTGATCCGACCAAACCGCACAGCACCTTGCCCCGTTGCTGAACCCAAAACGTGATCCTTGATCTCCTTCGCAAAAGACTCCCATCCCCAATGCTCACAAATCTCTCGCAATCTCCGCCCTTCTTCACCACTTTGTTGTCGAGGTAAGATCTCCACAAGAAACCGCCGAACCAACGGTAGATGGTTCAGTTCACGCAAGAGCGACAACATCTCACCCGTCTCATCCACGCTCGGCTTGTAATAGGAAGGATAAAATCGCCAACGCGCTAAGATGTCTTCCGCAAACTCCCGACAAGATACATCCTTAGAAGGATCTTTCACCGAAGCCATCCAATGCCGTAACCCGATAATGCTCGTCTGTTGGCCGTTGTCCGCCAAAATGTGAAAATGTTTTTTGGTCTCCCACAACACCACCGCTGCGATCCGATACCAGCGCTCCATCGACACCCCCTCGTTGCCTGTCGGGCCTTCGATGCTTTGCTCGTACTCAAATTCTTCCAGCGGTTGCGACGAGACGAATTCTTCACGAGAAAAAGGCAGGCTCCCCAAAGGCAACGATTCCCCTGTTGGAGTCCACCAGTGCTCCAACTCGCCGTCCTCGTCGTGAACCTCCTCAAACTCGGTGTCCGAACCGAATCCATCTGACTCATCGTACCCTCTCCAGCGACGACGCGGTGCCTCAAAACTGTCATAGGAGGGAAACCCGACTTGATGGAAGGTCAGCAACGCAAGAAACGCCTGCATCCCGTGCGCTTGTGCCAAACGCGATAAGCAAACAAAACGCACGAGGTCTTGGCCCTTTAGCTCTTGGGGTGAAAGCCCTGCCTCGGTGTATTGATGCTTGAGCGGAAGGACGATCTTTTCCACCACCCCTTCTTGCAAAGGCGGTTTGAGCAACGCAGCCAACGCACGCACAGGCTCATCATAACTCGGTGCTTTTGGAGTCTTTTGGCGGCCCGACAAACAGAGATTATAGACCAGATTCACCCGATACCCGCTCTCCACAGGCAAGACCTCATGCACACAATCCGCATAAAAAGCCGCAAACCGAATCAAAAATGCGCTGTCTTTCCCCCCAAATTCGGTCGTTTCGGTCTCGCCATCGTGCTGCACGCGCAACTGCCCTCCTTCATGCGGACAAGGCAGATTGATCACCAGCGTCGCAAACATCCCCTTCTGCTTTTCTGTGTCGCGGTGGCCCTTAAAGAAACCACCCGCCTCGTAAATCAACAACTTGTACGGCTCTGCCCGCACCTCGTGCGCCACGCCTAGCCCGCCACAAACCTCCGCAACGATATCCTCCACAAACCGCGCCCATCGAGGATTGCGAAAAGAAAACTGTTCAGCATCGATCTGCCAACTTCGCCGAACTTCCGTATCCACCAGCGTTTCTGTTCCAAGACCGTACGGGGCCACCGATGCGTACGCGATCATCTTCTTGACGGTGCCCTCTTCCAACGGCAATGCACAATCTGTCCCATCCCCCAGCACAAGGCCCGGCAACACCGCATCGCGCTCTCCGAACACGCAAAACTGCGGTGAATCGGGCATATTCTCAAAAATCTCATCCACTTCTCGCCCGATCTCTTGGCTCGTTTCCTCATCCAACCCGTCGTATTTTTCCGTCATTCCTCGACCCTCCAACTTTCCTGTTGCGCTCGACGCCATACGTCTGGAACCCACATCCCACCGACATCTTCCGCGAGCTAACGTTTCGCTTCTGCTGGCGACATCAATGCCCACGCTAGTTTCGAGGCTGTCGGCCCAAAGCCCTTTACGCCTTCCAAGAGCTTACGAAAATCCCCTTCGTTGCGTTGTTTCAGATGCACCTCCAGCGCATCCAACTTTCCCTCTTGGATCGCACCCATCAGCGCCAACAAACGCGGCGCGATGATGTGGGTGATGCCACCGCGATCATAACCCGCCGCTTTCAAAGCGTTGCCCAGCCCTGTCCCATCCATCCCCAACACCCGCAAAGGATCACAAAGTCCCGCCTTTTCGAGCGCATCCCGCAGTCCCCACGCTTTTTCCAACGCATACGAATACGTCGCCAACGTCACCACCACCAACTCTACACACCGCGATTTTGACAAAAGCATCGCTCTTCTCCAATCTGCTCGCATCTCGGACACTCACGCATCCGTTCCTTTTTTCACCACCGATTGTTGCTGTATAAGATATAGCGAAAGATAGGTTGCTTACTCGATATCGAGACGTTTGCTTCCAACGCCGATACCAAGGATTGGATCGTCACGTCCGAAGTTGCTCTCACAAGACACGCAGCCAATCTGGGTTGCTTTTGAAGAGACTCTTCTAAATAGCGAGACAGTTTGTGTATATCATATTCTCCTCCACGCTTCGGGATGTATGTGCTTTGTACAGCACGATCATCCGATAACGATGACGGCTTTTCCCGCTCGGCGACGACGATCCCATTCTCCTCCACAAGAACGTCGACGTAGTACGATGGCGTACGAGGCCTTACCTTTCGACCATACTCATAGAAACCGCGAAAGAAGTAGCCATCCGGCCGTCCGTGACTTATCTCCAACAGTCGTCTCTGACAAACGCCCTGACGACCATGGCAAACCATCAGGTATTGCGAAAAAAATCCCGCTTCTTTAGCTGTAGCGTGGATCTCTGAAAGCAATTGGCCTCGTGTTTGCGTCTCCATAACAAATAGAATCGGTCGAGTGCTTACAAAACCCAGTTCCTCTTCTCCAAGAAGTAATCTCCATTTTTTTGGCAACTCTTTCAGCAATTCTTGCGACGATTTTTCTATCGAAATCGTTTTTTTTTCTTCTGACGTCAACCCTTTCTGCTTGTTTAAGGCAGCCTTTGCTTCTACGCGGCTCGCAACGCGATCTGGCTCTATGTTGGGTTTACTGTAGTGCTTTTTGAGTTCTTCGTAAAGTGGTTTGATTACAAAAGAAGAGTCGTATGTCGGTGCCTTAATCGACGGATTTGTATAATGACGGAAGATATCGCACGTCACTTTTTTATTTTGAACAAAAATGCAAGTTCGATGTCCAAAAAATCTCACTGTCAGCGTCACCATCTTTCGTTTCATCAAATCGGGTGTACTTGTTGTTTTTGAAAAAGGTAGCGGCAAAAACGCTTGTTCTGTGCATCCTATCCCATCCCCACCTGCGCAACTTTTTTGAAAATATACAAAAGCAGCACGAACGTCCTTTTTTAATCCCCTTCCCTTCTTGTAACGCTCTCCCAAAGCATAGCAATACTCACGATTTCCATACGTGCATCCTGCCCAGTCCAAAAACCAAGCGTTCCAAAGAAACCATACGGCCAAGCCAATCAACAAGACACCCACAGCCAAACGAAAAACCACAACACGGAACTGCAAGATCGCCATCGCCAACCGCCTCCCGAACCTACCCAACCACACCACGCACCACACGAAAACCGATCGCATCGTCGCGCAAAAACATCACATCGTCAAAGCGGTATGCTGCTCGGCACATCTCTTTTCCACTGTACCAACTTCCACCGCGCACAACACGCACCACTTCTTTTTCATCTAAACCACCGCGCAGATCCTCCCCATCACAGATCGGATCACAGACGCTTTCCGCCGTGTAGCTTCGACCCGACGCATCGTAGCACCACTCCCACACGTTGCCCAATGTATCGTACAATCCCCATCTGTTCGACTGTTTTTGGGCCACATCTTGCGTCTGCCGTGATGCGTTGTTCCAGTACCACCCGCAGCGTTTTAGCTCTGCATACCTTGGCGCACACGATCCCGCCCGACACGCATACTCCCACTCAGCCTCCGTCGGTAAGCGGAATCCTGATGCCTGAGCATAAGTTCCACCAACCCAACGCTTGTCGATACGACACCGCACATCCCACGCACATTCTTGTGCCTGCTCCACAAAGACCAACGGATCGCCAAGATGGCGCGACAATGCGTTGCAAAAGGCCGCAGCTTCGTGCCACGACACCCGCTCCACAGGACGCCGCACTCCCTCAAAACGCGACGGCTGATAACCCATCAACGCCACAAATTGCGCCTGTGTCACAGGGGTTTGCCCAATCCAAAATCCCCTCGTCAACGTCACCTCATGTCGTGGATACTCTTTGCTCTCCGCTTCTTCCGCTCTTTCTGCCTCCGTCGCTCCCATCCAAAACGACCCCGACGGACACCAGATCATCCGCATCTCTGGCATCTCTGGCATCTCGCGCACCTCTCCTGCAAACGTCCCCGCGTCCCACACATACCCGCTCCATTCCTCGCACAAGCCGTTGTACTCCGTCGATTCTCCCGCCTTCCGACGCTTCCACCACGCATACAACGGCTTACGCAGCCCCGCGTCCCACCCCGTTGTGTGGTGCGCCACATAATCCACACACATCTCTCGCTCCCATCCCTCCGCCTCTTCCAACAGATGGCACAGCGCAACCCACCCCTCCCCTGATGCTCCTCTCACCAACACTCCCCGACTTTTCTTTTTCTGCCTTCTTTCCGTGCTTTCCGTGTGCTTTTCTTTTTCTGCCTTCTTTCCGTGCTTTCCGTGTGCTTTTCTTTTTCTGCCTTCTTTCCGTGCTTTCCGTGTATTCCGTGGACTTTTCTTAGGCCAGAGCAAGGATCTGCGCGGTGATCTCTTGTTCGTCCGAACTCCCTTCGCGGGCGTAGTTCAAGTTTTTGAAAAGCCCCGTCAGTCGAGTAAAAAAATCAGCGATCTGTTGCTTTTCTTCAAAGGGGTAGTCTTTGTCGATAAAGCGCATGATCAGCGCCAAGGTGCGTTTTTGGCGTTCCAAAGAGACGGAAGCATCGACCGCATCAAAAGCATCTTGTTGGAGGTAGACGCGATCCAGAAACAGGGCTTTGTGATAGGCCACAGCATCGTGAAGGGAGATACCTTCTTCGCCTGTGACGAGCATCATCTGACGGACGATCTCGCCTTGTTTGATCAAGGCCAAAAGCTGCTTAACACGCGGCACCCATTCGGGCCCTAGTTCGCGTGTATACCATGCTTCAAGCTGATCGAGATAACGCGACCACGACAACAGCGGATCGATCGCAGGATAGGACCGCTTGTAGGCGCGTTCAGCACTCAGCCCAAGGAAAGTCTTGACGGTGCGCAAGGTCGACTGGGTGACGGGTTCTTCAAAGTTCCCACCTGCGGGCGATACCGTTCCGATGATCGTTAAACTGCCGATGCTTCCGTCATTTGTGCGCAACACTCCTGCACGCTCGTACACACCACGGATCGCCGAATCCAGATACGCAGGAAAAGCTTCTTCTCCCGGGATCTCTTCCAAACGCCCCGAGGTTTCGCGCATCGCCTGCGCCCATCGCGACGTAGAATCCGCCAACATCAACACATGTAGCCCCATCTGGCGGTAGTATTCCCCCAACGTCACCCCCATATAGATCGATGATTCCCTCGCAGCAACGGGCATCGACGAAGTATTGCACAAGATGATCGTTCGATCCATCAGCGAGCCACCGCCCCTTGGATCACGAAGACTCGGAAACTCCGTGATCGTCTCGACGACTTCTCCTGCCCGCTCTCCACACGCCACCACCAACACGATATCCACATCCGAAAAACGCGACAACAAGTGCTGCAACACCGTTTTTCCAGCACCAAACGGCCCCGGGATACACGCCGTCCCCCCACGCGCCACAGGAAATAGCGTATCGATCAACCGCGTTGTCGTCACCAACGGCTCGTCAGGATACAAACGCTCGCTGTATCCGCGCTGCAATAGCTTGCTCGCCAGCGTCTTGCGTACAGGCCAACGCTGCGCCATCGTCACCGTCTGTTCTCGACCAAAACGATCTCGCAACGCCGCCACAGGCTGCGTCACCGTAAACTGGCCCTCTTGGATCCACACCACTTCTGACCGACCCGGCCAGTCAAACGGAACCATCACCTTGTGCGTAAACCGCGACTCTTGCACATGACCCAAGATATCGCCTGCTTTCACCGTATCTCCCGCACGCACGCGAGACGAAAACGCCCATGCCTTCTTTTCGTTGAGGCTATCGCCTTCTACCCCTCGCGGCAAAAATAGCCCATGCTCCGAGGCCAGCCATTCCAGCGGATTCTGCAAGCCATCGTACACCTGACCCAAAAGCCCCGGTCCCAACGCCGCTGACAACATCCGCCCCGTCTGTTCGACCCACGCTCCCACCGCGACGCCCCGTGTATCCTCAAACACTTGCGCATCCGCACGATCCCCGCGCACACGCAACACCTCTGCCTTGAGCCTGATCTCTTTTTCTCCCCCTAGCTCCGGCAAGATGTACACCACCTCATTCTTCATTAGGCCCGAAGGCTGCTCTCCTTGCGAACGCAACACCTCGATCGTCACCACATCGTCATGCACCGCAACCACTCGCGCACTTGGCGTCATCCCTTCCTCCGATCCATCGATCCATTCGTGATATCCACACCCGACATCGCCCTCTCCACCATATCATCCCGTGATATCCACACCCGACATCGCCCTCTCCACCATATCATCGAAACGCACCAACGCTGCCGTTCCATTGTAGCGCAACCACCGACCCAACAAGTGCCAACGCAGCACATAGTACACCACCGCTTCAAAGTCGAAGCTGTGTTGTTCCGCCGCCTGCAACAAGCGTTTCCATTTCAGATCCAGCAACATCCGCTCCACCGCGAGACTTTCACCCGCCTCCCACATCAATCGCATCTCGGACAACCAAGGCAGATGCCGTTCCAGCCCAAATTCTGGCTGCTCCCAATGCCGCAAGAGATGTTCTGTCCAGCGCCCAAAAGACCATACAGCCCCTTTCGCGGGTGGGGACAGATCGCGATGGCGTCGACGCAACGCAGTCAGGATCGTCCTCACATCCGTAAACCACGACACCACCGCCATGATCGACGGATACGATGTCAGCGTCAACATCTCTGCCTTCGCCAACATCTCTCGATCCGTTCGACTCGGCATCTGCTTGTCCCACAACAACAGATCCAAGATCCTGTCCAATAGCGCCACTTCTAAAGCATCCAACATCTCCAAACGTTTCGCCAACCGCTCAGGCGAGATCGGCAAACGCTGCGCTTCAAACAACGCTGGCATACGCGGCAAACTGGTGATCAATGTGTAGTAGGGAGTTGCCATCAACGGATCACACCTTCCAATAAAGCCCGAAAACGCGGCTGGAGATGTTGCAAGAGAAGCTGACTCACCGCTTGTTCCGAAAGATCGATCTCCACTTCTTTTTCCAACAGACGGATGCGGATCCCCTCTTGAAAAGCATCCGAGACCGAAAAAGCCAACCCTTCGCGGAAAAGCTCACCCGCTACGGCTTGCACATACTGGCCCAACGCACCTTGCGTCACCTTCTCGGGATGCTCGCGCAGTTCGCTCAAGCCCACGACATCACGCGGCAAGATCACTTCCAGCCGCGTCTGCGTATCGATCCCTGCATCCTGACGGGCTCGCCCCGCCACCTCAAGGATCAACTGATGCAAAAAAGACGGGTCTTCAAGCTGCGCCCCCACAAGACTATGCAGGCGCGTCCGAAAACGCCGCACCACCCCCTCCCGCATCTGCAACACCGTATCCCGCGCCGCAACCCGCAACGCCTCTTCTGCCGCCGCTCGCTCCCGCGCCATGCTCTCCTCGGCTTGCTTTTGCATCGCCTCGATCTCTTCTCGCGCTTGGTTGATGATCCAATCCGCCCGTCGTTGCGCCTCTTCCACCAAACGCTCTGCTTCCTTTTGCCCTGCCGCAACGCCCTCTTTCTTTAATCGCTCGATCAGCTTCTCTACTCCCGAAGCTGCCGCACTTTTGTCCTTCTTTTCCTCTTGCGCCATCACACACCCCCGCCTACTTCGGTATCCCTGCGCTTACCACCAGCGCAAAAATAAACGAAAACACCGCAAAACCTTCTACGATCGCCGCTGGTGCCACCGACAAACCAAAGATCTCAGGCTTCGCCTTCGACACGAGGATCGCCGACGCACAACAACGCCCTTGGTACAACGCGCTCAAAAACAGCGCCACACCCGCCAACACGCCCACCGCAAACAAGCCGGGCGCGTTCGCCAACGTCACCGCACGATTCAATGACAACATCACCACGATCCCATAAATCGTCTGCGACGACGGCATCGCTGAAACGCCGATGTATCGGCCATGTCCCGTCTCCGTGTCCAACAACGCGCCACACGCCGCTTGCCCCGCGATCGAACATCCCACGATGCTCCCTATCGCTCCCAACGCCATCGGCCCATAAATCCCGATCCAACCAAGCGCGATCATCACTTGCTCCACGTCTGTTCCTCCTTCTTCCGATACGCCTGAAACGGATAACCTTCGTCCGAAAGGCTCCAATTAAAAAACTCGATCACATTCAAACGCAAACCATGCACCACCCCACTCACAATCGACAACGCAAAATTCAACGCATGCCCCAACAACAAGATCAACGCCGCCATCACCAAACCCACCCCCGGCATCGAGACCCACACATCCGCCGCCAACTTGTTAAACGTCACCGCCAACGATGCACTCGCCAAACCCAACGCAAACAACCGAAGATAACTCAAGATATCCCCAAACGCTTTCGATACATCCGCCAATGCCAACAGCCCCGCCAACAGATGACGCAAACCGTCCCAAAAAGAACGCACGGGCCGCTCACCGCTCAATCCCACGATCAACACCCCTCCCGACGCCATCATCCCACTCCCCAACGGCACACTCCCGCGCCATGCCAAAAATCCACCCACGATCCCCAACAACCATCCCACCGACACAAACATACTCGGCTTCCCCCGCCTCTGCCACAACTTCACCATCAAGCCGATCGCCACATGCGCCACACCCACGCCCACCGACACCACCATCATCTGATCAAAATTATTCATATCCAAAAGATTCAAACGCTGTAGCCAACGGCTGCTTGGCGAAACACCAAAATAGCTCCCCACCAACACCCCATACGCCACCGAACACCCCACCAAACACCAACCCAACGTTCTCATCCGATACCCTGCTTGATCTCTCCCCAACCGCCCTCGAAACAGCCACAACAACCCGCCCAGCACCAACGCGTACCCCGCATCCGACAAGATCATCGCAAAAAACAACGTAAACGAAAAGAACACCACCCGCGACGGATCCCAGCCATCGTACGCTGGCGTCTGATAAAACTGGATCAGAGCTTCTCCTCCCGACAATGCCTTCGGATTCTCTAACAACGTCGGCGGCTTTTCCCCTTCCGCCGCTTCTTCACACAAACACGCCAACCCCCGCAATACCGCTTCTTCTTCCAACCGCCTGCACTCCAACGCGGGAAGCCATCCCTGCACCGCAAAGATCCCTTCTCCCTCCCACGCCTGCGCAAGCCCCCGTAAATACGTCGCCTGATCTTCTTCCCTTACAAGTTCAACACGCAAACGCTCGATCCATCGCGTCTTTGACTCCCGCTCTGCCTCCAGATCTTCAAGTGCTGTCCAGATCTCTTCCCGCTCTGCCTTCAACTTCGATAACGGTATCGAACCTGTATGCGCACGCGGAACGGGAACCGCCCCAACCTTCGGCTCTTCGGAATGGATCACCACCACATACGCGCCTTGATAATCTCGATGCACTTCTTCCCAGATCAGCCCTGCATCGATCTGCTTCACCATGTAATGCGGCACCACATAAAACCACAGCCGCAACTCACCAAATGCCCCTTCTTCCGACCATTCAAAATCTCCCCACGGCTCCAGATCCTCGATATGCTTGTTCAACCAATCCAGACGATCCGTCAACGCATCCCGCTTGTCTTTGTTCGCAAGTACCTCCTCCACAATCCCCCTTATATCCGTCTCCTTCGTACCCTCCGCTTGGCGTCGATGGCGCGGACAATCCTCCAAATACTTCAGCGCCCAACGACTCCGCTCCACTTCCTTGCTCTTCGCCTGTTCCTTCCAATGGTTCGCCCCCAACGGCAACAAATGTAGCTTGCCATACTCCTGCAACCATCCCAACACCGATGCCTTCTCCGCAACAGGCCCAAACAGCGTCACCTTCTTCAACGCCACAATGCTCATCTTTCCCACTCCATCGCCCAAAACCTACACAACCACCGCCCTCAATTTCGTGGGTTTCCGCCCTCGCTTTCGTGGGGTTCCACCCCATACGCGCCTTGTTAAGGTGGAAACCTCGTAGAGTCGGTCTTGATCGCCTTTTTTTCTCCACCCCCCTCAATCCCCCCGTGAGCGGGGGGAAGTTGGAACGGGCAGCGTCTGCATTTCGTGCATACAGCGTGCGTCATGAAAAAACAAAATCCCCGATGCTTCCGACTTTCGCTCCCTCCCCTGTTCACGGGGGAGGGCGGGGTGGGGGGCTTTCCTCCGCTT
>JAKLKB010000133.1 GCA_023150835.1 Myxococcota bacterium | reverse complement strand
GGCAAAGACGATCTCTCGTGCAAACAGCGTGCGGCATGGAAACCCAAAACCTCGCTGACTCCGACTTTCACTCCCTCCCCTGTTCACGGGGGAGGGCTGGGGTGGGGGGCCGACAAGCGCTTAACAAGGCGCGTATGGGGGCAGACCCCTGTGTCTGCCCGATCATAGGGCGTCTACGTACTCTCCTTTGCTGTGTACATCACTCGGATATCGTACAAGACATCGCAACAATCACCCCGACACGGCGGCCCAAAACCATGACCACACTCCATATCGCCCGCTGGCCCGACGATCAAGCCGACCTCTATTTGGTTCGACGCGAAGTCTTCATCGAAGAACAACACGTCCCCCCCGAGATCGAGATCGACGAACACGATCATACCGCACTCCATCTGCTCCTGCGCTCCGCACAAGGCGAACCCATCGCATGCGCACGCCTCCTTCCAAGCGGAAAGATCGGTCGCATGGCCGTCCGAAAACCTTGGCGCTCCTGTGGGTTCGGACGATGGCTGCTCGAAGCCTTGGTTGCCCACGCACAACAACAGCGCCTGCCAACAGTTTACCTGAGCGCACAGACCCATGCCATCGGCTTTTACGAACGCTTTGGCTTCACCACCGACGGCCCCGTCTACGAAGAGGCCGGCATCCCCCATCAAAAGATGTCCCTCTCTCTTCCCTGACGCTGCCCACCCCACCGATCAGTCCGATCAGTCCGATCAATCCGATCAGTCCGATCAATCCGATCAGTCCGATCAGTCCGATCAGCCCGTTCAATCCGTTCAATCCGATCAGTCCGATCAGTCCGATCAGTCCGATCAGTCCGATCAGTCGGTTCAATCCGATCAGTCGGTTCAATCCGATCAATCCGATCAATCCGATCAGTCCAATACATCCTCGCTCATCCAAGGTGGCGAAGGAGCCCCCTCCAAGATCGTCACTTGCCACAAAGCGACCGCACAATCGGGCGCTTCGCCATTCAAAAAAGCCTCAATACAGGCCCCCTCATAGATCGCATCCGCAGGCAACCACCACACCCCATCTTCGGGCGGAATCGCTTCGTTGTAGGCCGCAACACTCAACCGAAAACGGATCGGATCACCACAACGCAACTCCGAGCCATCCGCACGAAACACCTGCACGACTTTCCCCCCCACCTCGGCCTCTCCCGGCATCCGAGGAGGAAACCCCACCCGCTCGATCTGAACTTGGACGTGATAACGCGCTTTCTGACGAGCCTGAAGATACGCCTCTGATGACAACATCCATCTTTCTCCCGATCTTGCGTCCTCGATATCACTTGAACCTCCATCCAACGGCCACTTTTCTAACACGCCCCCTCCTCGGACTCAAGCATCCACCTCTCACAACCTGCTCGATCCCTTGCGTGTCAACATCCGTCACAACCACAAAGTACAACCCCTTCTCAAGTCGCCACAAACAACCCCCACCTTACCGATCGACAGGAAAGGACGACACCATGCAGATCACGCAACCCATCGCTTGGGAAAAAATGACGCACGCCCACGGACACGCAGCCGACCTTCCCCTTCACCTTCATGCCTTGCGCTCCCCCCTCCAACACGAACGCCTCGAAGCTCTCTCTTGGTGTTACGAAGCCCTCTGGCATCATGGCCTTGTGTTCGAAGCCAGCGCGGTCTCCATCCCTTTCCTGATCGAGATGCTCCAAGACCCCGGTGTCCAAGACAAAGAAGAACTCTTGTTGCTCCTCGCCCATCTCGCCACAGGCGAAACTTGCCCCAACACTTACGAGATCCCCCAACATCGCCGCATGGCGCTGCTCCTCCCCGGGTGCGAAGAACCTCCATCCCTCCATACCGCATGGCTCCAACGCACCCACGAAGAAGCCCGAAAAGGAATGGACCTCTATCTCCGATGCCTCCACGCACCCCAAGCCGCTTTGCGTGTTCACGCGGCCTTTCTGCTCGCCTGCTTCCCCCTTGAAAGCAAGCGCATCCAACACGCCCTCCAACAACGCCTGCTCCTCGAAGATCACCCCTGTGTCCTCGCAAGCATCCTCTTTGCGCTCGGTGTCCTTGAGATCGACGATATCCTGCTCGAACCTTTGCTCGAAAGCTACCTTGTTTCCTCCCACCCCGCACTTGTCCGTCTCGCCGCCGCCACTTCGCTCACCCGCCAAAATCCCCAACAACCCTCCCGCAACGCTCTCCGCATCCTGATGCACACACTCACGCTCTCCGAAGTATCCGACCTTTACGCAACTCTCCCTTGGGCCGAATCCGATACGGTCGGCGATCTCAGCCGCTTGCTTTGCCATCTTGGCGAGGGCGTCCCCGAATTCGTGATCCCCCGCCTTCTCGATCTGCTCCCGATCGTTGACCCCTACAGCGCTGTCCACATGACCTTCACACTCCTTGATCTCTCTCGCCTCGAATCTCCCGCCGAAGCCGCACGACTCGAACCCCTCCAACGCGAGATCCTCCACGCTCTCGTCGACACCAAACACCTCTGGACGATCTCTCACGAGATCGCCGCCATCCTCGACCTCTTCGGACTCCCCACCCAACGCACCACCCTCCAAGCCTTCCTTCAAACCACCTCCCACCTCCAGATCGCTTCTTAACGCGAAGGCTTTCGAGCTTGGAGACTCACCCACGCAACACTCCCCAACAACACCGCTCCACCCCACCAGACCCCACGACTCGGTGCTTCCGACAAGATCAACCAAGCCAACAACGCCGCACCGATCGGCTCCAACAACAACACCACCGCGATCACATCCGCACGCACATACCGCAAACTCCAACTCATCGCATTATGCCCCACCATCTGCGGCAACAAAGCCATCGCCCCAAACAACCCCCACACCTCCCACCCAAATCCCCACAACGGAACACCCCAAACCATCGCCATGATCAACAAAACACACCACGCACCCGCCAGCGTCGCCGACGCATACGACCACACATCCAACTGCGCACGAACACGCCGCCCCAACAACAGATATCCGCTCGCCGCCACCGCCCCCAACAACGCTAAGCCATTCCCCAACAACGGGTTCGGCGATCCTGCGATCTCGCTATCCAACGCCACGATCCCCGCCCCCAACAGCGCAAGCCCCACACCCAACCACGCCCCACCCGACAACCGTTCCCCCACAACCAACGGCGACATCAACCCCACCCAGATCGGATTCGTCGTCACCAACAACACCGACGCCGCGACACTTGTGTACGACAAACTGCTGATCCACGCCCCAAAATGCACCCCCAAACACACCCCCGATAACAGCAAGCGCCAACGCTGATCCACCGACAACAGCGTGACTTCGCGCCGCCTTGACACCGAAAACCACAGCGGCAGCAACAACACACTCGCCAACGTCACTCGCCAAAAAGCGATGCTCAACGGCGGAGCTTGCTTGGCCAAACGTACCAAGATCGCTGACGAGGACACCGCCAACACCCCCGCTGCCAACACCAACACCAACCGCAACCACGGAACCGTCTCTCCCACCACTTTGCGCTCAGAGGACATCCAACATCACCCCTCTCGACATCCATCCCTCCAACATCTCTTTGTCCGAAACCTCCCGACAGCCCAGCAGATCCCGCAACAACGCTTGGGCCAACACCTCTTCTGCACGAAAAGCCCAGATCACCTCGCGCTCGCCTTGCGACCACAACATCAAACGCTGACCCGCTTCTCCCACAAAGATCATCCCCCGCTCTGGCATCACCTGATCCCGCAACGGCAACACCCGCAACTGCAACTCCACCCGCTCATCCCCAGACAAAGCCTCGTACCACAACGAAAACTCCGGCC
Organism: Myxococcota bacterium; assembly: GCA_023150835.1. GTDB lineage: Bacteria > Myxococcota_C > UBA6777 > UBA6777 > UBA6777 > JAKLKB01. Next base: position 15,220 of record JAKLKB010000133.1, on the reverse strand, counting down.
CAAACCAACACAACGCCCCTTCTTCCACCAACAACCGAAGCTCCAACAACGCCACACACAACGCTTCCGCGCTGCGGCTCGACACCTGCTCCGAAATCTGCCGCAAGATCATCTGCTTGCTCAACGCAGAACGCCGATACGCCTCGCTTGCCTCACGCGGTGGTTGTAAGCGCATCCCTTCATCCATCCACTGCGCAAACACTCGCAGTAGCGCGGGATTCATCCGAAACGGTCTCTGCGCTCCACCACCCTTTGTTCCTGCAAGCTGTCGCGCCAAATTCTCTGCAAGACGCCCATACAACACAGGTTTTGAAAAGTTGCACGTCTCTTGGTGATCAAATCCCGCCACCACCGCACGACCCTCCCGCAAAAAATACGTCACCCGCTGGCGATTCCCCGACGCAAAAGAGGTCACCGCCAAACAATCCGTCGGACGTGCGATCACTTCGAGCGCTTCCCGCGCCTCCTCACACAACCCCCCTCCCCCGACCAACAAGCCTTGGCCCTCCAATGCCTCCCGATACATCGTCAGATCTTCCATCTGCCCCCGCAACATCGGCGCAAATGGACACCCTTCACTCGTTTGAATGGTGCTTTGGCCCAACAAAGCTTTCATCGCTTTGTAATGCACCCGATACACGGACATGAACGCATCCCCGTTGTCTGCGGAACCGATACGATGGCTCGTTTTTCTTCTTCCCAAACAAACCAACGCCACGCAAAAAAAAAAGCTATCCTTGGCCCTTCGTCGCGCACTTTCCGCGTTTCTCCCTCCAAGATGTCGGGAGTTCACTTGACACGCCCCCCAATATAAAGCACCCCGCTTTTAAAAACAAAATGCCTCCCCCCACTTCCTTCTGTATCGCACACCGCGATCACACCAACGAGCCGTCCTCTGCTTCGCGCCGCTTGCTCTCTACTTCCCAACCCAGTACTGGTCCCCAGAATTCTTCGGTCAACAACCATTGCAGATTTCTTGATCGGATCACTCCCCGACCTGCCACCTCCCACATCGTCCGCCCGTCCCCTTCGACTTCTTCGGCCTCCGAAGACAACACGCTGTCGTGATGCGACAACATCACCACCCCACACGCCTTCGTCGCGCTCCATTCTTCCGCACCTCCCCAACGCATACGCTCTAGCGATGATGAATGGGATCGTTTCAACATCAAGACCTCCTCTTTCCGAGCCTCGGTTGCCTCTTCGGATCAACCCGCTCCATCCGCCCTCTGTATCGCTTCCAATCAAAAAACACACAGCACCAAGCAAACCCCCGCCACAAGGCAACCCGCGCTACCTGCCGTCACTTTTTCGCAACAACTCTCGATAACCTTACGCCGCAAACACCAAAAGATCACGGCCCACAAAAACGCCAACAACATCGGACTGATTTGTGGGAATAGCTGGGTGGGGTTTCACCCCACGCCCCACAAGGGAGCTCGGCTCCCTTGACCCCGTGTTGAGCGAAACGCTCACTGTTTTTCAAACAGACGACTCTGTCGCTCGAACCAGCCCGAACACGGGGGTTTTTGTCAAATACGTCCAACGCTGCTTTGACTTCATGCCCAAAAAAGTCACTCTGCACAAAACGGCCTCGTTGTCAACCCCTTGAGGCCCCGTCAACTCTCCCCAAAAGCAGCGATTGGGTCCTTGTACGAAATCCGCTCGCGGTGTGATCGAACGACATAGGAGCAGCCCCCGTGCCTTTCGCCATTTTCGCGGCGAATGTGCATGGTGTGATCGAACGATGTAGGGGCAGCCCCCCTATGTACATACCACTCGGATATCGTACGAGTCCTTATCCATTCTCCGATGGTTCGGCTTGTTCGGAGACGGGGAGGTAGACATTGGGGCTCTGGTGGAACGCCCACCGTTTCTCGATCGCAGCAATTCGCGCCTCTGTCCATGCGGGTTCGATCGCGGGCCGATAGGTGGCCCCTTCCTTGACGGGGATCTTGCTCATCGCTCGCTCTGTCATCGCGGTGATGGTCAGGCTCGGATTGACGCCCAAGTTGGCAGGAACCGCCGAACCATCGCATACATACAACCCTTTGTGACCAAAGACTTCGTGATTGGCGTCGATCACCCCCGTTGCCGCCGAATCACCGATCACCGATCCTCCCAAGATATGCGCTGTTGTCGGAACATTCAGCAGCACTTCGGGGATCGATGACAGCGGAACACCGTTGGTTTTGTGTGCGATCGAGCGAGCGACTTGGTTTCCTAGCGGAATGTAGGTCGGGATCGCTTCTCCGTCTTTCGGCATCACCGTATCCAATCCTCGCCCCCACAACGTCCGCCACGAACGGCGCATCCGCAAACCCACCGCGTTATCAAGCGTTTGCATCACCAACAACACAAAGGTTCTTTGCGCCCAACCAAAGGGCCACAACGTCGACAAAAACTTGCGCGGGTGGCTTGCTGCCGTCTTCACCCACTCCCAAGGACGCCATCGCCCCGGCCCTCCATCCGTCATCAACGTCGCGATCCGACCGATCAGATCGCTGCCTTTACTATAACGCACCACTTCGATATGCGTATGATCATCGACATGCACCGAAGACGTGATCGCGATCCCCTTGCTGTGATCGATGCCTTCGCGAGTATCGCTCACTCCCAAGATCGCTTCGCTGTTTGTACGAACCTGCTCCCCAAGAAACGGCGACACCTTCGGCAAAGAACCTCGCTCTCGCGCTTCAAACAAAAGCTTGACCGTACCCAACACCCCCGCAGAAAGGACCACATTGCGCGCACGTGTCACTTTGACATCTCGGCGCAGCCACGAGCCTGAACGCCGATGCACGATCTCATACCCCCCACCTTCCAATGCCCGAACATCCGAGACCGTTCGCTCGGGATGGATCGTACACCCAAGCTTTTCCGCAAGGTACAAATAGTTCTTGTCGAGCGTATTCTTCGCCCCAAAACGACATCCCACCATACAACCACCACAGAAATTACAACCCGTCCGCTCCGGCCCTGCCCCTCCAAAATACGGATCCGGCTCGGTCTTTTCCGCATGACCAAAGTACACACCCACAGGTGTTTTCACAAAGGTGTCGCCTTTTCCCAACTCCTCCGCCGCCTGCTGCAACAGGCGATCCGCCTCTCCTTCGTAAATGTTCCTCGTCACGCCCAACATATACTGCGCCATCCGATAATGCGGCAGCAACTCGCCCTTCCAATCGATATCTTTCGGCCACTGCGCCGCTGAAAAAAACGACTCTGGCGGAACGTACAAGGTATTCGCATACACCAACGATCCCCCACCCACCCCCGCACCCGACAACACAAACACATCGGACAACAACGTCATCCGAAAAATCCCCATACACCCAGCCTGCGGCAACCACAAAAACCGCCGAACATCCCAATTCGTCTCCGCATAGTCCTGCGCCCGAAAACGCTTGCCCTGCTCAAACACCGCCACGCTGTAGCCTTTTTCGCTCAACCGCAACGCCGACACCGATCCCCCAAACCCCGAACCTACCACCGCAAAGTCGACGTCAAATGATTCTCCCATCTTCTTTTCCTCCACTGTCTTTCTTGATCTTGATCACCCCGCCATGCTAACGCTCCCCTCGCCACGACACAAGCCCACACAATCCACCCCTCCACCGCACAACCTCCCGCTTTGCCTCATGGCGGGCTTGATACAGGCGCTGTTATGACACCCCTCCACCGCACAACCTCCCGCTTTGTTTCACGCCTGCGACAAATCGCCACATCCCACCGCGCTTGCCTACTCTCGCCGATCTCGCTATACCTCAGATGTTTGCGCGCTCCACTCGCCTCCTTCGCTCCGAATAAAGATAGGACTTACACAGTTCGATACGAAAAAGGCCCATGTTTGGGCGCGGGCGGTTCGCGAACCGCCCCTACAACGGGTTGATTCTTCACGGTTTCCCTCTTCAACTGCGTAACCCCTATAAAGAGCAACGACGTGGAAGAGAAAAAACCCCGCGTTCGCAGATGCCCTAGCAACAAAGTCGTTGGTTAAAAAAAGCTCTGTTCGTCCCGTCAATACGGGGTCAAGGGGGCTTCGCTCCCTTGTGGGGCGTGGGGCAAAGCCCCACCAAACAAAACCAACTCGTCGGCACATCCTTCACCCATACGGAGAATTTTTTGATGAAGCCATCCACCCCACCCAGCATCCGCCTCGCCGCATTCGCACCTGTCTTGTTGGCCCTACTCCTGATCGCTGCGGCCCTTCCATCCGGCCTTTCCTCTCTTTCCATCGCTTCCCCCAAACCACACACTCCCCCCACGCACACCCAACAGATCACCCTCGACCTCTCGGGGCTACACTGCGGAGGCTGTGTCGAAAGCATCACGCGTGCCCTGCAATCCCTCCCGGGCGTTCAAAAAGCAGATGTCACCCTCGAACCACAGCGTGCGATCGTCGTGTACACACCCAAACAAGTCACCCCACAGCAGATGCTCCAAGCCATCGAAAAAGCCGGATACAAGGGCGTGATCCAAACAGAAAAAACTCCACCCAAACCGCACACTCCACCTCAACCAACATCCACCCAAAAAGTCACCCTCAAGATCGCTGGCATGAGTTGTGGCGGTTGCGTCGCACGCATCACCGAAGCCCTCCAAAAAACCAAAGGCGTCCTCCATACCCAAGTCACCCTCGATCCTCCCCAAGCCATCGTCTCTTTCCACTCCAAACTCACCAACCCCTCCCAACTCGCCCAGATCATCCGCGATGCCGGATACCGCGTCCTCCCCTAACAAACCACTCCGCCTACCCCCGATCTCCAAACCCCTCTTTCGATCAACGCTTTTCGATACACACAGCACCCGATAAACGAGCTGGTTGCTGCCCACCCCGCGACGTTACAGGCTGAAATAACGTTCAATAAGACGCAAAAGCCGATAAACGAGCTGGTTGCTGCCCACCCCGCGATGCTTTCGATCAACGCTTCGTGATCCACACAGGGCGACCGATCCACACACCTTCATCATCCACCTCAAGCCCCTGCTCCGACCGATCCCCACCCAAAGCAAGCGCCCGACCCATCACTTGAGCAAAGTCCTCAGGCAACATCTCTTCTTGGATCTGCCCCACCAACAACCGCATCTGTCGAAACTGCCGCAGATAACGCCGACACTTCCAACATATCGCCATGTGAAAGTAAAATCCCAGTCTTTCACTCCAAGACGCCTCACCGTCGACGATCCGATCGATCCGCCGCACCATCGCGTCACAACGCATCACATCCATCTTTTTCCTCGCTACGGCTCCTTGTCGCGTGTACGATTTTTTCTATAAAAAACACAAAATAAGTCAATCCATCGACTCTATGGAACCCCGATATGTTTCTTCCAAGAGCTTATATAATGCTTGTCGAGCGCGGTGAAGCAGCACTCGCGCATGGACGGATGTGATCCCCAAAACATTACAGATCTCTTGTGTATCCATCTGATAAATCTCGCGCAACAGAATCATCTCTTTGTAATTATTTGGCAATTGATCGATCACCGCTCGGATCTTGTGCAACATCTGACGTGCGCCTGCTTGACCTTCGGGATCGTGACCCCACGCCGCAGGCGTCTCTTTCCAATGCCCTCCCCGATCAAACGCCTCCGCGTAAGGATCTTCTTCGGGAGGCTTTACAAAACGCGCAGTCCGCCTCAGATGATCGATCGCTTTGTGATGCACGATCCGAAACAACCAACTGCGGATGCTGCAACGCCCCTCAAAACGCTCGATGTGTTGTAAGATCGCAACCACCGTCTCTTGCACCACTTCTTCTGCTTCATCGCGATCTCCCACAAGGCGCTTCGCGTACCCCATCAGCAAAGGCCCGTAGTGTTGGAGAACCTCCCGATACGCCCAATCTTCGCCTCCACGCAACCCCGCGATCAGCTTTTCTTCTTTTACCATCAACAACCTACCGTGCTTTCCATCCACAAAAACCACACACCCCAACAATTCCAACGCGATCCTTCAGCACCCCTCTTCTCTCGATCGATCGCCCTTGCGCTTGCTTTTCCTTCGGCGATCCTCGTCATACTGGCAGAAAAAAAAATGCTTGCAACCCCCATTCACCGACCTTTGCTGCTTACCCTGCTCGCCTCTTCACAATCCACCCACGCTGCCGTATAACAAATCCCCATCACCCACAGACCCAAACGTCGCGTCTATCCATTGGGACAGATCAAGCAAAACACCCAAACAACACACGAGGAGAAGGTTGATGCCTCCAACGCAACGTACCCACCGCTTTTTCGCAAGGCTCTGCTGCCTGACCCTGCTCTTGAGCGTATTTCTCGGCTGCCTCCTTTCTATTCCCCCCGATGCAAGGGCGCAAAAGAAACTTACCGTCCAAGATATCCTCCTGCTCGTCGACGTCGGTTATACCGAAGAACAGCTAATCCAACACATCGAACAGTCCGGCATGAAGGGCAAGTTTGGCCTCACTCCCGCCCAAGCCCTCCAACTCCGACAAAAGGGCCTCAGCCCTCGCCTCCTTCGCCTGATGGGCATCGGCGCGCCTGCCGTTTCTGCACCAAAGCCCGTCTCTTTCGCCCTCTTAAAATCGTGGCTCGCCCAACGCAAAGATGAAGCATGGATTCAACAACAGCTCACCCTTCGCGGTATCCTTCCCTCCGACTTCTCCGCGCTCCAACTCCTCGAACTCAACCGCGACGGACTCTCCATCCCCACCCTTCAACTCATCCACAAACTCAAACAAAAATCACCCACTCCCCTACCCACCCCACAACTCCCTCCCTCCGATCCTTCTCTGCCCGTCCTTCCCGTCCTCCCCACAGCCCCAACCGTCCGCCCTCTCAGCGAACGTGAACAACTCTTGCGTTCTCGCACCGCGCAGCCCATCCCCGCGCCCCAAACCCCCTACATCAACCTCACCCGCCTCTACTCCATCCAGCCCCCAACGTCGTGGTATCTCTACGAAGAAGTCCTGCCCGACGCCCTCGCTCCCACCGTCCATTTCAGCCCCGAAAAAAATCCCCAGCCTGCCGCACTCCAACAAGGCGTCACTTTCACCCTCGAATATCTCTCCCACAACGACAACGATCTCGCTGATCGTACCCTCAAAGAACTCGCACAACTCGGTACACAACGCTTCCTCGCTCGCGAAGATCAAGTCAAACAGCTCTCCCCCCTCCAACAAACCACCCTCGCACAACGCCCCGCATGGACCGCCACCTTCGAAGGCCAAGAACGCGCTCACCAACACGTACTCCGCACTCGCTACCTCTTCTTACGCCACAAACAAACCCTCTTCTACATCCAAATCTACGCAACGCCCGCACAGTTTGATGCCTTCTCCAAACAAGCCAACGCCTTCCTCGCTTCGTTCAAACTCCTCGATCCACTCCTTCAATACAGCGCGCCCCGACTTGAAAACGCTGCAACCCGCCAACAAATCATCCAGTCCAAGCTCCACACCACCGTCAGTATCAGCCTCGGCTTTCGCAACAAAGAGGGCAAGATCGTCTACGTCGCCGCAGGTAGCGGATTTGTCGTCTCTCCCGATGGCTACGTCATCACCAACCACCACGTTGTCTTTGACAGAAAAAGCGGCCAGTTCATCCAACACTACCGTGTCAACTGGGATCGCGGCACCGACCGACAATCCGTCAAAGCCCGCTTGCTTCACGCCTACCACCAAGACTCCCTCCGACAAGCTACCCAACAACACGACTTCAAAACAGGCCGTTCTCGCACCTTCCAACGCCAACACGTCGATATCGCTCTGCTCAAACTCGAAGGCGATGGACCCTATCCCTATACTCCGCTCGCCTCCATCCAAACCGCCACCCTCGGCGACAACATCGTGGCCATGGGCTTCCCCACCGAAGGCCGTAGCATCGAATCCATGGGCACCGAAGATATCACCGCCACTTCCGGCGCGATATCCCGCCTAATCCGACTCCCCGATCGCACCGTCAACGAGATCCAACACACCGCCAAGATCGCCGGCGGAAACAGCGGTGGTCCCCTCTATCATCGCGAGACCAACGCGGTCGTCGGCATCAATACGTGGGGAGGCATCTTCGACAAATCCCTCGCCCGCCCCGGCATGGGACTCGGCTACTACTACGCCATCCCCATCGACCTCGTCTGGAAATACTTCCCCGATTACCTCGCCGTACCCCAACAAAACCTCTCTGCCGCCCAATGGTTCGAACTCGGCTCGCTCTGGTTTTCCAAAGGATACGAAGAACCCGCCATGCGCGCTTTCCAACGCGCACAACAAAAAGATCCAAACTATGCCTCCGCCTACGCCGGTATCGCCCAGCTTTATCTCCTCCGCTCTAGCCGCTTTCAAGACGATCAACAAGACAAACTACTCCAAAAAGCCCGTCAATGGGCCGATCGTGGCCTCCAAATCGATCCCGACAATTATCCCCTCATGACACTCCTTGCCCGCGTTGCCATCGAAAAACAAGACGCTTCCACCGCACACTACATCCTCAACAAGATGATCCAACAACAACCCGGGGACTGGACCCCTTTCTTTCTTCGCAGCACACTCCACAAATCCCAGAAAAAATACACCGAAGCCCTCCAAGACGCACAACAAGTCCATCGCCTCGGTCAAGGCTTTATCCCCTACGGACATTCTCTGCGAGGACAGATCCTTTACGCCTCTGGCCGATTCTACGAAGGCATCGAAGCCTACCGCAAAGCCCAACGCATCGCCCCCAAAAACCTCCGATTCCAACTCTACGAACTCTTCGGCCAGATCCTGCTCAAACAATTTGATGTGGGTGTTCCTCAAATGGAAAAACTCCTTGAACAACACCCCTATGACCCAGAACTACAAAGTCTCCTTGTCATCACTTATCAACAGCAAAACGAGATCAACAAATGCTTTGCAACCTACATGAATTACTTCAAAAGCACCCAGATCCGCAACGTCACGCGTGATCCGTTTACCATCTTTACCGTCGGAACCTGTATCGAACGCGCCTCAGTCGCGAACGAAACATACAAATCCCTTTTCTTGTTCGGTACATGGGGTGAGATCGTTGGATCTTTTTCTCGCAGTCCTTATGGCATCGCTGCTGCCGCCAAACTCGCTGTCCTTGCACGCAAAAACAATATGCCCGGCGTCGCTTATGGGATCCTTCGTATCCTTCAAGAACAGGTCAAAACCGAAAAAGATCAACAAACCATCGCAAACCTTCTTCAGCGCTTCCCTTCCCAACCGATCTCGCTCCAAGAATGGCGGATACTCGGGCTTTCTCGACCCGTCATGAGCGACCGCTTTCTGCTCAAACTGCTCATCCTCACCCCCTCCGTGATCGATCAAAACACCCTCACTCTTCTTCAACGCAACGGACTCTCCGGCCAGAGCCTCGCCATCTTCATCAAGATCGCAAGCGCACGCCTCGCCAAAGGTGTCCGCCCCATCGCTGTTCCCGCCACGGCTCAACAACCCCCCCACCAACCCCCCCACCAGCCCCAACAACCCAACCAGCCCCAACAACCCAACCAGCCAATCCAACAAGACCCTCGCTTCGGAACCCCCATCCAATCGCCTAGCATCCGCGCCCAGATCACCAACAACTCAGGCATGCTCTTTCGCGCACTCCAAAGCGGTGATTACGATATCTGGAATGCCATGTACGACCCCCGCCTCACCGACCGCGCCCAGATCGCCAAGATCTTTCAACTCCTCCACAACGGCTACCGCAACGGAGCTTTTGTTTACAGCATCCCCAACCCTTACGTCATCACATGGGCCAACGACCCCAAGTATGGACGTGTTGCACGATTTTGGTTCCCTGCCCGCATCGGAGAAGGCAAACCGATCCAACACTACTACTGGCAGTTTTGCCTCTACCAAAGCCGCTGGTACTCCTTTTAATACGATATCCAAGTGATGCGTGAACGAAGAAAAGTGCGTAGGTGCCCTATTATAGGGCACCTACAGGGGAATGCCCCGACCTCTTCACGATCACAAAACAGGCGAATTTCGCCTAAGCCGCCCCCAGTCGTCCCCTTCGCCTCGATCCCTTCCCCTCTTTTCGGAGATCGCCGATGCTTCAACGCACGCCACCACCCTCTCTACTGTTTGTTTTCTTTCGTTCTCTGGCCTTTGTGCTCGCTATCGCTCTTCACACACTGCTGTTTCTTCCATCGGATACAGCGGCGCAAAAGAAACTCACCGTCCAAGATATCCTTCTGCTCGTCGACATCGGTTATACCGAACAACAATTGCTCCAACACATCGAACAGTCCGGCATGAAGGGCAAGTTTGGCCTCACTCCCACCCAAACCCTCCAACTCCGACAAAAGGGCCTCAGCCCTCGCCTCCTTCGCCTGATGGGCATCGGTGCGCCTGCCGTTTCTGCACCAAAGCCCGTCTCTTTCGCCCTCTTGAAATCGTGGCTCGCCCAACGCAAAAACGAAGCGTGGATTCAACAACAACTCACCCTTCGCGGTGTCCTCCATTCCGACTTCTCCGCTCTACAACTCCTCGAACTCAACCGCGACGGACTCTCCATCCCCACACTCCAACTCATCCACAAGCTCAAACAAAAATCACTTTCCCCCCCTACCCCTGTGGATCCTTCCCCCACCATCCTCCCTTCACAAACGCCCGCCCCACCGAACCCTGACCAACCCTCCCCCACGCCCGCCCAGCCCTCCCCTGCTCCGATCGATCCCTCACAACCAATCCTCCCTTCACAAACGCCCGCCCCACCGATGCCTTCGACCAATCCACCTCTGCCCACCTCTCAAAGACCTCTCAGCGATCGCGAACGCGCCCTCCAACAGCGCGAAGCCAAACGCGCCTATCCCCCTTCCGATGGCATCTATCGCTCAGCCTCCGGCTTCTTTCAATTCGCCGTCCCCTCGGGCTGGCACGTCCTCGAAGAGATATCTCCCACCGATATCCGTCCTGTCGTGTGCTTTACGCCTGAAAACACCCTCTATACCGGCCAACTCAAACAAGGCATCTGTCTCTTTACCGAGTATATCTCCCAAAGCAGCCCTGAGATCCGTATGCGCAACGAGGCCGAACTCGCCCAAGTTTCCATCTCCAACCTCTTGGCCTCCGAAGATCAACTCCGACAAGAAACACCTCTGCGCACCGAAAAACTTCACGCCCTCCAAACCGCCACCACCTTGATCCGAGGACAAGATCGCACCAGCGCGCACCCACACAAAAGCCGCTTCTTCTTCTTCTGGAGCCACGGTCGCAAGGCCTTTATGATCCTCCGTGTCTTTTCACAGCCCGAAACCTTCGACGCTTTTGATGCGCAAGCAAAAACCATCCTCCAATCGTTTCAAATACAGCCGCCGCTACAGGCTTATCGCGCTCCAAGACTCGCCACCCCCCAAACCAAACAACAGATCATCCAATCCAAGATCCCCGCCACCGTCAGCATCTCCGCCTACGGCAAAGACGCCGAAGGAAGGCTTATTGGAGGCAGCGGCAGCGGCTTTGTCGTCACCCCTGATGGCTACGTCATTACCAACCACCACGTCATCTTCAACAGCCGAATAGGCCGCTTCTTCGAACGCTTTATGGTCAATTGGGACCGTAGTACAGGGCGAAGCGCCACCAAAGCCCGCTTGATCCACGCCTATCGACAAGGCTCCCTCAGCGAAGCCACCCAAAAACACGACTTCAAAACAGGCCGCTCTCGCACCTTCCAACGCCAACACATCGATATCGCCCTGCTCAAACTCGAAGGCGACGGACCCTATCCCTACACCCCGCTCGCCTCCATCCAAACCACCACCCTCGGCGACAACATCGTCGCCATGGGCTTCCCCACCGAAGGCCATAGCATCGGATACATGGGCACTGAGGATATCACCGCCACTTCTGGCACGATCTCCCGTCTGATCCGCCTCACCAACCGCACCGTCAACGAGATCCAACACACCGCAAAAGTCGCCGGCGGAAACAGCGGTGGCCCCCTCTATCACCTCGAAACAGGTGCTGCCGTCGGCATCAACACATGGGTCGGCATCTTCGACAAATCCCTCGCCCGCCCTGCAATGGGACTCGGCTACTACTACGCCATCCCCATCGATCTTGTCTGGCAACACTTCCCCGATTACCTCGCCGTACCCAAAAGCCCCCTCTCTGCCTTCCAATGGTACGATCTCGCCACCTATTGGTATGCACAAGGCTATCACGAACCCGCCATCCGAGCCTTCCAACGCGCTGCCCAACAAGATCCTCGCCTCGCCGCTGCCTACGCAGGACTCGCCCAGTTCTATCTCGGCGAATCCTACAAGTTCCAAGATGACCAACAAGACAAGATGCTTCAAAAAGCCCGTCAATGGGCAGACAACGGCCTACGCCAAGACCCCGACCACTCCACCCTCCTTGAGCTGCTCGCCAGCATCTCTCTCGAAAAACGTGACTTCTCCACCGCCACCTACCTGATCAACAAGATGATCCAACAACAGCCCGGTTATTACTCGCCTTATCTCTTGCGCGCCCGCCTGCTCGCGGCCCAATCCAAATACCCACAAGCCCTCGAAGACGCCAACAAAGCACACCAACTGACTCGCGGCATCCTCTCCTTCGGACTCAGCACGCGTGGGCAGATCCTTTTCTCTGCTGGCCGATACTTCGAAAGCATCGAAGCCTACCGCAAAGCCCAACGCATCGCACCCAACGAAGTAGACCTCAAGATCTCCGAATATCACGGCCAGATCATGCTCAAACAATACGAAACCGCCGTCCCTTCGCTCGAATCTCTCAAAGAAAAATACCCTTACCACCCCTTCCTCCACAGCATCCTCCTCCAAGCCTATCACGCCACCAACGATCTCGACAAAGGTTGGAACGCCTACATCCAATTCTTAGACAGTCACGCGATCTTGGGCTCGACCCCTGATGCTTATACCATCTACGTTGGCGGACAATGCGTCGATCGTGGTGCAACGGGACAACTCCAAAAAATCAAGATCCTCTTTCTGCTCGGAACATGGGGAGCTTTGCTCGGCTCTTTCTCTCGCAATCCCCTCGCTCTCACCGCCGGAAAACGCCTCGCCAAGGTCGCCTACCAAAGCGGCCTGCCAGGTATCACCTTCGGCGTCGGCCAGATCCTGCTCGAACAAGCCCAAGACGAAGCCACCCGCAACCAAATACGCCTCTACTTCAACGTCTCCCCACGACCGATCTCCCTCCAAGAATGGAGGATCCTCGCCCTCTCCCGACCTTTCCCCAACGATCGCTTCCTGCTCAAACTCTTCGTCCTTACTCCCTCCGTTCTCGACCAAGAAACCTACAACTTCCTCGTCCAACGCGGCATCTCTGGGATCGTCACTTCTATCATGCGCAAGCTCTCCATCGCTCGTATGCAAAAAGGTCTGCGCTCCCTCGCCGCCCCCCAAGTTCCTACGCCCCCTCAACCCAATCCACCCCAAGATCAGCCCCCTCAGGGCCAACCCACCCCGACCCATCCTCCCGTCCCCCCCACGCAACCACCCCCTCCTAAACGCGTATATCGCCGCCCCAAGCGCCCCAACAAACTGATCATCCTCCAACGCGTCCGCAGCTTCGCCATCCGCAGACACGTCGCACGCAATGCCCGCCTCGCCTTTGCAGCCCTTCGCAACGGCGATTTCTCTGCATGGAGCCACATCCTTGATCCAAGCGTTCCCCCCGCTAAGTCCTTGGTTTGGTTTCGACTCTTTTCTTTTATCTTGCAAAAGCAAGGACACGACGCTTCGCTATATGATCCGCCTCGGATCTTTTGGGTTCACCATCCCTCTCTTGGTCGCGTCGTACAGATCCGCTACCAACTGATCCTGACCAACAAAACCGATGCAGGCGCTTGGTTCTTTCGACGACGCCAAGGTCAATGGCGACTTGTGCTACCCTAGTCATACGAAACGGTGCGATCGTAAACGAGGTCGGGGCTGCCACAGGGGGGCTGCCCGACCACAGGGCGTTTACAACGGATCACTTCGACCCTTCGTGTACACTTCTCACGGAAATCGTATAAGCGGAGAGAAATATGGAATCGACCCACACATCCGTCGAGATCGACGGGTCGCTTGGTGAAGGCGGCGGCCAGATGCTGCGTTCTTCGCTTTCGCTGTCCAACATCCTTGGTATCCCCTTTTCGATGGATCGCATCCGCGCACGTCGACAAAAAACGGGATTGCGCCCACAACACTTGACTGCCGTCGAAGCCAGTGCGCGACTGTGTGGGGGCCACGTTGAGGGCGCAGAAGTCGGCGCTTCACGCATCCACTACAGCCCAAACCATCTGCCTTTTGGAGAACACTCCATCGATATCGGCACAGCGGGCGCAACATCCTTGCTGCTGCATGCGCTGTATTACCCGATGGCGTGGTCCGATCAAGGTGGGACTCTTCGCCTAGCGGGAGGAACCCATGTCGATAAAGCCCCAACATTCGACTACCTCAACAATGTATGGGCTCCGATGATACGGGTGTGCGGAATGGATGTGAGTTTGCGTTTACATCGACATGGCTTTTATCCCCGTGGTGGCGGCCTGATCGAAGCCGCCATCCCATCCAAACAACGCCCTCAACCTTTCCGATACGAACAGCGCCCTGATCTCGATCGGATCTCGATCCTCGCCTTGTTTGGGCAACCTCCCGAACAAAAACGCCCTAGCAGCGGACTTGCACCTGTGGCCCAACGCATGGGAAATGCAGCCCAAGAGCTTCTTCATCAACTCGGATTTCGCGCCTCTTTCTTGTGTAGCGAGCCTGATGCGCTTTGTGTTGGGGCGGTCTGCCATGTGATCTGTCATTTTGGCCCCCTGCGTGCGGGCTTTACAGCGTGGGGGTGGAAAGGCCGTCCAGCCGAACAAGTCGGAGCCGAAGCCGCTGCCCTCGCCGCTCAATTCTTACGCAGCGAGGCCGTCGTCGATGAGTGGATGGCCGATCAACTCCTGCTTCCGTTGGCTCTTGCACAAGGCCCTTCGGTCTTTCTCGCTCCCCAGCGCACCGGCCATCTTCTCACCAACGCAGATATCATCTCGTCCTTTCTTCCCCATGTCTCGATCTCCATCGAAGCCGATACACGAGGGCTTCAGCGTGTCGAGATCCATCCTTGATATCTGTCTTTGTTTGGGGAGAGCTTGTGTGAGAGGGTGTTTGCGAAACTCGCTACATGACAGTTGAAGAAAACAACGAAAACTCGAGGGGTTCATTCAAAACAGATAGCGATGAAGAGGTCAGCGACGCAACAGAGCGAGGGCAGGCACGGGGGCCTGCCCCTACCTC
>JAKLKB010000132.1 GCA_023150835.1 Myxococcota bacterium | reverse complement strand
TCCACCGCAATCTCACATTGCCAAACAGGCTGTCTCATAGCCTCCACCGCAATCTCACATTGCCAAACAGGCTGTCTCATAGCCTCCACCGCAATCTCACATTGCCAAACAGGCTGTCTCACAGCCTCCACCGCAATCTCACATTGCCAAAATACCTGTCCCACAGCTTATGCTGCAACAAGTTTCAGTTGATTGTTGTGTGATCGCAAGATGTAGGGGCAGCCCCCTGTGGCTGCCCAAGAATCGGGCGTCTACGTACTATTTTACGATCACGCAAGATGTAGGGGCAGCCCCCTGTGGCTGCCCAAGAATCGGGCGTCTACGTACTATTTTACGATCACGCAAGATGTAGGGGCAGACAGGTGTGGCTGCCCAAAAATCGGGCGTCTACGTGCTATCTTACGATCACGCAAGATGTAGGGGCAGACAGGTGTGGCTGCCCAAGAATCGGGCGTCTACGTACTATCTTACGATCACATATCACTCGGATATCGTATGACTCACGTTCGTGGAGGGTGATGGAGAGGCGCATCGGCGGGTGCTGTAGGCGGTACGCTTGTGCCCCGCGACTTACTCACGTTCGTGGATGGTGATCGAGAGGGTGTATTGTCCCTTTTCACCGCGACTTTCGCTGATCTCTTGGATATCGCCGAGCCGTTCGGCAGCTTGTTTGATGGCGCGTCCGGTGGCCTCGGCGACGATGGTTTCGAATTGTCGGCGGCGTTCTTCTTGGCCGGCTTCGAGGACGTTGGTGGTTTGTTGTTGGAGTTCGCGCTCGCGTTCTTGCTTGATGCGTTCGGCCTCTAGTTCGAGGACGTCGGGACTCCACGACTCGATGTTTTGGTTGATCTGGTGTTGGGTTTCGACGGAAGTGATGATCTGCATCTTGTCGGGGAGATAGGTCCATGTTTCTTTGTCGTCGATGGCGATCGAGAGGCGTCCTTCTGAATCGGCCTTCCATCCGAGTTCTTGGAGTGTTTGCTGCATGATCTGCTCGAAGCCTTGTTGTGTGACAAGGGGGACGGGATCGATGTGAAAGGTCGAGTGATCGGCGACGGTGACGGTTTCTTGGAGGCGGATGCGATAAGGTTTGCTCATGGTGGGGACTCCCTGTGCATGGGGGTGTATGCTGCTCCCCGAGTTGGGGAGATCCGTAGGATAGAAGCTAAGAGAAGATCACGGAGGTTGGCAAGGGTGTGTTGTATGTCTTGCTGCTCGGAGAAGCCAAGGAGCCATCGTGGGGGGTGGAGAGGAGGTTGGAGGGAGGTTGGAGGGAGCCGATGGTGGGGGACGGGAGAGAGTGAGGGTTCGTGGAGGGGGGCTGGTGCAAAGCAAAGAAGCGCATGGAACGGGGGTTCGAGCGTGGAGTGAAGGTAAGGAGGCAAGGTGGTTGGGGTGACGACAAGGAGTCGAAACTCTCCGCTGGATGGTCGTTGGTGGAGGATGGTGTGTTGGATGTTGGGTTGGAGGGAGAGGTGGGTTTGGCTGCCCACGCCATCGATGCTGGTGAGAAAGAGCTTCCAAAGGGCGATATCCTCGGCCCATGTATCAGGGCCGAGGCGGTAACGCAGGGAGAGGACTTCTTGGGGGCAGAGGCGGCGCAGATCGTTGGAGAGGCGAGCGAGGAAGCCAAAGATCAGCGCATGGACGGGGACGGGTGCGTTCGGGGCCTTGTATCGGGCATCTCCGAGGTCAAGGTCGAGACAGATCGAGAGGGTGCGGTGTTTGGTAAAGGTGAATTCTTGTTCTCTTTGGAAGAACAGTAGCTCTTGTTCGACCCATCGGAGCGCGAAAAGGTCGATGTGTTGGGCTGAAGGGGAGTCTTCCCAATAGAGGAGTTCGGAGGGGAGGAGGCTTTCGATCTTGCCTTGGTGGGTCAAGCCGTTGATTCCGCCTTCGGGGATCTCGCTAGGAGAAGGCAGGAGCATCTGTGCGTAGCCCAGATCGCGGATGCGGATTAGCTGTTGGTGGGTTTGAAGAGGAGGAAGAGCGGTGTAGATCTCGGAGAGTTGTTGCCAGCGGACGCGTTCGAGTTTGGAGGGCATGAGTTCGATGTGTTGAAGGATCAAAAAGACGCTATCGGGAAAGAGGATCTCTTCGGGGATTTGGACAAAGCGATCGAAGATGGCGTGAGCTTGTTTGAGACTCCATCCGGGTTCTGCGAGGGCGAGGTCGAAGATCTGTAGGGCTTCTTCGGGGTGTTGCCACCAAAGTGGCGGAGGATAGGGCGGAAAGGCGTCAGGGAGAGTGTGAGGCGGAAAGGTTTCAAAGAGCAGATCTTGGATCAGATGGAGCCATTGGGCAAGCAAGTAGACATGGGCTTGTTCGCGTAAAGAGAGGGGATCGGATATCTCGCTGGTTTTTTTGGTGGTGGGAGTTGTGGGGAGTTGTTGGAGGAGGTGTTGGATGCGAAAGAAGCGGTGGCATCGGAGGATGCGCCAGAGCAGATCGTTTTGTTGTCGGCGAAGAGCGCGTTGGAGAGAAGGATCTTCGTGATCGATGGTGCGCAAGGAGATCTGTTCGCCGCGTTGGAGGATGCCAAGAAGATCGAGGAAAAGTCCAAGGGGCGGGGTTTTGCGTAGTTGTAGAATGGTTTCTCGATGGAGAAGCAAAGCGCGTCGGAGGGTGGGGAGATCGTGGCGATCTTGGCGCAAAGACAGGGCAAGACTGCCCCATTGGTACATGCGTTCGCGTTCTTCGTAGTAGTTGCGTTGGTGCGGGCTGTTGCGCTTTTCGGCGATCGGGATGGTGATCTTGGGGACGGAGAGGTGGGGTGGGGTGGCGTGGGTCATCTGAAACCTTGTTGATGTGAGGGAGGGTGAAGCCTCAAAACCGAGAGAGGACAAGAGTTTAGGCCAGATCGAGTAGCGTGGTGACGCGTTGGCGAAGGGGGGTGAGATAGTCTTGTCGGTTGGCGGTGTAGGCGAGCAAAAACAGGTCTTCGTGTTGGACTTCGCCACGACCGAGAAGGAACGCATGAAAGCGGATGATGCGGTAGAGTTTGATCAAAGCGCGATCGCTGATGCGAGCGTATCCTTCGGTATCGAGGGAGATCACCAGTCGCTCAAACAAGCGTCGCATCTCGGAGGGAAAGAGTGGATCATCGCGATCTTGCTCGACGGTGGCGAGCAATCCTTCGTCAAGGTGTTGCCGAAGTTGAAGAAAGGTTTCGAGTTGGATCAGCGGGGGAGTGTTGCGTTGGAGCCGTCGTTCGAGTTCTTGGAGCATGCCTTGACGGAGCAGGGGATCAAAGTGTTCGCGTTTTACTTCGCGGAGTTCGACCTTGAGCAAAAAGCGGTCGCGAAGGGCTTCGAGTTCGGGGTCGTCGGCGATGCGGTTGGAGGCAGCGAGAAAGATCTCGGTGTCTACGGGTTCTGCGCGTCCGTCTTGGTAATAGCAGCGTTCGTTGAGGACGCTCAGGAGGGTGTTGAGGATGGCGCTGTTGGCTTTAAAGATCTCGTCGATAAAGGCGAGCTTGGAGGTGGGGAGTTTGCCTTGGACGCGTCTGCGGTAATGACCTTCGCGGAGGGCGTGGATATCGATCGGGCCGATCAGTTCGCTAGGCTCGGTGAATCGGGTGATTAAGTAATCGAAGAGTTCGTGATCTTTGAGTCCGATGCGTTTGGCAAAGGTTTTGATCAGAGCGGTTTTGCCGACGCCGGGTGGGCCGATCAGGAGCAGCGGTTCGCCTGCGACGGCGCAAAGGACGAGCAGATCGATGGTTTCTTCGCGGCCTACAAACTCGCGTTGTAGGCTGCGAGCGAGCAGACGGAGTTGGTGGCGGGCTTCAGAGATGGAGATCGTTGGATTCATGCGGTGTATGCGACGTTTGCAAAAATTCTTTCACGTCGCGTCTCCTTTCTGCTAGGCATGGTTGCGCGGGGTATGGTGGTGTGTTTAGGGCAAGAGGACAAGGGGCAGCTCGTGCTGGAGTCGTGCTTGATCTTGGAGCGCTTGGCGGTATCGCAAGCGTGCGCGTTCGTAGAGTTCGTCGTCTTGAAGGGTCAGAGCGACTCCTTCGGCGTAGATGTAATGTTCGCGGATCATCAAGGAGTCTTCGATGGCGGCGAAGTCGCGGTAAAAATGCAAGCGCAAAGCGATGCGTTGATCTTCTGGACCGTCGTATTGTTCGAGGAGTAAACGTGCGCGGAGTCGGAAGGCCAGACGCATACGCAAGGGTTCTTTGCTTTGGAGGTGCGCATCGAGAGATCGCATCTGTTCGGAGAAAGAGAGGCCGATCGTTCGGAGAGTTTCTTCGAGGATGGCGCGTTCGAGTTGGACGGCGTCAGGCGCGCAACGGTCGAGATAGAGGACTTGATCGATGGCTTTGAGGGCTTCTTGAAGGGCGAGTTGATTTTGTTTTTGAATGTATTCTCGGTAGTAAAGGCGGGCGAGTTCGATCCATTCGTGGGTGGTGGGGTGTTCGCCGCGCCGCGTGCGTTCGCGCAAGCGTTGTTCGAGTTTTTGAAGAGCGTTTTCTTGCTCGCTGCGGCGTGTGGGGGCGAGCGGAGCAGGATCGAGGTCTACGGAGGCTTGTGCGCGTGAAGGAGCGTTGGGCGCTTCGGGGTGAGGCGGGGGCGCAGCGGTGGGGGTGTGTGCTGCGGAGGGGGCGGGGAGCGAAGTGGGTTCAAAAAGGATATCGAGGGCGGTGTGTTGGGCGAGTTGGCGAACTTCTTCGGGGTGTGCGCCGATCTGGTAATGGAGATACGTCTCGATGGGTTGGAAGCTCTCGCGAGGCACACACAATAACCTTGGTTGTGGCGTGTGTGCTTTGGGCTGAAGTATCGTATAGCGCCCGTAATGCAAGCGGAAGGTGTTTTTGAGGACGTTGGGAGGGAGAGAGGGATACAGACGAAAAGCGTGTTGGATGTAGAATCCTTCTTGAGGAAGAAAAGGAACGAAACCGATCGCTTGATCAGCATGAAATAGCGGAGAAGTGGGCGTGGGTCGATCATCGCGCAAGAAAAACAGCGGCTGTGTCGTTTCGGGGAGGTGCGTGATCGCGAGGCTGATGGCGCGGCGCTCTTCGATACCTAGCTCAAAAAAGAGGCTTTCGATGGCTGGGTGGGCTGGTTCGCCTTCGAGCAGCCAAAGCAGCGGGATATCGCGTGGTTCGGCGTGGATGTAACGTAGGGCGAGACGGATGGGCGGGGGAGGATCGAATGCAGAGGTGGGCTGTGGTGTGGGGAGATCTTGGATGTGCAAGTGCTCGCTTGCGGCCCACCATTCGGAGGTTTGGAGGGATCGCGTCGTTCCATCCGCCTCAAGCACAAGCAGGTGTTCGCCCTGTGGGAGGGAGGGGGCGAAGGGGCCGCGTTGTCCGAGGGGAGTCAAGATATGTGGTGCGTCTTGGAAGGACTGATAAAGGCGGACGTTGGGGCGTGCGCTGTATTTCAGGGTCAGGAAGCTTTCGGCACGGCGACTCCATAGCCAAGCCCGTTGTGTTGGGGTGTAGGTGCATCGCAGGTCGTGGTTGTCGAGTGCGAGGTGATCCGAGACGAGTTCTTGGAGCATCTGTGCAGGAAGATCATACAGGATCCATGCGAGGGTTTGGAGTTGATCTGTGGATCGTGCCTCTTGCATTCCAAGGGCAGCAAGAAGACAGGAGCCTTGTCGCCACAAGGCCGCCTCAACTGTTCGAGGTGGGGAGGGAGGGGTGGTGTGTGTGAGGGTGAGCAGGGTTTCGTTGGGAGCGGGCGTTGGGGGGAGGACAGAGACCGCTGTCGCGAAAGGAGTTGAAGACAGCGGTTGTTCGGTGCGCAAAAGCAAGGCAGAGTTGGCATGAGGGGGTGTGTGGATGCGCCAAAGTTGGTAGGGATGCAAAAGTGCGGTGGATTCTTGGGACAAAGCGGCACGCAGATCAGGTTCGCGGGGGAAAAGATACCAATGAGCTTTGGGCGACATAACAAACCCTTTATGCGGTGGTGGCGGGGGGAAGTGGCTGTTTTGGGTGTGGTGTTGGGTACCTTGGCGTCCTCAAAGGCTGCGGCGCAGTTGGTGTTGGGCTTCTTGAACGCGTTGTTGGAGTCCACCGCTGGTCCATTGGCGACCTGCGACGCTTAGAAATACACGCACTTCGGCGGGATCTTCCCAACCATAAGGGCCGGGGCGTGTGATGTATTGTTCGATGATCGTTGTAAGGCGCTCGCCAAGGCGCAAGAATTCGGCATAGCAAAAGACCAGCGCTTCGCGCTGGGATAAGCGGTAGGTACGAAAGTTTTGGATCTCCGTGACTTTTTCGACAAAGTGCTCGGAAAGTAAGCGTTTCCACCACAAAGGAAAAACGCTGAGAAGCGAAAAACGGCCTGTGCGTGGGGCGGTCTCCATCCACAACAAAAGCGTCGCCAACCGAGTTCTCAAGTGGGCGATCTGTTCTTCGGGCGGGACTTGGGGCGTTGGGGGGGGGAAGAGCGACCACTGATCGGCGAGATAAGCCGAAAAGAAGTGGACGGCAGGGTGTTGTTGCAAGGCTTCGGCTTCTTCGTGAGTGAGGGCAGGGTGGCCGCTTTCTTGATCGAGAAGCCGAAGTGGCGGGTGTTCGGGAATAATGGGAAAGCGGCAAAGGCGAGTCAACGGAGAGACACGAGACAATTGTTGGGAGAGCGTGGGGTGAGGATGATCGAGGAAGAGCAGGGTGATCGCATGGTAGAACAAGACATCCCCCCCTTGCGAGGGTGGGGGGATCGTGTCGGTCTGTCTGTTGCGTAGGATCTGTTCAAGGGATTGCAGAAGGGCCGAAGCATCGGGTCCGAGAGCGAGGGCTTTGGGGGGGAGATCCCACAAGCGTTGGCTGTGGAGATGCCCGTTTTGTGGGATGGATTGAGCAAGCACGCCCCCCATCTGAAAGAGTCGGTGCAGGTAGACGCTGCGCGCTGCGATCGCAAGGCGTTCTGTGGCCGCAAGCGTCTGGAGTTGGGGGGGGAAAGGGAGTCGTGCGCGTTGGCACAAATAACTGGCCAGTTCCAAGAGCAAGATCTCCAAGATGGCGAGGGTACGTGTGGTGGGAGTTACTGCACACAACACAAACCCTCAATCGTTTGCGAGGAACGTCGGACATGGAGAGCATTTTGGCAAGGTCTGGAGAAGGCGGGCAGAGAGGTGTTGACGCAGCGAAGAACGCGCAAACGTCGGGATGACGGGGAAGATCACATATCACCGCGTACACGGAAAAGCCACACCAGTTTCCCCATGTTTTTGAGGACGTTTGGCACACGACGGAACAAGTTGATGCTGGGTTTGCGTTTTTCTTCGATCTGAAGGGGGATCTCTTTGATGCGGGCAGTCGAGCGCCACACGCGGATCACCAGTTCGGAGGCAAACAGATCTTTGTCCACTTGGCAGGCTTCGACAAGCCGAAGGATACGGTCGCGACGGAAGGCTTTGAGTCCGTGTGTATCGGTGCCTTCAAAGCCCACAGCAACGCGCAGCATATTGTTGAGGACTTGGCTTGCGGTATTGCGCAGCCATCCGCGATTGTCCAACGAACCCGACAACAGCTTGCTCCCCACCACCATGTCTGCGGCATCACTGCGCAAGAGCGCCATCGCATCGCGATAAAAGCGCGTGTCACACAGATCGATCTCGTCACAGATGACGTATGTTCCGCGTGATTCGAGGATTCCAAGGCGCATCGCTTTTCCGTAGTTGGGTTCGCCTGCATGGATCACGCGAACCGAAGGGAAACGAGACGCAAGGTTGTTGGCAAGTGCGGTGGTGGCGTCACGGCTACCGTTTTCCGCAAGGATCAGTTCGTAGGACCAACCCATCTCGGTGAGGCGGCGAACCAGATCCTCGACCGAAGAAGTGATGATGCCTTCTTCGTTGTAAACAGGGATCACGATCGAGACCTCGGGAGCGCGAGGATCAGGGTTGATACTGCTCGATACAAGGGATTGATCGTGCGACACGGGGGGGTTGTTGTGTGTGGATTCGCGCAAGGCGGCTTGGGCTTCGTGGAGGATCTCTTCGGCGCTGCGTTGGAGTTGTTTGGCGGCCTTTTGTGCGGCTTTGACGACATCTTGTGCGGCATGAGAGAGATCTTCGCTGGCTTTGTGTGCGGCGTGGCTTGCGCTGTCAACGACTTCGTTGGCGACTTGGCGTACGGTTTTTGTGGCTTCCTCGACGGCCCCACCCAAGGCTTCCCCCGTCACTTGTGCGGCGTCTTCAAGCGCGTGGCGTGCGGCGTCTGTGGTTTGTGTTGCAGCTTCCACGATCAGGTGGCCTGCCTCGCTTGCGGCTTCTACGATGGTTTTGGAGGCTTTTTGTGTGGCTTTGACGGCTTTTTCTGCGGCTTGGGTGGCGTGTTGGAGATGGCTTTCGCCCTTTTGAACCACCGCTGCGATCAGATCTGTCGGATGATCGGCTTTTTTGCTGCGTGTGTGCTTTTTCGGCGCGTCTTCGGCGCTCGTCTGTGTGTGTTTTTGTGTGTGTTTTTGTGTGTGTTTGTGGGCGTGTTCATGGGCGTGCTCTTGGGCGTGTTCATGGGCGTGCTCTTGGGCGTGCTCTTGGGCGTGTTCATGGGGGGATTTCAAATGAGCGGCAGATCCGGGCTGTTCTTCTTGCGAAGAAGCCTCTTTCGCATCGACGGTGTCTTCGGTGTCTTCGGTGGTTTCGGTGGATTTAACTTTGGTCTGTTTTGTGTGGGTGGTGACTTCGGTCTCTTCGAGCTTTTTCTTTTTCGCCATAACGCCAACGCTCCCTCATATCGCCCGCGCCGCCGCGTGGGCTTGAAAAGATCACATGCTTGCATGGTTCGAGAACAACACACAGATCGCGCTTGTGGATCGGTCGGTGAAGTATGCCTCATTTGCGGCAGAAGAGATGCCTCTTATGCAGCGCATTGTCAAGCGATTTTCCGAGAAAAAGCCTTGATGACGATCGCCGCCAAGGTCTCGGTGTGGGCTTTCATCTCTTGGGCGAGGGCGAGCATGGCTTGGGCGCGGGCGAGGTTGTGGGCGCGGCGGGTCGGATAACGCTGGTTGTCCCAACCAAAATAGCTATCTTCGAGATAATCCGTAGCAAAGCGAGCGGTCAGTTCGAGGGTGATCAGGCGGCCTGCGTGCGGCAAAAAGTCCCGTTCTGCCGAAGACAGCGAAGAATAGGTCGAAGCGTATCCTTCGATCAGCGCTTGGAAGCGTTCGAGTGAAAAAGGCTGAACGCGATCTTCGCTGCCTTGGCGACACCACGAACGCACCGCATCACCGACATCGACAAGGACGCTGTGGCGGTTGCATGTATCAAGATCGATCAAGGCGATGGCGTGATCGTCCGCATCAAAGAGCAGGTTGGAGATCTTGGGATCACCGTGAACAACGCCACGTGGGAGTTCAGGGGGCAACAGCAAGGAGGGGATATCGGCTTGGACTTGTGTGGCGATCTCTGCGATATCCGACCACAGCGGCGAACCTTGAAACGTGTGGGCTGCTTCTTGGAGGCGTGCAAGGTGGTGTTCGGTCTTGTGAAGCGGGTGGGTGGATCGGAAGGTGTAGTCGAAGTCAGCCATCTTTGCGTGAAATCGGCCCAACAAAGCAGCGGCACTACGTACCATCTCGTCGTGCTGAGGAGCTTCGACACATCGTCCTTCAAGCCAAGTGGTCAATCGCCAGCGTTTCCCCGTCTCGTCTTGGTAGAAGCTTTGGTTCTCGCGTGTCCACACCAGCCGAGGAACAGGCAAGCCGCGCTCGATCAGCGCACGATTCACGACCTCGTAATCGGCCATGATCCCGTCACTTGCAAGTTTGGGGTGAAGTCCCTGCAAGCTATAAGCACCTTCTCTACAAGCGATCCGATACGTTTGATGAATCAAACCCACCACGATCGGCTTGCATTCAAGCACTTCGCCGATGGGATAAGCTTCGAGAGCGGGTAGCCGCATGTCCGTTCCTCCACGCATACGGAGTCTGATCAGGAATGGATCTCTTGCTCATCGGCGAACAGGATGTCGATGGCGGAGTCGTCGGTGGATAGGATAGTTGCGGCGATCGCGTGGTTGTTGGTGAGCAGACGGTCGTTAAAGAAGCGGGCTGTGCAGATCTTGGCGTGATAAAAGGCCGCTTCGTTGTTTTTGCGCAAGAGATCTTGAAGGGCTTCGGGGGTGGTGGCGTGGGCTTTTTCGATGTGTTTTTGAAGTTGGTCGTGCGCGATCGTCGCTGCATGGGTCAGGTAAAACGCCGCGCAGAAGTTCCCAAACATCTCAAGATAAGTGGTCGCGTTAAGCAGGCCGTGGTTAAGGTTGCCTTTGCGCATCTGTTGTTGAAGCACGAGCGTGCTTTCTTGCAATTGCTTTTGGGCTGCTTTGACTTGTGCAACAAGCCCTTGCAGCGGATGGTTGGAGAGCGGAGCAAGCGTTTTATCCACCAGAGTCATCCATGTGGTAAAGCGCAAACCATCGAGCGTTCCGAGCTTTCGAGAAAGCAGGTCGATGGCTTGGATCCCGTTGGTTCCTTCGTAGATGGCGGCGATCTTTACGTCGCGCAAGTATTGTTCGACAGGGTAGTCTTGGGTGTAGCCGTAGCCACCGTATGTTTGGACAGCCATATCGCAGACTTTGAAGCCCATGTCGCTGCCGTAGGCTTTGCAGATCGGGGTCAACAGCTCGACGAGCAGATGATAAAACTTCCGTTGTTCGGGGTCTTTGTGATTTTTGGACAGGTCGATGTAAAGGCCCGTGTGGTAGATCGTGCTGCGGATGCCTTCGACGTAGGCTTTCATGGTCAACAGCATTCGGCGGATATCTGGGTGTTTGATGATCTCGGCGCGAGGGGCGTTTGGATCTTTGAAGTTCTTGGGATCGGCCCCTTGGCGGCGTTGGATCGCATAACCAAGAGCGCTCAAATAGGCGGCTGCACCGCTTGCAAGCCCTTGGACACCGACACCAAGGCGGGCTTCGTTCATCATCTGAAACATACAAGCCATGCCTTGGTTGGCTTCACCAAGCAACCAGCCCTTGCATTGGTCATTTTCGCCAAAATTCATCACGCACGTCGGCGAGCCGTGTATGCCCATCTTTTCTTCGATGCGTGCGCATTCAAGATCATTGTGTGCGCCTAGACTGCCGTCAGGGTTGACGAAGCGGGTGGGCACAAGAAAAAGGCTGATGCCCTTGCTGCCTTGGGGGGCGTTGGGAAGCCGCGCAAGCACCGCGTGGACGATATTTTCGGTGGCGTCTTGATCGCCGCAAGTGATGAATATCTTGGTGCCTTTAATCAAGTAGTGATCGCCTTGGGGGACAGCGGTGGTCTTGAGTGCGCCAACATCGCTTCCTGCTTGCGGCTCGGTCAAGCACATCGTTCCACCCCAGACACCCGTGTACATCTTTTCGCAGTAGGTCTTCTTCATCTCTTCGGTGCCGAAGGCTTCGATCAGATGGCTTGTTCCGTTGGTGAGCATCGGCAACAGAGAAAACGAGGTGTTGGCCCCTGTGTGGACTTCTTTGACGGCGACGCCGAACAGTTCGGGAAATCCTTGTCCTCCATATTCTGGGTTGGCGATCAGACCATTCCAGCCATTTTCGATGTATTGCTTGTACACCTTGTGAAAAGAAGCAGGCAGGCGAACACGACCTTCTTTGTGGTGTGCGCCATCCACATCCCACACGCGGTTGTGCGGGCCGAGAACTTCCGTGGCAAAGCGGATTCCTTCTTCGAGGGTCATCTGGAGGGTTTCTTCGTCGAGATGTTGGAAGGCTTCTGCGGAAAGCACTTCTTTGACGCCGATCTGTTCAAAGAGCGTAAAAAAGATATCGCGTTTGTCTGCGCTAAATTCGATCGATGGCATCGTTGGCTCCTGTGTCTGGTTGCGAGGAATAATCCCTAAGTTGCTGTAAAGAAGGATGTTTTTGTTCCTTTGCGTGCGCCATCATAACGGCACACCGAAGCACACGTCAAGATGAATTTGGATTCATCGCGATTTGGGGGGCGTTTTGTGGGGAGAGGTGAGGCAGGTCTTGTGGGGCGTTTGTTTGTGGGGTGTTGGGAGGCGTGGCGTTGACAAGGGGGCCTGTTTTCGCTAAGAGGTAGAATCTTTTTGACTTCGCAGCCTTTGGCGAGTGCAGTTGGACAAAGACGCCAGCACGATGCGGTTGGACAAATGACGCCGGTACAAAAGCGCGTGAAGGATGTGTAGAACAGACCCGTACAGGGTCTGACGATGTAGGAGCGAAGATGGCGAGCGGACAAGGAGCATTGGGAACGCAACAAGAATCCCAAGTCGTCGACTTACTGATCCAAGCCAAGAACCTGTTGGAGCAGCAAAAAGCGGAAGAGGCGCGGGGCGTGTTGGAAAAGGCCCGCGCATTGGACGAGGAACACGTCGCTGTGCGGACTCTTTTGGCGCTGACATACTACAAAACAGGACGCCTTGAAGAATCCGAGAATTTATATGGTGAATTGATCGATGAAGTCCCGATGGAATCGGCACTGTATGTCAATCTTTCGATGTTGTACCTTCAACAACAACGGGTGCAAGCAGCGCGTAAGCTACTCGAAAAGGCATTGGAGTTTAGCCCCGCAGACAAAAAAGTCCATAGCTCCTTGGGGTTGGTGTACGCACGCTTGGAAGACTACCGCAAGGCGCACGAGCACTTTGAGACGGCAGGACAGACCGAGATGGCCGCACGAATGGCGCGCAAGATCGAAGAACAACCCGTGTTGTTGGCTCCGATCGAGCTTTCCAAGCCTGTTGCGGCTCCTGCTTCTGTAGTCGAAGATGAGCTTGCTGTGGGGTTGGATGGTTCGATCTTGCCCTTGCAGGGAGCCATGACCAGCCCCGAACAACGGGCGATCTCGTCTTCGGATGCTTTCTCGGCAAGCGAGAGTGACGGTGCGGCTCCGTTGTTGTTGTTGTCGAACCACGAACCCGAACACAGCGCCCGTCCGACCGAACCCGTCAAAACGTTCCCTGTGGCCTCTGTGATCGAAGTGCAAGACGAGTCGTGGCCTGTGGTGGTGTTGCCGCCCGAGCAAAACGGTCGTGGCCGTCGGGACACCGAGCCACCACCTTCCGAAGATGTGCCTTTCTTGCTCCAAGAAGACGCTTCGATGGGCGATCTGGGCGATATCTTTTCTCCACAACAACCCACCCCTCCGCCTGCACCTGCGGATTTGGCGGATTATGACTACAGCGCGATCGACGAAGTCTTGGGGCTTGCGGATACGTGGTGGGAAGTGGACGACGAGGCCGAACCACCGACCTTTTGGTCTCGGGAAGCCGATGTCTTGGAGATCCATTGCGAAAGTCAGGTGTTTAGCCGCCTTTCAGGGCTGATCTCGATCACAGGTTCGCTGGAGACACGGTGGGAATCAAAGCGTTTCCAAGGCAAACCGATCGAGCAGATCTTTGGTCCGCCCGAAGATCCGATGGCTTGCATCGAAGGACGCGGCACGTTGCGGCTTTTTGTGGAGAAGGCAAAACATCTGACGATGATGCAGATCGCCGATCCCTTGGCTGCCTACTTTTGCGAAGGCAGTGTCCTTGCTTTTGGCCCGCAGATCTCGTGGGAAAATGGCCGTGTGCCCTCGCCCTCCAACGAAGTTCCCGATATGCCTCTCGATAATCTGTGGGGCGAAGGGACGGTTTTGGTCGTGAGCAAAGCCCCGCTGCGCGGCTTTCATATCAAAGCAGGGCAACGTGTGCGCGTGGCCTATGATCGACTGGTCGGGTGGGTTGGGGCGTTGGTGCCTCGCATCGTCCACGAAAAAGCCCTTGCGTTGCCTGATCGACCGACCGTGGCGTTTGTCGAGTTTGAAGGCGAGGGCGGCATCCTCGTTCGCAAGTGCTAAGGAGATCTCGTATGTCTACGGCTATCCCTCCAACAAAGGGCGACACGTCGGCGACTTCTGCGACTGCTTCCAACCCAACGCCTTCGGACCTCGCTGTCGTGGTTGGGAAAGTCAAAAAGCGTTGGTGGACACGCGCTCGTCGAGAAAAACGCGAACGCCGCAAGCGAAAACCGCTGACTCCGCCCACGAACTTTCGTCGCGAGCTGTACGCGATCCCCAATGTCCTGACTTACATCCGCATCCTGATGATCCCCTTGGTGTTGTTTGTTTTGGAACGTGACAGCCGCCTGTATAGCTTTTATGCGGCTTGTATCTTTGCTGCGGCTTGTGTGACCGACTTCTTGGACGGCTACCTTGCCCGAAAACTCAACCAGATCACCATCCTCGGCAAGTTGATCGATCCGCTCGCAGACAAACTGATCGTGGCCGCCACCTTGATCATCATGGTTCCGATGGGCCGCGTGCCGAGTTGGGTGGTGATCGTCCTACTTTCACGGGAGTTTGCGATCACGGGACTACGAGGCATCGCTGCAAGCGAAGGCTTGGTGATCGCTGCGTCTTCTCTTGGTAAACACAAAACAGCTTTTCAGATGCTCGCCATCTTTGGTTTGTTGATCCACTACACCTATCGCATTGATTTTCTTGGCCTTGCTTCGATCGAGGTTTCCTTTCACCAAGTCGGCCTTGTGTTGTTGTTTTTGAGCTTGTTCTTCTCGTTGATCTCGGCCTTTGACTACTTTTGGAAGTTTGCTCTTTCGATCAACGAGCGTTACAAAGAAGCGATGGCCTTCTACGAATCCCAACACAACAAACAACCTTGAGGGACGTGCTCATGCGATACCGACGGATGGGCGGTTTGGATGCCGAAGTATCCGTTCTTGGCTTTGGTGGTGCAGCCGTGAGCGGTGAAGGCAAAGGTTACGGCTTTGGAGAGATCCAAGAACAAGCTGCACTCGATCTTTTGCGTGCAGCGCTTGATTTGGGGATCAATCTTTTTGATACGGCTCCGATCTACGGCTTCGGTCTTTCTGAACAACGCATCGGAAAAGCCTTTGTGGGGAAGCGTGAAAAAGTTTTTTTGGTGTCGAAGTGTGGCGTTACGTGGGATCGTGATCAGCGCGTTGGGATCGACAACAGCCCCAAAAAAACCCAAGAGATGTTGCATCAATCTTTGCGCGATCTTCAAACGGATTACATCGACTTGTATTTTGTGCATTGGCCTGATCCAAACGTCGATATCCGTCGAACGATGGAAGTTCTCGCCAAAGCCCGTCAAGAGCAAAAGATCCGATCGATCGGTCTTTCCAACACCTCTCCCGAAGAGATCGCTCGGGCGATGGAGATCGATCGCGTAGATGTCTTGCAAGGCTCGTTCAATCTGTTCGATGGATACGCACGAGACGTTCTGTTTCCGCTCGTGGATGAGCATGGGATGGGCTTTATGAGCTACGGCACACTCGATAAAGGCGTCTTGACGGGGCGAGTGACCGCAGAGCGCGAAAAGACGAGTGGTTTCGATTCAAGCGATATCCGTTCGCATGCGTCGTGGTGGAAACAAGCCGATCGCAGTCTCAAATACAAGGCGATGGCTGCCTTGCGGCCTTTGCTCCAAAAACACGGACACAGCGGCCTTGAGATCGCCCTTGGATATGTGCTGCGTTTTGCCCAAGTCTCGACCGCGCTTTGTGGTGTGCGTGATCGTCAGCAGCTCGAAAGTGCGGTGGCCGCTGTTTCGCATCTTCCTGACGCTGAGTTCTTGCAAGAAGCGGAGGATATCGCGTTGGATTGTTTGGGCAAAAAGCGTTAGGGGGGGACGCGCATCGAGATGTCCGAAAAATGGGCCATCGAAGAGATCCATCTGAACGCCACGATGGAAGCGACGTTTTGGAGCAATCCTGTGGAAGAATCGGGGTTTCGCTATCGGGCGACGCATCTCGATGGCAAACGCGCTCCCAAGGTCATTCTTTGCGATGATGAGCGCATCCGCCCCGGGATACCGTGTCTTGTGCGGATCAAGCAGATCAAAAAGCACAAAAATCCGAATCACGGAACCATCGAAGTTGAATTTGTTCGCTTGCTTTCGTTCAAATTAGAGGGCGTCTACCTCGACCCTGTGATCTCGACCAAACTCCAGATATTGCTCGAAAGTGGACTCAATATCTTGCTTGATGGTCCACAAGGGAGCGGGAAAACCTCGGTGGCAAGGGCGATCGCCAAAGCCCTCGGGATGCGTTTTGTGTTCTTTAATTGCAGCGCTGTGATCGAGGCGACCGACTTTTTGGCCACGATCCAAGTTCGCGCCACCGAACAAGGACAACCCGTCACAGACTTTCTGAAAACGGACTTTTTACGCGCCCTTGAGGAAGCCCACGAACAACCCCAACAGCGCTTCTTGATCTTTCTCGATGAATTCAACCGTTGCCAAGAAAGCGCACGAAACGCCCTGATGCCCGCCCTCGACACCACTCGCCGCATCTACCACCCGATCAACAATGCCTTCCTCTCGATCCCCGACAACGTCCAGTTCATCGCAGCCGTCAACCGAGGAAACGAATTCTCCGGTACCTTCGGCATCGACGCTGCGCAACTTGATCGTTTTGCTCCGCTACAGATGGATTATATGCCCGCCCAAGAGGAAGAGAAACTTTTGTTTGAGCGGCATCCCGAAGTCGAATCCGAAGTCGTCCGACAGATCGTCGAGATCGCCAACCGTGTCCGTCGCTCGGCAGAACTCAGTATGAACCTTTCGGTTCGCGCCACCGAAGAAGCGTGTATTTATCTCAAGCATCCGTTGTTTCAGGATCGCCAATCCCGTGTGTTGGCCGAAGTTCTGAAATCTTCTTTTTGTGGGCGTTTTTCGGGGCGTTGGGATGACGTCCACTCCGACGCTGGCGCTGTTTGGGCCACCATCCAAGATGTCCTGCGCATCGAACGCAAAAAAAATCCCTAGCGTAATGTATCAAGCCACACAACGTCTGTTGTCTGAGTTTCGCGGTTCGTGTTTGTGGGGCTCTGCCCCATACGCGCCTTGTGAAGCGGAGGAAAGCCCCCCACCCCGCCCTCCCCTGTTCACGGGGGAGGGAGCGAAAGTCGGAAGCATCGGGGATTTTGTTTTTTCATGACGCACGCTGTATGCACGAGACGCAGACGCTGCCCGTTCCAACTTCCCCCCGTTCACGGGGGGATTGAGGGGGGGGAGAAAAAAAAAGGCGATCAAGACCGACTCTACGAGGTTTCCACCTTAACAAGGCGCGTATGGGGCTCTGCCCCATGCCCCGCAAGGGAGCGCAGCCCCCTTGGCCCCCGTATCGACGGCGTGGTCGTGCGTTTTTTTTACAAACCACAATGCCGCTTGATCGGGCGCGAACACGGCTTTTTTTCCATCGCGGAACCCCGATGTTGTTTCCGTTCATCCCAAAAGGGCCTTTCTTGTTTCTCTCATACGAAATCCTGTTGTGTGATGATGTCCGTTCGATCCCCAATATCCCGATAGACGGGCGGTTCGCCAACCGCCCCTACACCATCTGATCACACAACGGGCGATTTTCGTATCACGAAGGAGTTGATGTATGGATTCGCGTAATTTGTGGCGTCTCGTCTCGTGGTGTGGTGTGGTGGCTTTGTTGCTATCTGTCGGGTCTCTTCGGAGCGGTTGGCGCAGTCCTTTGTCGTGGGCTGGCGATCCAAAAGCTCCCTCTCCTACAAACCAAGGACTCGAACATCTCAAAGGAATGACACCGCAACAGATCGCTCGTACGCCGTGGAAGAAAAAGCCTGATCATTATTGGAAAAAACATTTGAGCCCCTTGCCGTTCTATGTTTGCCGAAAAGCCGGAACCGAACGACCCTTCACAGGAAAACATCTCCACAACAAAGAAAAGGGCGTCTTTGTCTGCTCAAGCTGCGGACATCTTCTCTTCGATAGCAAGACCAAGTTTAATTCAGGCACAGGATGGCCCAGTTTTTATGATGTGTACGACAAACACGCTGTCCGAGAAAATATCGATTCCTCCCACGGCATGATCCGTAAAGAAGTCGTTTGCGCCCGCTGCAACGCACACTTGGGTCACGTCTTCGATGATGGCCCCAAACCCACCGGACTCCGCTATTGTATCAACTCCGTTTGTCTTGAGCATCGCTCCCATCAATACGCAGCGTCCGTAAAAGATGCCCACCGAAGACGACCATAGGGAGTCTCACGCTTCGTAAAAGGCGGCAAGAAAACAAAGTGAAGTGTTGCGCGTGTTGCGCAGCAAACCATCCATCCCCCACATTTTTGGAGTTGGGCAGGGGCGTAAGAGGGGGACGGTTGAGGATGTCGGTGGTGGATGCCATCGCAGAGGGTGTGCAGAGAAATCAACCCATCATAGGGGCGTTTCGCGAACATTTGATCCAACTCATGCCGTTTTGGTCTATGTGCTCCCGTTGTTGTGCTCCCGTTGTGAAAATCCCCGATGTTGTGTGGGCGATGTACAAAACGCCGTGTGTGGTGTACAAACCACCATGTGTGGGGGGGATATACAAATCGCCCCACGATGCGAACACATATTCGACGGATTTATGCGGGCGGTTCACGAACCGATCCTACATGATGGAAACACACATTTGGCGGATGTTTTTCTTGGTGATTCCATAGAGGGCTTACGCAGTTCGATACGAAATAGACCGGTATGTGGCCTTGGGCGGTTCGCGAACCGCCCCTACAACGGGGTGATGTTCCGAGGCTTCTCTTTTCAACTGCGTAACTCCTATCCACAAAGAAGGAGATGATGTCGATGAAACGACGATGGCAGGGTGTCTTGGTGGGTTTGGTGGTGGGCTTGCAGTGGTGCGTGTGTGAAGGTAAGGCGGATGCGGACTTGGTGAAGGAGATTCGGAAGCTAAAGGGCGAGGTGGAGCGTCTGAAAAGTAGTCAGGTGGATCAAGACGAGCGGCAGATGCGAGCGGAACGAGGACAAGAGGAGCGATTCAAGCAGCTCGCGAAGGCGCTAAAGGAGGCGGCAGAGAAGCAAGAGCAAGCATTGAACCGTCGGATGTTGCGTTTGGAAGGACAGCTCAAGGGTCGAGTCGAGCAGGAGCGACAAGCGTTGAACCGTCGGATGTTGCGTTTGGAAGGACAGCTCAAGGGTCGAGCCGAGGAGGAGCGACAAGCGTTGAGCCGTCGGATGTCGCGTTTGGAAGGGGAGATGCGGCAGAAAGATGCGGAGCGAGAGCGGCGAATCGTAGGATTGGAGAAAGCGCTAAGGGAGCGGTTGGAGAAGCAAGTGCGTGGGCTCATG
>JAKLKB010000131.1 GCA_023150835.1 Myxococcota bacterium | reverse complement strand
CGGGGCTTGCCAAAGGAAGCACGATTGTTTTACCTTGCACTTGAGGGTACATCCTAGACCTCCCATTGTTTGGGTATGCAGGGTCTAGGGTACCCTCTCTTTCTACTTTTGTCACCTTACACAAAATCCGTTAGAGTCAGCAATGATTGGCGAGAAGCCCAAGAGAGACAACTCAAACAGCAAGTCAAAGAACAGCAGAAAGAAACCCAACGGTTGCAAAAAGAGTTGACGCGAAAAGAGAAGGCATTGGCCGAAGCAGCGGCCTTGTTGGTGCTGAAAAAAAAAGTGCGAAGCAGCGGCCTTGTTGGTGCTGAAAAAAAAAGTGGACACGCTTTGGAGGGACGGAGAGGAAGAATGATTCCCTTGGAAAAGCGGCGTCAAGTGGCAGAATGGGTAGAAGAAGCCCGAAAAAGCGGAGCGCGCTTGGAGCCTTGTTGCGAAGTGTTGGGTATCTCAAAGAGAACGTGGCCGCGCTGGGTGCGTGGAGAGGAAGTGCAGGAAGACAAAAGGCCCAACGCGAAACGTCCGGTGCCAGCGAACAAATTGCGAGAAGAGGAAAGAGAACAAGTGCTTGCGGTGTGCAACAGCCCAACGTATTCTTCGATGCCTCCGAGTCAGATCGTGCCACGACTAGCGGACGAAGGGGTGTATTTGGCGTCAGAAGCGACGTTTTATCGAATCCTACGAGAAGAAGACGCAGTGCATCCGCGAGGACGGGCGGCGTGGCCACAAAAACGAGGAGAGGCGAAAACACACGAAGCGAGCGGTCCATGCGAAGTATGGACGTGGGATATCACGTGGCTTCCGGGTCCCGTGCGGGGTTTGTTCTTCTACTTGTACCTGTTGCTCGACCTCTACAGCCGAAAGATCGTAGGTTGGGAAGTATACGACAGAGAGAGCAGTGAGTATGCGGAAGACGTGGTGCGGAAAGCGGTCTGGTCGGAAAAATGCGCAGGAACGTTGCGCGTACTTCACGCCGACAACGGGAGTCCGCAAAAAGGGTCGCATTTGAGCGGACTGTTGGAGTCGTTGGGTGTAGAACGCTCGCATAGTCGGCCCAGAGTGAGCAACGACAACGCTTTCAGTGAGTTGGTGTTTCGGACATGCAAGTACCGTCCGGAATATCCAGAGAAAGGATTCACGCGGATAGAAGAGGCGCGAGAGTGGGCGTTGCGGTTTGTGCGTTGGTACAACACGGAGCATCGGCATTCAGGAATAGGCTACGTGACGCCCGAACAGCGGCACGAAGGAAAAGATCGAGAAATACTGGCTCATAGAAAGAAAGTGTACGAAGCAGCACGAGAGAAACATCCCGAACGATGGGCCAAACCGATCAGGAACTTTCAACCTGTTGGCTCGGTGGTTTTGAACCCACCCCCCAAAAAAGAGTCTGAACAAACGTAGTGTCTAGGCGACAACTTTCTTGACAACTACCGCCCTCGACCCAAACATCGGTCGATAGGGCTGGCTCCCTAGCGCGTATGGGGCAGCGCCCCCCGATACCAAGCTTTTAGGCAAAAAGATGGGTTATCAGGGAAAGATGTTGTGCGGCGGATGGCTCAGGGTTGAAAGCGGTTATCGTGGGGGAGGGCTTCGTTGAGGCGCGAGAATTGTTCGGGGGTAAAGAGGGCGCGTTGTTGGGCGTCTTGGGCGGAGGCATGGAGGGAGAGCGGGCCGAAAGCAAGGGCGACATCGCAAAGGGCGGAGGAGGCGAGCCAGCCTTCGAGGAAGGCATCGGCAGCGATTTGAAAGCTATCGAGCGCGGCGATCATCTGGTGGCGTTGGTGAGGTGGGAGTGTATCAAGGGGGCGTTGTGTGGTGCGGTGGATGTAGATGCGTGCGACACGGCTATGGTCTTTGCGTTCGAGGAGTGCGCGCAAAAAAGCGGCTTCGGAGGGGGTGGCTTCGAGGCGTTGGAGGAGTTGTTGGAGTTCTTCGTCGGGCACTTGATCGAGGAGCAGGCGTTGGTAGAGGAGGTAGGTTTCGGCATCGGTTTCGGAGTCGTCACCGATGAGGATCTCTTGGATGTGGGCCTCGGTGGGTCGGGCGTGGCGATTGAGAAGAAGCGCGGTGAGTTTGTAGAGGATGTGGTGGCGGAGGTGTTGCCAACGACCGCGTCGGACAAGGCGAAGAGGATCTTTGAGGACGATGCCATCGGGTTGGATGCCATCGATCTGCATTTTTTCGAGGAGGACATCGTGCATCAAGGGGGGGCTTGCGGAGATAAAATAGAGAGGTGTGGGGGGAGCGTGGGGATGAGGGCCTTGTTGAAAGCCACGCAAGAGCGGACCCATGCCGGGGAGGCTGCGCTTGGATTCGGCGGGTTCGAGGGCGGTTCGGACGAGGTCGCGCAAGGAATGAAAGCGGGTATCAAGATAAGTTTTGTCGATATCGGAGGTGACGATGATCCCGCGAAATTCGTTGGGAAGGATGCGGTGATCGTAGCGTACCAGCGGAAAGCCGGGCTTTCTGCGCGAAGTCAGGATCTGTTGGAGAAGCTCGCGAAACATCGTCGATGGCTCCGAGGGGAAAAAGGGATGGATCAGGGTTGGTTGAGGACTACAAACGCTCCCCCACCGATCAGCTCCGAGAGAAAAAAAGGGACTGATCAGGCGAATGGAAGGGACTTTGGGGTTTCGCGTTTGGGGACGACGCGTTCGGGTTCGTGTTCGTAGTGCATTGGACGACCAAGTAGTAAGAGTTTGGCTTCTTGAACGCTCATGCCTTGGTAGAGCAGCTTGTACATGATCTCGATGATGGGGAAGGGTTCGCGGAAGGCTTTGGCGAGTTCGTAGGCGCTTTGTGTGGTGCGGATGCCTTCGGCGACTTGTTGCATGGAGCCAAGGATATCGTTGAGGGATTCGCCTTGGCCGAGGCGTTTACCGACTTGAAAGTTCCGACTTTGCTCGCTATTGCAAGTGACGATCAAGTCGCCGACACCCGCAAGACCGCTGAGGGTCATGGGATCGACGTTGTAATGGTTGCCCATGCGGATCAGTTCGGAAAGACCGCGACTAATCAAGAAAGAGCGGGTATTGGCCCCATAACCGATGCCTGTGACAATGCCCGCAGCAAGGGCCATGACGTTTTTGAGAGCGCCAGCGAGTTC
The DNA here is from genome assembly GCA_023150835.1 of Myxococcota bacterium. GTDB lineage: Bacteria > Myxococcota_C > UBA6777 > UBA6777 > UBA6777 > JAKLKB01. Next base: position 27,747 of record JAKLKB010000131.1, on the reverse strand, counting down.
GACGCCGACGATATCTTGGCTTCCGTAGGCGCGGAAGGTGGTGGAGTTGAGGATCTGCATTCCAGCGGCCACGACTTCGTTGTAGCGGGAGGCGACGATGGTGGCGGTGGGATGGCCTGCCATGACTTCGAGGGCGAGGTTGGGTCCGGAGATGGCACCGACTTTGAGGCAGGCGGTTTCTGCTTTGAGGATCTCGCTCATGCGGAGGTGGGTTCCGGGTTCAATGCCTTTGGTGGCGCTGAGCAAGATCTGATCGGGCTTGAGGAAGTCGCCCATCTCACGGGCGGTTTCGCGGAAGCCTTTGGAAGGGACCACCATCACGATGATCCCGCAAGGAGCGGCATCTTGGAGGCGGATGGTGGGGGTGATATTGTGAGAGAGCGGATAATCCTTGAGATAGCGTTGATTGGTGTGAAGGGTACGGATCTCCTCGGCTTGTTCGGCACGCCGAACGTAGAGAGTGACGGGGAAGCCGTTGCTGCCGATCACATGGGCGAGGGCGCAACCCCAGCTTCCTCCTCCGATCACTGCGACCTGTTCGCTCATTTTGGTTTTTTCTCCGCGAGATGAATTGGGCGTGCAAGACGCCTTGTTGGCTGTGGTTCTACGATATCTGAGAGATGTGTGATCGTAAGGGGCGACACGATTTGCTGTAGCAGCCCGATTCTTGGGCAGCCACAGGGGCAGCCCCTGCATCGAGGTGGTTAGGCAGCGCGTGCGTGCGCGGCCCCTGCGTCGAAGTGGTTAGGCAGCGCGTGCGTGCGCGGCCCCTGCGTCGAAGTGGTTAGGCAGCGCGTGCGTGCGCGGCCCCTGCATCGAAGTGGTTAGGCAGCGCGTGCGTGTGCGGCTTTGCTTTGGAGCGGATAACCGTGCAGGCGGTTTTGGTAAAAATACAGCAAGCGCATATCTTCGCTGATGTAGCGGTCTCCACGTCGAGTAAGCGCGGGGGCGGAGTGGTAGCTGTGAAAGAGTTTGAGTGCGCGTTCGGCGAGACGTTCGGCGCTTTGCTCTTTGATCGAGGGTTCGATCTTGAGTTCATCGCGTTGTTCGAGGGTTTGGAGTTGGGTTTGAAGGTCTTCGATCTCGGCCATGAGTTCTTTGTGGGTGAGCAGTTCGATATCGCCGCCTGTGTGAAGGAGGCGATAGAGATCCATGTCGGGATTTTTCTGCTTTAAGAGGGAGAAGGCGGCACGAGCGACAAGATGCGTGACCATGATCATGTTGTCGCGGGCGAATTCTTTGCCGATGCTTTCGGCGAGTTCGTTGGTGTATTCGTGGTCGCGTTGGGCGTCTTCGACGGGTTCGCCGTCGCGCATGACGTAGCGTTCGATCTCGATGCGTCGTCCGCGTCGGTCGTAGCTTTCGCCTTCATCGTCCACATGATTGCCGAAGGGATCGAGGGCTTGGCCGACCACAAGGCGGATCTGGCTGTCCATCGTCGCAAGGCTGCTGACAAAGTTGTAGATCTTGCGGATGTCGGAAGATTCGTCGTCTTCGATGATGTAGCGGGACTTTCCGGACTCTTTGAGAAAGTCGTCGATCAGGGTTTCGGCTTCGAGGACGAGTTGGTAGTTGATGGTGCAAGGGACAAAAAAGACACGGGGTTGGGATTTTTTGTTGCGGAGGTTGTTGATGTAGGCGCGAAGCCCCGTTCCCATCAGCCCTTTTTTGAGTTTGCGTTCGAGCATATTGGAGCGGCTACGTGTTCCGCCCGGAAAGAACAGGTTGTTGTAGCCGTATTCCATCGAGACGGTAGCGTATTCTTTGAGGATATCTTTGTAGAGAGGGGCGGTTTTGCGGCGGTCGACGCGATAAGCACCGAGGTTGTGCATAAAGAAACTGAGCAGGGGATTGGTAAAGAGGTTCAATCCAGCGCCGTAAGTGGCGGGAGGAAGGCCCATTGCGTAGATACTCCAACCGATCACGGGGGAGTCCATGTTGGAAGAGTGGGTGGGAACAAAGACGATGGTTCCCTTGCGGTCGAGCTTTCGGAGGGATTCGATGCGCCCTGTGAGCATCATGTGATCGTTGATCGACGGCAGATGGGGGAGTTGTCGAAGCAGGCGAAACGGAGAGACCGCGTTGAGCAAAAAGCCAAGGCCCACAGGGACGAGTTGAACAGAGGCTTGGTAGACATAAGGATTGAAGTTTCCTGCGATCTCGCGGATGAAGTGATCGACGGTTCGATGAAGCATCTGCTTGATCTCGCGCTCGCTTGCGCGGGGAAGGGCGCGCTGGATCTTTCGCCAAAACGATTTGTCGTCGTCGTAGTTTGGCGAGCTACGGTCGGTTCGCAAGCGTTGTTGTTCGTGGTAGATCGTATCGTTGATCACCTCGATAATGGGGACGCCTCCTTGTTTGGCCGCTTCCATCTTGGCATCCACGAGCCGTCCCGTGATCTCGACGATGGCTCGTTCTCTATCCTCATTGCGCATACTTGGCTCCCTCTGTGGTCAGCGTGAACGGGGGTCAGACGGCGCTATTTTGCACGTACAACCCCTTGCTGTAAAGGCGAAACAAAGTAGGATTGACTTGTTTGTTTGAGGACTCACGCATTTGAGCAGAAAGGGTTGTTGTGGATGTGCGGAATCGTATGTGTGTTTGGCAAGAATGTGTCGGAGATGCGGAAACAGATCTTGCAGCAAGCGCGGATGTTGCGGCATCGTGGGCCGGACTGGAGCGGGGTGTATGCGTGCGACCAAGCGATCTTGGCGCATGAACGGCTGTCGATCGTGGATATCGATCATGGCGCACAGCCATTGCTGGACGATAGCGAGCAAGTGATCTTGGCCGTCAATGGGGAGATCTACAATCACAAGTTGCTGCGTGGAGCGTTGGATCCGAGTTATGCGTTTCGCACCGAGTCAGACTGCGAGATCATCTTGCCCTTGTTTAAGCGCGAAGGTACGGGTTTTCTGAATAAGTTGAATGGGATCTATGCCTTTGCGCTGTATGATGCTTCGCAAGAGGCGTATCTTGTGGCGCGTGATCCTGTGGGGATCATCCCGTTGTATTGGGGGTTGGATGCCGAAGGCAATCGTTATGTGGCTTCCGAGATGAAGGCATTGATCGGGATCTGTAATCAGATCGAAGACTTTCCACCCGGTCACGTGTACTGGAGCCAGACCGATCGTTTGGAGCGATTTTATCAACCGCCGTGGTGGGATGCTGTGGAAGCCCCGAAGCAGCCGCTGGATCTTGTGCGTTTGCGAGAAGGGTTGGAAGAGGCGGTGCGGCGGCAATTGATGTGCGATGTGCCTTATGGCGTGTTGTTGTCGGGCGGATTGGACTCTTCGTTGATCGCGGCCATCGCTTCGCGCTTTGCGAAGAATCGCGTGGAAGATGACGGTCAAGGCCCTGCATGGTGGCCACAGATCCACTCTTTTTCGATCGGACTCGAAGGCTCGCCCGATCTTGCCGCCGCCCGCAAAGTGGCCGCACATATCGGGACCATCCATCACTCCTTCCATTTCACCGTTCAAGAAGGCATCGACGCCATCGCCGATGTGATCTATCACCTCGAAACCTTCGATGTCACCACGATCCGCGCTTCGACTCCCATGTATCTGATGGCCCGAAAGATCCGATCCATGGGCATCAAGATGTTGCTTTCCGGCGAAGGGGCGGACGAGATATTTGGTGGGTATCTGTACTTTCACAAAGCCCCCCACGCCCAAGCCTTCTTTGAAGAAACTGTCCGTAAGATCAAGCTGCTTTACAAATACGATTGTCTGCGCGCCAACAAATCCACCGCTGCATGGGGCATCGAAACCCGCGTTCCCTTCTTGGATCTCGCCTTTCTTGAGATCGCCATGAACCTCGATCCCAGCGCCAAGATGGTGACAGGTGGAAAAATGGAAAAACAGATCTTGCGCGAGGCCTTCGCCGGTTATCTCCCCGAAGAAGTTCTCTGGCGGCAAAAAGAACAGTTCTCTGATGGCGTTGGATACGGCTGGATCGATGGACTCAAAGCTCATGCAGAACGCGAGATCACCGACAAGATGATGGAAAATGCCCGCTTCCGCTTTCCGCTCAATACCCCCCTAACCAAAGAAGCCTATCTCTATCGCAGCTTGTTTGAAGCCTATTATCCGACCGCTGATGCGATCCGCTGCGTCCCTGAAGGGCCAAGCATCGCTTGTAGCACCCCCGTTGCCATCGCTTGGGACGAAGCCTTCGCTAAAATGGCCGATCCTTCGGGGCGTTCCGTTCGCGGTGTGCATCAGAAAAGTTTGTGATTTTTTTGGGGGGGGCAGCGGGGGCGGGCGCTTGTGTTGGGAGGATGGGCTTTTGGGTTGGTGTCGTGGTCTTTGGTGGGATGGGGGGAGGCGAGGTCGGCCAAGGGTACACAGGCAGAGAAGGGAGGATGTCTTCGGCGGGTAGGGCGTTGTTTTTCGGGGTGGCGGTGGTTTTGACGCCGCAGATTCGGGTGCTTTGTAGGTCGAATGGTTTTTGCGTGAGAGGATTGGTGGGGAGAGGGCCGTTGTGTCCGCCATGATGGAGCGCACGAGCCAAGTGGAAGTTGGCAAGGCACCGATGTTGGTGCCATTTGTGGACGTATCGAACGGTGGACGGCGAAGCGATGGAGAAAAGGATGCGTCCAACGGAGTTGTAGCTGAGGGCGGTTCGGACGTTGGAGGAGGAGCGTAACTTGTCGGAGAAATCGTCCCACTTGGTGCGTGGGGGATCGAAGGGAAGGGGCAAGAGTGAGAGCCAGATCTTGTGGCGAGAAGATTCGTCTTGCCAAGAAAAGAATTGTTTTTTGTCTAAGAAAGGCCACGCGGGCCACGAGAGGCCGTTTGTTTGGAATTCGGGGAGGGCCTTGATTTCTTGTTGGATGCTGTGGTTTTCGACCTTCCAGACGCGAGCAAGGCTTTGTGGGGAAAGCACGGCGTGTTGTTTCATCGCTTGTAGGAGTATTTGGCGTGAGGCGGGAGAAAGCGTGGGTTGGCTGAGTAGAAAAGGAGTTGTTTCGCTGAGGATCTGCATCGAGATCAGAAGGCTCATCTCGTATACAAGGGTGTTTGGGCATTGTTGTTCGATGCGCAGTACCAAAGAGAGAGCTGCTGCGAGGTGGGAAGCGGAACGGTCAGGATGGCCGCTTTGTGCGTCTGCGAGGGCTTGAGAACTGATCATCTTGAGGGCTGTGAGCAAGGGGTGCATTGAGGGGCGCGGTAGGTTCGGTTTGTTGGTTTTTGGTTTGGGTTTGTCGGTGCCTTGTGTGGGTGGGGGTTGGGGCGGTGGGAGGGGAAAGCAGCCTTTTTCTTGGAGAAGAAGCAGGGCAGTGGGGTAGTAGGGGCGGTGTTTGGATAAGATGCGGTGGGCTTTTGCGAGATCGGCGTACCAGCCGTTGGGATCGCGTGCTTTCTTGCCGTCGGTGATGCTGGTGGTTCGGAGTTCGTAGGAGAGATCTTCGGGGAGATCGCGTCGGTATTGGAAAGGTGGCTGTTCGTAGAGAAGGCGCTTGAAAAGGGCGGATTCTTGGGGCGGAGAGAAATGCAGATCGAAGTGGCTGTAGCGGGGATCTTTTTCGGGATCGATACGCGAGAGAACGGCGATGTACACAAACAGCAAGAGCGGGATCAGACAAAGTACAAAGACGATCGATTTCATTCGGCGCATCGGGGTCTCCCGTTGTTATGGTGTGGTCTGTTGTTCGTGGAGTGCGTTGCTGAGGAGGGCGAATTCTTGGAGGGAGAGGGATTCGCCGCGTCGTTGGGGGTCGATGTGGAGGATGTGGAGAAGGGCATCGATGGCTTCGACGGAGATTTCAGAAAAGCCTGAACGTAGGGTGTTATGGAGTGTTTTACGGCGACTGGCGAAGACGGCTTTGACAGTACGGACGAAGGTGTCTTCGCTGTGGAGAGGAAAGCGCGGTTGTGGGAGGGTTTGGATGCGGACGACGGCGGAGTCGATTTGGGGCTGTGGGTGAAAGCAGCGTCGGGGGACGTTGAGGACTTTGAGGACGTCGCAAAACATACCAAAGCGGATGGAGAGAACGGAGTAATCTTTGCCGCTGTCAGGTTTGGCGGCGAGACGTTCGGCGACTTCTTTTTGGAGCATGAGCAAGGCATGGGTCCAAAGATGCCGCTGTTCGAGGAGATGGAAGAGGATCGGAGAAGAGATGTTGTAGGGCAGGTTGCCGAGGATGCGGAGGGGTCCGCCTTCGGGGAGTTCGCTGAGCGCAAAGCTTGCAGCATCCGCCGCGATCACTTGAACGTGTTGATATGCGGGGACAAGTTCCTGTTCGAGCAGTGCGACGAGATCGCGGTCCCGTTCGAGCGCAAAGATCGAGGCTTGGGGGGAGGCTTCTGCGAGAGCGTAGGTTAAAACACCCGTCCCTGCGCCGAGTTCGAGAACGCGATCTCCGGGTTGTGTGCCAAGCATCGAGATCATCCGTTCGACTTTGTCGGCGGAGATCAGGAAGTTTTGCCCCCAATCGTACTTGGGCTTGAGATGATGTTGGCGGAGGGTCTTGCGGGGGTCTTGGAACATACGTTGTACCTCAGTGAAAAGACTTGAAAAGCAGCGAAGTGTAGCGGAGATCTCGGATTTGGCAAGCACGAAAAATCCGTTGCAGATGGATCAGGTGAGAAGTACCTCTTCGAGATCGCGTTGCCAAGGGAGAAGTTGGTGAGTTGTGAGGTTTTGTTGGCGTTGATGTTGGCGAATAAGGCCGCCCAATTGAACGAGAAGGGCGCGAGCACGGAGGTGGGTGGGCGGATTGCGTTGCAAGGAGAAAAGGCAAGCCGAACGCCAACGCTCAAACAGATAGATCGTTTGAAGCGGGACTGGTGGCGTGTGGCAGAGGTGGTGCAAGATCGCGGGTGCATGGGAGATTCCTGCGTTCGAGAGCAAAGACAAGCAAGACTCGATGTTTTGATGGGTCGGCAAGCAGCAAAGCAAGCGAAAGGCTGTGCTTCCCGTGTCTGTGGTGTCTTGTGAAAAGATGTGCGGTAAGAGCGTTTCGAGGCGCTTGCTCTCGTGTTGTTGCAAGGGGGCGGTGAGTCGTTGGAGCGTATCTGTTGGGTAGCGTGCGAGAAGAGGCAGAGAGGGGAGCGCAAAAGTCCCGTAGGGGTGGGTCAGGTGCGCAAGCAGCCAACGCGCAATGTCGGGATGTTCAGGGGGAAGATGAGAGATAAGCTGAAGAACGTTGTGGGTGTGGCGTGTTTGAGAGGCTCCTTGCCCGATGGTTCGGAGGCTTTGGACGACAGACGTTTCGACAAAGCCGATCTGTTCGGGCAGGCGGAGCAAACAGAGCATGGCGAAAAATTGGATGCGTTCGTGTTCGTAAAGGTAGAAGGGGCGCTCTGCGGTGTTGTGGTTGTAGCGGGAGATCGCTTGCAAAGCCCCGACAAAAGGGGTTGTGTAGCTTGTGGGTAGCAGCACAAGCGACAGCAACGCGCAAAGATAGCGGTGTTGGTGGGCGCGATGTTCTTGCCATGAATGTGTGATCGGCAGCGCGTAGGGTTCGCGCAGCGGAGCCGTAAGGCGTTGGATGTGTTGTTGGACTGCATCGAGATCGAGCCATGCAGAAGAACGAGACATCGCCGCACAAAGCAAACGGATCGCATGAGCAAGGGTGTTTTCGGTGGGGGCGCAGAGTCCGTCTTCAAGGATGCGCCAAAGCCATGCGGTCGGGATGTCGCGTTCGAGAGCGTCGAGGGCTTCTTCAGCTTGTAGTGTTGCGGCGGGTTGGAGATCGATCTGTGTGATGTGCCAAGGCGGTTGTTTGGCGAGAAGGTGGGTTTGGAGCAAGGCTTCGCGGCGCATCGCTGGGCCTTGGGCAGAAGTCGCGGTCAAGGCATCTTCTAAGAGGCGATAGATCGGGTGATTGCGCGGAGTGTGGCGGTTGATCGTGAGGGCTGAAAACAACAGTGGGATGATCTCGCGATCTTGCGAAAAATGCCGACCGATCAACGAGATCGCCGTCTCACGGACATCTTCGCTCGTGTCGTGGAGGCTCGATTGGCGGAGCATCGCAAAGACAGCTTCACGAGAAGCATGGCGGGAACGCTTTTGTTTGTGAGGATTGGGCCGAGCGTGGGTTCCGAGGTGCAGCGTGTGATCGGCGACTGTCTGACGGAGACCTTGGATGCGTTGTGACGGGCTGGGTTCGGCTGCGATCTTGGCGGATTGTGCGGGGACGGGAAAGCGCTGGGCTTGGGTGCTTTCAGGTTGTTTGGTGCGCAGCGAAGAAAGCGCGTGATGCTGTTTTTTGGCGTGGCAGCGATGGCGTGGCATGTGTTGACTCGTTTGTAGAGAGCCGATAGACGGGCTGTCCGATGGGCTCTTGGGTCGATCGCACAAACACAGACCTTCTCTCCTGCGAGAAATACAGAAGCCCGCAAATACGCGGATCTATCGAGGGAAAAGGGCTGTGGGCATTCAAACGAGCAAACAAACAGGCATGGCGCGAAAATCCTTTGCAAAAGAGAAAGATGCGGCCTTGGACGCAACGAAAGGAAAAAGGTTCAAACAGGTACGCACAAAAAGAGTCCACGGAAAGCACGGAAAACACGGAAATAAGAAGAAGAGGAAGAAGAGGAAGAAGAGGAAGAAGAGGAAGAAGAGGAAGAAGAGGAAGAAGAGGAAGAAGAGGAAGAAGAGGAAGAAGGAAGAGGAAGAAGAGGAAGAAGAGGAAAGTTATGTGTTTTGGGTGGAGCGGGGAGGTCGGCGAGGTCCGCGAGGGAGGGCGCTGGGATCGAGGGGGAGCTTGCCTGTAGCGTTGAGGGAAAGGTCGTCAAATCGGGCTTGGAGGAAGGGAGGGACAGCGGCAGCGGCGATCATGGCGGCGTTGTCGGTGCAAAAGCGGCGAGAGGGCAAAAACAAGCTGTATCCGTATTTTTGGCATTGGTTTTGGAAGAGGCTGCGCAAGCGGCTGTTGGCGGCAACGCCACCTGTCACGACGACGGAGGAGAGGGATTGTAGTTGAAGGGCGAGGGCGGTTTTTTGCCAGAGTGCGTCGACGATGGCCTCTTGGTAGGACGCACAAAAGTCCGACAGGATGGAGGGTTCGAGTGGGAGGGCAAGTTTTTCGAGGGTGTTGCGACAGGCGGTTTTGAGTCCAGAGAAACTAAAGTCGAGGCCCTGATCTTGGCGCATCATGGAGCGTGGGAAGGGGAAGCGGGAGGGATCGCCTTGTTGCGCGAGTCGATCGATCTGCACACCGCCCGGATAACCGAGGCCGAGCATCTTGGCGGCTTTGTCGAAGGCTTCGCCAGCGGCATCGTCGCGGGTTGCGCCGAGATGTTTGTATTGCCCGTGTTCATCGACGCGATAAAGGGTGGTGTGTCCGCCCGAAACCAAGAGGGCGAGAAAAGGAAAGGTGGGGGTGCGGTCTTCGAGAAAGACGGCTTCGAGGTGTCCTGCGAGGTGATTGACGCCGATTAGCGGGAGTTTCCATGCAAAGGCGATGGCTTTGGCGATCTGGAGTCCAACGAGCAAAGCTCCGATCAGACCGGGGCCGCGTGTCACGGCGATGGCTGCGAGGTCTTGGCGCTGGATCTGCGCTTCACGCAAAGCATCTTGGATCAGGGGCAAGGCGACTTCGAGATGGGTGCGGCTTGCGATCTCAGGCACCACTCCGCCATAACGGGCGTGTATATCGACTTGGCTTGCGACGAGACTAGAGCGAAGGGCGAAAGCTCCGTCTTCTGCGATGGCGATTACAGCAGCCGCCGTTTCGTCACAAGAGCTTTCGATGGCAAGTAAATACCTTGTTTTCATAGAAGATTTTTTCTTTGTTTTGAGAGATGTCGTGATAGAGAAAAAAGCCGTATTTGCGGTCTAAACAAAAAAGTCGTGTTCGGGTCATGTCAAGCGACAGAGTCGTTTGAGTGAAAGAACGATGCTCTCTTCGCCGATATGGGGTCAAGGGGCCATCGGTCTATGGCGGGGTTTGGTACCTCGCCCCACAAAACCAAAAACAAAAGAACAAGCTGCTATTTTTTGAAGAGTTGTTCGAGCTTTTTGAGGCTATCGGCTTTGCGTTGTTTTGCGGGAGCGGGAGCGTTGGGTTTGGGTGTTTTGAGGGTGAGACTGATGCGGGCTTTGTCGGGTTCAACGGAAAGCACACGGACACGGAGCTGTTGTCCGCTTTGGACGACTTCGTTGGGGTGTTTGATGAAACGGTCGGCGAGTTCCGAAACATGGATCATGCCTTCTTCGGGCAGTCCGAGTTGGACGAATGCGCCGAAGTCGGTGGTGTGGGAAACGACGCCTTGGAGGGTCATTCCGGGCCGCAGATCGGCGATGGAACGAACGAGGGGATTGAGTGAGCCTTGGAGGGAGAAGCTGGCGCGTTCAGGGGTTTCTTCTTCGGCGGTGTTGTAGGTGAGGGCGTGTCGTGCGAGTTGCTTTTCATCGAGCAGGGCTTGTTCGAGGCGTGCGGTGTCGATCTGTTCGGTGTATTCGGCCAGACCGATCTGGAGCGGTTCGATGCGATCCCATGCTTTGAAGGGATCTTGGAGTCGTTCGGCTTGTGCGCGTGCGTTGGCGATCTCGCGGGGTAGGTGGTGGGGGGGGTCCATCCAGCGCTGGCGTGCGGTGGAAAGGGCGGCTTCACGGACGCGGTGGATCGGGGCGATCCCGTGGAGAGAACTGGCGATCTCGTTGAGGGTTTGGATGGCGGGGGCGCGGACGGGGAGTGCGATGGCGGCAGGAGCGATGCCTTGGAGCAGCGTCTTGAGGCGTTGGGGAGTTTGCGCGGTGATCGGGAAGGTTTCGCTGTGGATAAGGGCAGATTGCCCATCGAGGACGATCAGGGCGATGGGTCGGTCTTCACGGCTGAGAGAAAGCGAGGCGAGGGGTGCTTGGGTGAGCGGTGCAGCGGTCAACAATCGATGAAGTTCTTTTTGGGATTGGAGGGAGGTGTGTTGTTGGGCGCTTTCTTGGAGTTGCTGTTCGAGGGCGATGGGAAGGGCATCCAAGACAAGCTCTTGGAGCAAAGAGGCATCGCTGCGGCTTTCAGGGGCGTTGAGGGCTTTGCGGTAAAGCTGAATCTGTTCAAGTAGCGATGGTTCGGGCCATTTGAATCGCAGCGCAAGGACGCCTTCTTGTTGTCCTCGGCGGATCGCAAGCCAGCGGTGAGCAGGGACTTCATGGCAAGGGCCTTGAGCGCCGATCAGATCGGCAAAATGATCGAGTCGAGGATGTTGTGTGTCGCGGGCTTCGACCGAAAGCTGTGCATCGCGCCATGCGATCTTGTTGCAAGCATCCCAAAGATCGAACGCTGCCGCCCAAGCTGAGGCGCTCTCTGTTTGAGGGTAGGCGGCGAAGTAGCGTTGGAGTCGTTCGATCAATCCCAGATGAGCGCGTTCTGTGATGCGCGCTTGGAGGTCGTCAGAGAGGGCGAGGGTGGCTTGGCTTTGTTGGATCTGTTGAAGGGCGGACCAACGCCGCGCAGCGCAAAGCAACATCCGCAAGAGGGCCGCAGGTTGTCGTGCGGCATCGGGGTGTTTCAACAGGGCGTTTGCAGCTTGTTCTTGGAGCCGCTCGGCTTGTTCGAGCAAGGGTACAGGCAGCAGCCGTAAGGCGTCAGATAAGGTGGAAAGAAAACGCTGCGTGGTCATCGGTGGCCTCTCTTGGGCGATAGGATGGGGCATTTGGGCCGATTTCGCTGCTTTTGGTAGCACGAGCACGGCGGGGCTTGCAAGCAGCAAAGATGGCGGAAGGGTGAAAGGTGGCCGTGAGCGTGAGGTTTGGGAAGGGGAATGTTGACGTGGCGGAGAAGATTTGTTTAGCTGGCTGGATGCACGGAAGCGGATCTTGCGTGGGGCAACGCGACAAAACAAAAAGACAGCGTCTGTGTTGTTTGCGGGTTAAAGTGCCCGATTGTGTGGGTTGATGGTTTTCGGCCCAGCGCGGTTTGGACGAAAAGGAGCATATAGAGGCGATGCACCAAGAACATTTGGATCAACGATCCCGATGGTTCACCTTTGCGGTGGTCATGGGAGCGGCTGCGCTGATGGGTACATTTTGCGGGCTGATCTTGTTTGCGGATGTTTTTGAGGGGATCGAGTGGGTGGCGGTGGCGGTGGTGTTGGCGACCGCGTCGAGGCTAAGTGTGCTGACGGTGTGGTTGCAAGGTGCTTTTCCCGGGCATCCGATGATGTGTTGGATGTTGGTGTTGGGGGCGGCAGGAACCGCGTTTGTGTTTCGTGTGTTCCCGTTGGTACGGATGTACTTGTATTAGCGCAAGGTGACGAGTTCTTCGGCACTGGTGGGGTGGATGGCGAGGGTGGCGTCAAGGTCGGCTTTGCAAGCGCCCATGCGAAGGGCCACAGCGAAGCCTTGGATGATCTCGTCGGCGTTGCGTCCGATGAGATGGATGCCGAGGATGTGTTCATCTTTGCCGTGGACGATCAGCTTCATGGCGGTTTTGGGTTTGTGGTCGCCGAGAGCGTAGAACATGTTGGTGAATTGGGCGGTGTAGATCTTGACGTCTTCGTAGCGAGAGCGGGCTTCGCGTTCGGTGAGACCGACGGTTCCGATGGGGGGATGAGAAAAGACCGCGCTGGGGATCTGATCGTAGAGTTGGCGTGCGTCGTTGTGTCCACCAAAGAGGCGGTCAGCGAGTTTACGTCCAGCAGCGATCGCAAGTGGCGTAAGGGCGGGGCTTTCAGTCACATCACCGAGGGCATAGATCCCTTGGGCAGTGGTATTTTGGAAAGCATCGACAACGATATGGCCTTCGCGAGTGATCTCGATGCCTGCGGCTTCGAGGCCGATATCGCGGGTGAGTGGGACGCGGCCAACAGCCCACAGCAGACAGTCGTAACCTTTGTGAACAAGTCCGTTGCTGCAATAAAAATGGAGTTCTTCGCCGTCTTTGCCTTCGATGGATTCGATGGCGGAGTTAAAGTGGATGTGGATACCTTGGGCGATCATCTCGTCGCGTAGGCGTTCTTGGAGCATGACATCAAACGAGCGCAGCAAGCGGTCGCTGCGAACAAATATGCAAACGTCGGAACCAAGGGCGCGTAGGATGCCAGCGATCTCGACCGCGATATAGCCCGAACCGACGACGGCCACGCGACGCGGTAGTCGGTCGAGTTTGAAGAATTCGTCGGAGGTGATGCCATGTTCGGAGCCTTTGATCCCACGGGGGATATCGGGCCGTCCGCCCATCGGAAGAAGGATGTGCGGGGCCTCGTAGGATTCGCCATTGGCTTCGACCGTGTGTGGGCCGACTAAACGCGCCCATCCTTGGATGTAATCGATGCCTTCGCGTTTGATATTGCGGTGGTAGATCTCGTGAAGGCGATGGATGTAGGCAGTGCGCCGTTCGACAAGCGCCTTCCAATCGAAGCCTTTGCGTTCGATCTCAAAGCCGTAGGTGGGGAGATCTTGGAGATCTTCGGCCAGACTGGCTGCGTGGAACATCACTTTTTTGGGGACACACCCGCGATTGACACAGGTTCCGCCGATCTGATCGGCCTCAAACAGCGCGACCTTTGCGCCATAAGAAGCCGCACGTCGTGCGGAAGCCAAACCTCCGCTTCCTGCTCCAAGCACTAGATAATCGTATGTTTTGTTTGCCATATCTCTTAGGCTCCTTGAATGGGATAGGACTTGCGCAGTAGCCAAAAAAAGCCGTGTTCGGGTCACTTCTCGCGAGAGGGTCGTTGTTTTGAAAAACCTGCGATCTCTTCGCCAAAACGGGGTCAAGGGGCGACAGTCTAGGGTGGGGTGTGGGGTGAAACCCACAAAATCAGCCCAACCGCGTAAGTTCTAACGGGACTAGACAGCCAAAAAAGCGCACGCAGTCCACCCGATGCCCGCAAGCAGCGCAGCGACCGAGGCTTGCGGGAGTTGTGTGCGGACGTGATCCATCAAGTCGCAGCCCGTACACATCGAGCTAAGGATGGTGGTGTCGGAGATGGGAGAACATTGATCGCCAAAGACGCTGCCGTTCATGACGGCAGCAAAACACAAGATCATGAAGAATTGGGGGTGTGCGAGTCCTTGCGATTGTGCAACAGCCCAAGCAAGGGGCATCGCGAGCGGGAAGGTGACGGCATACGTTCCCCAGCTTGTGCCTGTCGAAAAGGAGATCACGATGGTGATCAGTTGAAGCATCACAGGCAAGGCCCAAAAAGGAACGGTCTTGCCGAGCAGCTCGACGAGAAAGATACCGCCACCCGCTTCGCTGCTGATGCCGCCAAGGGTGATCGCCAAGACCAGAATGACGGAACCCATCACAACGCCCTTGAGTCCGTCACCAAAGCCCTCGATCAAGCAACGCAAAGACATCCCGCGAAGCATCGTGGTCACAAAAGCGATCAAGACAGCGGCTCCAAAAGCCCAACGGATCTGCGGTGTTCCCATCCACAAAAAGGTTCCAACCGCGATGCCGATCAAGACGCCGAAAGGAAGGAAGAACTCGATCACATGGGGAGTATAGCCCGAAGGGACATGGTTGGCGTGGAGTTCTTTGGCGGCGAGAGGTTGGGCATCGGGCGCGTCAAGTTGCCCTGTTTCTCGGGCGCGGCGGATCGCTGCGTGCATCCGACGCCCCAAAAATGGAGCCCGATCGATACACAGTAAAAAGGTCCCCATGACGGCCAAGATCGCATAAAAAGAAAAAGGAATACACAGAAAGAAAAATTGGATGCGCAAGGTTTCGGTCGAAAGCCAAGCAATGCCGGGTACAAAAAGGAAGGCTTGGACGTAGCCCGGCCATGCGTTAAAGGCCAGTAAACAGGCGATCGGAGAAGCGGTTGAGTCCACGATGTAGGACAATTCTTCGTGGCTGATCTTGTGGGCATCCGCAAGGGGTTTGACGGTGGTTCCGACCAAGACGGTGCTCATGGTTCCGCCTTGAAAGAACAGCACGCCCAAACCCCACGCGACCAAACGTGCGCTGCGCGGCCCACGCACAAACCTTCGTGCCACCAAGTCCGCAAACGCCTGTGCCGCACCCGTTCGAGACCACAGTCCCAACAACCCACCAAGCAGCACCAAGTACAACAGCAACACGCCAGCGGTGTTTTGTGCCGTCATCGCGGACACAGCCTCCGTGATGTTGTGGCGACCGAGCAAACATACGCCCGCAAGCACTCCACCAAAGAGGGCGGTTATGGGTTCACGGGTGATCCAGCACAACAGGATCGCGATGATTGCGGGCAGCAGAGACCACCAACCCCAGTGGCGACGGGCTTTTTGGAGGAGATAGCTTGATGTGGGGGAGCCTTGTCCGAGGATGTCTTTTTTGACAACGGCTTGGCGAAGGGTGGGTGAAGTGCCTGCTTTGTTGTGGGCGAGGATCGTTTGCGGATGAAGCGGTGAAGTGTCATAAGAGAAGATCTTTTCGAGAGCGGCGGACTTTCCTTCGACGGTGTAAAATAGCTTCATTATGGGCGTAGGTCGAGTTGCGCTCGGAGATACCGACTTTTCTTCGACGGAGTCAGACAGCTTTTCCTGCTTTTGTTGAACATCCAAGGGGACTTGTTCAACGGTCCACGTTGCGGGGATGTAGGCTCCAACAACGTAGCCCACAGACAAGGCCAATCCCCACAGCCAGAGGGTGGGTGTTTGAAAGAGCCGTAGCCAGAGGCTTGGGTTGTGTGCGTGGTTTTGGGGCATGGAGGGTTTTGGACCGAAAGCGCCCTTTGTGCTTGGAGATGTGGGGGGAAGTGGAGGTGTGGGAGGGGCTTAGAGGCTTTTGGCGTAGAATTCGATGACGTACTGGATCTCGATGGGGAAAGGCACGCTTTCTCCGTCGGGGAGGGTCATGATGGTGGCGGTCATCTCGGCTTCATCGAAAGACATCCAGTTGGGGCGGATCAGCGAGGGGCTTTTGACGGCTTCCAAGACGAAGGCTTTTTTGGCGGTCTTTTCGCGGGGGCGAACAAGGTCGCCTTGGTTGACGGTGTAAGAGGGGATATCCACACGACGTCCGTTGACGGTGATGTGCCCGTGGTTGATCAACTGGCGTGCAGCGGGGATGGTGGCGGCGAAGCCAGCGCGGAAGACGACGTTGTCAAGGCGGCGCTCAAGGAGTTCGAGCAGCTTGATACCCGTGTCGAGTTTGCTGCTTTTGGCGGCAGACATGGTGTTGCGCAGTTGGCGTTCGGTAAGTCCATAGTTGACGCGGAGTTTTTGCTTTTCGAGCAGACGGCGGCCATATTCGGTGAGTTTACGACGTCCGACTTTGCCGTGCTGACCGGGGGGATAAGGACGCTTGTCCATGGATTTACGAGAAAGGCCGGGCAGGTTGACGCCCAAGCTGCGCATCTTTTTTACACGGGGGCCGGTATAACGGGCCATGAGGGAACCTCCAAAGAATCGTTTTGCGCGATGTTGCGCAAGAAAGTCAAAAGGATAGTTTGTGTTTGCAAGGTGAAGCAGCAAGGCTTGACGGATGATCTCGCGATTGAGGTAGGTCGATTCTCCAGCCGCAGAGAAGAAACCTGCGCGAAACATGAAAGGGCCTTGTGACGAGGAGAACGCCACAGGTCTAAGATGTGGAGTCTGATCTCGATTTGGTGTGCGTCGTGTGCGTTGTGCAAAGGGTGTTTGCGTGGATGGCAAGGATCGTGTGATCCAAACGACGCATTTTTAGGGGGACAGAGATACAACGCAGAGGTTCCTGTTGTCAAGCGAATTTTCAGTAGGCGTTGAAACAAAAGCAGGGCGATGGCTTGATTTTCGGATGGGCATCTGCTAAGCCTGCAATGCGCATCCACAAAGGGGCGATATCTCGGGACCCTAGAAGGGCTTGAGAGGGCATAGCTGCCTAGGTGGTTGCAGCGCTGATAAGAAACATTTTTGCTGTTTGAGGGGTGTGCGCTGCGCAGGAGCGGGCGTACGCGTCGGCACAAGCAGTCTTTCGTTACATTTGAGGAGAGAGCGATGGCTGAGAATTTTTCTTCGCTTGTGGATATGCAAGTGAAAGCCCGCCAACGGTACGCAAAGAACTTGTTGTTTGGGACCAAGAAAAACGGCGCGTATCAGTGGATGACCCACGAAGAATTCGGTCAAGATGTGGACAAATTTCGTGCTGCGTTGGCCTTGCTTGGGGTGAAACGCGGTGACAAGGTTGCGGTGATCGCGGACAATCGTGTGGAATGGGCGGTGGCAGCGTACGCAACGTATGGTTTGGCTGCGCACTATGTACCGATGTATGAGTCGCAACTGCCGAAAGATTGGAAATATATCGTCGAAGACTCTGGGGCCAAGGTGCTGCTCGTGGCCAAAGAAGCGATCTACGAAAAGACCAAGTCTTTTCTCCAAGAGATCAAGGGTCTTCAGCACATCGTCAGCTTTGAAGCACCCGAAAGTGCGGCCTATTCGTACGCAGGGCACTTGAAGAAAGGCGCGGCTTCTCCCGTCCCACCGATCTATCCCACCGAAGAAGAAACGGCGGGATTGATCTACACATCGGGAACCACGGGCAAACCCAAAGGCGTGATCCTCTCACACGGCAACATCATCTCCAACGTCAACGCAGTACACGGTTTCTTTCCGATGGATCAAAACGACCGCAGCTTGAGCTTTTTGCCTTGGGCGCACTCGTTTGGTCAAACGGTGGAGTTGCATGTGCTTCTCAGTTGCGGCGCATCGATGGGCATCGCCGAGAGTGTGTCCACGTTGATGGACAACTTTGGCGAGGTCAAACCGACCTTGTTGTTTGCGGTCCCACGCATCTTTAACCGCATCTACGATGGCCTCAACAAGAAGATGGCGGCAGGTTCGGCGGTTGCACGTTTTCTGTTTACAAAAGGTTTGAAGGTTGCGGAAAAGCGTCGTCAATTGGCTGAACAAGGCAAGAAAAGCGCATTCCTTGATGCACAGTACAAGTTTTTTGACAAGCTGGTGTTTTCCAAGGTCAAAGCGCGCTTTGGGGGCCGCCTCAAGTACGCTTTCTCGGGAGGCGCAGCACTTTCTCGTGAAGTGGCGATGTTCATCGACAACGTGGGCATCTTGGTGTTTGAAGGCTACGGTTTGACCGAGACATCGCCGATCGCGTCGGCCAACTCGCCACAAGCCCGTAAAATCGGCACGATCGGAAAGCCGATCCCGGGCGTGCAGATCTACATCTGCAACGATGAAGGCAAAAAGCTACCCCAAGGCCAAGAAGGGGAGATCGTGGTGGTCGGGCCGAACATTATGCAAGGCTACCACAACCACCCCGAAGATACGGCCAAAGTGATCTTCGATATGGACGGCAAACGCGCTTTTCGCACAGGTGATATGGGTTCGATCGATCCTGAGGGCTTTATCAAGATCACAGGCCGTGTCAAAGAACAATACAAGCTCGAAAACGGCAAGTATGTGGTGCCTTCGCCGCTCGAAGAACTGCTCAAACTCAGCGGTTATATCGACCAAGTCTTCCTGTATGGCTTTAACAAGCTCTACAACGTCGTGTTGGTGTACCCCGACGAAGCAGCCATCAAATCATGGGCCAAGCAAAACGGTGTCCCGGGCGAGACCTTGGCTGAGATCAACAAAGATCCCCGTACACACGCTTTGATCGGCGAAGAGTTGAAAAAGCACAGCGCCGAATTCAAAGGCTACGAACGGCCCAAAAAATGGGCTTTGCTCGACGAAGGCTTTACGATCGAAAACGATATGATGACCCCCAAGATGAGCATCAAGCGCAACAACGTGATGAAGCGCTACCAAGACCTGCTCGACTCTCTCTATCAAGGCGATGTACCCGGCGGCGGTGGCGATTGATACGAGAGCCGAGAGAAGTGCGCGGCATCTCGGTGCGATCTGCTGCGACGGCCCTGTCTTCGGGCATCTAAGGGCGGCTGCTCCGATACCTTCGCTCACGTGACTTCAGGATGTCGTATGATCCCCGATGTTCCTGCTTCATGACGGCCTCTTGTCTCTGAGGCGAACCATCCCTCCTCTTCATGGTGGCTTTTTCCTTCCGTCCGCCAACTTCCGTTCGCCCACTCAAAACGCCACGAAAACGGCCCAATCTACGATATCCGAGGGACGTGTACACAAAAAAGAGCCCTGTGGTTGGGCAGCCACGGGGGGCTGCCCCTACTTTTTTACTTCACGGACGGATACTGCGTCACTTCGATCGTACAAGGAGCGTGATGATATGGAAAAAAAGCAACAAGCCCAAGGAGAACGCTGGCGTTTGTTGACCATCGGACCAAGCCACTACTGCGAAAAAGCGCGGTGGGCTTTGGAGCGCGGCGGTCTGTCATTTCAAGAAGAGGCGCATCTTCCGCCGTTTCACGCGATCGTCAATCGTAGATTTGGCGCAGGGCGCACGCGGCCTGTGTTGGTGACGCCCCACGCAGTCGTCGATGATTCGGCGGCGATCCTCTTGTTTTTGGACCCCTATGTCGAACCTGCGCTGCGCTTGTATCCCGAAGCTCCCGAACAGCGGGAAGAAGTGATCGCGTTGGCCTCGGACTTTGACAAGCGTTTGGGGCCTGCGGTGCGCCGTTGGTTGTACTTCCATTTGCTGCCTGACGGGCAGATGGTGGGGCGGTTGTTTGGCATCTCGCAGGATCGGTGGTCGCAGTTGCGATGGAGCTTGTTTTTCCCGATGATGCGGGCTGTGATGCGCAAAGCCATGAATATCCGTCGCGACAAAGCCGAAAAAGATCGCGAGCGTGTTTTTGCGATCTTTGACGACGTTGCACAAAAACTCTCGGATGGACGGCGTTATTTGGTGGGTGATCGTTTGAGCGCGGCGGATCTGACTTTTGCTGCTTTGGTGGCTCCCGCTGTGTTGGCCCCAAACTACGGGACGTTTCTTCCTCCTGCACAAGAAGTCCCTGCACATCTTCGCCCCGATCTGGTGGCGCTTCAAGAACATCCAGCGGGTCGGTTTGTTTTGCGCTTGTATCGAGACGAGCGCGTCCCTTCAAAAAGTCCTCAGCACCAAGGAGCGTAGGCATGTTGCAGATGGTTGAACCCGAGAAGACGCGCATCGGTTGGATCGGTACGGGTGTGATGGGGCGTTGGATGTGCCAGCATCTTTTGGATGCGGGCTATTCGATGATCATCCACAGCCGAACCAAGGCCAAAGCCGAACCCTTGCTTGCCGCAGGAGCGATCTGGGCCGATACACCGGCACAAGTCGCAGCACAAAGTCAGGTCGCTTTTTCGATCGTCGGATTCCCTGAAGATGTGCGGCAAGTCTTCTTTGGACCCGAAGGGATGCTGGTCGGGGCAGAAGTGGGGACGATCTTGGTGGATATGACGACCACCGCCCCATCCTTGGCCGAAGAGATCGCAGAAGTCGCTCAGAAAAAAGGCGTCTTTTCGATCGATGCACCTGTTTCGGGCGGCGACGTGGGAGCGCGGGAAGCGCGTTTGGCGATCATGGTCGGCGGAGACAAAAATGCCGTCGATACGGTAGTTCCGCTGTTTTCGCTGATGGGCAAGTCGATCATGTACCAAGGCCCCGCAGGATGCGGCCAGCACACCAAGATGTGCAACCAGATCACCATCGCGGGGACGATGATCGGTGTGTGTGAAGCGCTTTTGTACGGCGCACGCGCTGGTCTCCAGCTCGAAGTGATGCTGGCCTCGATCTCCAAAGGGGCCGCAGGCTGTTGGACCCTCGAAAACCTCGCCCCTCGGATCTTGCGCCGCAACTTCGATCCCGGATTTTTCGTCGAGCATTTCCTCAAAGATATGCAGCTTGCGTTGGATGAAGCACGCCGTATGCGGTTGCCTTTGCCCGGGCTGGCCTTGGTCCATCAACTCTATACCGCCGTCCAAGCCCAAGGACACGGTCGCTGCGGCACCCACGCTTTGATCCTTGCGCTTGAACAGATGGCGGGCGGGCCTTCCTCTCCCGCTTCTCGATGATGCCAAAGCGCTTTTTGCTTTGAGTGGTTTTTGTGGGGCGCTGCCCCATAACCCCGCAAGGGAGCGCGGCTCCCTTGACCCCGTGTCGGCGAAGAGAGCGTCGTTTTTCAAGCCAACGACTCTGTCGCCTGAAAGGCCGAGAACACGGGGGGGTTGTCAATAAGTTCCGAGAAATCGATTTTTTTGCCGATTGCGTCACTCCTCTCACCCCGTCATATCGATGAGGATCCCGATGGCTGAATCTTACCGCTCGTATACTTCTTCGGATGGGTGGACGATCCTTGTAGGG
Organism: Myxococcota bacterium; assembly: GCA_023150835.1. Classification (GTDB taxonomy): domain Bacteria; phylum Myxococcota_C; class UBA6777; order UBA6777; family UBA6777; genus JAKLKB01. Next base: position 6,665 of record JAKLKB010000131.1, on the reverse strand, counting down.
AAAAATGCCCGAGACAACGATCTGCTCACCTTTAAGATCGCAAAACCCCACGATTTTTGGCTGCATATCGCGCCTACTTCTGGCTCGCATGTGATCGTTCAAAACCCCGATCAATGTAGCCGCTTGCCCAAAACCACCCTCAAAGAAGCCGCTGCGCTCGCCGTTTTCTTTAGCCGCAGTCGCGAGGGTGGCCGTGTGGACGTTCATTACACGCAACGCCAATACGTCCAAAAAGCCCGTGGCGCGCCCGCTGGACAAGTTCAACTGCTCCAGTTTGAAACCACCAAAGCCTCTCCCCTCCGCGATCTCCCTCCCGACTTTAAAGATCCCGCCGAAGAATCCAACCCTTGACCGTACTTTCGGAGTCCATCACCCGCAACGTTTTGATGTGGGCTTGCATCTTATCGGCGTTGCACGAAAGCGCGCCGTGCCAACAGTCCAAATGCCAGAGGGCTTTTTCTTTCGATGTTTTGTTGGCCTTGTTGGGAGACAAAAAGATGGTGGCGTCTATGCAGCGATACGAAGCTCAATTGTTGTTGGATCAGGTATGCCAAGCCTCGCCAGATATCGAGATGTTGGCGTTGATCGAAGGAGACGGACAGATCCGTGCGCACTCGCCTAGAGAGACGGCGTTGTCGGATGTGATCGCTCCGTTGGTGGTTGGCGTGGCGGATGTGGCGGATCGTTCGGCCCAAGAGTTGGGGCGCGGTATGTTGGAGAGCTTTTTGATCGAAGCTTCGCAAGGCGTGCTGGTTGGGCGAGATCTGGGGGATGGAACGATCTTGGCGGCGCTTGCGCGTGATCGGGCGGCGTTGGGGTTGATTCTTCACGATCTGCGCGAGTGTGCAAAGCAACTCAAAGGCGAGTGATCGAGGCGTGGCTTGTTCTCGAAGTGACGCGGTTGGTTTGTTTTGGTGGGGTTTCACCCCACACCCCACAAGGGGCCACAGCCCCTATGCCTCCGTATTTGGCGAGACGATCTCTGTTTTTCAACACGATGACGCTCTCGCTTGAACCGACGCGAACACGGGGGTTGTTGGCGAACAAGTGATACGAGATCCGCCCGTAGTGTGATCGCAAAGCGTAGGGGCAGACAGGTGCGGGTGCCCAAGAATAGGGCGTCTGTGTACTATCCTACGCAAACGCATCATACGAGATCCGCCCGTAGTGTGATCGTAAAAATGTAGGGGCAGCCAGGTGTGGCTGCCCAACAATCGGGCGTCTGGGCGCTCTCCTTCGATCACAGATCATTCGGACTTCGTATCACTCGGATATCGTAATCGATCGAAGAAGCACCACGCAAAAGAGAGATATCCTGCGTGGGAGTAGCATTTCTGGGAGATAGCGATGAGCGGCAGTGAAATGGTGTGGAGCGTCTTGGCGGTCTTGGCGTTGTTTTGGGCGATGACAACCACCTTTCTTTGGGTGCAGCACAAACAGAAGAAAAAGCGCATGGAGTCGGATGCTGCGGTGTTTCGTGCAAAAGCCGAAGCCATTCAAGGGCAGCTACTCGAAGCGCAAGGTCTTTTGCGGTGGGTGGGGCTAGATCTGCAACCGCCATCGCAGCCACCGCTGGCTTGGTCGCAACGTACGCAGACGCATCAAGCATTGGTGCAACTTCAACTCGAAGCGCAAGCCGATGCGGTGGTGTTGGTCGATGCGTAAGGCGCGCCTTTGGATGCTGTGGGAGATCGCGGGTTATGTGAGCAAAGTGCGGCGCTTGCGGCGATCTTGCATCGTGGGTGGTCTGCGGTGGAGCGTGTGTTTCAGGGGCCGGTGCGTGTGCTAACGCAAGAGTTTGCAGGCCAAGGGATCCACATACTGCGTTTGGATGGATCGCCGTTGTATGTGTTGGTGTGTGGTGGAGCGGAGATCCCTTGGATGGCGATAGGACGGGCAGCCCTGCGTCTTGGTGGTGAGATCTCTCCCAAAGATGGCGGAGTGCTCGTTGCTCCGCCGGCTGCGGTGCAGGGTGTGGTGCCTCTCTCTTCCCGCGCCAAGGCGTCCTCGTTGATTGGAACCTACGCTTTGCCGTTGCAATCGAAGATTCAAGCATGGCTACAGCGCTATCCCGTCCAAGAGATGGGCGTTTATGATGCGGATGGTGTGTTGCTGTTGGGGACGTACACGAAACATCTACCTGATTTTCTGTTTTTGATGCCGCTGGTGCGGTGTATCGCGCAGCGGGTTTGGAATCGAGGGATCGAGTTAGAGACCTTTTTGCTGTCTGCACAAAGTCTCGATGGCAAGGCGATGTTTGTGCGTCCTTTGGGAAATGACACCCAAAGCCCGTTGAGTTTCGTTGGTGCAACAAGCCACGAAGTCCGTGCGGTCGATGCGCTGTCTTCGGCGCTTCGATGGCATCTGGATACGCAGCCTTCGGCGTTTCAACCTCTTGCTCAATCGTGAGAGAAGCCGCTTCTTGATTTTGTGTGAATCAAAAGAATCCGCGTCCCGTCGTGAATCAAAAGAATCCACGCGATCGCCACCTTCTTTCGGAGGGGGCGATGTTTTTGTTGAGGAGTCGAGCATGCCGCCATCAGGGGCTTCTGTTTCACCGACGATGCAGATCGTTCAAAAGCTCAAAGAAGAAGTCCGAGAGCGTTTGCGCCAATTGGGGCAGATCGAAGCGACGTTGCGCGAAAACCAAGACGATGATGCGCTTGCGGCGCAAGATGCGTTGGTTTCGTTGTTTCAAGAATTTCCCGATCATATCCGCGCACCGTTGATGCCGCTTGAATCCTTAGACAGCAAGGCATTCCAAAGTGTTTCTGAACTGGATCCACCCAATCGTGCGGCCTTTGCACGTGATGCCTTGTCTCCTGTCTCTTCAAGCCTGCGCCCGTCTTCGCCTTATCCGCCTTATGCGGAACCCTCAGGAAACGAGACGCGCTGGGTGTCACAGACGCCACGCGCTGTTGCGACGGTTCCGCTTTCTTCGGAGGCGATCGAAGGTGCTTTGGGCGTGGGCTTGCCTCCCGGCTATGCGTTCCAAGGGCCTGCTCAAGCTCCGATGGCGGGGATGCCCTCTTCGATGAACGTGGATATCGGTTTTGTGAATCAGTTGAGCAACGAACAATTGGATGATTTGCCTTACGGAGTGATCCAGCTTGACGCAAGAGGCCGTGTGGTGGGCTACAACGATACCGAGTCGCGGATGGTCGGGCTGCCAAAAGAGCGGGTTATCGGGCGAAACTTCTTTCAAGAAGTCGCTCCGTGTACCCGTGTTCAAGAATTCGAGGGGCGCTTTCGCGATCTCGCAGAAGGCCGCTCCCGCAAGGTCTTTGAACAGTTCGAGTTTGTGTTCAACTTTCGCAAAGGCGCTCAACGCGTCGTGATCATGATCTTTCGGGCGCGGCAACGTGGGATCTTTAACATCTCGATCATCCGTCGCTAGGGCGCGACTTCATCTATGTGGTGCCGTCGTTGCGTCCCCCAAGAGGAGAGCGGCGCGGTTGAACTCGCATCGGCGGGGTGGGGGGAACGTTTTTCTTGCTCGGGCTCACGTTTTTTTAGCTCTATCAACGGATAATTTGTCCGAATAATTGCCGTCGAGCGCTTCAAACCACGTCGGCAAGGAGCTTTGACCCGAGCAAATCAACGAGACCACCGCTTGTTTGAGTTCAGGATGGTTGTCCTTGGAAACCCGTGACACAACGAGATTACTTTGGGTTCATCTTCGTTTGGTTCGTTCGAGGGCTTGTCTTCGCCGTGAAAGCTTTCGAGGTGGTGTCGAGGTGAAAGAAGTGATGCTCGATTCCTGCGGTACGAAGGGTGTGAGACGCAACTTGAGCAAAGATCGTCGTGGGATTTTCCTCGAATAGAGCGTCGAGTGCGCGACCGAGAGTGTCGTCATCGAAGTCTTCGGCTTGTAGAGTGGGTTCAAAGCAAAGACGATCCTATTTTTCGGCTTCTTCGAGCAGTTCTTCAAAGAAAGGAAGTTGATCAGGGGCATATTCCTCAAGATATTTCCGAACGGAACGAACATTGATACCCGCTTGGATGAGCTTGATCACATCAAGTTGGTCTTGTCTTCTTCTTGCGATCAGCTTCATGTAAATCAAAGCTTCAACGGAAACAACGGGTAAGCCATCGCAAACAGGAGGATGTTCGAGATCTTGAACAAGATGTTTTCCCAAAGAAAGGGCCGAAAGATAATCGACTTGGATTCCACCCACTTGAATGGGAACTCCTGCCTTGAAAGTCACGAGTAACCCGTGATGTTCGAAAGCTTCTTCCCCAACAAGGAAGTCAACATCTTTTGTTGCTCTTACATAGCCGTGAACGCCTACCGCCAAACCGCCCGCAAGAGCAAAGCGAATCCCTAATTTTTCCAGTTGTTCTGCCACTTGCAACGCTGCATTCCGCACTTTTGGGTCCACAAACCCAAAAACCTCTTTGATATCCATTGTTCCTGCCCTTCGGCGCTCGATTTGACCATAAGAAAGTTGCATCACTTCTCTCCCTCTTTCTAGAGGTTCCTTCACTTCATACATATCTACCCCCACACCTCTCTGTCAATCTCCATGTTCTCGCAACAAAAATCAGAGCGCGGAGCGCTTGTTCTGCTTTTTTAAATTTTGTTGACAAAATCAAATTAGAGTATAGATAGGATGATGTGGGTCATCCTAAACGAAGAGAGGAAGAGATTGTGACAGACAAAGAGCTACTGAAAAAGATTGAAGCTCTTGAACTTGCGAATGATGCCCTTGCGGAAGAAAACCTCATATTGAAAGATGCTCTTGAAGGTGTTGAAAACGAAAACGTTGCGATCAAAGCTGCTTTACGGACGGTCTCTTCGGGAATTCGAAAGCTTGCTGACGATATCGACCATGCACTCGAAAGATTAGAAGGAAAAGAATTTCACTAAGCTTTTGCTTCCCCAAAAACATGAACAAAATGCAAGGGAGTCCAAGGCAAATGAGCAAGACCAAAACAAGAAAAGAAAATGCTTTGGATGTTCTTGGAGAACTTCAAAAAAATATCCATCAACGAGGCCAAAATATTTCCAAAGCACTCGAAAGTCTTCAACCAAAACGAGGTGGACAACGTGAAGGTGCTGGGCGCCCTCTTATTGGTGAAGCCCCCACCTCAGAAAGAGTGATCTTTCGCCTCACAAAAGAACAACTCAAGCTTCTTGAGCAAAAAACTGAAGATGGTGAATCACCAAACCAAGCCGCCAGAAGAATGTTATTAGAGTTGTTATCAGAGGAAAAGTAATCACTTCTCTTCTGTTTTCTCTCCAGTCAGCAAGGGAGTTTCCCAAAAAAGTCTGTTCGATCTGTTCGGAAAGAACAGTAGCAAGTGAAGTTCGCAAAATTAGAATGGCGGAAGATTTGTTCGGACTGTTCGATGTTCTCGTGGGATGGGGTAGCAAGTGAAGTTCGCAAAATTAGAAGATCGGAAGGTCTGTTCTGTTTGTTCGTTGTTCTCGTGTGATGGAGTAGCAAGTGAAGTTCGCAAAATTAGAAAACTGGAAAGTCTGTTCTCTTTGTTCGATGAGGCGACGTAAAGAAACCGCCCTGAACCCTTCAGTGGTGTGCGGCACCAACGATGAACTCACCCGTCAGCCGGGAAATGTGTAATTGGAGATCCGTTGTGTGTATCGAGAAAGTTGATTGATCAAACTCTCGGCTGTCTGGTGCAGTGATTTGTTCGCCTTGATAACTATCTGAATATTATACATTTTGTTTATTCCAATTGTCTATTTTGAGAGGTTGAATTCTAGAGAAATGGTCTTCATTGTTAGTGGAGAGAATAAAATTGTAATGTATGGCTGTTGCAGCAATCAGAATGTCAGCATCACTAATCAAAAGCCCTCTTCGATATAAGTCAGCATAAATTTCAGAAGCAAGTTCAACAATATGTTCAGTGATGGGAACAACTTCATTGGCCTGACAAAATAGGTCAAATTTTTGCAATTGAGATGTAGCAGTTTTTACTTTTAATCCTCGTAATATCTCATATTTTGTGATGATCGAAAAAGTTAAACAGGAATGTTCTTGTAGATATGATTGTGTTTTACGAACAATCATAGGTTCAGCACGAAGCAATTTTGATAAAATGTCAGTATCTACGAGAATTGTAGGCGAACTCATGAATGTTCCTCAAAAAAGTCTCGACGGTCGAGAGTAATTTTTTCAATCTGTTTGATGTCGTCTTCGGAAAGTCCCTCATAAACCTGAAAAGCCAAGGACAGAATATCGTTTCCATGTTGGGGAGGTTCAATTACGATGTGAACACGTTCTCCTTCTTTTATAACTATCGGAGATAGTGGACGGAAAACTCCATTTTCATAAATTGCATCAAAGGCAGTCTTTTCCATTGTGTTGTATATCTCCTCTGGTTTTTACAAAGTAAAGGATACTTGCCAAATACTCACGCACACCAACCTTCGCAGTATATGTCACTTTGATATCAAAAACAAGCTCTTTATCCTGAGGCGTCCCCTCAGTTTATTATAAAACTCCGAGAAGTTCTGAAAGCGATGAGTGACCGAGAAGAAGTGTCTCGAAGTGGAGAAGGAGAGTATGCAAGCGACGTTGTTCCATACGAGGAATCAAGTCAAACAACATCAGACCCATACGAAACAGAGACAATTCACCTTGGCGTGTCGCGCCCAGATACTTCTCCATTCCGGCCTCACGCCCTGCTTTCCCCAACAA
>JAKLKB010000130.1 GCA_023150835.1 Myxococcota bacterium | reverse complement strand
AAAGGCCGCAGCAGGGGGGGCTTTGGGTGCGGGCATGGCGACGATGGTGTTTTCAGGCTCGCTGTCAAATGCAGGGGGACGGGGTGGTTCTTCGGCGGGGCGGAAGAGTTCACGCACAGGGAATTCTTTGGGTGAGTCTGTGGGTGCGGGGATGACAGGGGTTTGTTTGAGTGCGCGGGACTCGGAAGGGGGTGCGGGGGTCTTGGCGAAGCCGAAGGGTGGGGGTGCGGGGACTTCATCGGGCGAGAGATCGTCGTCGTCAGCGGGGTTGTTAAACGACAAAGGAGGCGGAGAGGGCTTGTGAAAGCTCAGGGGTGGAGGGGCGGGTGGGGTAGGTTTTTCAAAGCCAAAGGGAGGAGGAGGCGGCAAAGCGTCCTCTTCGTCGGCAAAGGAGAGAGCGGGAGGGGGTGCAAGGACTTCTTCTTTGTTGTCGCCAAAGTGAAAAGAAGGGGGGGCGATGGGAGGCGAGAGATCTTCTTCGGCGTCGTCGGCAAAAGACAGAGAGGGTGGAGGAGGGGGAGAAAGATCTTCATCGTTATCAGCGAAAGACAGGGGGGGAGGAGCGAGATCGGCGACATTGGCGAGAGGGGGAGGAGCGAGGCGTGCGGAAGCGTCGGGTGGGAGCATATTTTGGAGATCAACAGGAGAGAAGGTGGGGAGAGCGGTCGTGGCGCGGAAGTCGGAAGGGCCGGAGGATGTGGGCATCTTGGGGCGGACGACTTCACCGGGGGAAGCGGAGAGTCCTGCTTGGACTTTGTCGGCGAGCATTTGGGTTTCAAAGGGTTTTTCGATGAAGTCAAACGCGCCAGCATCGCGTCCTTTTTGGGGTTCGTAAGAGCGCCCCGCCAAAAAGATCACAGGGATATGCTTGAGGTCATCGTGGTTTTTGATTTGTTGGCAGAGCGCGTAACCATCGTCGCGGCCTTCGCGATTCATGCGATTGTCGAGCAAGATCAGTTTGGGGGATTCGGCCAAGGCGGAGGAGACGACCTGCGCAGGATCACTCACCGTCACGATCTCGGTTTTCATCTCAAAGAGGGCGACTGCTACGGCTTGTTGAATTGTCCGACTGTCGTCACATACCAGAATTTTTTGTGCCATCAGCGACTTCTCCGATCGGCAAGTTTGGGCTAAGGTCGAGCGCGGGGGGTGCCTAGAACCGTCCGAGGATATCTAGGCCAAAGCCCTGTGGTGGGCTTTGCGATGTACGTATTAGGGATATCTTGATGAACCTTGCGAAGCAACGGCCACAGACAACACACGCCACAAGAGCCCCTGCGTATGCCGTCCAAAATCCCGCAGAGGATAACACCATCGCATGGCCCGCGCAAGATCAAAGATCCTTAGGGGGTTTGTTCGGGAGTGATGGGGTGGGTCGTTCCTTGGACGTGGACGTGTCCGTCGGTGAAGTGGAGATCGACTTGTCCGAGCCAAACGCCCGAGTGTCCGACTTGGACGATGTGTGTTTGTTCTTGGAATGCGTTGGAGATGCGTTTGGGGGCGTTCAAAAAGGTGTGGGTGTGTCCTCCAACGATCAAGTCGATCCCACGGACTTGTTGGGCGAGATCCATGTCCCCGGGTTCGCTGCGGTAGCCCACGAATCCGAGATGGCTGAGAGCGATCACAGCGTCGCATTGGTGAGTTCCGCGTAAAAGCTGCACCATCTTTCGGGAGACTGCGATCGGGTCAAGGTAGCGTACGCCGCGCCAAAGGTGTGTCGGGATCAAGCCTTCGCAGCGGACCCCCAATCCAAAGAACCCGATCTTTCGGCCTCCGATGGTTCGGAGGAGGTAAGGTCGTATCCATTTTTGAGCGGCGGCTTGGGAAAACTGGAGATTGGCCGAACAAAAAGAGAACTTGGCGTATCGTTCGATGGCGGTGAGCAGCCACTCTGCGCCTAGATCAAAGTCATGGTTGCCGATCGTGGCGATATCATAACCCGCGAGACTCATGGTTTCCAACTCGACGCGGCCATGAAACAGGTTGAAATAGGGGGTTCCTTGGAAGATATCTCCCGCGTCGATCACCAGCGTGTGGGGGTGTTTGGCGCGAAAGGCTCGTATCCACGCGGCACGTTGTGCGATACCGCCTTGTCCTTTGTAGGGGCCTGTTGTGAACGGATCGATGCGGCTGTGGGTATCGTTGGTGTGCAACAGGGTGATCACCTTTGCTTTGGGCGGAGGGGCGGCCCAAGCGGAACACCCTGTCAGCGAAGCCGCACAGGCAGCTTGCCCGATGCGTTGGAGAAACAGTCGGCGATCCATGCAGGTTATCTCCTTTTCAGGGGGGCTTGGCGACTTGCTGGACGATGCGGAGCGGAGGTGTGGGATTCGATGCGGATACGTCCGTCGAGATCGTGAGGCCAGCGCAGCCCTTGTTCGGCCAAAGCCCAGATCATCGCATCTCGCAGCGTGAGATCAGTAGATTCAAGGTGTTTTTTCCGAAGTATCGGGGACATCCATCCTGTCTTTGCCAAATAATCCGACGTTCCGAGGATATAATGGGCTTTGTCGTCGAGTGCTTTTCCATCGATCCAGACGCTTTTGACGCGATGTTGGTGATCGAGCAACACGCGGGCTCCTGCCAAAGGTTCCCCGCCTTGTTTGGCGAGAAGTCCGATCAGCGTCCGCAATTCTTTTCCACGCAAAGAGACCCGCACCAAGATATTTTCGAATGGCAAAAGCTCGTATACATCGCGCACTTGGATATCTCCTGCCCCGAGATCTTTGCGGATTCCGCCCAAGTTGGTGACAAAGAGATCGACTTGCCAACCGAGGGCGCGCATCCGACCCAAGCAGGCTTCGGCGACCAGCGAGCCAAGGCGGCTTTCTGGCGTGCCGCGAGACAGCGGGAGAGGGGTTGTGGCAAGAACAGTATTCATCCGCTCGCCCAAGCGCTTGCGGTAGGGGGCGATGATCGCTTCGACGCCTGTGTGGCGAGGGGCCTCAGCGCGGATGATATGCACGCGATAAGACAGATGGACACGGCGAGGGCGGGTGGGTGGCGTGGGCGTCTTTGGGCGAGGATGGGAGAGCGCGGGGAGACGGGCAAAAGGAAGCCGAAGGGGAAGCCATGTGGCATGTTGCGTGGGAGGCTGCGGGTGGCGTGTTGTGTGTGGGGTTGCTTTGTGCGGAAGCTCGGTTGTGCAGGACGTTTGTAAGACACACCATCCCCCAAGCCAAACAAGAAGCAAACAGGAAAGACTCTTGTGGGTGGTGTATCGCATCCGATCGCTGGCTCCTCAGACGGCAAGGGGGGGATTGCAGAAACGTTGGCTTGGAAGGTCGCAAAACAAGCCGCGCATCCATCTCCGAACAACGGTATGGCTTGTCTTTCTCACAAAAACGCATCCACCGCAAAAAAGCAAGCGCAGCGTGTGGGTGTTAAGAAGAGAGAGGCATCACTTCTTGGCCAAAAAACCCGTGTTCGCAGCACTTCAAGCGACAGGGCCGTTGGGGTAAAAAACGAAGCTCTTTTCGCCTACACGGGGTCGAGGGAGCCGCGCTCTATGACGGGCTATGGGGCAGCGCCCCAGAAAACAGAGCATCTGTCTAAATTTTACCCCAGAAAACAGAGACAGCAACGGCGAAATGGAGGGTGGGGTGGGTGGGTTATGCGGCACGTTCTTGGGGTTGTTTTTGGTGGATCGAGCGATAACGGCATAGGGGCGGAGTTTGGAAAGACCACGCTTGGAGGAGCTTTTGTGCCGTTGCGGAGGAGGTTGCAGCGACATACTCTTCGAGAAGCAAACGCAGAGCTTGTAACTCACCGCCATCCATCGGAACTTCCGTAAGAAAATCGGGATGGAGGAAGGGTTGTAGACTGGGGGGGCCGATCACTTCGCCACCTGTCATCCCTGCGCCCAAGTTGGCTGAACTGCGGCCCAAGATCACGACTTTTCCGTTGGTCATGTATTCGCAAGCGTGCAGCCCCGTTCCTTCGACAACGGCGATAGCTCCGCTGTTTCGGACGGCAAAACGATCGCCTGCGCGTCCGTACACAAACAGCTTTCCACCTGTTGCGCCATAAAGCGCACAGTTTCCGAGGATACTTGCCTCTTCGGGGACAAATCGCGCTTCGGGAGAGGGTTTGATCACGACGAAACCATCGGACATTCCTTTGCATACGGAGTCGTTTGCTTCGCCTTCGAGGGTGATGTGCGTGTTGCCTGTGAGAAAGACACCAAAGCCTTGGCCTGCACTGCCTCGAAAACGCAGATGTACAAAAGGCCCTGTTTCGTCTGTGCGGGTGGGGGATTGGAGGCGTGCTTGCTGCTTTTGGGCTGCGATCCAGCCCGCGTATCGTGCCAATACCGCCCGATCGGTCGAACGGATCGAAAAGGTTTCTTCGACAGGTTGTCCTGTATGGGCGAGGGCTTCGATGCGCGCCAATATCTCCGCATTCAGCGGGCTGATCGCGTTTCCTTCGGCGTAAGGAGCTTTGGGATCGCGGAGGCGTGAACGAGAAAGCGCTTTGGCTTGGTTTGCCCGTGTTTCGGTGTTTTCGGATGCGTGTGTTGCGATGTTCTCCCACCAAGCGCATCCTCCGCTTTGGGCGGGTGAAAAGAAGAAAGACAGATCCAGCCGCCGTTCTTTGAGCAGCATCGCATGACGCTCGTTGATCTCCAAAAGCTCGGTGCGTCCGATGAGATCGCTGATCTGGTGGACGCCCAGTCGCGCCATGATCTGCCGTGCATCTTCGGCCAAGACCTGCAATACACGCACGATGTGTTCTTTTTGGCCTTTGTACTTGGACTTGAAGCGAGGATCGTGGGTCGCGATCCCTGTGGGACAAGTATTTTTCTCGCAGATTCGGGCCATGACGCAGCCTTCGGCGATCAGCAGTAGCTTTCCAAAGTCCATCTCATCCGCGCCCAAGATCGCGGCCATCACGATATCCATCCCTGTCGACAGGCCCCCATCTGCGCGCAAGATCAAATGTTCGCGCAGATGGTTGGCTGCAAGGGCTTGATGAACCTCCAGCACGCCGAGTTCCCACGGAAGCCCCGCGTGTTTCATCGAGCTCAAGGAAGCCGCGCCTGTTCCGCCGTCTCCGCCTGAGACTTGGATGATATCGGCTCCTGCTTTGGCCACTCCAACAGCGATCGTTCCGATGCCGGGACCTGCGACCAGTTTGACGCTGACAAGGGCGTGTGGGGCGACTTGTTTGAGTTCGTAGATCAGTTGTTTGAGATCTTCGATGCTGTAGATATCGTGAAGCGGCGGGGGTGATATCAGGTCGACTCCTTCGGGGGCATAACGAGCGCGAGCGATATCAGGCGTCACCTTGAGGCCCATCAGTTGGCCTCCTTCGCCCGGTTTGGCTCCTTGGCAGATCTTGATCTGGATCTCTTCGCCCGACACAAGGTACTCGGCAGTAACGCCAAAACGTGCCGAGGCGACTTGCTTGGCGCTCGCGGTGATCCCTTCTGTAAAGTAGAACGGATTTTCGCCGCCTTCGCCGCTGTTGCTACGACCACCAACCTCGCGCATGGCCAAGATGATATCGCGCTGAGACTCCGCACTGATCGCCCCAAAAGACATCGCCCCTGATCCCATGCGTCGCGTGATCGCTCGCCAAGGCTCGACTTCTTCGAGGGGGATGCTTGGGCCTGTGGGACGGATCTTGATAAGGTGTCGCAAGTTGACGGGAGCGTCGGCCTCACCGATCGCGAGATATTCTTGATAAGTCTCCATCTTCTCCATCACATCGCCTTCATGGCGTGCGATCTGGTGCAGTAGCTTGGAGCGCGTGTTGGTCATCGAATGTTTCTCGCCTGTTTGACCGCGATTGTGTTCTTTGTAGAGGTACAGCTTGGGGGGGGTCCATTTGTCTCCTTCTTCGGACCATTCGGCGGCACGAGCAAGGATGCCTCGTGCGATATCCTCCAGCTCGATCCCTCCAATCAAAGACGGCATCGCATCGAAGTAATCTTTGAGCAGCGTGGCCCCTAGACCCAAGGGAGTCATCAACATCGAGCCTTGATAACTGCGTACCACCGAGATCCCGCACTTTGCCATGACTTTCATCAGCCCCATCTCAAGGGCATGACGCAAATGCTCTTCGCGTGTGTCGGCCTCTTCGGGAAGATGGCGCATCCCCATGCCGTCTCGCGCCAAAGACAGCGCAAGGTACGGGCAAACCGCTGTTGCTCCGAAACTGACCAACGCCGCGACATGATGGGTTCCTCGGATCTCTCCGCTGTCCACCACCAGCGAGACGCGCAGTCGCAGCCCTGCTTCGCCCAAGGCGTACAACACGGCCCGCAACGCCAACAGGCTCGGGATCGGCAAGTGTTCCGCATCCGCTCCACGATCGGTCAAGATCAAGATCGAATAACCCCGCCTCGCCGCCAACACCGCTTCTTCTCCAAGGGCGCGCAAGCGCTCCTTCATCCCCACCGCACCATGCTCACGCAAAAAGGTCATCTCCAATGCGTGCGGAGCAAGCCGCGTTTCGGGCAGTTCGCGGCCCAACAAAGAAGCCAGCGCATTGATCTGTTCGAGCGACATCACAGGGCTTTCTAGCGCAAAAGCAGGTGCAGGCGGGATCAACTCTTTGGGCTGGAACAGGTTGGGCTTTCGACCGAGATACACCCGAAGATCCGTGACCATCGCTTCGCGGATATAATCGAGCGGTGGATTGGTCACTTGCGAAAAATTTTGATAGAAGTAATCAAACAAAGATCGCGGTTCATTCGAGAGGATCGCCATCCTTGCGGTATCTCCCATCGAGCCGATCGGCTCTTTGCCTGACTCGACCATCGGTCCCAAGATCACGCGGATATCTTCTTCGTTGTAAAGAAAGAGTCCTGCTTTGCTGATCTGAGAGGCCGATGCCTCGGGCGAAAAGTGCTGGGCTTGGAGATGGCTGCGCATGGAAAGCATCGAGGCTTGTAAGGCTTCGCCTGTGGGTTCTTCAAACAACGATACCGCCACAAACGGCGAATCTGTCGGCAGATCCAACGTCGATGGAGCGACTTCGCCCAAGGATCCGCTGTGGGGCAACGGGACAAGCCGAGCGTCGTAATGGGCGGCGCGATGCTCGATCGATTGGCTTGGATCACGAAACATCACCGCGCCATTTTCCAGATCGACCACGACACCGCGCCCCGCTGCAAGAGTGCCTTTCGAGAGCGCCTCTCGTTCGTCCACCTCAAAGACTCCCGCCTCCGAAGCAAGGAAGAAGTGTTCTTTTGTGCGGACCCATCGGCATGGACGAAAACCGTTTCGGTCCAACCGAGCCCCAACATGCCGACCTTCCGAGAAAGTCAAAAAGGCTGGCCCATCCCACGGCTCCATTGCTCGGCTCCAAAACTTGTAAAACTCGTTGTTTTGGTCGGCTGGAGGGATCATCAACGCCAAGATATCCTCGACGTGTGGAACCCCGCTGCGGTAACGCAGGGCTTCGACCATCTCGTTGAGGCTTCCTGAATCGCTGATCGCTTCGGGCGTCAACAACTCCCCTGTCTGTGCTTCGAGCGACATCTCTCGCGCTCGACCCCATGCGCGGTTGCCCGCGATGGTGTTGATCTCGCCGTTGTGTCCGATCAAACGGAACGGTTGTACTTTGTCCCATGAGGACGAAGTATTGGTACTGAAACGCCGATGAAACAACGCAAAGCGCGTCGTGTACGAAGGTTCTTGCAGATCCAAGTAAAAACGGTCGAGGGCTTCCGAACGCACGAGCGCCTTGTATACGATGGTTTTGGCGGAGAGCGACGAAAAGAAAAAGTCTTCTTTGATCCCGCGCTCATGTTCTTTGAGGCGGGTGGTGCGCTTGGCCGTGTAAAGCAGCTTGTCAAAGCTGTAAGCCGTGCGGCAATGCACGGGGCGGCGGATAAACGCTTGTCGGATCAAGGGCATCTTGGTTCGGGCGTCCGCTCCCAACACGGACGGATCCACAGGTACATCCCGATAACGCAGGACTTCGAGGCCCAAAAAGCCAAAGGTGTCTTCAAAGATATGTTGGGCTGTATGGCGACGCCCCGAATCAGAGGGCAAAAACAACATCGCAACCGCGATCTCTCCTTCGGACAAACCAAACAGTTTGTACGGGATATCCGTCATGATCCCCGCCCCATCGCCTGTTTGTTGATCCGCTCCACAAGCTCCCCGATGCTCCACACAGCGCAACGCATGAAGCCCATGACGCAGATGCTCGTGGCTCCACACGCCTCGCAAGCTCGCCAAAAATCCCACCCCACACGACGAACGTTCTCGATTCCAATCCAGCATCGGCTCTTTTGCTCCCTTGTTCTTCGCGCCTTCGACGCTTCAATGGCCTTGCATGCGTGATCTTTTACCCGCACCACGCAACGTTTTTGCACTAGCATACGCAGACAAAGCACGTCAATGCAAACCCTACAGCGGGCTTCTTGCGCCCAACCACAAACGATGCTACCCCATGCTCCAAGCTCTTTGGGCCGCAGCAAAACCCCGCATCAAGGGCGTCTTGTTGGATGTTTCTGTTCTAAATGCTTTGCTTCTCGAACAAAGAAGGCTGGACTGCGATGCATACCGAATATTCAGAAGAAGCCCTGCGACGTGAAGGGTATCGTTTGGTGAATCGGCATCTTGTGATGTCGCGTGATCTCAATGCGTTTGGAAATCTCTTTGGTGGTGTGATGCTTTCGTGGCTGGATGAAAGCTCGGCGCTTTATGTGATCGAGGCCATCGGCTACGACAACATCGTGACGGTCAGCGTCGACAACATCGTCTTTGTCACACCCGTTCATATCGGCGATTCGGTGCAGATCTATTGTCGGACACAAGGGATCGGGAAATCTTCGATCTTGGTAGAAACAAAGGCTTGTGTGTTTAATCTTCGCAGCGAAGAGCAGCAAGAAGTGATCACTTGTTTGATCAAGTTCGTTTGCTTGCACAAAGGCCGACCGTTTCGGTATTTTGAGACGGATGCGTACAAAAATTATGCAGCGAAATGGGCGGTTTCGCGTGCAGTCTCCCTCCCCCCGAGCTGATTTAATCGTCTTCGGGTTCTGGCGGGCGGGGTTTCACGGGGACTTTTTTCTTCTTTCTTTTGCGCCGAGTGGGTTGAGCTTTGCGCCGGGTGGGTTGGGCTTTGCGCCGGGTGGGTGGTGTTCTGGATCGAGGCGGAGGGTCGGGTGGATCTTCTGGGGTCGTGTCGGTGTTCCGTTTTAGCGGTGGGTTGGGCGGTTTGGATTGTTGTTGTTGGGGAGGTCGTGTTCTTTTTTTGCGTTTGGGGAATTGTTTTTCGAGGGCGTCCGCGCCTGTGGTGTAGAGCCGCAGGCGCAGCCAAAGAAGGTTGGCTTGTTGCGGAAAGAAATAAACGAAGGCGGCGGCACCGAAGCAAAGCAGCAGAAGAAGCAAAAACAGCCAACGACCGATGCCTTTGCGTTGTGTCTGTTCGGAAGTCCAGAGGGCTTGGGAGCGCGGTGTGCTTGCACGCACAGGGCGGGGGAGGGCCTGTTCTTTGACGGACGTGGGTTCGTTGGATGGAAGGCGTCGTTCCTCGGAGGGCGGCGCTGGTTTAGACGAAGGGAGGTGTGGTTTCGCGGCTTGTGGTTTGGGGTTGGCAGGATGGGATTTGGAAGATGCAGGGGAAGTGGCGGTTCCACCGTAATGTTTATCGAGGGCCGCGCTAAGTTCGGTGAGTTTGGAGGAAGAGGGTTCATCATCGACCCATATATCGGGTGGATCGAGGTGATGGGGCCATGCTTGAGCGGGTTTGGCGCTTGGGGCGTTTGAGGAGAGGAGGGGGCGGCGGACAGCGTCGAGTGCAGCATCTGTGGGGGCAAAAGCCAAGGAGGGAGCTTGGCTGGCGTACGTTGGAGGGGGATGGATGGAGAGGCTGGTGGGGAGTTGTGCGATCTCCTCGCTTAGGCGGAGGACATCAAACCCGGGTCGTAGAAAGCCACCTGTCTCTTTTTCTTGACGTGCCCAAGGCAGCGCGGCAACGCGAAGCAGCCGCTCTCGAAATAGATTCATGGATGCAGGCCGATGTTCGGGCTTTTTGGCCAGTCCATCATCGACCAAGGCTTGTAGTTCGCGAGGGTAATGGCGTTCAGGGCAGAGGTCTTGAAGTCGCGGAGGTTCGGCGTAGACGTGACGCATCAAGTATTCGTACACGTTGTCTGCAACGAACAAGTCTTTGAACGTGAGCAGTTCAAACAAGATCACGGAGAGGGCGTAGATATCGGCGGCAGTGCCGACTTCTTTTCCGAGGATTTGTTCGGGGGCGATGTAGCGGGGGGTTCCGATCATCATGCCTGTCGATGTTAGGCGCGCTTCGTGCGGTTTTTGTTTATGGGCGATCCCAAAGTCGATGATCTTGACCCATTCGTTGCCTTGTTCGTCGTGGGTCATAAAGATGTTTTCGGGTTTGATATCACGGTGGATCACGCCCTGTTGATGGGCAAAATCCATCGCTTCGCAAACTTGGCAAAGGATCTGACAGACCCGCATAAAGGGGATGTACGGCGCGTGTTTTTCGGCGTAGCGATCGAGGCTGAGGCCATCCAAAAATTCGGTGACGAGGTAGAAGCCCAAGCTGCGGCTGACTCCATAGGCCCGCAACTGTAGGATGTGAGGATGGTGCAGATCGCTGAGGATCTGGGCCTCTTTTTCAAAGCGTTTGATCTCTTTTTCTTCGGGGGCGCGTTCTGCGTGGGAGCGCAGGAATTTGATCGCGCAAAGTTCCTTGGTGTCGAGTTCTTGGCCTTGGTAAACAAGGCCCATGCCGCCTTCGCCAAGTTGGCGCAACAATCGCCAGCGTTTTCCAACGACTTCGCCGATCAACGGATCGGTTCGACCTGTATCGAGATCGCAACCGCACTGCATACAATGGCGCATACCTCGTTCGTAAGGATACTGACATGCGGGACAGAGCGCTTCTTGTCGCAACAAGATCTGGCTTTGTGTGGAAGATAGTTTTTGGGCAGAGGCTGATGTTTGGGGCGTGGTCGGTTCAGCGCTGGGGAGATCGCTTTCGTTTTTTCCCAACGCTTCGAGCATAAAACGCCCATAGTGGTAGCGGATGGCTTTTTGTAGGGCTGCGTGAGAGGCCAAGGCTACACCGCCAAGGGCCGCGTTGCAGATCTGGGTCATCAGTCGTTGTTGTTCGAGGGTAGGGGGCGATGCACAGATCAGTTCTAATGTGTGGCTGTGTTCGTCTCCATGCGGAAGGACCATCCATTCGAGGGCTTGTGTGTAGGATATCCGCTGCATCGGCTCGGTGGAGATGTTGAGTCCCAAAAGCTCTTCGAGCGTGTAGAATTTTTTCCCCAACATCTCGGCTTGGATGCGTTGGATCAGGGTATCGGAAAGATAGCCTAAGCCCACAAGGGCTTCGCGTAAGCTACCGCCTTGTTGTTGGTTTTGTTGGATGGCTTGGTTGAGTTGGTCTTGCGAAAGCAAACCTGACGTGATCAAGCGTTCTTGTAGCCTGACGTCCATGCAGAATATACCTTTGTTGCGCTTTCGCGCCATGCGAGGGGGCATCTGGCCCGAACAACAAACACGCACCGCGAGAAGTGTACAGAAAGCCCAAACATACAAGGAAAAACACAAGATGTCTAGGATATGGATACGCGATGTTTGCGTGATCAACGAAGGGCAACAGACACAAGGGGATCTGTGGATCGAGGCCGGTCGGATCAAGCAGATCGGGGCGATCGCGGATGTTGCGAACGCAGATGTGGTGATCGAGGGCAGGGGGCGTTGGTTGTTGCCGGGGTTGATCGACGATCAAGTCCATTTTCGCGAGCCCGGACTGACGCACAAGGGCGATATCCAAAGTGAATCTCGCGCAGCGGTGATCGGCGGTGTGACAAGTTATATGGAGATGCCGAACTGCATCCCGACCACGACCGATCGCAGCGCTCTACAAGACAAGCTGGCGCGTGCAAAAGGCCGATCCTTCGCCAATTACAGCTTTTATCTTGGCGCGACCAATGACAACCTCGAACAGATCAAACGCGCCGATCCCAACGAGATCTGCGGGATCAAGGTCTTTATGGGATCTTCGACAGGGAATATGCTCGTCGATCAAGAGGTGATCTTGGAGGGGATCTTTGCCCATGCTCCGACGCTTGTGGCGACGCATTGCGAAGACACGCCCATCATCCAAGACAACGAACAGGCTGCGTTGGCGCGTTATGGAGAGCAGATCCCGATCTCCATGCACCCGATGATCCGAAGCGAAGAGGCTTGTTATGCTTCGTCTTCGCTGGCCGTTGCCTTGGCGAAGCGACACGGAACACGCCTGCACGTTTTGCACATCAGTACGGCCCGCGAGTTGGGGCTTTTCTCGGATGCTCCTGTGGCGCAAAAACGCATCACAGCGGAAGCGTGCGTGCATCATTTGTTCTTTTGCGATGCTGATTATCCGAGGCTTGGGACATGGATCAAGTGCAATCCTGCGATCAAACGAGCGCAAGATCGGGATGCTATCTTGCAGGCGCTGCGCGACGGTGTGATCGATGTGATCGCCACCGATCACGCCCCGCACACCCGCGAAGAAAAAGCCCAGCCCTATCGAAAAGCGCCGTCAGGTCTGCCGTTGGTGCAACATAGCTTGCTTTCTTTGCTCGAACACGTCCATCACCACAGGCTTTCGATCGAGGAAGTTGTGCAAAAGACCAGTCATAACGTGGCGACGATCTTTGGCCTCGAAGATCGCGGTTATATTCGCGAGGGGTACTGGGCGGATCTTGTCTTGGTGGACCCGCACGCCCCAACGCAAGTGACAGAGGAGTCTTTGGCGTATCGCTGTGGGTGGTCGCCATTTTTGGGACATACTTTCCCTGCACGAGTCGATAGTACCCTTGTATCGGGGCATTTGGCGTGGCACGATGGACAGCTTCATCCCCATGCAGCAGGTCAGCCGCTGCGATTTCACAAAGATAGGAAGATCTGATCGCAGCAAACGAGGGGGAGGCTTGTACGAGATCCGCCTACGGTGTGCGCCAATATGTAGGGGCAGCCCTACGTGGCTGCCCAAGCACAGGGCGTCTACAGCTTCTCTCGTGTATCGTAATTATGGGGTGGATTTGACTTCGGCTTTTCCGTGTTTGAGAGCGGAGACGAGGAAGTGGGCGGCTTGGGCTTGGGCTTGGAGGGTTAAGGGGGAGTATTCTTCGTCGAGGATGTAGTTGTGCAGGGCGTCTGGGAACTGCGTGAGGCCGCGTTGGGTGGTGGCGTTCGGATCGAGACCGTTGACGGCTTGGAGGATGGGGGCGATCTGTGGTAGAGAAAAGACCCTTGCCATCGACCATGTGGCAGCGGCAGGCATAGTTTCATCTTTCATCGCTTGCTGCATCAGGATCTGTCGTTTCTCCCAAAGCGTCGGGGTGTCGCGTTGTGACCAAGCGAGGCTATTGATCGGATCGGCGCGATCCAAAAATTGCTGGATCACGGCGGTGGTTTGAAGGATCAGTGACTCGTTTCCTTTTGGAAGCACGTTGCCCAAGATCCCGCCCATGAGATCTTCAAACCGACCACCGCTTGCGGCGATCACCATCGTGGTTTCGGGTCGAAGACCCCAAAGCAAACCGCCGATGATCCCGCCCAAAGAGTGGCCGAGATAAGCGCGACCTGTGAGTAAAAAGTCGGGCTTTCCATCGGGCTGGCCGAGTGGGTAGAGGTCGAGCTTTTCAAAAGAAGCGACCAGTCGGTCGAGTTGGACGTGTTCGATCGCGCTTTGGCGAAAGTTGTCGAGAAAGCGCAGTCCCGAAGTGAAAGCCATGTATTCGAGGCCGGCTTGTGCGGGGGTTTTGCTGCGTTCTCCGTGTGCCACGGTGTCGATGGCGATGACGGCTACGCCTCGTGTCGTAAAGGTATGCGCGATCTTCACCATATTTTCTTTGTAGGAAGAAAGCCCGTGTTGGACAACGGCGATCGGGACGGGACCTTGGGCGATGGCTTTGGGCAAGATCAAGAGGAATGGGATCGCGAGCCAACCTTGGAGTTTGGGGCGTCCTGCCTCGACTTCCCATTCCCCTTTGGTGTTGCGAAACTCGGGGGCCTCAAAGGTTCCTTTCAAGATCGCAAGGATATCGTCGGTTCGAGTCTTGGCGGGAACGTTGGGAACCTCCAGCGGATTGTTGTACAGATTGGGCTTTCCGTCTTTGTCAGGATCGAAGGTGTAGTCGAGTTTATTTTCTTTGAGGATCGTATCACGCGCAGCGAGGAGGTCTTTGGGACCGCTGCCTGTGGTCACCAAAAAGGCCAAACTCAGGGATGATTTGGCGATCCCTTCTTTTTCTAATGTCGCAAGTGGCTCTTGGAGGCGGAGTTTCGCTTCTTCGATCCGCGCTTTCGCTGGATGTTCGGCTGGGATGGTTTTTTGGCCGCTCATGTAAAGAAAGTCTTCGGATGCAGCGAGCGACCTGTTTTGTTTGTCTTGGAGCGACGCGGTCAGCGCGACAAGATAGCGTGTGTGCGGGCGAAGCGGAAACAAGGGTTGGATCTTGAGGATATGTGGGTGGCCTTGTTTGGCGTCCGAAAAAGTCAGCAAAGACACCGAGATAGGGATACGTTTGTGTTGATCGGGGGACGCGGGATCCATATCCATCACCACAACAGGCGCGTCTTTCGGGGTTTCACTCAAAAAACTTGGCAGGTTATCTTGTCGGATCTCGCCTTCAAGCGGCACCCAGATCGAGCCTGCTGCAGACCATCCATCCAGTTGATTGAGCATCTTGACATAGATATCCCCAAACAAGGTCAGACCTTCGTCGATCAGTCCGTTGTTTTTGCCCTCTTTCAGCGATATTCGCCGTCCTGTGGGAGTCTTGGGGTCTTCTTGGGTCAAGATATCGCAAGGAAACGGCATCTTTGGGGCGCTCGGATCAAGCTGAAAGATCGCACGCAGAGGCGAACGCTGCGGCGGATCTTGTTCTTGTGGCCCACCATCCCCGCCCTGCGGAGCCGCTGGACAACCCGCCAACGATGCCGCGTACAGGACAAACCAAGTCAAACCAAACATCCCAAAAAACAGATTCCTACGCTTTATCACCGATGCTCTCCGCTGCTCTTCTCCGATTGTGCGAAATCCGCAGGGGGTGTGATCGAAAAAGGTAGGGGCAGCCACAGGGGGCTGCCCAATCACCGGGCGTTTACAACGGTCGCATCTACCCTTCGTGTACACTTCTCACGGATATCGTATTCCCCGAGATTTGTGTCAAGACAAGTCTTCTTGTTGTCTGAATCTTCGGTCTGCTGCGCCTGCTTGAGGGGCGTTGCCAGCCGATACGCATCTGTACAATGCTTTTTGTTGCGCGTCCAAGGCAAGGGCGCGACAAGGTTCGACGACCGCAAGGATGCTTATCGCACGCGCTTTCTCGGCATCCCTTGACCCTTGAGCAGTCTGCTGTCTTGTTGTTTCGTCCTTGATTGGCGCTGGTCGGACTCTGGAGCGGGGGATGTTCTTTGGCACTGTTTCGGGGGCATTGGGGCCGATGGAGCGGTCAAAAAGCACAGCGAGAGCAGGTTGGCTTTTTTCTTTCGGTGGTGGTGATGGCTTGCATGTTTTTTGTAATGGGTTTAGTGTGGACGGCGCATGGATCGGATGGGGTGGTGGCGATGCTTTGGGTGTTTCCATCTTCCGCATCAGAAAGTCAAGGGGGGCGCGCTCTGCGCTCTGTTGGCGTATTGTCAGGCCCCGTTTTTGCGCATGGCTGCATGGAGTGGTGTCGTGAGAATCAGATCTGGATGGGTATGGGTTGGTTTGTGGGTGTTTGGGTTCGTGGTGGTGGCGGGATTGGCGTGTACAACGCCCGAAGATCCAAAGAAAGACGATCCCAAAAAAGATCCTCCGATCGTCCAAGGCCAAACCATCGAGCGCCGTTGGAATTATCGGATAATCGCGGGGATCTCGATGGGCGGAGGGATGGCCGCGATGGTCGGACTTCGCAACCATGACAAGTTCGACATCATCGGCACGTTGGGCGGCCCCAACGATCACACCTACCTGTTGCATTTTATTCAATCCATGCTCGGCAATGGTTTCTGTGATCTCAACAAGATCCAAGAGGCCGCAAAGGCCGGCACGATCAACGAAGCCTCTGCGTATTGCAACCAATCTCTCCCCAAAGCGCGGTTTCCTTTCGAGATCGTCTCCGATTTTAACAACTGGTACTACGACGACGCAGGCGGAAACTGGAACCGAAACGCGATGATCCGCGTTGTCCAAGATCTGATCTTTGCGCTCGGTAATCCTTCCTACCAAAATCCCGAAAGCACCTATTATCCGCCCGGTATCCCCAACAATTGGCGCGATCAACCCGACCGTTGCAACAACCCCATCCGCCTCAAAAACTTCCGCCACCACGTCTACAACCCCGACGGAAAATACGATGTGATCACCTTTTGCGACGGAACCAGCGAGCGCAGCGGAACTTATCGGGCAGACAAACCCGAAGAGCACACCGCATCCACCGAGATCATCCTCGCTGTCGATATCAACGGCAACGGCAAGCGCGATTACGGCGAACCGATCATCCTGACGCCTTATGAGCCTTACGAAGATGTCGGAACAGACGGATGCCCCGATGACCGCGAAGATGGAAAAGGCGGTTGTGTCCCTGTCGGTCAAAAAGGCGTTGGCGGCGACGATCCCAACAAAGACAACTATCACCCCATCACCAACCCCAAAGGCACACAAGGCAATATGACCCGCGACGAAGGAGAACCCTTCCAAGACAACGGCCTCGACGGTGTCCCGAACACCAAAGACTTCGGCGAAGGCGACGGCAAGTTTACGATGACACGGGGCTTTGAGAATTTTATGGCCCACGATCCGCATACCTTGGTGGGCAAGATGACTCCCGATCAGCTTGCGCGCTTGAACGTCTACATCGACGGCGGTATCCGCGATCTGTTCAACTTCCACGTCACAGGAATGAACCTTCTCGGAGCCATCCGCGCAAAAACCAGCGATCTGCGCTTGGCTGTCTTGCACGAACGCTTTGTCTCGCTTATGCCCGATGCCAAGGGGCCTTTTGATGCCAACAAAGTCGACTGGTCCACCAAAGGCCAACACCTCTATATTCAATACGGCGATCCCAACGCTTCTCCCGAAAAGATCGCCGCAGGCGACGGCGACCACATCCACGGCGTCGACGGGATGATCAACCGCGTCTTGGCCTTCTTTAGCTACGTCTCCCACCATCTCCCCGATCCCGATACCAACCGCATCGACTTTGACAAAGAGAAAAAAGAAGGCGATGTCCAACACTTCTTCTATGAATCCAAAGCCCTCAAACGCCAAAATATCTACTCTGTCGTGTTGCCTCCCGGCTTTCATGCCGAACCCAACAAGCGCTATCCTGTAATCTACTTTGGACACGGCTACGGGATGGATGGACCCGGCATGGCCTCTCTCTTGGCCGTTGGTGCGGGCTTGATGAAAGAAGGTCAACTCACCAAGATGATCGGCGTCAGTGTGCATGGTTCTTGTGAGCGCATTTATCCTGATCCCGAAAATCCCAAGCGCCTGCGCTCCGAAAAGGCTGAAGCCTGCCACAAAGGCTCTTTCTATGTTGACAACAAAGGCTTTTCGGGTTCCGATGGACCCCAAATGGAATCTGCCTTTTTTGAGGTGGTGAGCGAAGTCGAAAAGCGCTATGGCGACCGCATCCGCAAACCTGAAACGCGCATCTACAAACTCCCCATCCCTGCGACAAAATAACGAGAAATAGCGAGCAAAGCATGGAGATCGCCTGCCCCAAGTGCCGCCACGCCAATCCGCCCGCTGCAAAGTTTTGCTTGCAGTGTGGCGCGCAGTTGAATGAGATATCCCAAAATCGCTCGTCTGATCCGCTGGTCGGACGCCAAGTCGGAAACCTCCGTCTTGTCAAGCGTATCGGCTCGGGAGGGATGGGGGTCGTCTATCTCGCTGAACACGTTAACCTCGGAAAACCCTACGCCATCAAGTTCCTCCATCCACAGTTTGCTGCTGACCAAGAAGTCGTCGAGCGCTTTCGCCGAGAAGCCCGTGTGATCGCTTCTTTGGACCACGAAAACATCATCCGCGAAACAGACTTTGGTTGGTTCGATGGCTTCGGCTTTTACCTTGTGATGGAGTACCTTGAAGGCAAAACCCTCAAGCAAGTCATTCGCGGCGGCGAGGCCCTTCCACCCGCACGCATCCTCAACCTGTTTGAACAGCTTTGCGGCGCTCTCGAAGAAGCCCACGAAAAAGATATCGTCCACCGCGATCTCAAACCTGAAAACCTCTTTCTACTTCAACGTCGTGGCCGTGAAGTCCTCAAGATCCTCGACTTTGGCATCGCACGCATCGCCCAAACCGGTATCCCCTCCGAGTTCACCGTCGACGGCGAAGTCTACGGCTCGCCCACCTATATGTCTCCCGAACAAGCCCGTGGTGACTTGTCACAGATCACTCCACGCTCGGATCTGTACTCTGTTGGGGTGATCCTTTTTGAGGCCGTCTCAGGCCGCACTCCCTTTCAAGGCAAAACACCCACCGAAGTAATGCTCGGTCACATTACCCACACGCCTCCCCGCCTTTCCGATATCCGCCCCGATCTTCCGCCCAATCCAGCGTTAGAAGCCTTGCTTGCCAAAGCCCTCGCCAAAGATCCTTCGCAGCGTTTTGCTTCCGCTTGGCAGATCTATGAATCCCTGCGCGCCGCCTTTCGCCCCCAAAAGGACGAACTCGAATCGACTTACGATGATCGCCCCGAAGAGGACACCACAACTCTTGATATGGATGGTGATGTCTCTGCTGTTCTTTCTGATCCACAGCGTTTCCTTCAGCAACGCTCCAACCCCCGAGAACGAGAGAGTCTTGCTGCTTCTTCTCCTTTTGTCGAACGCTCGATACATCGAGCAAAACAACCCCCACAAGAACCTTGCGAAAAAGACCCCCACCAAGAAAGGCGCGACGAAACCGCCAACACAGGCTCTTTTGTGGGCAGTAAAAGCATCTCAACCACCACTTCCGAACTCGTCGAAGATTCCCAAGCTGCCGGAAAGTCCGCCCAAAGCTGGCCTCCTCAAACCGCACCCTCCTCAACCTCCTATCCAAATGTCCAAGGCTCCCTTCCTCCGTTAAACGCCAATCTTTCCCGTCCATCCGCGACTTCACAACATCCCGAACGCTCGATATCTGGCCTGCCATCTCCCTTTTTACCTCGCAGCAGCGAGACTTCTTTGGCAGGTGTCCCCTCGCCCTTGCCACAAGCCCTTGCGCCTTCTTCTCCAAACGCGCTGCCTTTTCCCGGCCTTGCTTCGCCACCCCCTCTCTCTCAAAGCCCCTTGTCTAGGCTCCCTGCACCTCCTACTGTTCCGATGCCTGCCCCCTCGTTTCTTGAGATGATGTCGCCGCAACCCCCCTCTTCGTCCCACAACCTCGCTCCGCTCTCTTCTCCCCACAGCCCCGCGCCTCTTTCGTTGCCTCCCTCCATTACCTCCCCCAATCTGTCCCCCCCCTCAGAAAAAGATATCTCGACCACCGACGCCGCAACTTCCGTTGTTCTTCTCCCTGATCGCGATATCCCTTGTTCTCCCCAACCCTCCGCTCAAGAAGCCTC
>JAKLKB010000003.1 GCA_023150835.1 Myxococcota bacterium | reverse complement strand
AAAGAACCGAGCAGTTTCTCAAACGGTTGAGACTGTCCAACCAAGACTCCAGTTGCATATCTATCCCCCGCTCGGACGGAGCATCAACGGAGAGCGAATTACCCCTCGTCGATCAGAAATGATCAACGTGAAAGGAACAGTGTGCGTGATGCGTGCGTGGATTGTTGTGTGTGTGTTTTTTTGCGTGTGTGGGTTGTGGGCGTGTGAGCGTCCGTTGGTGTGTCGTGGAGGGGAGCAGCTTGTGCAGGGCCGTTGTGTGGCGGGCGACGGTGTATCGGAAGAAAGAACTGTAGAAAAGGCAGAACAAGAGGGCGGAAGTGACGGGGGTTTTGATACGATGGCCGAAGCGCAAGGCTCTGAGTCGGAGGGGGTTGCGGAAGCTGTGTTGGAGGAAGGCAGGGAGGTTTCGATCGAGGGGAGCGTGGTTTGTCGGACGAGTGTCTCGCGCTGTCGGGATGCGCAGACGGTCGAAGTTTGCAATGCAGCGGGGGATGCGTGGGTTGCGCAACGTTGCGAGCAGGGGCGTGTGTGTATCGAAGGGCGTTGTGCGGTTGAGGGTTGTGGAGCCGAAGGAAGCGAACGGTCGTGTTATACAGGGCCGATGGGGACGTCGGGGGTGGGGTTGTGCAAGGGAGGAACACAACGCTGTGAGGGCGGTCGTTGGGGCGGGTGCGTGGGAGAAGTATTACCGAAAGCGGAGGTTTGCGGGAACAATGCGGATGAAAACTGCGATGGCAAGGTCGATGAAGGTTGTGTGCCTGTGAGTGTGTTGGTGGGATCGTGGCATCGTCGCAATGAGACGGCTCCGCCGTATCGATTCCAGATCACCTTTTTGTCGGGAGGAGCCTACGAGATGTTCCACGACCAGCAAAAGATCGCGGAAGGAACGTATACCTTGCAGGGGGATCAGTTGGAGGTGTTGGATGCAGCGGGGACGAATTGCACCAAGTCGCATCCGACCCAACCCAAGGGGGTGTATCGGGTTGTTTTGAGCGGTGACCAGTTGACCATCCAAGCGGTTCGTGATTTGTGCTTTTCACGCGAAGGGTATCTGACCTTTGATCCGTGGGTGAAGATCCCTTAGTGCGTTGTTTGAGGCGTGTCATGGATGCGGGAGGATGGTGCTTTTGCTTCGATGGTATCGCCTTGCTCACTTTTTTGTACGATTACACCGAGGATATGGATGACCTTCCCTTCTGTACTCAAGATCCATGCGACCTATCAAGAACCTGATTATGATTGCCCTTGGCAAGCGCGCACGCCCGGAACAGGGACGGGATCGGGGATCGTCTTGCCCGATGGCTTGATCCTAACGGCTGCGCACGTCGTCGCCAACGCGACTTTTTTGCAGGTTCAAAAGACCTCGAACTCACGTCGCCAAGTCGTCCACGTCGAAGCGATCTGCCATGATGCGGATCTGGCGCTGTTGCGTGTCGAAGATGCGGCGTTTCTCAAGGATGTTCCGACGCTTGCGCTCGGTGAGCTTCCATCCTTGCGAGACAAAGTGTTGGTGTGTGGTTATCCGATCGGTGGCAACGAGATATCGATCACGGAGGGGGTGGTCTCTCGTGTGGAAGTGCAGGAGTATTCGCACTCACAGCGTTCTCTTTTGGCGGTGACGGTGGATGCCGCGATCAATTCGGGAAACAGTGGTGGGCCGGTGATCCAAGACAATCGGATCATCGGAGTGGCGTTTCAATCGCTCGAAGATGCCGAGAACATCGGGGAAGTCATCCCGATGCCTGTGATCAAGCACTTTTTGGAAGCACATCGTCGCGGTGTTGAGCCGACGATCCCGGGGCTTGGGCTGAGTGTGCAGTACCTAGAGAATGCGATGTTGCGCAAACATATCGGTTTGCCGGAGAACAAGACAGGGGTGCTGATCGCGGGGGTGCATTTTGGGAATTCGGGGTGGGGTGTGTTGCGAGAGGGGGATGTGTTGTTGGAGATCAACGGTGTGGTGTTGGACAACGATGGGACGGTGGTTTTGGAAGAACGGTATCGCACTTCTTTTTTGGGGTTGAGTCACAAGCAATTTGTGGGGGACAAGCTGCCGTTGCGGGTGTGGCGTGAGGGGAAAGAGCAGACGTTGGAACTTACGTTGCAGCCGTTGCGTTATCTTGTTCCGCGTAGTCGTTATGATGTATTGCCTTCGTATTACATCTATGGAGGGTTGGTGTTTCAGCCCTTGAGTCGGGATTATCTGTGTACGTGGGAGTACTGGCAGCAGAATGCACCGCAGGATCTGTTGGATCTGTACTTTCAAGGCTATCCAACGCCCGAATGTCGCCAAGTGATCGTGCTTTCGCACATCTTGGCGGACGAGATCAACGTCGGCTACGAGGGGATGGAGCACGCGATGATTACGCATTGCAATGGTCGTCGTCTCGGCGATCTGCGCGAGTTGATCGATGCGATCGAAAGCGCTCCGAAGTTATTGGAGTTAACCACCCGCCAGAATCTTCGGATCGTCATGGACAAGGCCGCAGCAGACAAGGCACATACGCAGCTGCTCCGTCGCTATCGCATCCACAAAGATCGTTCGGATGATCTCGCTTGAAAGACCGCTCATGTACTTTCGCAAGTGACGCTTGTGGTAGGGTCTATCTTTCGGGGATCTGGGCTGTCTGCAAAAAGGCTTTGAATCGAGTGTAGGCATCTCGTGGCAGGATACGTGGAGGAGCGTCGCCTTTCTTCCCGTGTGCCAACCAATTGCGGTAGTCGTAAAGGGCTTTCATCTGCCCAATCAAGTTCGACGTCACTTGTTTGCGGAACAATTCCAGTATCTCGCGGATCTGCCAACGCTCGGCCTTTTCTGGGAGCATCAGTGCTAACTCTCCCAACCAAGGTTGTTGTTCTTTTTCCGCCAAGATATCGAACATCGCATCTTGGAGATGTAGCAAAAGAGAGCGCTCAAAAGCTGCGTACAACAGGACTACCGCTGCTTCGTCAAGTTGTTCCAGTACGCTCTTCAAGGGTTTTTGGCGGAGTTCTTGGAAAGATTCAGGGCTTTCTTCAAAAGCCCTTCCGAAGAGTGTCCTGTCGTACACACGTTCGGGAGGCGGATAATGCTTCGTTGTGTTGCGGGCGAGGCGGATGCTGGCCTCTACAAAATCGTACCATTCGATAATCTCATCCATCCGATTCACTCAACGGGCCAGAGTTGTAGCAAAAGTGCTTGAAAGCTTTGTTCTGTGAGTTTTTGCGGTGTTTTGGGGTGTGTTTGATCTGTGATGTACCAGCCATCGACTTGTTTGAGAAGGATGTACCGTTCGTCCTGCGTGAAGATATCTACACGTCCGTCTGCGTTGATGTACGATTTTTGTTGGGGATGAACCAATACCGCATCTTTTTCGCTAGAGCCAAGAAGCAAGACCAATCCGGGAGCTTGGTATGAACCGAAGCCCATCTCAGAAAGGCTCACGCTCTTGTCGTGGATCTGAAGGACACCGTTGTCTTGAGCCTCTTTGAGCCAAGCCTTCATTTGGTCAAGGAGCGCGTGGAGTTCTTTTAACCACGCTTGCTTGGCTTTTTCTTGTTGTTCTCTTTGCTCTTTCCGTTCCTTGAGTTGTTCGATAAACGTTGTTGTTTCCATTTCTCTGCTCTTCTTTCTGGGCGTGGGACTTCTTCTTTTTGGCTTTGGCCCTCTTTACAAGATCCGAGTTTGTGTATGGTCTATATGCCCTATGTTCTAAGGCGTATGCAATACGCCCCTACACAGGAATCTGCCGAATCGAGACCAGCCGCCTTTCCATCTTCCACGCGAACCCAACCGCTCGGTGTCGTATGATTCCTCACAGCCCGTAACGCATCCCGTTGACCGCTAACCACTCTTTGCGTTCTTCATAGTCTGGCATCGCACGAGCCAACCTTTGCCAAAATGCCTTGCCGTGGTTTGGTTCGTGTAGATGAACCATCTCGTGAACCAACACATACTCGACGATGTTTGGAGGCAATAGGATCGTCTGCCAATGGAATTGGAGGGTGCCGTCAGGGTTGCATGAACCCCAACGGTAGCCGAGATCGCAGAGTTGTACCGCTTTTGGTTTTGCCGCCAAGCGGGGAGACCAACGTGTGGCTTGGCGCGTCAACCAAACAGTTGCATGTTCCTTGTACCACGCAACAAAAAGCTTTTTTCCTTGCGCTTGGGTGTTTTCTTTTTCTTCCTTGTTGTTTGGGTTGAGCAAGAAAGGAGTCTGCGCTTTTCTTGGAGGGCGATGGTTGTTTTCCAAGTTTGAAGGGCTTTTCAAAGCAGAATGCAACATCCGAAAGCGCCCCCCCATGAGTTTGAGCGGCTTATCTTGCTCTTCGACAAGCAGGAGTCGATAGCTGCGGCCGAGATAATAGAAACCTTCACCGTTCACGTATTCTTTTGTTGGGATGGGCTTTTGCAGTGCTGCTTGTTTTTCTAGTTTTGTGTACAGCAGGGGCAATCTGCGCGTGACCAACGCTTCGATGGTTTCGAGGCCAACCCCCACAGGCGCAGATACACAGAGTGTACCGTCTCTTTCGATCACGATATCCAATGTTTTGCGCTTTGCGCTCCGCGTCACGTGGAAAAACAAGCCAGAAAGCGAGAAAGACTCCGCGAGCGGGTGGGAGGAGACAGGGGAACCCGAAAGCAAGAGCGAAGGTTTGGGTGATGTGTAGAGGCTGGACATGGGTTGTTGGATCTCTTTCTCCTGATTTTGTAAAGGATACTACGTTCTCCGTAGCTTGGCGTCGTTGGTCTTTGCAAGTTCCATCAAAAGATCGGCGAGTTCTTCGAGTTCTCCGAGAGGGACAAGACCCTCATCATCCAGCTTCACAACAATCTCTTTACGCAAGGTCTCTTGTGCGTGAGTATTGTTCCAGAATTCCACAAGCGCAATCTCTTCTTTGATCTTTTTTACCAACGCGGCGGTCAACTTTGCCAAACACTCGATCTGCTTCTCTGAAAGGGTTGATGTTCCATAGACCTTTTGCTTGAGCCGAAAGTAAAACGGGGCGTCCGTAGGCGTGATCCCTTGCGGGAGTTCTTCGACTCCTCGGCCTCTCAGGGTTTCTTCGAGCAGCTTTTGCAGCGAGGAAGCTACAAGCTCCCAATCCCCCCGCATCTCCGCGAATAGACGTTCCAACTTTTCCGAGAGTGTTTCGTAATAGGCGGGATCTTCGTCTAGATGGATACGGATATGGTATCGCAAGGCATGTTCCATCTCGCTAGCTTGGGCGCGTGGGGACTTTTGTTGGCGCACGTGCTTTTCAAAGTCAGGGTGGGTGATCTCGATGGGCGGAACCAACAGCAAAGGATCGGTCGCTTGAATGTGTGCATCAAGCAACGCACGAACCTTGGCCCCGATCTCTTGGCCGATGAGTGGGCCAGCCGCTCGGTATTTGTTGTGCGCACGGGCTTGGATAAAGGCCAGTGTTTTTGCGTCTTGGAGGTAGGGCAACCCTTCGGGTCGAGGAAGCACCAAGTCCAGTGTCTCAAAAAACTCTTTGAGTCTTGTACGCAAAAGACACCGAAGCTGTGGATCCTCAAGGGCTTCTACACAGGCATGTTGATCTTGGATGCTCAGCTTTTGCGTCTGAAAAACATCCAGTGCTCGGAGGTGACGGTCTCGGAGTTTCGGAAGCTCATCCTTGAGGCTTTGCAAAGCACCCGCGACATCTTCTCCGCTGTAGGCTTGGAGTGCGCTTTGTAAGTGATGCGCTACACCGTAATAGTCCACCACAAGCCCTGCTTCTTTTTTGTATGTGTTGGTGCTGTAGGTTCGGTTGACGCGTGCGATGGCTTGAAGTAACTCTGCTTCTTGGATGTGGCGGTCGAGGTACATGACTTGTTCGTTGGGAGCGTCAAAGCCTGTTAATAACATGGACTTCACCACCAAAAAGGCGAGGGAGTCTTCTTTTTGGCTTTCGTACTTCGTTGGATCTTGAGGCATCGCCTTCTTGAACCGTGCGATGTGCGTAGCGATTTTTGTGCGATCTGTCCATTCTTTCCAGCTTGGCTCGTCGTTATGGCTTCCTGAGATCACCGCTGCAAATTCCAATATCTTGATGCGGTCGAGAAACGGGTGGGCGCGCACGAGGAAACTCTGTTCTTTGTCAAGGCGTTCTTGCTGTTCGCTGCCTAGCGTCAACGGCTTGGCTCCCAAGCCTTGAAGCTGAGACACCAACTCCGTTTGTGCTTGCCTCAGTCCGGCGATATAGCGGATGGCGGCACGTCGGCTGACTGCGACGATCTGCGCTTTTAGACCATTCGGCAAGATGTTCTCAACATAGTGCCGCAACATATCCCGTGACTTCGCTGCGATCATCTGCTCGGACTCTGCAATATTTCCTTTGGTGGCGTACTTTGCCTTGATCTTTTCGATCTGCTCGGCGCTGTAGACGCCCAGCATACTCTCAAACACCGTATCCAAGGTTTCACCCTCCGCCACTTCTCCCTCGGACGTTCGCCCTTCGTAGAGGATCTTCACTGTCGATCCGTCTTCTTCGGATTCTTTGAGTGTGTAACGGTCGATGTACTCCCCGAAGATTTGCGCGGTTTTTTTCTTGGCCCCCATGATGATCGGTGTCCCTGTAAAGCCGATTTTTGCACAGTTGGGCAGACTGTTCATCATGTTGGCGTGGGCTGTGTTGGTGTGTGAGCGATGTGCTTCGTCGACGATCACAAGGATATTCTCGCCTTCGTTGAGGACGGGTAAGGTTTGGAATCCTTTTGGCGCCGCTTGTTTTTGGCCACTTTTCGAGGAGCTGCTTTTTGGGGGCGCAACCAAAGTCAAAGAAGGGGTGTTTCCTTCTTGTTCTTCTGCTTTTTCCGAAAAGTCCAGCACCTCGCCGCGTTCAACAAACTCTTCGTCATCCTCCGTTACCGCACCCAGATCGCGTATCCCGCTGCTTTTGCTTTCTCCACGGTAGGCTTGGATCATCGCAAAGACCAGATCGCGCCCCTCTCGTGACAAAACTCTTCTCATCTCTTCGAGGGCAGAGATCGACTTGTTCCCCTCACGTCTCGCTTTGATCACTGTCAGTGGCTCATCCGTCAGTTGTGCTGTCTCGGACAATTGCTGTTGAAGATCGATGCGATCCGTTACGACCACGATCTTAAAACAGCGCAGTCTTTCATCCGAGCGCATCTTTCGGATCAAGAACACCATCGTCAGGCTCTTTCCGCTCCCTTGGGTGTGCCAGATCAGTCCCCCTCGGCGGTCTTGTTCGCTGTCTTCTTGTAGCGTCTTTCCTTCCAACAAACGCTTGATGGCCCGTTGTACAGCGCGAAACTGTTGGTAGCGGCACACGATCTTGAAGGTCTTGCCTCCGTTTGTCTGAAACAGTGTAAAGTGTCGCACGATATCCAGCAAATGGCTCGGCTTCAACATTCCCGAAACCAAAACCTCTTGCTCCGAAAGTCCTTTGCCATCACTAGAGAGTGTCCTCCTCAAAAGCAACGCAACCTCTTCTTTGGGCGTTGGACATGTGTCTTTCCACGCCAAAAAGTGGGCAGCTTTGGAGGTAAACGTTCCCACACGCGCTTGATCATAGCTGGTCGCGATCACGAATTGATTGGTGTAAAACAACGCCTCGTTGCCTTCGGGTTCGTTGATGTGTTCGCGTTGGTTGGCGTAGCGTTGGAGTTGGTCGATGGCGGATTCGATGGGACTTTCTGCCGCTGGACTCTTGCACTCGATCACCACCAACGGGATGCCGTTGACAAAGAGCACCACGTCAGGCGTGAGAAACTTTTGTGACTGGCCGGGGGGACACTCCACGCGGAATTGATCCATCGCGAGAAAGCGGTTGTTTTTGAGATCATTCCAATCAATGTATTGGATGGTCTGCCCTCTCCCCTTGTTCCATCCTTCCACACCATCCACAACCGTCCCTTTCAATAGAAGCTCGGTGGCGCACTGGTTCTTCTCCAACAACTTTCCGGGTTGGAGCCTTCGTAGCGCGCTGATCGCTTGGCTCAACCGTCCTTCGTCTAGCCAAGGTTCTCCGTCTCGCAAGTTGATCCGAAAAAGGGCATCTTTGATCTCCTCCTCTATCAACACATCGCGGAAGCTCTCGCGCCCTGTCGCGCTTGCTTCATGCGGGTTGCCTGTCCTTGTTGACCAACCCAACCGCTCTAACTGATCGATCAAAGGCTGCTCGACGGTCGTTTTTTCGGGTTGTGAAACCATCTTTTCCGTCCTTTCCTGCGCAGATACCGCGTTTCAATAGAAGGCTCCTCACAGAGAAGTCTTGGCTGCCCTTCGCTTCAGAGAATTATCCTCTCTATAAACGAAAAGTATGCTAGATGCTGACAGAGTTTACAATTCAAACCAAGATACCGTGTGAGAAAGGCGCCTTTTGTTCGTTTCCGTTTTCAACGTGGATCTTCAAACAACCGATTCTTTCTTCTTTTCTCGACTTGTACAGAGTCGTTCTTTTTTTGGCTCCTTGCTTTTTTTCTCAACGTGTTTTTTGCTTGCTCTTTCTCGGCGCGTTTTTCTCGATACCCATACCCGCACATGATTTTACGCTCCCATCCCAACAGAGAAGGAGAATTCGATGGCTGCCTTGCGTGATCTCAGTACCCTTTCGATGCTCTATGTTCTGAAGGAAATGCTTGAACGCCCTGAAAACAAAGCTGTCTGGGAGAATTACCCGTTGTTGAGTAGCTACAGAACGCACCTCCACGACGTGTATCTCGCCCTTGTTGCCAGCCGCCCTACCGTTACTTCCACCCCAAAGGACAACTCTCTCCGCGAACGACTCGGACAACTCGATCAACGTCACGACCTGATCAATAGCATGGTGTATCGTTTGCTCGGTGTGGTCGCGCAGATCCTTGCGGATTCCGCACAACGCGCTTTCTTTGAGCAGCTTCAACAACAACTGTATCCTCATCGACTGCGCGTCAACGCTTTCAGTCGCAGCGAAGAAGTCGCCGAAGCGCTTCGCCTTCAAAAGCAACTCAAAGACGCACCCAAAGCACGAAAAGCCCTTGATTCTATCGAGCTTGTCTGTGGCAAAGAACGCTTCCATGTTGGCAAGCTGCTTGACGAGCTTTTTGAGGTGGCCGAACAGATGAACGAAGGCTTGCGAGAACTTGCCGGTTTGCCCCCAGAAAGCCAAGCCCAAAGCGACACCGAAGCCCGCAAAAGCTTCATGGCGTGGATGTCGCGTTTCCAAGACGCCGCACGTTTGCTTCTGCGCGATGAACCTGATACGTTTTCTTCGTTCTTTGCGCCTCTCGAAGAAAAGCTGCACGAGATCGACGCCCTCACCCCCACCAAAGAACAACCCCCAGCCCCACCCACTCCCCCCAGCGCCTGAAAAACGATAGGCTTCGGTCTTCTTCTGCGTCCATTCTGCGCGTCGCTTGGAGCGTCTACCCTCCCTTTTGTCGCCGTCCCATTGAAACACCTCCCTCAAGGCTGTTTTTTCATTCGCGCTAGCCGTCACTTGGTGCGTCGATACTCTTTCTTTTGCCCCGCCCCGCAAAACCATCCACCCAAGGCTCTTTTTTGGCCCAAGCCACCCAACAACCTCCCCCAAGGCTTTTCTTTCGTTGGCGCGGGTCGCACGTTGGAGTCTCTATACTCCAATCACGTTTTCGCTCGGTGGAGTACAAGAAAGAAGCTCTCGCACAAAACAGAGGCAAGCCTGTATCTTCGGTAATGTTTCGGTTTGTTTGTCGATCCACCGATTGTCTTGGATGGAGACTTGAACCGACTTTCCGGGGCGCAAGATGTTTGAGACACACGAGACCGTCGCCTTCAAGCGCCCTGTTGGTTTTCGGATATCTTGCAGATCATCGGAATTTAGCCCGGACAGGTCGATGTTTTGCACGTACGCTTGTGCGGCTTGGTGGAGTGTGGGGTAGTTGTTCGCAGCGCACTCAAGAAGAATGTTCTCCAGAGTGCCGATGGATTGGTTATCAGGGAGAACGAAGATCCCCAAGCGTAGTTTGGCTTGGGTTTGGTTTTCGTCTTCGTAATGAGCCTGTTTGCACACTTGGCCCGATGCTTGGAGGGTGGGGAGTGTGAATCCTCTTTGTGTAAGTTCTCGTTGTAACGCGTTGAATCGATTTTGGGGTGCGTCTTTGTCGGCATCCAAAAACACACCGACAAATTCGGGTGGTGCATCCAAGGATGTTAGGTCATCCGCCAAAGCCGCTGCCAGTTTTGTATCTCCGATGGCGTTTTGGATTGCGATAGACCACTCTTGGTTTTGGAAAAAAGTGGGCACAGGCATGCGTTTCAAGAGATCGCCGTCGTGTGGAAAGGTTCGCGGGATCAATACTTTCCAACGAGCATCCAAGTCTTCTTCTTGCCGTATTCTTTGCATCTTACCGAGTTCGATCTTTAACAATCGGCCCACAAATTCCTGATCGTGTGGGCCTTCCACGATAAAATAGCCAAACCTCATGTTCCTCGCACCTCTAATCCTCGATCCAATCGAAGCCTTTTTAGTTGCTCGCCGCTAAAGCGTTTGGCTGTGCCTTGCTGCAATCGAAACGCTGTGATCGACTCGGCGCGTTCTCCCTTTTCGCCGAGTATCGCGTCGATGGCCTCCAAGCTGTGAGTGGTTGCGAAGAGTTGGATCTGAAAGGTTTGGCAGTTTTTTGCAAGCCAATCGAAAAACATCCCCAATTTGCTCGCGTGAATGGACACTTCGATCTCGTCGATCAACAACACTCCTCCACGGAGTTTGGGCAGTTGAAACGCGATGTGGAGAATTCTTCTGAGTCCATCCCCAAAAGAGGACAGCGGCAAGAACCCTGTTTCTTTGTACCTGATCTGAAGGCTTGCGTCACCGCGCAGTGCTCTCAAGTGAGCCATCTCAGACAAATCTTCTTGGGGGGTCAGGATGGCGAGTTCTTCGATATTTGGATCGAGGATGCGAAGAGCTTCAAGCACAGAATCTTTGTAATTAGAGCGGATCACATCGCTGAATTGGCTTTTGAGGAGATTTTCGCTTCTGTGGGAGAGGTTGTTCACAACTTTGCACAGAATGGATTTTTCGCCTCCGGTGCGACGCCTCAGTAATATACTTCTGAGCGGGTATTCCCAATAGCGTAGCGTTTGGTGAACGGGGGGCTTCGGAAATAGATGGTAATCAGAGTCTGATCGTTCTCCTTGCACGGTTAGATCCATCATCAACTGCGGTTGGTCTTCTCGTCGTCCGAAAATACGTTTCTTTGAAGTCATGTCAGATTCCTCGCCCACTTGTTCCGGGATGACTTCGGAAATCTCGATTTCTGCGGAGAGAGAAAGAAAAGGTGCGGTACCTTCTCCCGACAAAGTAATGGGAAGGTGTTGTTGCTGTGGTGTGCATCGAAACAACCAAGAGATCGATTCTAGATCCGAAAGCGTTGAACTCCGTTCATAAAAAGGCCAAGTGCTGCGATATCTGGCCACTTGTTTCCAGTTGTCAGGGTTGAGAGGATCGCACCAAATTGCGATGGCTTCGAGGATCGAAGACTTTCCCGAATCGTTGGTTCCAAAAAGGAGGTTGATCTCACCAAGTCCCGTCAGCGTGAGATCTTCAAGGTGACGGACGTTTTGAATTCGCAGGCTGCGAAGTGGGGCCATGTACCGCAATCTCCGTGCTTTCTTTCCCCTCTCTGCGCAGCGAACGCGGTGAGCGCCCGCGTGGAGAGGGGATGTCCGAAGGACAGGGGTGAGGTTCAACACCTCCCGAACTCCTTCTCTCGATTGAAACTAGCTGTTGCTTCCCCCGTCGGTCAAGGCACTCTCTCAACCCTCTCCTTCTTCGACCACTGGCACACGCACCCGCCCTGTCAACAAATCCTCCATCAAACCCGCCTTGAGCGAGCGGAGCTTTTGGAGTTCCTCTTGTTCCTGCTCGATTTTGCAAGAAGCTTTCGCTAAAATGTCCGATATACAAAGACCTTCGGCTATCGTAGGGAACTGAAATAGTATCTTTCTGAGGACAGATTGTTTTATCCCCAATACCGTTGAACCCGTTGAGTAACGATAGATTCTGGTTTGCGAACCATGCCATAACACCAACCATAGCAAAAATTTGTCCGCCACTTTGCTTCTGTTGGGAACGAGCGTCACGATACGTTGCGCGAGAGCCACTTTTTCTTGTGGGAAAAATGCTGCATGCCCCAAGGGAGCTTCCATCGTGAACAACACATCGCCCGGAGAGGGAATTCCTCGTGTCATCCAATGTGTGTACGCGGAAGCTGCTATGTATTCCTTAGGTTCTGGATCAATAAATCCCATCCGTACATTTCGTGCTGTGATCAGAGGAATCCCGTGGTTCGTTTTGTTTGGCGTTTTTCCTCTATAATCGATCAAGTTTGTCAAAAAATCTTCTAACCTCCCGACCGTCCAGTCTTTCGGGATCTTGCCAAGCGGCGAATCCTTGTAAAGCGCGGGAACTTCTTCGTGTGGCGGACGCAGCGCCCCATCTGCGCCGATCCCCCGCGTCAACAGATCATGCAGCAACCCCTGTTTCATCTGCTGCAACTTCGCCAACAGCGCCTCCGTCTGTCGTATCGCTTCGTCCAGTGTATCGAGGATCTCCGCGATGCGCCGCTGCTCCGCGAGGGGCGGGAGTTGGATTGGGCTTTGGGCAACAATACCTGTGTTCAGGTTTGCTTGTGTTCCTGTTTGGCCTTGTCCTTTGAAGAAGGATTGTGTTTTTCGCAAGTGGTGTATGAGGAACCTTTTATCTAGACAGTGTTCGTGTTGGTCAAATACGACGAATCCATCGTGGATACAAGCCTCGATTCCAATTTCGATAGGTTCTCCAATTGTTGCGCATATGCTCATGATTACTTGGCCGGGGTGTACCGGAACGCTTCGTTTTACCCCTTCCGGTGACAGTCTTTGCTCTGTTTGTGTTAATTTGCCCTCGGTTTTGGTAACATCAGAGATCCTTATCCATCCGGGGCCTTTTTCTGCGAACCATGCAGGATTTGAGATAGGTCGGGGGCTGGCTCCTCTACGGATCCTAGAAAGATCACCCAGTCGGTATTCGCTCCATTTTTTAACCAACGACATAGCCCAACTCCTTCAAGAAACCGTCTATCCGTGTTTTGGCGGTGTCGCGTGCCCTTTCGATCTCGCGCAAGGTGACGCGGTACTTGTCCCACCAATTTTCAAAAGCGGCGGTGACGGTTTGTCGGTGTGCGTGGACTTTGCGGGTGAGTTCGTCGCGGAGGTCGCTGGAGAGGATCTCCAAGACAAGGACTTGGGCTTCGTCATTGTCGAGAGCATCGCGGGCATGTTTGAGAGCTTCTTCAAAGCTGTTGTATAGCTGTTTGAGCTGTTTTTTGGCGGCGCTGAGTTTGCTTTTGCGTTTTTTGATCTCTTCTTCGCTCAAGGCGTCTTCTTCGTCGTTGTCGCTGTTCTCGTCGTTGTTTTCATCGTCGTCGTTGGGTTTGGCGGCTTTGATTTGGCTATCCAACTCGGCGATCTCGGCTTCTTTTTGAGTGATTTCTTCGTTGAGATCGGCCAAGAGTCGGCGCGCAAGTTTGTGCTCGAAAGGGCTGTTGGCTTTTTGCCTGTTTTCCAAGAGCGAGAGGATAGAGGCGACCCAACTGTGGATACCGCCCATAAATCCTTGCGCCATCACCGCCCGTAGGTCGTACAAGACATCGCCCCACCAACGCGCAATCGTTCCCGCGACTTGGAAACGATCCAAGAGACCGATGGGTACAAGGGCTTTCTCGAACGATTCCATGAGTTCGGCGCGTGTGAGCATCAACCGTTGGGTGGTGGGCAAGCCGACGATCTGGGCGCGGTAAGTGTTCCACCAAACCTCGAAGGCTTGGAAGAGTTCGGCTTCGCGTGCAAGGAGTCCGGGATCTTGTTCGATGCGCGGTTTGAGGTCGTTTCTGCTTTGGAGGGTTGGGGCGAAGTCGAGGTAGTGTTTGTCTCTCTCGACAAAGAGGCGCATCGGGTCGAGTCCGTGGGCTTGGAAGAGCGGTTGTTTGTCTTGGACTTCGGCCTTGGGGATGCCGCCTTGCAAGTGCGCCCGCACGTCGTGGGGTTCGGGAGGCGGGGCGTTGTCGGCATAACGTCGGATGTTGAGGTTGTAGCCGTTTTCGGCGAGCGTGGTGTTGTCGACGAGCGCTGCAAAGCCGGGGATCTCTTCGTAACGCTGGTAAGCATTGACGATCTTTTCGATGTGTTCGGGGTCGAGGTAATTTTGTGCGCGGCCTGAGCGAAACTCTGCATCTGCGTTGATAAAGAGGACTTTGCCTTTGCGCTCGGCGGGTTTGCTGCCTTTGGCGCGGAGTACGAGGATACAAGCGGGGATGCCTGTTCCATAGAAGAGATTGGGCGCAAGTCCGATCACGGCATCGAGCAGGTCGTCTTGGATAATACCTGCGCGGATAGTCTTTTCGTCTCCACCGCGAAACAAGACGCCGTGTGGCATGACGGTGCAGATCATGCCGTTGGGACGCATCACGGCGATCATGTGTTGGACAAACATCAAGTCGGCTTTTTTGCCCGATTCGGGGCACCAGCCATAGTGGAAGCGTTCGGTGAACTCCATGTCTTCGCGTTTGTAGTTTTGCGAGAAAGGGGGGTTGGTGAGAATGCGGTCGAAGCGCATCAACTCACCGCCTTCTTTGTGGAGGGGAAATCCGAGGGTATCGCCGTTTTCGATGATGGCGTCGGGGATGCTGTGGAGGATCATGTTCATTTTGGAGATCGACCAAACACCGCCGTTGTCTTCTTGCCCAAAGAGGCGGAGATTTCGTGGATCTCCGCCGTGTTCAGCGACGTG
This sequence comes from Myxococcota bacterium, assembly GCA_023150835.1. Classification (GTDB taxonomy): domain Bacteria; phylum Myxococcota_C; class UBA6777; order UBA6777; family UBA6777; genus JAKLKB01. The sequence continues at coordinate 119,021 of JAKLKB010000003.1, read as the reverse complement.
TTCGCGGGCGAGGATCAACATACCCCCTGAACCAGAGCAAGGGTCATAGACACGCATCCCTTCTTTGGGGTCGGCGAGTCGCACCATCATCTTGACGACGGCGCGGGGTGTGTAGAACTCGCCGCCTTTTTTGCCAGCAGAGTCTGCAAATTGGCCGATGAGGTATTCGTATGCGGCTCCGAGTAGGTCGGGGAACTCGAAATCTTCGTTGCGGAGACGGTATTTGTTAAAGTGTTTGATCAGCTCAAGAAGTTTTTTGTCGGGGAGTCGGCTTTTTCCGACAGTGCGGGTAAAGTCGATGTGTTGGACAACGCCGCTGAGTGCGCTGTTTGCTGTTTCTAATGCGCCAAGTGCTTTGTTGAGTCCGTCGCCGACGTTGGTGTGAAGATGGTCGCGAAGGGCGGGCCAGCGGGCCATGGGAGGAACAAAGAAGGTTCCTGTATAAAAGGATGCACTTTCAGCACGTTGGAGGGCTTCTTCTTCGGGGCGGTTTTTGGCTTTTTGTGCGCGTATGATCTCTGCGTGGTGAACCTCGAATTGGTCGGAACAGCGTTTCAAGAATAACATTCCGAAGATGTATTCTTTGAACTCGGAGGCATCCATTTTACCGCGTAGGATGTCGGCAGCACTAAAGAGGTGGTGTTCAAGTTGCGGCAAGGTAAGTGGCATTGTGGAGTGAGCTTCCTGTAGGTTTGGAGTGGTGTGTTCCGTGTGTTGGTTTGGGCGATGTCGCATGACTTCTATGCGAAGTCAAAGCGCATGAGCAAAAAAGTCCGTAGATGGGACGAGAGGGTGGTGAGGGGGGCGTGGATCTCAAGAGAAGACAGCGGATCGAAGAGCAGGGGTGGATCTTCGGTGAGGATGCGGATCGGGAGGGGGGAATCTTCTTCGGTGGTGGTGAGGTCGGGTGGTTGGGTTGTTTCGGAGAGGATGATATCGACGGAGGCGTTGTCTTCGATCTGTAGGCGATGGATGCCGATCTCTGCGCGCAAGAGGGCGGCGAGAGAGCCTTGAAAGGACAGAGCGATGCGTTGGGGTTCTTCGGTGATCTGGAGGGAGAGGTCGAGTTCTTGGGCGAATTGTTTGTAGGCATCGGCCATGCGCAGCATCAGGCGGATGCTTTGGGGGTGGAGCGTGGGGCTGTGGAGAAAGAGCGAACAGGCGGTGGGATGGGGGGAGAGGAGCCACCGAGCGACAGAGAGATCCCATTCGAGTTGGAGGCGCTGTGCGTCGAGTGCGAGGGCGCGGGCGTGGAGATCCGCTTGGGTGTTGGGAGGAAGGGTGGAGGGAGTGCGTTTGGACAGCCACTCGATATCGTGGATGTCTTGGAGGAAGTGTGCAAAACGCCCGAACAGCGGATGTCCTTGTTGTCGGAGTTCGAGCAGGAAAGGGGTTTCTTCCCAAGACTGGAGTCGGCGTCGGAGGTCGCCGAGATAGCGTTCCCAGAGGTTGTCGTGTTGGAGTTGGACGGTGCGCAAGGGCAGAGGGATGGGGGTGGAGGGGGTGCGGTTGGAGAGGATGGCGAGGTGATCTTGGTCGATGTAAAGCTCGAAGGTTTCGGCCTGTGCGTCTTTTCTGCGGATCAGTCGTCGAGAGAGCGGGACGAGGACAGTTTGTTCGATGGCGCGCTTCATGGGTCGCGCTCCGTAGCGGGGTTGATAGCCGATAGAGACGAGATGATCGAGCAGTTCGTCGTTGTACTGGACTTTGATCTCGCGGCGCTGGAAGCCTTCGCGTTGGATGGCTTGATCGAGCATCATCTTTGCGATGCGTCGGAGAGAATCGCGTTCGAGCGGATGGAAGGGGACCAAGAAGTCGATGCGGTTGATGAATTCGGGCCGAAAGAAACGCTCGGCAGCATCGCGGTAATGGGCTTCGAGACCTTTGAGAGTGCGGCCTGCAAAGCCGACGGGGTTCTTTTGTTCGGCCCCGAGGTTGGAGGTCATGATCACGATGGCATGGGTAAAGTGGACGGTGGAGCCTGTGGTGTCGGTGAGACGGCCTTCACCGAGGACTTGGAGTAGGATATCAAAGACACTTGGGTCGGCTTTTTCGATCTCATCAAGGAGGACAACAGAGAAGGGTTGTTCGCGGATCTTGCGGGTGAGGTCGCCTTCGCCGTCGACGCCTCCGACAAGGCGCATGGCCGAACCGTGAGCCGCGTATTCGGACATATCGAGGCGGATCAGGCGTTTGCGGTCGCGGAAAAGATATTCGGTGAGGGCCAAGACCGACTCGGTCTTTCCGACTCCTGTGGGTCCCATAAAGAGAAAGGAGCCGAGGGGTTTTTGGGGATCATTGAGGCTGGCTTTGATCAACATGATCAGATTCGAGAGCAAACGGACAGGGTTGTCTTGGCCGACGATGCGATCCAAAAAGAACTGCCGAACAGCGTCCATATCAAGGTTTTGATCGGGATCGATCAGGGCCTCAGGAAAGCCGCTAGAGCGGGAAAAAGCTTGGATGGCGTCTTGTGGATGGAGCTTGCGTTTTTGTGTGCCGGGGGGATAGAGGTGGGCCATCTGCTCAATCAATCGGATGCCAGAGCCGGGGAGAGCATTGGCATCGCCGAAGCGAGCGAGGATATCGAGCGCACGTTGAAGGGCTTCGCGGGTAAACAGGATCTGGTTCTCTTTGCCGAGCTTTTGGGCGGAACGTTCGAGGATGGAGAACGATTCTTGGGCGGAAAAGGCGGGAACAGGGAAGCGTCGGAAGGTTTGGACAAAGGGGGCGTTGAGTTGTTCAGCCATCGCGAGTGCATCGGGCGTTGCTTCGGCGATCACCACCAAGTCATCTTTTTGCAAAAACGGCAACAGCATCTGTGCAACGTTGAGTCCGCTGCGCAGCGAACCCGACATCATCACTTCGAGGATGCCGTCGATATAAAGGATGCCTTGTTCTGCGCGAACTTCCTCGATGATCCGCATACATCGCTCTTGCCACTCCCCGAGATACTTCATCCCTGCGATGATGCGGCCTCCTGTGACGTACCAGATATTGGTGTTGTGAAGGCGCTCAGGGACTTGTTTGAGTGCGATGCGATGGGCGAGTTCGTGGACAAGTGCGCTCTTGCCTACACCCGACGGGCCGATCAACAAAAGGCTGCGTTGCTGGTGGCCGCTGAGAACGGACAGCAGTTGTTGAAGGGGCTTTTCTCGAAAATGAGCGCGTTGCAAGCGTCCTTCCGAGGCTTCGAGCGTCAGATTGACGCCCACTTCTTTGAGCGGATTGCTCTCTTGGAAGGCAAAGATATCCTCGTCGGGCTTTTCGTCTTCTTTTTTAACCTTGTAGCGGCCTGCTCCGTGGTACACCACCTCCAAGGCTTCGAGGCGTTCGTTGCGTTCGTATTGGTATTGCAGCAGGGACTCGACTTGGCGCAAGTGAAAGAAGCCGCGCACGATCTCTTCGGACCAAGGGATGATGTTGTCTTTGTCGAAGATCCGAAATGTCTTTTCGATCCGAGGGATCCAGATCTCGAAGAGATCTTTTTCCTTGAGCGGGCGCTCGAACAAAGTAAAACGCATGGGGACACGCACAAGGCGCTCGTTTTGGACCGCGTTGAGTTCGAGCCGTAGGGCGTGTTGGTTCAGCGGATCGAAGAAGGTGTCGGTTTCGGGGGTGGTGATGCGTTTGAGCGCGAGTTCGCGGGCAAGGACTTCGTGAAGTTCCTCGCGGGCTTGTTTGAGGGTGGCGGCGTATGTGGTGTAGTTGGGATGGGTGAGGACTTGCGCGGTATACCATCCGTTAAAGTGGTGTTTGGTGAAGACATGAAAACGCTGTTGCATGCGGCGATCCGTGAGCTATGGGCTATTGGAGGTATTTGGCAAGGACGCGATACATCGCGATACGGTGCATGGTCTGGGCGAGTTGATCGAGCAGATCTGTTTCGTTTTGGTCCGAATGAACGGGAAGATAGAGTTCTTCGCCCGTCAGCGGGTCGATCGAAAAGTGTTCGTGGAATAGGCGGCACAGCGGCAGTTGTGGACGTGGGTTGCGGACATCGCCGCGTTGTCTTCGTGCTTCAAGATAATCTGTATAAGCTCGATCCATCGCGGTGAGCGCTTGGCCGATCTCGGCTTCGGTGGGGACGGATGGATGGGGCGTTCGGACGGATGCCTCGGTTGTGTGGGTGATCTTGGAAGAGGCGACAGCATCGGAAGAGGCGACAGCATCGGATGGTTCAGATGTGTTGGAAGAAGCAGGCGTATCGGATGGTTCGGATGTGTGGGTGGTGTCGGAGGAAGCGGGCGCATCGGATGGTTCGGATGTGTGGGTGGTGTCGGAGGAAGCGGACGCATCGGATGGTTCGGATGTGTGGGTGATGTAGGATGGAGCGGATATGCTGGGTGCGTTGTTTGTATCGGATGGAGCGGATATGCTGGGTGCGTTGTTTGTATCGGATGGAGCGGATGTGCTGGGTGCGTTGTTTGTATCGGATGGTTCGGATGTGTTAAGGGGGTTGGAGGCGTCGGAGGTGCCGAAGTTTTCGGGTGATCTGCTTATATCGGAAGGAGCGGATGTATCGGGCCAAAGGGCGAGGAGGGCTTGGTCGAATACATCTTCGATACGCAACAGGTCACAGATCTGATCAGGGCCGCTGCTGTAGGTGTAGAGCCAGAAGCCGACTTCGTCTTCGAGCAACTGGCGGATGCCGGGGCCGTGTAGATGGATGGCGATGGCAGTGATATCGTGCCATTGGCTTTGAGGGGCATTGGCATCGAGATAGTTGGCGAGGCTGTCTTCTTTTCGGGCGTTGTGGGGGGTGGTGTCGATCTGCCAGCCTAGAGGACCGCATCGGAAGATCTGGAGGCTGGCCCAAGGTTGCCAGCATTGGGCGAAAGCGTAGGCAAAACAAAGCATTTGAAGGCGAGTATTGGGATCTTCTGTCATGGGCAGGATGCGCAAGAGAGCGTGGTTGCCTTGGAAGCGGTGTGCGTTTTGTGCGCGAAACAGCAAGCTGGCAAAGCGCAGGCGCAGATCGTTGATGGCTAGGCGTGCGAAAGGAAGCAAGCGTTGGGAGTCGCTGTCGATGGGTTGTTCGGAGATAAAGTCGGAGCGCATACGTCGGTATTCGTGCTTGATGGTGCTCATGACGCCGTACTCAAGGACTTCTTGGAAATGGAAGGTGGCGAGGTATTCTTCTTGAAAATGCTCGATGGCTCCTTGGATTTGGCGGATCTCGTCAAGGAGTTCGCCGAGGAAGTTGAGCCGCTCTTGTTGTTGGGAGGGGAGAGTTGGAGAGAGAGAGGTTTCGGAAGTCTGGTTGTGGAAAGCGTGTGTTTGGGCGTTAAAGGCTTGAAGGAGTTGGGTGTGTTCGGCCTGAAGTGTTTGGATCATGGGGTCGTTGGAGAGTAGGGCAAAGCCTGTTGTGACGGCTTCAAAGCGGGGTTTGAGTTCTTCAAAGCGTTGAACGGGCTGTAGGCTGGGCAAGAGTTCGACATGGGGTTCTTCGAGGTTCCAGATCTCCATCGCGATATCTTTTTCTTGTTCGAAGACTTGGATCAAGGTGTTTTGTGCGGGAGGCGATTCGACAAGGCGTTTGGCGAGCGGGACGGTGAGGCGCTGTTCGAGCAAGCGTTTCATGGAGCGTGCGCCGTATTGGGGATCAAAGCCCAGATCGATCAGCAGTTCGACGAGTGCGGGATCGACTTGGACCATGATTTGGCTGCGACGAAGTCCCCGGCGGCCCAAGATATCTTGGAGAAGGCGTTGGACAAGGGGAGCGATGGCGTCTCGACCGAGGCGGCGAAAAGGGACGATGCGATCGATGCGGTTGAAGAATTCGGGGCGGAAGAAGCCTTCGGCGGCTTTGCGGTAATGGGTGTCCATCTGTTCTTCGTCGGGGCCAGCAAAGCCGAGAGAGCGGTTGGCTTCGCGCACGCCGAGGTTGGAAGTCATGATCACAACGGTGTTGCAGAAGTTGACGGTGCGTCCTGCGGCGTTGGTCAAGCGGCCTTCACCGAGGACTTGGAGCATGGCGTCAAAGACGGCAGGATGGCCCTTTTCGATCTCATCGAGCAGGATCACACTAAAGGGCTGTTGTTGGACGCGGCGGGTGAGTTCACCGTCGGGCTGATAGCGGTCGCCGATTAGGCGCGAAACAGCCCATCCATCCATGAATTCGGACATATCAAAGCGGATCATGCGGTCTTCTCGGCCAAAGAGATAAGCCGCGAGGGCTTTGGCGGTTTCGGTTTTGCCGACACCTGTGGGGCCGACGAAAAGCATGGTGGCAAGGGGCCTTTCGGGATCGTTGAGTCCTTGTTGAAGGGTGGTGACGACATCTGTCACAGCGTGGACAGCGGCTTGTTGGGCGATGATGCGGCGCTCAAAGTGGCTGCGGATATCGCTGGTGGCGCGGGCTTGTTGTTCCCACAGAATAAAGCCGGGTAGGCCGGTTTGGCGTTCAAAAAAGCGGACGAGTTGTTCGCGTTGGATCGAGCGGCGACCAAAGGAGTCTTCGGTGATATCTTGATGGTCGGAGATCAATCGACGCAAGAGCGTGATGGCCTTTCCCGGGAAACATTCGTGGGCTTGAAAGCGTCGGGTGAGGGCGAGTGTTGTGAGGAGGGTGTCGGGGGCGATCACGATATCTTCGAGCGTTTCAAAGCGGCGTGTGGCGTGAACAAGTACCGAGAGGGTGTCTTTTTCGGGGAGTTCGGGGATCTGAAGGATGCGGAAGCGTGCGAAGAAGCCGGGAGCTTCTTCGCGGGTGGCTTCGAGGCGTTCGGGAGTACATTCGCCGAGGATGCGGAAGTCACCGCGTGCGAGGTGGGGTTCGAGGTACTGAGCGACGTGGGTGTCCGAGTGTGCGGAACGCCCCGTGTATACGAGCGAAGGAAGATCGTTGACGTAGAGGATATCGTTGCGGGATTGGAGTTCGTGGACCATATTTTGGCAGCGTTGTTCCCATGCACCCACCACGCTCATTCCTGCGATCAGACGGTTGCCATCGATCTCCCAGATGTCGTTTCGCTCTTGGATTGGGAGTTCTTGCTTGGCGAGGCTGCGAACGACTTCGTGGATGATCGCTGTTTTTCCTACACCCGACGGGCCCACAAGCAAGATCGCAGCGCCTTCTCGTTGGAGCAACTGGAGGATCTGTTTGACGAGTGTCTCTCGGCCAAATGCCGGAGAGAGGCGATCGTCGATGGCGCGGTGGCTGAGGTTCAGTCCGACTTCGCGCAAGGTGGTGGGTGCAACGATCTCGCGCTTGCGTTTTTGTTTGGGTTCGCCCGGCTTGGTTTTTTTGGTCTTGTTTTTGTTTTTCTTCGGACGCGACGGCAAGATCGTTGGGTAGTCCAACTCGACATCCAAAACTTCGAGGTACTCGTAAGAGCGGCAGATGTAGTCGTCAAGCTCGATCTTTCCCGTCTCTTCGACCCATGCTTCGACAAAGTGCTTGACGGCATGCTCCAGATAAGCCGTACGCATCAGCGCAAAGCGTTGGTTGCTCAGGCGCGGGATCACGGCTGTGTAGAAGCCGTCGCCCGGCCAGCGGCTTAGAACTACCGCAAAGCGCCCTGTCCACGTCTTTTTGAGTTTTTGCTTAAAGGGGCGCAGATCGATCTCGACCTTGATCTTACGTAGCTCGATATAAGGGCAAAAAGCCAACAAGGGCATATCCCGAATCGGCCAGCGTGGAACCCGTTCCATCAAGTGAAGGGCGATGTTGTCGAGCTGCTCGGCGAGGCTGGCCCCGCGAAAGCGCTGCAAAGACAGTCCCGGTACAAAGAGTTCGTAGCTTTCTTTGGCGTCGACGGACACCATGATCGCAACATTCATCAAACAAATCTCCCGATGCAGCGCATCTTTTGAGTTTCGATGCGCGGTGACTCGATTGCGCTCCCGTATCCTACACAAAGCACGCCGTTTGTGTAGAGGACTGATACGATCTCCGCGTAATGTATGATCGCATGATGTAGGGGCGGTTCGCGAACCGCCCCATTCTTGGGCAGCGGATCGCCCTATTCTTGGGCAGCCACAGGGGGCAGCCCCCATAGGCGTTAGGTTAAGCGCTTGTTGGCCCCCCCACCCCAGCCCTCCCCCAGCCCTCCCCCGTGAACAGGGGAGGGAGCGAAAGTCGGAAGCAGCGGGGATTTTGTTTTTTCATGACACACGCTGTATGCACGACGCGCAGACGCTGCCCGTTCCAACTTCCCCCCGTTCACGGGGGGATTGAGGGGGGATTGAGGGGGGATTGAGGGGGGGGCGACAAAAGAAACGGCGATCAGGCTAGACTATCCGGTGTTTCCACCTTAACAAGGCGCGTATGGGGGCTGCCCCTACGTTTTACGATCACACAATGGGCGGATCTCGTATGACGCATCTTGATGGCGTAGATCCCATCTACAAGCGACACCGAACGGTGGCCCCTGAAAAAAAGATTGACGCGCAAAGGGGCGTGTGCTATCCCACACCCTGACCCGTATCGACGGGTGGTTGGAAAAGCGATCCTACGCCATCCACTTTCTCTACGCTGGTTTGTGTTGTGCCGATGCTTCGGTGTTTGCAACCGCACACCACGCTCAAATCGGAGGGAAAGTTGACGTCGCAGGACGTATATCGGGATCGAATTCTCTGATCTCTTGGGTTCTTTGGTTTTTTATGTTTTGGCTCGTTGGTTTTTTGTGGAAGGCTTGCGTTGCGGGCTTTTTCCACGTGGTTTTGTTTCTTTGTCAAAAGCACCCAGCGTTTTCCACTTCCTCTACGCCGTAAATCGCGGGAGAGAGGGGAAGTTGAACCCGCAGGGCTGAGGCTGTCGTTTCAAGACGGCGTTGGTTTCGATATTTTTGTGTCGTTTCGAGGAAAAGTGTTCGCTGAAAACACACTCCAAAGCGATTCTTTTGTGTTGTTGGGCTTTTTGGACGCATAAGCGTATCCAAACCAGCGGCGACTGCTTCAAACGAAGTAAGCCACACAAGGTTTGATTTTTGTGAGATGGGCGACCGTTGCTATCGCAAAAGATCGCCGAAGCACAACATTTTCCGAAAAAATATCTTCGCAACGCCTCCCATCGCTCGCCAAGCCAAGCCCGACTCCTCACGTCGCTGCTTGGCTTTCGCGACTCTCCACCCCTGCATCCGATCCACAAGGAGTTTTCCATGCGTCCTTATTCCAATGATCTGCGTATCCGTGTGATCAATGCTTACAAAAACGGTGAAGGCTCGCAACGTGAGTTGGCCCGCCGTTTTTGTGTGTGCTTGGCCACCGTCCAAAATTGGCTCAAGCGTTTCCGTGATACAGGCCACCTTCAACCCAAAGATTATCGTCGTGGCCCACAACCCCGCATCGATCAAGGCAGTTTATCCACACTTCGCCAGATCGTCGCGAACAAACCCGAAGCCACCCTCGAAGCCCTTTGCGAAGACTTCTACTCGTGCGCCAAGGTTCGCGTCAGCAAACCCACGATGTGCCGGGCTTTGCAAAAGATCCGTGACCAAGAACTCCCCCACAGCCGTATGTCGCTCAACCCCGAACGAACCCCATCCCCCGGTCTGTCCGCTTAGTACGAAATCCAATCATCGCGGCTCCATTCTGTTTCTCTTCTGCTTTGCTCTGTGCTTTCCCCTCGCGGCAGCAGCGAGGCTTTGCGAGCGTCGCAGGGAGAGGGGACGCCCGAAGGGCTGGGGTGAGGGTCAAACGAAACGTGTCCCTGTCAGATATCTCCTGCTGGATGGGCTTTACAGAGGATGTGTCCGAGTGTTCGTCACACCTGTCTGCCCCGACGTTTTGTGATCACGCACCCTGCGGATCTCGTCTAAGTTTCTGCTACATCGGCGGTGACTACGAGCGTTTGGGGGCTTCTTGGGGTTGTTCTTGCGTGCGTTCTTGGGGTGGATAGACGACGAAGAGATGAGTTCCAGCGCCGACGCGCAGTGTGTGTCCGCGCCATTGGACGGTGTGGTAGAAAGGTGCCGCAAGCCAGGAGTACACGATCTCGCGAAACGGGCCGAGTATCCAGACCCAGAACCACCGATGCTTTCCACGCAGTATCCACCATTGGCTGATATCGCGCAGGTTGATCAACAACAGCGACCAACCCCACAGCCAAGACCAACCCGTCCACAGCCAAAGAACCGAAGCCAACAACAGCGGATTGAGCAGCATCTCGAAGGGATACAGCAGAGGCGTCAGACGGGAGCGCGCCACGCCCCAACGGATGTAACGCAGCCACAGGGTGTGAAAAGTGGTGTACAGATTGCGATTGAAGCAGACTTGGCATTCCATGCGTTCGCGATCCTCTTGCCTTTAAGCGCTTTTGGCCCGCTCGATCGGGGGAGATTTGAGTTGTTCAAGAGCGGGTTCGATGGCTTGTTCCCAAGCATAGGCTTGTTCTTCGGGGAGCGCGTCTTCGTGAAAGCGTTTGCGCAAGCCAAAAGTCGACAGATCGACATGCACCGTGGGTTCGACGCCTTGTTGTTCCAAGCAATGAAGAGTGCAATGCAACGGGCAACCATCGAGCGCAAGGATCGGTCTTTGGGACTTGGCTGTTTTGACCAACGCTTTGACACCGCCACCCACCCCCGCGATGCAGGACATCTCGGCCAGTTCTTCTCGATCCAGTCGCACTGCCAACGCATTCGCCAACTGCGCAACACTCGAACAACCCGAACATGAATACACCAACGGCATTGCTTTGTACTTGACTTGTTTTTCTCTCCTCCCAGGATATCCGCTCTCTTGGTTTTCGCTCATGGTGGGGCTCCTTTATCGGACAAAAAAGTCCATTGTTTCTCGGTGCGTGGTCGCTGTTGGATTTCTTGGAAGAAAAGCACAGCAAAACCCGATGTGTTTCGATGGATAGGACGGTTTGCCTTTTTTGTCAAGATTATCGTGGAGGTGAGCGGTGGGCAGGAGCGACGCTAGAAACGAGGGCAAGCGGGAACAGGAAGATTGACAGAGGGGCGTGGAGATAGATATGTACGAGTCCCCATCCAAGTCGTTGGAATCCAAGTCGATTATCTTTCAGCGCTTTCTTTGGGAGAACATCTTGCTCAAGATCTCGAACATCCCCCTATTTGCGATGGATTGCCTGTGGTCTTCGTAGAAGCCTTGAGCTAGATGAATCCTTGACTTTGCTTGTGCGGCTAGGTGCGAAGCCACTTGGCGGCTTGTTCGCCGAAGGTGTTGACGTAGATGTGGCTGCGCATCATGCGAGCATAAAGAAGGTGGAGGCGGGGTTCGAGGTAGACGTGCGTATCAAGGACATGATCGATCAAGAGGTTTTTGTTTTCTTGGGCGGTGCGAAGGCGTTGTGTGCTCCATTTCTCGGAAAGATCGACGGGATGAAGGAGTTGTTCTTTTTTGGAGGGCCGCTGATCGGCGTAAAAGACTTTAACTTGCTCGGTTTGATCGCGGGCGATGCGGGTGTGGAGGCCGCTTTCGTGGTTGAGTAGGCTTGCGGCGTGCTGGCCTTCAAAGACCATGACACGGGGGTATTCGTCGCCGCTAAAAGAGTAAAGCTGATCAAGTAGGCGCTCGATGCGGCGTTTTCGCATCTCGGACTCTGCGAGATCGGGGGGATCGAGCTCGCGCCAGAGCCAGCGGCGGTATTCGAGAGAGTTGCGCTTTTTGAATTCGAGCAGGCGTTGTTCGTTGGCGCGGCGGATAGATTCTTGCTCGTTTTCTTGTTCGGAGGGAGCTGCATTTGCGCTTGCATTTGCGTTGTTGGGACGGCGGTCTTTGCGTTTTTGAAGCTCTTCTAAAGCAGCCAAGGACTCGGGAAGAGGGGGATCTTCGACAGGGATCTGTTGGATTTCAAGTTCTTCATCGAGGACGCGGCGCGAAGCGTAGGCCGTCACTTGCCACCCGCGTTCGATGGCGATCTCGATGTAGGTTTCAAGCAGGGCCCGCAAGAATCCTGCGGCGCTTTTGCCGGGTTCAAAGTACAGGGTCGCTGCGTTGGGGTGTTGGAAGCGCTGACCGTACAGTTGAAACTCCAAGGCTTCAAGGCTTTTTTCGGCCTGCGCAAGTTCTTCTTCGAGTGTGTGTTTTTGTGAGACGGAGCGATCGTAATAAGTCTCGTAAGCGAGGTCTTCGATGGAGCAGATCATCTCTTGAAAACTGCGGTACTGTTCGATGACTTGGCGCTCTGCGTCGATGTTTTTGACGTATTGTTCGGCGGTATGGTGATCGTTCCAAAAGTTGGGGGACTGGCTGAGGCGATCAAACAAGCGGACTTTTTGGTGGAGTTCGCGAAAGAGGGTGGTACGCGACCAACGCTGAGCGCGGTAGCGAACCAGTCCGATCTGTTCGAGCAGCTTTTGAAGTGTGGCTCGCGCTTGTTGGGTGTCTTGGCGTTTGGATTGTCCGAGGTTGGTAAATTGAAGGGCTTCTTTTTCGGGTTGGACGCCGATCTGTCCGATGTGCGGGCCGCGTTGGCTCGAAAGGTGTCGTGCGAGAGGGGCGGTTAGCTGTTGTTCAAGCACGCGCTTGAGCGGGCGTGCGCCGTAGCGTGGGTTGACGCCGCGTTCGGCAAGCCACGGATGGACGAGCGGATCGATCTGGAGTTGGAGTTCGCGGTGTTGAATGCCTTCGCGGCGCAAGAACTTGTTCATCTCGCGCACAGTGATCTGATGGATGGCTTCGCTTTCGAGGGGCATAAAGGGGATGATGTAGTCGATACGGTTGAAGAATTCGGGGCGAAAGAAGCGTTCGGCTTCGGCCAGAAAGTGATCGCGAAAGCGCAGCGCATCGCCTTGATCGAAGCCGACTTGGCGGCGAAAAGTGCCGACACCAAGGTTTGAGGTCATCAAGACGACGACGTTTCGGAAATCGGCGGTGCGGCCTGCTTCGTCGGTGAGTCGGGCCTCGCCAAGGACTTGGAGCAAGACGTCAAAGACCGCAGGATGGGCTTTTTCGATCTCGTCGAGCAACAGCACAGAAAACGGGTTGCGGCGGATGGCGCTAATTAATTTCCCTTCATTTTGGGCGTCACCAAGGAAGCGATAGACGCTTGAAGCGTCGATAAACTCGGACATATCAAAGCGGATCAAGCGGTCTTCGCGGCCAAACAAAAAGCTGGTAAGGCACTTGGCCATCTCTGTTTTTCCGACGCCGGTGGGACCGACAAAAAGAAAAGAGCCGAGGGGACGGCCTAGATCAGAGAGCCCAGCCTTGATCATGGCGACAAGATCGGTCATGCGGCGGATGGCTTCTTCTTGGCCGATCAAGCGGGTGCGAAAGCTCATCCAGATCGCTTCGGGATCAAGGGGAAGATCATCGCGCACCAAAAAAGCAGGCATCCCTGTTTCTGAGCAAAAGTGAGCGATCACTTCGTTGCGTCCGAGTGGTTCTTTGGGGGGGGCTTCTGTGCTGGAAGCGTCGTCCACAAGGCGGCGCAAAAAGGCCACGCTGTGGCCGAGTAGGCTTTGGGAGCTTTGGAAGCGTCGGCTGAGTTCCATCGTGGTGTCCAAGCCTTGGCTCGATACGTCGATGGCGCGTTCTTTTTTGAGATCTTTGGAGACTTCTTGAAGGATGGAGCGGATCGTTTCGGGGGGGGGATCTTCGAGGCGAAAAGGGCTGAACATACGGGCGAATCCGACATCGCGCAACTCAAGCTGTGCAAAGTTGCGCGAGGAACACTCACCGATCACCGTGATGCGACGGCCTGCAAGATAGGGCTTGAGCATCATCGCGACGTTTTGCTCGGAACGAACGTTTTTTCCGGCATCAAGCAGATGCAAGACATCGCCGATGTACCAGATCACTTCGGCATCGATGGCTTCTTGGATGACATCAAGGCACTGCCTTTGCCAGTCGCCGAACCATCCGTCTGTTGCGACGACGCGGTTGGCATCAGCAAACCAAATAGGCCGTTCGCGCAGGGCTTCGGGGGTGTCAGGGTGCGTCACGCGATAGGCCAACTCCGACAACAAGGCGCTTTTGCCACAGCCCGAAGGACCGACTAGTACGATGGCTTTGCCGCCTTTGGCTTGCAGCATCCCAAACAACGACTCGATCTCTTTGTCCCGTCCGTAGGCATGTTCGAGTTCTTTGTCTTTGGCTTGTTGTGCGATCGGGATCCCGATCTTCTTAAATGTCGGTGTATTCGGGCGCTTCTTGCCTTTTTTTCCTTGCTTTTGGGCGTTTTCTTCCTCTTCTTTTTCTTCGGCTTCTTTGCGCTCCGCAGGAGTCGGCAACAGATCTACCCCAAGATACCGGCCTGTAAACTCTTCGAGGGGAGGACGGATCGCTTCGATCTCCAACTCTTCGATCCATTCTTTTTTCTCATAGCGCTGATTGAGGCGAGCGTGATCGCTCATCTTTTTAAACTGATGTTGCTGAAGAAAGGAGATCGCATTTTCTTCGAGCGGAGCCTCGATCGATAGCCAGTAATGGCAGTCAAGGCGCGGAAAATACAGACGTTGCCATTTGCGATCGCGTTGAAGGAACATCGATACTTTGGTTGGGGTTGCGCTACGTCCCGAAGCATCGGAAACATAGACCACACGGGGGATCTCGATGGTGTGGTGTTCGATATCTTCGGGGGGTTGGAAGCTACTTTGGAGTCGGGGATGGCTGCGTTCAACGAGATCGACAAGCATCAACATCAGTTCTTCGCGGCCTTGATCGAGGTCGGGTGTGTACACGCAGATATCGCGTTTTCCGAGGACTTCGAGGGTAAATTGGCCGTCGTGGTGTTCTTGAACAAACAGCTTGAGCTTGATGATCTGGGTTTGTTGGGCTTCTTGGGGGGCGGTGTCTTTGGCGGGGGTGCTGTCTTGGGGGTTCATCCAAACTCCGTGAAGATGGGCGCATCCGTCGGGTCGATCGGTGCGGGCCTTATGGACGGATGGATCTTGCGCAGGTTCGCTTGTTCTGGCAAGTACCCAGAGGGCCTCCCATGTTCGTTTCACCCTCACCCCGTCGTTGTGCGACGCCCCATACGCGCCTTGTTAAGCGATGGTTGGCCCCCCACCCCGAACACTCGGACACTTCGTCTGTGCTGTCGGAAAGACAACACTGCTCGATGTCCCGATACACGGGCGGTTCGCGAACCGCCCCTACGTAAACTTCTGTGGTTGTGTGAGCGTGTCCGTTCGCTGCTCGATGTCCCGATACACGGGCGGTTCCCGAACACTTGGACTTCTGCGGGTGCGTCTTTGCCTGCTCCAACTTCCCCCCGTTGGCCGCTGTGGTCTCTCTTGCAGGTACGACTTCTGCGGGTGCGTCTTTGCCTGCTCCAACTTCCCCCCGTTGGCCGGGGGGAATGAGGGGGGGGCCGACCCAAGCTTAATTCTGGGACCGCGCTTTGCGTGTTTTGCGCAGAAAGTAGAAGAAGAACATCCCCAACAACAGCACCAACCCTCCGAGCGGCGGTTCATCCGCACGGCGTGGTCCTTCGTCTTCGGTCAGATCGAAAAAGCTTTTTCCTGCGAGGACTTGCTGTTGTTTTCGGCGCAAGGCTTCCCATTGGGCTTGATTTTCCAGCACAGTAAAGGAGGTCTGAGGTCCGAGGATGCGGGCATACCAACTCCAACGGATCTGCGCAAGCCAGTTTTCTTGTCCCCCCAAACGTAGCTGTTGCAATAGCCAACGCCCATAGATCGCAAGTCCCGCTTGCCACGGATCGTTGGGAAGTGCGGTGGGCGGCATCTGAGCCACGTAAGGGACGCGCAATACGAGGCTATCTTGTCCATCGTTGCGCAAGAATACGCGAGGATGCTGCGCGTCTGGCCATGTACGCACAGTCCCCAAGGAAAAGGGCTGAAATGTCGCAGGATCGGTGTTTTGGATCTCTTGATCGCGTAAGGGACCGTAAAGGCTGTGGCGTGTGAACCGATCTTGCGGGTTAAGGCTATAAAAAGACGCAGCGTCGGGACTTAAAAACGGGACTCCTTGGAGTCTTTGTTTGAGGATCGCGTCTTGGATGCGAGGGGTGAGTACGACGACCACAGGGAAAGAGTCGCGTGCTTGGGTGGCGTGTTCGAGGTAGATGCGTTTGAGGACGCGGACAAGAAAAAGTCCGCCTTGGGCAGGATAGCTTTCGAGGTGTTGGAGCAAGTCAGCGGACCAAGCGCTGGTGTGGGCTTGATAGTTCGCAAAGGTGACGCGGGTGTGCGTGGGATCGAGGTTGTAGCGTTGGTGCAGCTTGCGGATCTGTTCGATGTAGAGGGCATAATGGCTTTTTCGTCCCTGTGAACAATCGAGGATCGCGTGCAGATAAGGCTTGCGCGTCAACGTGGGGAGTTTGGCTTTTTGTTCGTGCGGGAAGAACAGCAGGTGATCTCCCCACAGCCGTTCGATCGGGCGCTGCATCCGAGAGAGCACACGGCTATCGTCGAGGTGATGTGTGCTTGCGCCGATCTGAAAGGAAAAAGGCGCTTTGTGCAACAGCGTGAAACTCGTTTGGCGTGTCTCGCGAGCAAGGACGGGAAACACCCGCAGGCGTAGTGTGGTCGCGTCTTCGTAGTACAACAGGCCGGGATCTTGGCGCGCACGAACGATCTGTTGATAGACCCACAGCGTCGCCTTTTTTTCGGTGAGCGCACCGTCCACTTTTTTCCCATCGATCCAAAGGGCATAGGCACTCGCCCAAACACCGAGCGGGATCTGGAAAGAGGTGGAGAATTCTTGCTGCCAAGTCCCGTAATTCGTGATCCGAAGAAGGATCGTGCTTTTGTAAGCGTGGATCGTTGGATCGTAGTGTGTGCTGGTTTGTAAGTGTGTGATCTTGGGTGTAGTGATGCGAAATGCTGGTTGAGCAGCGGCGACGGTGGGCTGCGTGGCTGCGTGGGGGCTGGCTGTCGCGGCTGTGGCAGAAGTTGGCCTTGTGGCGGAAAGGGCGGTTTGGGTGCTTACAGACGGAGACGGTGTAAACATCTTGGAGGCCGACGCAGGGGATGGTTGAGCAATCTTCACGTTTGGTTGAGAGGTCGAAGCGACGGTACTTTGGGGAGAGCGCGGAGGAGAGGTCGAAGCGACGGTACTTTGGGGAGAGCGCGGAGGAGAGGTCGAAGCGACGGTACTTTGGGGAGAGCGCGACTGATGGGGCGATATCGCGGTGGTTTGGGGGGGGATGGGCTGAAGTGAAGCGGATGGAGAGGCTCTGTTGGGGCGGAAGAGGCGAGCAGTCGTGGTTTGGGAGGGAGAAGTGTTGCCCAAAAAGGTTTGGGAGAGTTCGTTGATCTTGTTTTGCGATAAAGTCATATTGTCAAGCACGATGCTTTTGTAAAGAGAAGTCAGAAAGGGTACACGCTTTTCGTCCGCGATCACGAAACGGCGTCCACGTCTGCGCTGGTGGTGTTGGCGCAGAGCGTCGATGCTGTTGCGCAGGAGAGCGGGATAGATATCGGGGGCTTGGACGCGCAGGTGATCGGGCTGATAAAGATAGGCGAGTGCGCGGTGGAGTGTGGCGCGTTCTTGGAACAGATAAGTGAGGATGCCAGAGGGGACGGCAAAAAAGGAAAGGACAGCAACGAGACCAAGCAGGGTTGTGCGGTAATGCAGGCGAAGCGCTCTCCATTCTTCTGCGAGTGTCCTGCTGTGCAAGATCATCAACAGGGTCGGAGCAAGCATCAGAAAACCCAGACCCATCACCAAGATCGCAAGCAACGACAAAGGCAAGAAAGGCAAGAAGATCACAAAGAAAAACAGCGTGTAAGGATACACGACCATACGCAACGAAAACAGCGCCAAGCGTGCGCGTGGAAGCAGCGGAGATGGAGCAAGCAGCGCACCTGCCGCGAGGATCGCGCAAAGATAGAAAAGCGGATGGCTGAGTTCGCCAACGATCTGAGGCGTGTGCATCCCGCGCATTCCAAAAAGGCTGCGTGCGTTGTAGGTCACCAGCCCAGCAAGCGGTAAGATCAACGCGATCAAAAGACGCCAGAATGGGGCATAACGCGATGTTTTTTGGTTCTTTCGCAGGGCCAACAGCACACCGCGCAAAAGAAAAAAGAAAAAACAAACCGTTGTGCAGATAAAAAAGATCAGAAAAAGGCGCTCCGAAAGGTACGTTTTTGTTCGCAAATACGGCACAAGGATCTGGATAAAAAAGTACCAGATCAACGGGATCAGCAGCGCATAAAAGAAATTAGGGAAAGAGGCCGTCTCGTCTTGGTTCGGCGTAAAGTAAGCGATCAACATCAACAAAGCATGAAAAAGAACAGGCATCGTGAAAGCAAAAGGAAGAAGTGATAATTCTTCTCGTTGGCTCATCCACTGCGGGATGTTGAACGGTAAAAGCTGGGGCATATCTTTGATCGAAAAATAAAGAAGGCCGATATATCCGAACAAAAGCAGCGGAGCGAGCCATGCAGGAAGAGGATGACGTTTGTATCGGAAAAAGCATGCAACAAAGATCGATCCAACAATCCCTGCGCCGATCAGCATTCCATAATCTGCCCAATAGCCTTTACTCTTGTCAGATAAAAGACTTTGGATCAAGATGTATTGATAGAAAAAAGCCAACCACAACAAGACTTGTGGGAGAGTGAGGCTGAGCAATAGCCAGTAGGGATGGTTGCTGCTTTGTAGATCCAGTTGCCTAGATGGTTCGGCGGGTTCAAGATGGGGTTGGGTTGGGACGTTCATCGGGTACACTCCAAAGGCAAAGAGAAAAGAGCACCAAAAAGCTGAAGTACACAAAGATCCCGACACTTTGATGAAGGGTGTCGGCGGCGATGTGTGACGCGATCGATGGCATGGCAGCCAAGTGTTCAGCGGAAAGAATGCGTGCGGTATTGGCAAGCAAGGTCAACAGATACGCTGCACAACTGCTGATCAAAAAGCGAACAAAGCCTGTACGAAAAGAGCGAGCGTGATACAGCAGAGAAGACCATGAGACAAGCAGCGCAAGTAAAAAAAACTGAAAACCGGAACAGTTTTTGTGGATCAGCAAAGCGCCATCTTCTCGTAAAAATCCTTCAGACACCACGAAGTGATAGGTCTTTCCAGACCACCAAGACAGCGCCTGCGTGGTGGGGCCGAGTAGCCAAAGCAGCGATGAGGTCTCGGCTTGCTGATACCAGCGTTTGCCAAAGAAAAACAACGCCATACAAAGGCCGAGTGTGGCAAGAAGGCGAAGAGAGGCAGGAGTTGTGTGTGTCTTCATCGGGCCTCTTTTTTTGGGCGGGAAAGAAGAGTGGCGCAACATCGCGCTAAGTGCAGAGAAGACTTGAAGGGGTTGTAGGCGTCGCGTGAAAATTGAGTGAAGAGTTGCGAGCATGGCATGGGCAAGGTCGCAGCGCAAAGAATGTTTTACGGTGCGAGGCGATCTTGGCGGTCGCTCGGATCGCTGAGATTCGGGCGATAACGTGCCGAGATTCGGGCGATAGCGTAGTGAACAAGGCCCGCAAGGTCAAGGCGTATCGTCTTCGAGGCTGGAGAGAGGTGTGCAGGACGACGCCTTTGGTGTAGGGTCGAAGCAGGATGTGGTCTTTCATCAAGCCAAACGGACGGAGTAGGCGATGTGGTCGGTAAGAGGGTTGCAAGAAGGTTCGGATTCTTCGGATGCAAGGGTTGAATTGGTATGTAGCGAAGCGCAAACGTTTGTTTCGCTATACCAACAAGGACTTCAACAGGGCTTTCTGTACGCTGTGTTTGAACGGGCTTTGTCGGCGTTTGCGCAGGTGCAGATCGCTTTGTTGCTGCCTGATGGTACGTCGGTATCGTTGCGAGGCGAAGTGGTCCAAGTGATGCGTATGGCCGAAGGGGTCGGCATGACGATACAGATCCGTCAAGATCCAAACGCACAAAAAGAGCTTGCGACAGCCCACGAGCGCATGGGAGCATGGGCTGCATCCGAAGCCATCGCCTCATCCGATGAGATCGAGGGAGAAGAGCCATACGTGGGAGAAAAGTTGTCGGAAGAAGAGATGGCAGCTTTGGAGGCCGAAGCGGCGACAGAAGGCGAGTCCATCCGACGGGTCGGGGATATCTCTGTGCTGCATCAGCTCAAAGAACGCGGCACATTTGAGCGCGCACGCTTGGCGATACGGGCAGATCGACAGGAAAGAGCATTGCTGACGCAAGATGCTCATCCACAAGTCTTGAAGCTTTTGCTGCAAAATCCTCGACTGAGTTTAGACGAAGCCCAGAGCATGATGCGAAATAAACACATTACAGGCGAGATCATCCAGATGCTCCTCAAAGATCGGCGCTTTCAAGGCAGCGAAGACTTAAAGATGTTGGCCGTTCGTCATCCAAAAACGCCCACACCGTTGGCTCTTCAATTGTTGCGGCAACTGCGCCAAGAGAACTTGCGTATCCTCGCCAAATCCAACGCTTTGCGTGAAGCCGTCCGCCGACAAGCCCGCGCTTTGATCCAGTCGAAAAGCTAATTTTAGCCTTTGCTAAAAAAGGATTTGCATCCTTTTAGCTTTGCTTTTATCCTCTTGCTTCTTGGAGCCGCGCCAAGGGCGCAGGTGAAGTCTTATTTCTATTGGATTGAGAGAAAGAGCCGAGGTAAGCAACGGAACATGGAGAAATTAGAGTGTGCGCCTTTGTGCATGGGTTGTCAGCAACGCGACGAAAACGCCGAGCAACTTTGGGAGGAGGGCGAGGCCGAAGCGACGGGGGATGGTGAGGCGGAGTGTACGCGCCGTGCGTTGTTGGGGCGGCTGGGTCGGGTGGCGTTGGTGTTGGCGAGTGGTGCAGCATTTGGCGGTGTGGGGTGTGTCAAACAGGTTGCTTATGAAGCGCCGATCCAAGGGGGATGGGCTTTGGTTCCTCGTGCGAAGTTGGTATCGCTCAAGGACGCGCAGACTGTGTTGTCGTTGCGTGCGGGAGGATGGGGGCCGCCGATCTATTTGCGAAAGCTTTCGGAGGGGTACGTTGCTTTGCTATCGCGGTGCAGTCATCGGGGGTGTGAGGTCGATGCAGAGCCTGATGGTTATGAATGTCCGTGTCATGGGGCGCGATTTGATCGGATGGGAGCGCGTTTGGCCGGGCCTGCGCGGTCTGGGTTGGTGCGCTATCCCGTTGTGGAGAAGGCCGAAGGCGTCTGGATCGACTTGAGAGCGCGGGGAGGTGGCCGTTGAAGCTGGGCGGTTGTGTGTTTTTGGGGATTTGGTGGCGTCGGTGCTTTGGGCTGCTGGGTGCGTGGGTTGTGTTTTGGGCAGGGCTTGATCTTGCACGTGCTCAGGAGCACGCCGCGTATGGGCCGCCGACTTCAAGGCCAAGTAGCCTTCCGACATCTTCTCAAAAAGCGGATACACCAAAGGCTCCGAGCTTTCAATATGAAGGGAACTTCGGGAAAAAACCAACAACGTCCGAGACACCCGTGGTTCGGGGTGGAATTTATGATCGCCCTTATATCGGTAGGCTGGGGACTTCGGAGGCGCTTGGTGGGATGTCGATCGCCTTGGGCGGGTATACCGAGTTTTTGGGTCGATACATCCTTCAAGAAGGGTTGACGGATGGCTTTTCGTTTGAGGCGCGGCGCTTTAATCTGTTTGTTTTTTCGTCTCTTGGGAGTTTTGTACGTTTGACGGCGGAGTTGGAATTCGAGCAGGGAACTTCGAGCATCGCGTTGGAGACGGCGCTGGTGGATTTTCGCTTCCATCGGGCGTTTGTGTTGCGAGGGGGCATCTTGCTGCCTCCTATCGGGCGTTTCAATATCGCCCACGATGGGCCGCGTTATGATGTGATCGATCGGCCATTGGTCTCGACATGGGTGATCCCGTCGACGTACTCGGATGTCGGCTTTGGTGTGACGGGTAGTTTTTTTCCTGCGCTTGGGCACAAGTTGTATTACGAACTCTACGTAGTGAACGGGTTGCGCAGCGGGATCATCAACGATTCTGCCGAAGGGACGCGGATCGCACGAGGCAAATCGTCGGCGATCTTTGCGGCCAATGAAAACGGATCTCCTGCATTGACGGGTCGGATCGCGTATGCAGGACCTTTGGGGCTTGAGGTCGGGTTTTCGGGGTATGTGGGGATCTTCAACCGTTATCGGGACGGAGCCGAAGAGATCGATCGAGCGTTGTGGCTCAAGATCTTTGCGGTGGATGCGGAGATATCTTTTGGGCCGGTCACGATCCGCACCGAAGCAGCGGTCGCTTGGATCGATATCCCGGATGGTTTGGTGGAGCTGTTTGCGGATACGCAGTGGGGGATTTATGCGGATGTGATCTGGGAATTTTGGAAGGGGCGTCTTGGATTTTTACGAGAGGCTGCGTTTCGTCTTGTGGGGCGCGTTGATTACGTCGATCTGCACGTCGGGCGTTTTGCGTCAACGGGGCAGGATATCGGCGACGAGACGTTGCGCTTGACGTTGGCTCTGTCGTTTCGCCCCTACGAAGGGACTTCTTTGCGTGTGGAGTACCAACACAGTTGGCTCACAGATCGTTTGGGGAATGTGGCGCGTCGTGCGGGGGTACAGTTTGGCGTGGCGACCTACTTTTGAGGCAAATCGAAAAGTTTCTTGCAAAGAGATAGGACTTATACGATGTCTTGGATGTTTCGGCTTTTGTGTTTGTGGAGTGTTTGGATGGTGTGTGGGAGCGGTTGCGGCGTGTTGTTCACAGAAGAGCCGCGACGAGAAACGGTGCTGGATGGGCCGATCGAGGGGCTTTCTCACGCACAGTTGCAGACGTTTAAGGCAGGAGACGAAGAATTCGCACGTGTCTTTACACCTGCAACGGGCTTGGGGCCGATCTTTGTGGAAGCGTCGTGTATCGCTTGTCATACCGCCGATGGCAAGGGGCATCCGTCGACCAACCTGACGCGCTTTGGGGTGGGCGATCCGACGGATGCTGCGCGTTTTGATTACTTGCTGCACCTTGGGGGGCCTCAACTCCAGCACCGAGCGGTCCTTGGCTACCAAGCTGAAAAGCTACCGAATCTGGAAGGTTTAGCGCGTTCTGTGCGCAGCGCTCCCATCGTGACAGGGCTGGGTTTGATCGAGGCGATCCCCGAATCCGAGATCCTCCGATACGCCGATCCAGACGACAAAGACGGCGATGGGATCCGAGGGCGGCCCAACTACGTCACTCCGCCGAGTTTCTTCGAGCCTGTGATCGAACACACGCCAAAGGACGGCAAGATCATGGGGCGCTTTGGGCGAAAAGCGGCGGCGATCAATTTGTTGCAACAGGTAGCCGAAGCCTATCTCAACGATATGGGGATCACCTCCGACTTTTTGATGAAAGATCTGCATAATCCTCTTGTCGGTGGACCTTCGGGAGACAGCGCTCCAGATCCCGAAGTATCCGCTGCAACGGTTCGATCGGTGACATTTTATATGCGGACCTTGCGCCCACCCCCTCGGCGTGATGCGGAAAATCCCGTGGTGAAACAAGGCGAAGGTTTTTTTGCGCAAGTCGGGTGTGCAAAATGCCATGTCCCTTCCATGAAAACAGGAAAGAGTGCGATCGAAGCTCTCCGTGAAAAGACGGTTCCTCTGTACTCTGATCTCTTATTGCACGACATGGGACCCAAGCTGGCCGACGGATACCCCGAGGGGCAAGCGACAGGCGATATGTGGCGAACGACGCCACTTTGGGGGTTGGGTGTAATCGGAGATTTGATGGGAGGGCAGCCTTTTTACTTGCACGATGGGCGCGCCAAAACCCTCAAAGAAGCCATCGACGAACACGGCGGTGAAGCACAAAAAAGTCGCGATAGATTTTTCGCGCTTTCTTCTACGGAACAAGAGGCTTTGTTGGCCTTTTTGCGCTCGTTGTGAGTTTAGCTTTGTTTGGTGGGAACCCAAAAGGTGTCGCGTCCGCCGACATCGGATTCTTCGACGGGGTGGCCTTCGGGATCGGCTTCTTTGCGGTAGACGTTGAGGATCTTGTCGTAATCGAGGTCGGTGTCGAGAGCGGCTTGTAGGATGTCGCGGGCGGCTTGATGGAGGCGTTTGGCCTCTGGATCGGAGAGGCTTTGGGCGGGTCGTTGGGGAGCGATGCCTGCGCTGTAGAGAGCTTCGCAGACATACATATTGCCGAGTCCAGCTTGGCGTTTTTGATCGAGCAAGAAGACTTTGATCGGCTGTTTGGAGCGTTTGAGCGCTTTGAGAAATCCGTCGACAGTCCATTCTTGGCGCAGATCGGGGTCGGTTTCGGGGAGGATGAGGATGTCGGGGCCAAGTTTTTCGAGGGTTTCGACTTGGCCGGGGGACTGTTTGGGAAAGAGGGTGATCTTGCCCTTGTATTCGGGTTCATGGAAGTTGAGGCGTTTTCCATCGGGGTTGATCAGCCAGAAATTATTGCTTTTTTCTGTCGGTGGTTTTTTGTGTTGTTTGTAGTTGGAAAGGAAGTCATCGCCTGCGACGCTCCACCGCCCTTTGAACATCAGGTGGGAGAGCATCGTGCCTTTGGTGGTGCGCATGACGACGTGTTTTCCTTTTTGTGTGATGGCTTCGAGGGTATTGTTGTGGAAAAATTCTTGGATGGCGGCTTCTCGGCCTTCTTCGGGGAGATTTTGAAAGTGAGACCAACCTTCGTAGCCGATGCTGGCGATCGGCCATCCTGTGCAACGCTCTCGCAAGTAGCGGACTTGGAGATTGACTTCTGCGAACTCTGGCATCGTGGACTCCTTGTGTTGTTGGAGGGGGGAGGCGAAGTGTTGGAGGTCGAACAAACAGGGGCGGATGCTAACACGAAAAACTGTCGCAACGCGACAAGGTCAGGGTGGAAGTACGCAAATCCTTGTTGGATGGGAGTTTGGGTTTAGGTGAGAAGGTGATCTTGAATGTGTTGGATGGCCGGATCGTGGGGGTAGGCGCGAGCGAGGCAAGTCAGCTTTTGCGACCACTCCCCGCTGGGGGTTTGGCGATAAGAAGCCCAGAAGAACAAAGCCAATGCGTGCGGATGATAGGGGTGTTCGTGCAAAAGCTGGCGGAGATGTTGTTGAGCTTCCTCCCACCGATCGCGTTGGAGAAGATAGGCGATGATCTCTGCGTAGATATCGGGGTGATGGAGGTGAGAGCGGAGTGCGGCTTGGTAGTGTTGGGTGGCTTCTTCGAGGTGGGCTTCGGCTTCGCAGTTGCGGGCTTGGAGGACAAAGCTTTCAGCCGTCCATCCGTAGCTGCGGAGTTCTAAGGCCAGAGTTTGGGCCAGTAGCAGATCGCCGATCTCGCGTGCGGCCTCTGCGCGAAGGTAGAGCCACAAAAGCGCGGTTGGATCGGATTGGTGGATGAGTTTGCTAAGCGCGAGCAGTTGGAGCCAAAAGGCCGAAGCATCGGCTTCTTGGGCGCGGCATATTTGGATGGCGTGATAGAGCGGAGGATAGAGCGTTTCGGGTTGGAGGGTGGGTTGAGGAGGAAGCCAACGCCATGCCCACGCAAGCAAGGGGCGCGTTGGGTCGAGTCGGGCTAATTCGCATAATAAATACAGCGCTTTGTTGTATTGGCCGGCTGCACCGAGCGCATAAGCGTGAAGCGCAACGTCGATTTGTGTGTGTTTTTTTCCGCACAGGCGAAAGATCCCTTCGGAGTCTCCGCCGATCTCGGCAAGCAGCCGATCGAGCAACAACAGCCCCGTTTTGCTCATGGGGGCTGTTTCGAGGACTCGGCGAAGTTCCCACCACGCTTGACACAAGGCCCCTCGTTCAATCGCGTACTGGATCATCGGGATTAGTTCATAAAGTCTTGCTTCATCGGGGTCTTCTTTGTGGATCGAGATGTATTCTGCCACGTGATCGTTTCTCCTTTGCCCTACCAAAAGAGTCCGCCCGCAAGCATAGTTTCGAGGACAGGCTTTGACAAGACCAAGCCCCACTTCTGTCGGATTCGGCGGTGTTTTGGCTGCGTGGTGTCGGCAGATGAAGAACAAGAAGGAGATCGCAGACAACCGACAGGAGTCTTGTAGGGGCATGGTTTGGTTCGCCTACGCGGGGTCAAGAGAGTGGGGTTCCGTAGGGGGCAACGCCCCACAAAACCGAAGGAATGGATGACCGAAGGACTGGAAGGGTTGTGAAAGGAAGGTTGAGAGATGTGGTGTTTGAAGGGCCTGCGGGTCTGTGGCTGGGTGGCGTTGCTGATCGGAGTCGTGGTGTTTGGGGCGATAGGCTGTGAGTACGATATCTCCCTTCCTGTGGGCGATGGAACGGTCAAAGAAGGTGTTGCGGGTGGTGAGCGTCAAGTCGAAGATGGCGGGAGCATCGAGTCCACCGAGGCCCAAAGCGAAGTAGCTCAAGAGGCTGAACCTTCTGAAGAGGGCGGGACGTGCAATCAAGAAGTGGCGTGTTTTCGTTGTTTTGTCGAAGTGGCTTCGGGGGAGGCGGCGGTTGCGACTTATGGAAAGTTGTTGATCTTGCGGGAGCAAAGCACGTTTCATCTTGTGGATTTGGAGACGTGCCGAAGGCGGGCGTTGGTCTCGAAAGAGGGCGGTGTGTTGGAGATCATCCCGAGCGTGGGTTTCCCGCTGTTGTTGGAGTATCGCAAGGCAGGGGGCGCGCAAGGGGAGATCGCTCGGATGGCGTGGTTGACGCACTTTGACGGCGAGAATGAGTGGGTGGCTCCAAAAGGGCGCGTATGGGTGCCTACGACGTCGTCTCCTTTTTTAGGGAGGAGAGGCTTTTTGTACTTTTCGACGAGCCTTTCTTCTGAGCCGACACCTCATTTGACGGTTTTCTATGATAGCCTTCGAGCTACTTTTTCAGTACCGACACA
Source organism: Myxococcota bacterium (assembly GCA_023150835.1). Taxonomy (GTDB): domain Bacteria; phylum Myxococcota_C; class UBA6777; order UBA6777; family UBA6777; genus JAKLKB01. Next base: position 92,455 of record JAKLKB010000003.1, on the reverse strand, counting down.
AGCAAATATACAGCCTGTTTTTTATCATGTTTCGCCGGCGGCTGCACAAGAAGCCTTGTATGATGTGGTGATCTTTCTTGGCCCAGACAAACGTCACCAAGCGATGGTGTGGGATGTGGAGCAGCGGCGCGTGTTGTCGCAAGCGGATCTGCCCGAGCGTGCTTGGTTGCAAGGGCATCTGTGTTTTGGCAAAGAGCATCTGGTGTTGGCAGAATCACAAACCGATGCGGCAGGGGCGCGATATTGGTTCGTTCATCTGCGAAGTACTCGTGAGATCGGTCGTTCGATCCTTCGTATCGATGTGCCAGAAAAAAACCTTTTTTCTTTGCCGTGTTGGTATGATGCAGGAGAAGATGTTTTCTGGGTTTTGTTGCAAAAGGAGATGGTGCGGATCTTGGCGCGGCTCGGGAAGCATCAGCAGATGCCGCTGCCTTCGGTGCCTGCGGTGGGCCAATGGCTGGGAGCAACGCACGGGCGGATGTGGGCGTTGGCACAAAACGGAGAGTTGGGGGCATGGCAGGCCGAGGGGGCGCGGATGGTGTGGCGCCCTCAAGGAGCGTTGCAGCGTTTTTCATCGGTCGAAGGGTGTCATCCGTCGGGCAGAGGTGGTCATGCTCCCGCTCCGCCGTTCTTTGTGTTGCGCGATCAAGTGACGCCTTCGGGGGCAAAGCAACGTTTGTGGACGTTTTTTCCTGACCCACAAGGCGGACGACTGCGCGAGGTTGGAGAGGCGCTTGTTCCTGCGGTGATGGGCAGGATGACAGAGTTTTTGCAGTGTTATGATGCAGGGTTTTCGTATGTTGCGGATGATGGGCAAAAGATGGAGTACACGGCGTTTTATGCGCCGTTGCCGAAGCCGTTGTTTTGGTCGGGGATACCTTTCCTCGAACTGCCCTCTCGACAGTATCCACAAAACAATCGACGTATCGAGATCTTGGCGTTGGATGCTTTGCGTACAGGCGAAGTGAAGGAGGTGCGCTGGCAGTTGATCGATTTCTTGCGTGGGAAGATCCAGCAAGAGAAAGCGTCGGTGGATCTATCGGTGTATACGCCTTGGGGGATGGCGAGTGATCTGTATGTGATCCTGCGCGGGGTAGAGGACGGGCGGCATCGTTTGGCGGTGTATGGCGTGCGTTGATGGATGGGGCGGTGTATAGGGCTGAGTGGGCGGTGTATAGGGCTGAGTGGGCGGTGTATAGGGCTGAGTGGGCGGTGGATCAGCTTGAGTGGGCGGTGGGATGGGGATGTTCGTGAAGCGGTTTCGAGGGTACGTCGGGAAGATGGAGGCGAGCGGCAAAGAAGATACAAACGAGCATCATACAAGCGCTGAGGGCAAAGGGCAGGTTGATCTGCCATTCAAAGAAAAGGCCGGCAAGAGCGGGTCCAAGGACACGGCCAAGGGCGGAGAGGGCTTGGCCTTGTCCGAGGAGTGCGCCTTGTTGCCCTTGGGGGGCGCTTTGTGAAAGCAGGCTGCCAAGCGAAGGGTTGTTGAGTCCGCTGGCAAGGGCGATACAAGCACCGCATAGCATCATCAGAGCAAAGATCTTGGAGGAGCCGACGGCGATTAGTCCGACAAATGCGAAGGTGTTGATCGTTGTTCCTGCAAGCAGCAATCGACGCTCTCCAAAGCGCCGTGACAATCGCCCGATCAGCCCGCCTTGGACGATGGTTGCGACGACGCCGACGACGATCAGCACAGAGCTAGTCAGTGCGGCTGCGCGTTTGATTCGGTCGTTTGGGTGAGCAAATGGCTCGCCTGTTAGCCAGATGCGGTCGATGTAGAGTCCCAAGACTTGTTCCATCATCGAAAAGGCCGTTGTGATCGTAAAGTACAGCGCAAAAAGCCAAAAGACGTTGGGCAACTGGATGGAAGCAGCCCACCGAACGAGCGAAAAGCGCCGTGTGTTCGGTGAGATCGGGCTTGGCGATATCTGGGGAGTGCGTGTTTCAGGCAAAAAGCGGAGAGCGAGAAAGAAGTTAAAGAGGCCGATGCCGCAAGCGAAAAAAGCGGGTGCGCTGGGGCTGATCTGCCCCATGATCCCACCGATGGCAGGGCCAAAAATGAAGCCCAAACCAAATGCCGCGCCGATGATGCCCATGCCTTTGGCGCGTTCAGAAGGAGAGGTACTGTCTGCGATCACGGCTTGGATGGCTCCGATGTTGGCGCTGCCAAAGCCCGAAAGCATCCTCGCGGCAAACAACATCCAGAGACTCCCTGCCAAGCCAAACAAGAGATAACCGACGATGTTGATCACAATACTCGTTAAAATCACAGGTCTTCTTCCGATGCGATCAGAGAGGCGGCCCCAAAGCGGAGCAAAGAGAAATTGCATCGCTGAGTAGGACGCGCCAAGCATCGTCACCGTAAAAGGCCGCGCCCCAAAGGCTTCTGCATAAAAAGGCTGGATCGGAATAAGGATGCCGAAGCCGAGCAGATCAAGAAAGATGGTCACAAAAGCAAGAAACAAGATACGTTTGTGAGGAGACGCAGGAGAGGTCGCCGAAGCGTGCATGGTGGGGTTCTCCGAAAAGGATGCCTTGGACACAGTGAGATCGTCGGGCTAGGTGTGGGCGATGCGTTGGGAAGAATGGGTGAGAGAGTGTGTGGAAGAGTTTTGATTTTCCGTGATGGATTCGGTCTCTTGGTGATGTTGAGGGATTTGAGACGGATAAAGTCGCAAGCGCATCCGCCAGTCGACACCGACCATCTGGCCGGGGATCATGGGCAGCCAGATATTTTCTCCTTGGAGGGGTTCACTCGAAAAGATCAGATGGTTGACGAAGCCTGTTTGTGTTTTTTGCTCGCATTCTTGAGAGAAGCTTGGGCAGAGGTCGCGTTGGGAGCAGAGCGTCTTGTAAGTGCTGTAGTAGAGGTCTTTTCCGCCATGATGAGCGAGCATGGTGGAGCCGTTGGTGAGCAAAAAAGTCAGATAGGTTTCGTGAGGGGGGCCGTCGTTTTGGTGGTAGAACGGCCCTGTGATCGAAGTGATCTCGTCGACGGTATCGCGAGCGGCTTCAGCGACGGCGTCGATATCGCAGCCGGGGCGGTGGAGTTCGGCACGTTGGGCGATATGGGTGAGCAGCAGATAAAAGAGGACTTCGCTGTCGGTGTCACCGAGGATAAAGCGTTGTAGCCTTGGGGCGATGCGCTTTTTGAGCGTCTCGCGTCGGCCTCCAAACTCCGCGATATTTCCGTTGTGTGCAAAGACCCAGTTTCCGTATTGAAAAGGGTGCGTGTTGAGGATGGTGAGCTGCCCTTGGGTGGCTTTGCGGATGTGGGCGATGACGGTTTCCGAAGAGACGATGCCCGATACACGGCGAAAAAGGATATCGGTGATCGCGGCTTCGGAGGACTTGATGATGTGGGGCGCACCCGCGACGTAGTACCCTACGCCCCATCCATCGGGATGGCGTTCACTTTGTCGCATCAGCGCATTTTCGGCATGAAGAAGACTGTGGTGAACTTGGCTTTCGATCACGGAGCGGAATCCAAACAATCGGCACATCGGTTGATCCCTTCACAAACATCCATGCGATGCAAGGTAGAACGCCCAAGATGTCCTACGCATCGCTGTCTTGGGATAGGTAGCACAATACCTTGGTTCAGACAACTTCTTGGACGCAGGAGGTGTGTCTGTGTTGCAAGGGGGTTTGGCGGGCAGCGGATGTTTAGCGCTTGCGCCGTGCAGAAGTCGGCGGAGGGACGGGCGGATCGGGCGAGGGCTGTTCAGGTGAGGGGGCAGCTTCGTTCAAGCGGTAGAGATGGAAGGTTGGGCAATTGGGCGTTTGAAGAAGACGATGTTGCGTGGTTTGGATGGCGATATCGCTTTGATCTGCGCCGATCCATCGGCGTTTGAGCCGCTGCGCTGCGAGAAGGGTCGTGCCTGAACCACAGAACAGATCCGCGATGGTGTCGCCTTCGTTGCTCCACGCACGCAACAGGCGTTCGAGCAAGGCCAGCGGTTTTTGGGTCGGATAGCCCGAGCGTTCTGTGCGGGGGCAGTGCATCATATCGGGGATATCATCCCAGACATCGCCGATCTGCTTGGGTTCGAGGACATGGTGTTTGTCGTGTTCGAGGAAATACTTGATACGGATCTGCCGATTGCGCGTGTAGTAAATGCGGCCTTCTAAAGCCAGCCGATCGATGCTTTGATCGGTGTAATCGCCGCGTGGGCTGGTTTTGAAAGGGCGGCCCAGTTCATCGATCAGGATATGCTTGGGGAGTTGTGTTTTGGGATGGCGAAGGATGCGGTCTTGTCGGTGATAAGTGGGTGTGCCTTTGGAAAAGACCAGTAAGGTGTCGTGGTTGCGGGGGAATTGCCCGGCGTGGGCTTTGGCTCCCCGTCCTCCATAAGACCAGATGATCTCGTTTTGTAAGGATTCTTCGCCCATGATCTCAAAAAGAAGCGTTGCAACATAAGAAGAAAATCGAGTATCTGTGTGGATAATTAGAACGCCTTTTGGAGAAAGAAGTTCTGTCATACAGTAGATTCGAGGGTAAAGCATCGAAAGGAATTGTGCTTTATCGCTCCATGTATCGCGGTAAGCAGTTGTTGGAGCGTTGCTTGGGGTTTGGCGAGTGCGAAAGATACGACCTGTTGCAAAAGGAGGATCGAGGTAGATCAGATCGATCTTTTGCGCGCAAGAGCAACGCAGATGTTGCAGCGCAAGAAGGTTGTCGCCGTGATAGAGAGCATTCGGCGGGACGTGAAGAGCAGCATCCGAAGGCTCAGAGGGGACCGCAAAGGTTCCGAGGCGTTGTGGCGCGGGCGGATCGTTTGGGGGAAGAAGCGATGGCTTGTTTGGCCACAGCAAAGTGATGGGGGGCGTTTTTGTGGGCATCTGCGCTCTCTTCGTATGGATCGGGCTTTGTGTCGAAAAGATTTGCACGATCGGAAGGGAATTGTGCAAGAGGCTTCGTGTGGGTTGTTTTGTAAAGAGTGATCAGTTAAAAGAGAAGAGCATTTTTTTGATGAGTGGTCTGCGTGGGCGTTCGTGAGTTGCGAACAGGCCGATGTACAGGGTTCAAACGACGTATGGAGTAGACGGAATGCGAAAGAGCGTGCTGTTGTGGGGTTTTGTCTGTAGCGTGTGGGGAGGGGCCGAAACATGGGCAGGTCCGCCGAAATCTCGGGTCTTGAAAGAGACACCGGCATCTGTCGAGGGCAAGTCATCAGGCCCGATGTTGCGTGGGAAAGCACCGCAGCCCTCTGTGGCGTTGGTGGCCAGCAAGGGCTTGGTCAAAGATGGGACGCCGGTGGCGGTGATCTGGTCGGAAGATCCGGGTCGTGCGCTGCGCCGCTTTTTGAGGGTGCGGGCGCTTGCGCCGTTGGAGATGTTGGGTCCAAAAGTCCAAGAGATCTTGGCGATGGTGGGTCCGATGGCGGACGGGAAGCCCGCAAAAGACCTTGAATCGCTGTTTGTGCAGTTGCCCGCGTTGTTGCGAAGTGTGGGTTTGGAGCTCGATCAACCCGCGACGAGCGTCGTGTACGCAAAGGGCATCAAAGTGGAGACGTTGGTGTCGTTGGGTGTGGATGCTTTGAAGCTGGAGCGGGCGTTTGCACGTTGGCGGCTGCCTGTGCGCTTGGTGTGGTTTGCACCGGAGCTTGCGCTGTTGATGGCCCCGGACTCTCGACCTGTGGCGTTGATCTGGAAAGGGCGCTTGTATGCGATGGCAGGGCCTGATCCGAACAGCGTGAAGATGGATGCTGCGGGTTTGGGTCGTTTGTTGGATCGCGTGTGGTCCAAACAAGGCGATGGGATGGGGCTTGCAGCATCGGTGTTGTCGGATGTTTCTTGTCCTGAACAAACCGATATCTGCGCAAAAGTGACGCTTGATATGTTGCTACCTGAGCAAGCGAATTTTCCGATGGTTGAGGCGGTCTTGCCTTGGGTCAAGCGCTATTTTCGCGGTAGCATCAGTTCCTTTGATCTGCGAGAAGGCATTCAAGCCGAACAACGCTTTGTGATGACGAAAGAGTTTTCGCCCGTGTTGGGGATCTTGCGTTCGGATACGACGTTGGCATCGTGGTTTTCGATGTTGCCGATCACGACGGGTTGGTTTGGTCGTATGCATCTTTCGCCAAAGGGGATCGTGCGCTTGCTGGCGTTTGTAGAAAACTTTCATCCCAAAGCCAAGGAAGTGATCGGAGGATTTCGTAAAGAGCAAGCCAAGGCCGATGGGATGGCCAAGCAGGTGTTGGGGACGGAGTTGACTTCGGTGCTGAAAGGCTTGCGTGGCGATGTTGCAGGCGGCTTTTTATGGGAAGATGGGATGGCGCGTGTGGCTTTAGCGCTTCAAAACCGTTCGATGAAGTTTTTCCCCGGCCATCTGCGGGGTGTGTTCTTTGCGTTGGGCTTTAACACTCCCGTCGAAGCAAAGGGGTTTTTGCGCTTGTTGTTTCAAGCGTGGAGTACGGTGTTGGCGAGAGGACCGCAAGGGCGCGGCGCACCGCCTGTTCGTGTGGAAAAGGTGTCTCTGTTTGGGCGCGATGCACTTGCGATCCATCTGCCCGGGGTACAGCCTGTGTATCTTTCGACGGTTCAACGCTTTTTGTTCTTCTTTGGCCACCAAGCCACGTTTGGGCAGTTTGCAGCGGTGTGGAAGGGTGAGGCTCCATCGTTTGCAGCGACCGATACAGCGGGAGTTCGCACAAAGCGCGCATTGGAGCTGTTGGGTCCTGTTCTGGATGCAGGTTCGGATGCGCAACCCGCGAACAAAACGCCCGTGCCTACGGGACTTCCGCCGCAAGAGCTTCCCGAAAAACCACAAGGGGGAGAAACACCGACACCGTCTGCGCCCAATGCGAACAAAAAGCCTGAATCTACAGGGCCATTGTCGATGCCAGTACAGGCCGTGGCTCCGCGCACACCGCACATTCTTCGGGATAGTTTTCCCGGGTTGTTTGACTATGCCTTGATGAAGACGGCAAACGCGATGGTGGTGCATCCACGGGTGTTGCGGGATTTAGGGGAGTGGTTCGTGCCGCCGATGTTTAAGCTATTTGCGCGGCGGGCGTGGTCGCATCTGCGCTTGCTTGGGGTGTATGATCTGGTCGATGGGGTGGATTATGCGTATGGTTGGACGTTGGCTTTTTCCGAAAAGTCCCTTGTCTCCGAGGCTTTCCTTGGTCAACGCGCTGTTCTTCCGAACTTGCTGGAGTTCGCAACCCCACCCAAACAAGCGCAAGAACTCTTGCCTGTTGCTGCGGGGACTTTGTCGCTTGGGTTGCCGATGCTTTTGATGTCGGGTGTGTCCGCTGCGGTGGCGATCCCCACCTACTTGCGTTTTGCGCGGCGTGCCAAAACCAGCGAGGTCACCGCCAATCTCAGAGCGATATGGAGAGGCGCGATACGCTGGTACGACGATGAACACGCCGATAAAGAGGGCAACCCCATGGCGCGCCATTTTCCTTGTGAAGGGAAAGGATGGATTTGTGCCCCCAAAGCGATGCCTTGCGCGTCAGGTCAAGCGTTGTACACGCCCAATCCTGCACAGTGGGAGCATGCTTGTTGGAAGCAATTGCGGTTCAGCTTGAATAAGCGGCACTACTACCGTTATTGCTACAAGTCTGAAGGGACGGGCGTAAAGTCACAATTCGAGGTAACAGCACAAGGGGATCTCGATTGTGATGGCAAATACGGCACTTACAAGGTTCGTGCTTCTGTCAACCCGACGACGGGAGAAGTCGAGATCAGCAAGATTCTCAAGTTCGATCCGTTGGAGTAGGATGATTCGGTAGATTAGGTGTGACGAAAGCGTGTGTTGGGGGCGGGTGGATCGGCGGGTGGGCCTGCAAAGCATTGTGCGATGGACATCCAATGTTTGGCATCTTCGCCGATGACTTGCAGCGAAGTATCGGCGACGTTGCGTGTTTGTGTGACGACTTGGGCGAATGCTTCGGCAGTTCCGCTGATCTCGTATGTATCGCTTGGTTGTCCCCATTCCCAAATAGCGCCAGAGGGAGCTTCGAGTCGAAGGTAGGGAGGGGAGGCGGGGGGGGTGAGGCCGCGATTGATGAAGGTCCACGCAAACGTCTTGAGGCCGATGACGACGATGTTTTTGAGTCGGTCGGTGTTTTGGCGGATCAGTCCGAGCAGGTCGTAGATCTCCTGACCGTGCGCCCAAGTCTCCATCTGACGGGCGGTTGCGAACATCCGAAGGCCCATATCGGGGCCAAACCATTCAAGGCGCGTTTGCGGATCAAGGCCGACAAAGAGATCGCACATCTCGACAAACGCGTCGCGCCAACGCACAAGCAGATCAGGCCCAGATATCGGCCCGATCCAGTCACGGGAGTATTGCATCAGGGTTTGGCCTTCTCCCATCGCGGTCAAAAGGGCGGAGAGGACATCGGAAAAGGCGGAGCGATCGCGTGCGGTGGTGATCGCAAGATAATCCGAAAAATGCAGATGAAGCACAACATCGTGGATCGTCCATGATTTGAACTGCGTGACGGTATGCCAGCGGTGTTCGTCCATCGTTTTCAAGACGGCGTAGAGTGCGTCACCTTCTTCGCGTAGATCGAGGATCTCTTGGAGCATGGGGCTTCCTTTCGTAGGTGGGGGTGAGGGATCGGCTGAGAGCGAGGCGCGTGCGGAGCGGAGTGTCTTGGCTGTGCGCTTGGAGTGTCGGTATAGCGCAAGAGCAAAGAAACGAAAAGAGCCTTGGGGTGGGGGAGAGGCTTAGACGAAATCCGCAGGGTGTGTGCGTAAAACGTAGGGGCAGCCTCCTGTGGCTGCCCAAGAACAGGGCATATACAGCGGAACGCACCTACCCTTCGATCACAGATCTTTCGGATATCGTGTTATTTGCATGAACCCCAACATTTGAATGCGGCTTCGGGGAGTTGGCGGATCAGTTTGTTGTTGAAGCGCTCGATCGGAGAGCGAAGGCGCGTTTCAAAGAGCTTGTTGTATTCGGGGCGTAAGAGGGCTTCGTAGAGGGTGGAGAGCATACCGTGAAAGGCGATGCTGGCGGCAGCGTAGGCTGTGGGATAGGCGGCGGAGCCGATGCTGGCTGTCGAAAGCAGGCGGTGTGCGGTAAGGGCGGCTGCGAGGGAGTGAGAGAGCGGGGCGATCACATGGGCATCGAGCGCGGTACGAACGAGCAGCGCGAGGACATCAAACAGGGCATCGCGCATACTCGTTGCGATCTCTCGGTTGAAGCAAGCGCGCTTTTGTGGGCCGCTTTGTTGCCAGCAGACGAAGGCGATACGGGCGGCTTGATGGGCCATAATCAACCCCACACCAAGGAGGACAGCCTTGTTGTCGAAGGTTTCGCCTTTTTTTGATGTGGGTTTTTTGAGCGCGAGGTCGCGGATCTTTTCGGGATGGGTGTAAAGCTCAAGGGTGCGTTGAAGTTTGGTTTGCATCTGTTGTTGGGCGAGCTTGGTGGCTTCGTCGACTTTGGATATCGCGACGATTGCGAGTTGCGCGGCCAGTCGCTGTTTCCATTCGGGGGAGTTGGCGAGTTTTTGCGCGAGGTCGGTGGCTTTTTTTCGGTATTTTTGAAGAGCTTTGTCGAAAAGTGAAGCGGAGTGCTTTGCGACTTGTTCTGCGCGTTTTTTTCCTTGGTGGGATAATTTTTGTGCGAGGATATCGGCTTTGGCTTTGGCTACGCGATAGGCTTTTTTGAGTCCAAGAGCCGCGCCGTGGAAGGCGGCAGGGACGGGTTTGGGGGAGCCGTTGACGAAGAGTGTGCTTTTGCCTTCGTGGGGTTTGATGCAGAGTTCGATCGGTTTGACGAAGGGGAGTTGGATGGCTTTGCAGGTGCCGAGGGCTTGTTTGGCTTGGAGGGCTGTTTCGGCTTTTCGGATGCGTTGAAGCTGTTTGTCTTTGTTTTGCGCGTCTTGGATGTGTTGAAGGCGTGCTTGTTGGATGGCTTGTTCCATTTGTGCGGAAGTTTGGGGTGTTGGTGTGGGTGGAGGCGTTTGTGCGCGGGCTTGGAGAGGCCAAACAAGGACAAACAAGAGGGCAAAGAGAGGTCGGGTTTGCATGGTCGTTGTTCCCTTTTTGGGTGGGGTAGAGTGTCGGAGGGAATGTACGAAATAACAAGCGAAAGGAAAGGGGCAGGAGACGAGGAAGGCGGAGAGGAGGGGGTTAGAGGGCGTCGATGGATTGGATGATGTGGCCGACGAGTTTGTATTCTTTGGCTTCTTCGGCGGACATCCAGAAGTTGCGGTCGGTATCTTTTGTAATCTTTTCGAGAGGTTGTCCTGTTTGTTGGGCGAAGGATTTGTTGAGGCGTTCGCGCATCTTGACGATCTCAAGGGCCTCGATGGCGATATCGGAGGCTTGGCCGCTCACGCCGCCGAGGGGCTGGTGCAGCATATAGCGGGTGTTGGGGAGGCTGTAGCGATCTTCGAGGGGGACGGAGGAGTAGATCAACGCCCCAGCGCTGGCCACCCATCCTGTGCCGATGATCTTTACACGCGGTTTGACGAAGCGGATCATGTCAAAGATGGTGTCGCCAGACTCGACGTGTCCGCCTTGGCTGTTGATAAACAGCTTGATCGGATCATTGGAGGTTGCCGATAACAGCAGCAACTTTTGGGTGACGTCTTCGGCGACGCTTTGATCGATGCGTCCGTAGATCAGCAGGGTTCGGGTTTCGAGTAGTTTGCGTTCGAGGAAAGATCGCATACTTTCGGAGGCAAAGTCATCACTCAAGCGAGTCATTACGCAAGATCTCCTTGGTTGTAGGGGGACGAGAGCGTCCACTTCGTGCCGCAAAGCAGCAAGGAAGATAAGCATAGCCGTACCATCTGGCAAACGGTAGAGGCACTTGGGAGCCAACGTAATGGATCGGATGGGCGCCGTTTGGATCTGTGGGGTGGGGTTATTTTCTTCGGTACACGCGGACTTTGGTGATGAGCCGATCGATTTTGGGATCGTTTTCTTCTTGTTGCCATCGCTTGTAGGCGGCTTGGAGGGCCTTGATAAAGGGGATTTGTTTTGGATTGGCTTTCTCGAAGGCATCGGCCTGTTCGCCGATCTTTTTGAGGATCTGAGGATGGAGCACGAGGGCGCGAAGTTTTTGCACACCGTCGGCTTTGGAAGCGCTAAAGCACAGGGCGATCAAGAGTTCTTCTTTGCGGATCTCGAAGCCAAGGGCGCGATCGATCAGACCGTCCGAGTAGCGCTCGGAGATCTGGTGGCGGAGGCCGGAGGTGACGTGATAGAGGTGATGTTTTTCGGGGACAACAAGCGGTGCGGATTCGTTGCATTGTTGGGCGCAGGAGACGATGCTGCGCAAAAGGATGCGATTGTTGAGCCACACGTCGCTGAGGTGCTTGTCGAGCAGAGTGTCGATGGTGATCCGCTCGCTGTTTTCGCCATCTTCGAGGCCGATGTACGAAAAGGTAATGCGGCCAAAGAAGCTTTTTCCGATCATCTCGCGGTAAGCCAAAAACCAGACGACACCTGCGGAGATCGACAAGCCGATCAACCACGCAAGCACTTTTTGCAAGATCTCCATGCCAAAGGAAGAACCGCTTGATGCAAGAAACAAGGGATCGAAGAACTCCATGATACGCTCCTTTTTTGTGGGGGTTGCTCGCTCCTCTGGGATATCCTCATCCTAGATGTGTGATCTCCGTTTGGGCGGATAGACGATATCCAAGAGAAGTGTACACAAAAGGTCGATGTGATCCGTTGTAAACGCCCTGTGGTTGGGCAGCCACGGGGGGCTGCCCCTACATCATTCGATCACACAATAGGCGGATATTAGGCGGTGAAGAGGTCGCAAAGTGTTTGGGATACACGATCAAGGGCTTGCGCAGCGGCAGGCAATCGGCCTGCAAAATTGAAGCTGCCGTGTGTGAGATGCGGAAAGTGCAGGTGATGTACAGAAACGCCCGATGTTTGGAGGCGTTGGGTGTAAGCGATGCCTTCATCCCGCAAGACGTCAAAACCTGCGGTCGCGATCAACGCAGGCGAAACGCCCGATAGATCGGGTTCGAGGAGTATGCTGATTCGGGGATCTGTGCGTTGTGCGCGTTCGGGGATGTATTGATCGAAAAACCACCGCATTCTTTTTTGTGAGAGAAAAGAACCTTCGCCAAAAAGTCCGTAGGATAGGGCTTCTTTTGTGGCGTCGGCGACAGGGTAGAGCAGCATTTGAACCTTGGGAAGCGGGAGGTTTTGTTTGCGGCGTGTGTTGACGACGGAAGCTGCGAGGTTTCCACCTGCGCTATCTCCGCCGATACCCAAACGCGAGCGATCGATGCCGATCTCTTCGGCATTTGCAACTATCCATGCGTAGGCTTCAGCGGCATCCGCATGAGCCGCAGGGAATAAGTGTTCTGGAGCGAGGCGGTAGCTGCATGAGATGACGGTACATCGGGCTTTTTCTGCGATGCGTGCGCAAACGCCGTCCTGTCCGACGATGCTTCCCATCACGAAACCGCCCCCGTGAAGGTAAAACAGCGCCGTTCCATCGTGGTGTTGAGGCCGATAGATCCGCATCGCGAGTGTGCGCTGTTCGAGTGGTACGAAGCGTTCCTCGACGCGGACACTTGTGGGGCGTGGGCCTGAAAGAAATGCGGCTGCGATCTCGTGTTCGTGGCGCTGATGGGGGATCTTGTGGGGGGGGGGAGTGTCGTCGGCTTGGAAGCGTGAGGCAAGGTAAGTCAACCAGTGGTGTTGTGGGTCCAAAGCCACGCCGTCATCGGTGGAAGGCGGACCTGAGAGGGTGCGTTGGATCGACGGAGGCAGTTTGAGCAACCCTCCCAAGGCCGCTAGGCGCAGAGATTCAAACATTCGTGTTCCTCGGCGTGTTTGAGGTAAAAGGTCGAAATAGGCGAAACCATCTTAGCCAAGGTGTGCTGCCTGTCTAGGGATGGTGGATGCGTTGGAGAGAAGAGATCCGATCGAAAATGGCGGATAATAGGGATATGCGGAAACTTGTTAAGCAGGACGAATAATCAGGCGGGAGCAAATGTCTGTTGAAAAGCGTTGCGTGTATTTTGTTGTTTGGAGGTGTCGTACACGGCGAAGGTGATGTGTTTGAAAGCGCGTGCGTAGCCGTGTTCGAGGAGGTGTTGACGAAACCACTCGGCCATCTGCAAGGGATCGTTGCGAAAGACTCCGCATCCCCATGCACCCAATACAAGGGCTTGTTGCTTTTTATGGACGCATAGCGCGAGCATCTTTTCGATGCGTTCGGACATCACCGCAGCGATGCGAGGTTTTTCTTCGGGGCTGTTTTGCTCGATGGCACCGCGATTGACGGCGGCAGAGGTGATCATCGTTGCGCGATAAGGCACCTCAAGAAGTTGATCGTTGTCATCGCGAAACACGGGGACATCGGGTGAATAGATCATGTTGTCGGTATAAAGAAGAGATTTGAGATGGCGATGGGTTGCGTAGTATCCGTGAACAGGGGCGATACAGGCATAAAGCCCCGAAGCGCGTGCGAGGCTTTCTTCTTGGGCTTGGCTGCCGCCCAAAAAGCCGCCACCGGGGTTTTTGGCCGAAGCAAAGTTAAGGCACATGACATCGGTGTGGCCTTGTTGAAGCAAACGACTTGCTGCGGCCAACGTTGTTTCGCCTGTCACTTCGATGGTTGCGAGGGGGCCGTGTTGTGTTTCCAGCAGCGTTCGCGCTTCGCTCAACAAGTCATCCAAGACTTCGGGGGAGAATAGCTCGGTGCGTTGGATGGCGTCTTGGAGGGCGGGTTGGAGGCTGACACTTTGTTGGTCGGGGAGGTTGTAGCTTCCACGAGAAAGGATATCCAAGGTTTCTTGTGCGATTCGAGACCGTTTTTGTCGGTTGTTTTGGCTCATCGATCAGCTCCGTGTGTAGGGATAAGGCGAACCCACTACGCAGCGATAGCATGGAGAGTTCGATCGGCGAACAAAGCCTTTTGCCAAAAGCAACGCAGGCGAGTACAATCCTGTGCGCGTTGGCTGCTTGGATTCGGCAAGAGAGACCACAAAGCGGTGGCGACGGGCTGATGGAGGAAACGATGTTGGAACGATGTATCGCAGGGTTGTGTGTGATCGCAAAGCTGTACGCCACCGTAAGGTCGTGTGTGTGTGCGTGGCGAAACAATCCGAATCGACGGGCTTTTTGGGGCGGAGCGAGAGCATGGTGTGTTGGATTGGTTGCGCTTTTTCTTGTGGGGAGTGCGATGACCAGTCGTGCCGCAACGATCTTGCGCTTGACCGAAGCTCAAATGCTCGAACAGTCCAGCTTGATCGTTCGTGCGAAGGTTCTTTATCAGTGGTCTTTTTGGACGAAAGAACAGCAAGCGATCGTCACGCAAGCGACCTTGGGCGTCGTCTCGGAGCTTTTGGGTCGCTCTGCTCCAAAGCGTGTTTTGGTCGGTCACTACGGGGGAACCGTTGGCAAAGATTCGATGGGATTGGAGGGCGGGCCACGTTTTGTCGTGGGTGAAGAAGTCGTCTTGTTTTTGTATCCCAATCCGCACATCAGAGGTGAGTATCTTCTGACAGGTTGGACACAAGGTATCTGGAAGATCGCCACCCCGCCCGCTTCGTTTGCGCAAAACACCGCAGAAGATCTGCGTTTGTACATCACCCCTTCCAATGAATCGCACAGCGGGATGTTCGCGCCATCCGATAAGCCACGCGACGGGAGAGTCACAGCATCCGAACAGCCAGAGGCGAGGGCGCGGAAGATGCGCTCAGTGCAAGATCGCTCTAAGATACGACACACGACACTACGCGAATTTACGCTGCGCTTGCGGGCGCTTTGGGCGCTCCATCGCAAAAAGGCCCCTGTGCATGAGACGAAAAGACAAGGAGGGGGGAGATGAGTCGCAACGAGGGTAGCACGGTGAGGTCGGAACTTGGCTTTGGTTTGTGGAGTGCGGTATTTTTCTGTTTGTGTGTATCGGTGTTTTTCTTTGGTACATCGGCGGCTTTGGCGTGGCACTCGTTGACGACGGGCGGACAATGCAAGCAAACCCAGACCTCTTGTCGCACGACGATCGGCAACGCGGGCGGAGCGGATGCGTGTTGTGATCCGCTGAGTTCGGGACTGGCGACTTGCGCTGCGCAGAATGAATGTGTGGGCGGAAATCCGTACAAGTGGCCTGCTTTGCCTGTGGGATGGTATCTCAACCTCAACAACATGCCCGGGCAGGGCGGATACCAAGGCAAGACAGGAACCACCATCGAGGCAACTTTAAAAGCGGCTTGGGATGCTTGGAAGCAGCCGAGTTGTACGGACTTTGCGCACAATTATCTGGGACAAACCACCACCAAAGGGAATCCTTCGGATCGGCGTTTGGTGTGTTGGTTGCCGTCGAGTGCGGATTGGTCGGCGATGCGGCTGCCTTCTTCGGTGCTTGCGGTGACGCAACCAGCGGTGTCATCGAATGGTTCGTTGATCGATGCGGATATCGCTTTTAACCCCCTTCCTTCGGGGCGTTTGTGGGGGATGACGCCCAACGTACAAGCCAACGAGATGGACTTTGCCGACGTTGCCGCGCACGAGATCGGTCATGCCCTTGGTTTCGGACATACAGCCCCGCGTTCTTCGCTGATGTATTTTTCGGTGCGTGGTGTGGGGCCGTTGTTTAACGGCATCACTTCGGACGAAGAGTCGGGGGTTTGTACGATCTACCCGACCACAGGCTGCACTTCGGCGGCGCAGTGCGGGACGTGTCGTGATTGTGTAGGCGGAAAGTGCGGCCCTAAGACGTTTCCCATCCCACCCCAAAACTGTAAGCCATGCCGTCAAGATGCCGATTGTGGTGGTGGTGCCTGCGCCCAAGTCGATGGCCGTTCGCGCTGTTTGTTGCGCTGCGATGCCGCAGGCTGTTGTCCTTCGGGTACAAAGTGCCAATCTTCGGGAGCTTCGATGCTTTGTATGCCCGACACCAACAAATGCCCCGATGCTCCTTGCGCAACGACCAACGAATGTGGGAGCAACGAGACTTGCCAAAATGGTCGCTGCCAAAAAATGTGTCAGAGCGATGCGGATTGCGCCGCAGGTTTTGTCTGTAAGAATCAGGCTTGTATCGAAGCACAACCCGCCAACCTCGGTCAGCCTTGCAATGCCAATATCCCGTGTGTGGCGGGGACGATCTGTCAAAACACTTCCAAGGGGCAGATCTGTACGGTGGCTTGTGGAACAGGGACAGGGGGCTTTCCGAACGGAGCGCCCGGCTCGTCTTGTTCGTCGTGTGCGGCGGGAACTTCTTGCATCGACAACGTCGGTTTGAGTGCTTGTTTGCGGAGCTGTTCGAGCAACAGTACGTGCGCAGCAGCAGCAGGCGGACTTTGCGGGCGGATCAACAGCGGTACGCCGTTTTGTTTGTGTCGTGGGGATACAGATTGTGCGAGCGGATACAACTGCAACAAAGAGGTGCTGGGGAATCTGGGCCTTGGCGCTTGCGCACAGCGCGGGGGCGGTACGTGTCCGACAGGGTATGCGTGCGATGGGAATTTTTGTATTCCAAGCGGAGGAGCCGTTTGTGGAAACGGAAGCTGCGATGGCAACGAGGATTGCAGTTCGTGTCCAAAGGATTGCCCCTGCCCGAGCGGACAACAATGTCAAGGAGGGATCTGCATCACGCCTTCCACGTGCGGCAACGGAGCGTGTGATGCAAGCGAAAATTGCGCGACGTGTGCGCAAGATTGCGCGTGTCCGCCAACACAGATCTGCAACGCAGGAAAATGCGAAGAAAATAAGCCGCAATGTGGCAACGGCATCTGTGACAACAACGAAACATGCGATGCGTGTAAGGCCGACTGTCTTTGCCCAGAGGGTTTAGCTTGCAACAACGGCCTGTGTAAGCCGTTGGCGAATTGTGGAGACGGGCGTTGTGCAGAAGGAGAGGCATGTGACTCTTGCCCACAAGATTGTCGATGTCCCCAAGGGCAGGTGTGTTTGGATAGTCTCTGCCAAGCGAGTTCTCCCGAAGGGAACGCAAGTACCGAAAGCACAAGCGAAAATAGCGGAGAAAACACAAGCGTTCGTGAAGAAGGCGGAAGCAGCACCGAGTCACGGCCTCCTGATGGATCGCGCCCCCCAGATGCCGGACCGCTTGACGGAGATCTAACGGAACGGGCGGCTGGGGCCTTTGGTGGCCCTTGTCGTAGCGACGGAAGCTGCGATGGCAATGCGATCTGTGTTCAACAGCCCGATAGCACGAAAGTCTGCTTGGTTCCCAACGGCTCCGAGTTCAAACCCCGAGCCTTCGGATGTTCTTGTCAGTCTGTGCTTTCGCAAGAGTCTTTGGGGCTGGCTTTTTGGCTGTTGGGATGGTTGTGTTGGGGTGTGTGGCGCAGGCGACGAAACGCCCACCGTATCGATCGTGTTTCATGGGTGTCTTGAAAAGCGACATTTGTATAGGATGGACGAGGTTGAATGGCGTTGTGGGGCGAGGTACCACGCCCTGCAAGGGAGTTTTGCCCCCTTGACCCTGTATTGGCGAACAGAGCATCGTTTTTCAAACCAACGACGCTCTCGCTTGGGCGTTCGCGAACACGGCTTTTTTGGAAACTGCGTCACTTCTATTTATACAGAAGAAAGGAATATGGGATGGCGAATCTGGCTTTGAAATCATGGAAAAGAGTGGTTGATTTTTTGGAAGAGAAATTTCCTGTGGCGTATGACTTTTTGCGACCCGCTGCAAGCGATGAGCAGATCGATGCGCTGGAAACGGCTTTGGGACGAGGGCTCCCCTCCGACATTCGGACGGTTTTGTTTTGCAACAACGGTTCGGATGAGTCGTATGTGCTTGGGAGTTGGTTTTTGATGGGGACACGCGATATCTTGGCGGAGTGGAAGTTGAACAATCAGATCGCCGCAGAGAATCCAGACTACGAGTGGCTGCCTGAGTGGTTGCCTGTGTTGGGCAACGGGGGAGGGGATTTTTTGGTGCTGGATATGGATACAGGCGAGTGTTTGGAAGCCTTTCACGATCCGTATGATCGGGTGGTGGTGGCCCCTTCGTTTGGGCGTTGGCTGGCGGGGTTGGCTGATCGGCTGGAAGCGGGTCACTACGAAGTGATCGAAGAAGGCGAAGTCTTCGCACTTTTGAGCGAAGAGGATTGAGAGGAGCGATGAGTCAAGATGGTTGATTCCATGGCAGGCAAGGAAGCCGATCGTCCGATCTGGCATTTTGATTTGCAGGTGTACGGATCGTTCGTGATCAGTACGCGATTTCAGCTCGAAGAAGTCGAGGCTTTTTTTGCAGAAGAGATCGTTTTTCGTGACATCGAAGTAAGACCTGCTTCGTATGGCGCGCAGATTTTTTTCAAGATGCACGCAGAAAATGGCTTGGTGGGGAGCCATATCGCGCTGTTTTACTTGGAGCGGCTGTTGGATGTTTTGGCGACGCGTTGCAATCTGCCGCTGTTGGCGAGCCGCCAAGAAGCGCGCCCGTTTATGCGCGATCGGGGAATTACCAAGCGGGCGCTTGAAAAACCTGAGTGGCAAAGCGCTTTTCGAGAGACGCATTTTCTGTTTCACCAAGAACCCCGCTTTCTCGGTGCTTTGGGAGCCTACCGCCAAGGGCTTTGTCAAGAAGGCCCTGTCGAGCGCTTGTTGGCTTTCCATCAAGTGCTGTGCAGTCGGACGATACGGGATGTCGGGAGCTTTTGGACAACGATCCATGAGCATCTTGCGAGCCTTGAGCGCGGTTTGACCGAAGTCTGGGGCGCAACGCAAGCGTGGCCGTTTTTCTTGCGCGAAGACGGAGCGCTCGAAGAAGTGGTTTCGCTTGCGATCCAATGTCACAAAGGAGCAGCCCCGTTGATGCCGTCGGTGCTTGGGCGGATCTTTGAACGGCTTGATCTTCTTCATCGCGCTGCATACGCGCTGTTGGTGGCTTGGCGAAAACAGATCGAGATCCCGGGCGAGTTTTATCACATGAACGTCTATCCCGAGACTGGGTGGGGATATCTTGTGCATTGATACGAGATCTGCCCGTGATGTCCTACGATATCCGAGCGACGTACACAAAGAATCGTACGCAGATGCCCTGTTATCGGGCAGCCACAGGGGCTGCTTCTACGCTTTACGATCACACGATGGGCGGATCTCGTAGAAGATGTGAGGAGGTCTTTTGGGTGGTCTCCGATCAAGGGGGGAGTCGGCGCTTTTCCCAAGGCTGTGGGACGGGGATGTAGGGCAGCTTTTCTTTGATGTGGCAAGCCATGCACTGAGCAGTGAACTGCTGGAAGGCGATATCAGGTTGGTACTTTTTCTCCAGACTGGCTTTCATCGGCGGGAGGGCGGTTTGAAAGAACCAATCATAGGATTTCTTTCTTTTTGGGCGACGTTCTGCGCCGTGTCGCATGACGTTCTCTATTTTGTTGAGCTGATACATCGCATAATTTGTGTTCTTGCTTTGGATCGCAAGGTAGAGTTGTTCGTGGCGGTAACGCACTTCCATCATCACCACGTCGTTCCCTCGGTGGTGCTTGGCAAGAGTGAGGATTCGTTGCGTTGCATTACCGCGCAACCAAAGATGATCGGGTTCTTTTTTTTCGCAGGCTGCAAAAAGCCCCAAGCACCCAAGGCCGATGAGGGTCAACCATTGATTTCGCATGAGATACCTTTCTTTTGAGAGCAGCGATACTTAACGCGGCGAGGGTGGCTGTGGGGGACAGCGACGAAACGTCAGTGCGCGGTGGTGGATTTGACAGCGCAACCCTCCCAACCAGCCGCCCGTTTGGATCGGGTGTTTTCGTCTGATATGCAGACGCAATTTGTACTCATTACGCTCGGGAGAGATCTCGATACTGATCCGCCGTTTTCCCCAGCGCGTAAAGCGATAACGAAAGTACTTCTTTTTGGACTTCCAACACCCAAAAGCCTCGGACTGAACCCCATTTTTTTGAGCGGGATACGTCGGATAATCGATGCTTTCGTTGTACCATTTCCTGTTGAGTTGCAGCGTGATATCGATTCTTTTGCTGCAAGTTCGGCCTCCTGCGCAATGATGGCTCCAAGTGACTTCAATACGCCCGCTTTTGTGGTTTTTTTTGATCGGCCAACACCGAAGACGAGCAGACGTGACGGAAGACGCGTAGGATGGCGCAGGATCTTCAAGGAAACAGATAAAAAAAGCGAATAAAGAAAAAAGACAAGGGATGAATATTGAATAGGAGCGACGCAGTCGGCCCAAAAAAAGCCGTGTTCGCACCCATCCAAGCGAGAGCGTCGTTGGTTTGGAAAACAGTGACCTGTTCGCCCAACACGGGGTCAAGGGAGCCGCGCTCCCTTGCGGGGTGTGGGGTGGAACCCCACAAAACCATTTAACTGCATCAGTCCAAATAGAAGTGATGCCATGAAAAAAACAAACTTTGTTTGTACTTTGTTTGGTTTCTAGGGCGGAGGTTGTAGAGGACAGGGGGCGTGTGTTGTGAGGGGTCATCAAGGCTCCTTTGCGAGAGGTGAGAAAAGGGGAGAGCGGGCTTGCGGGGATATACGCAGGAGGGGAAAAAACGTGCTTTTGAGGCCCCAAGGAAAGTACTTGGGGAGTATGGGGGCGGCGGAAAAAGCGAGATATCTGTGTGTTGGGCGATTTTTCACCAAGGGAAACGTTTGGAGACCATGATGTAGATGGTCCAAACGGACGCTCCAAAAGCAGGGAAGCCGAGCAGAAGCCACCACAAGGCCCATGTGTGATAGCGCGGTGGGAGGGGCGTTTGTGTGGCTTGGGCGTGGAGGGCGGCTTCACGCATCCAGATCTGCATCAAGGCGGCAGGCACCCAACAAAGGCCCGCAAGCGCATACAGCCCAAGGCCCGCCATAATCCAAGGTGTTGTTAGTGGGATACCGAGATACCAAACCATCCACAAACCCGTCAGGGGAAGCAAGATCCCCGAAGGGATGGTGAAAAGCCAGTCTGCAAGGACGATATTCTTTTGTGCAAACACGATATCCTCGATCTTTCCGCTTTGATCGGCGCGGAACTTAAAAAAAGCACTCCCTAATCCTGTGCCGAAAAACAAGGTTGCTGCGAGGATATGGATGGTTTTTAAAAGCAAATAGAAAGAAGTCATGTCAAAGAATTCCTTGCCCGTTGTGTCCTATTGAAAAAAGACAAAGCGATGTATGGTCTTTTGGCGCGTCATGGGAAGAGTTGCAGCATCTGGCTGTGGACGTCAAGCGCATTTTTTGGGAACGAAGAGCGAGGGTGTGATGCCAGAAGGAAAGACGATTTTTCTAACGGGTGGAAGCGGATTTATCGGTCGTCATGTGTTGGAAGCGCTATCGAAACGGGGCCATCGAGTGACGGTGTTGTTGCGGGGAAAGCAAGTCGGATGGGTCGAGCAGATGCAGTGGTCGGGCGTGCGGTGTGTGGCGGGGGAATTTGCGCAACCCGCCGCATGGGCGAACTCTTTGCAAGGCCATGATATCGCGATCAACCTTGTGGGGATCATCCGCGAACAAGGTGAGGCGCGATTTGATATCTTGCATCAGGCCGCTCCGATCGCGTTTTTTGATGCGGCAAAACAGGCGGGTATAAAAAAGATCATTCAACTTAGCGCGTTGGGGGCGGATGAAGGGGCCAAAAGTCACTACCACCAAAGCAAACGCGCCGCAGATCAGCATCTTGCGAGCTTGGGGATCCCCTACGTTGTGTTGCGTCCGTCCTTTGTGTACGGCCCGCAAGATCACTCGATGACTTTTTTTACTTCGTTGGCTGCGCTGCCTGTGACGCCCGTGGTTGGGGATGGAGAGTACCTTGTGCAACCGATCCATGTGGAAGATCTGGTCAGCGCCATCACGCGAGCCGTTGAAGACGACGATATCGCGGATGTTGCGGTGGATGTAGGCGGAGCGGAGGCGCTTTCTTTTAACGCGATGTTGGACACCTTGGCTGTCTGGTTGGGAAAAAACAACGGCGCGTTTCGGCTGCATCTGCCGTTGTGGTGGATGAGCGTGCTGGCTTGGATCACCGATCTGCTTGGCGGAAGAGGTCCGATATCACGCGATGAATTGGGTATGTTGTTGCGGGGCAATCATTGTGACAACACGCGGTTTGTGCAGATCTTTGGTTTTTCACCGATGCCGTTTGCATTGGGGATCTCTCGCAGGCCGCGCAGCGTAGAAGCCCGATGGGCAGCTTATTTAACACCGTTGCGTCTTGTTGTGCAGTGGTCTGTGGCGTTCATCTGGATCGCAACAGGCATCGTCTCGGCTTGGATCTACCCCGAACAAGAGAGCCTCAAGTTGCTTGCGGGCGTTGGCTTGACGGGCATCCTTGCAAAGATCGCGTTGTATGGGACGAGTTATCTCGAGATCGTTTTGGGGATCTGCACCGCGATCGGGTTTCGGCTCCGATGGATGGGGGCTTTGCAGCTTTTGTTGATGTTTGGATTTATGGGGATCTTGACGTACGGGAGCCCGTCGTTTTGGGTGCATCCCTTTGGCCCACTCACCAAAAATATCCCATTGATCGCGGCAACTTTGGTGATGATGGCGATGGCCGAAGCGGAGCGCGCTGGATAATCGCCTCAACAGCCCCCAAAGCAGACGATCTCTCGGAATAGGCGATATGTATGTTTTCGCATACACTCTCTTTTTTGTTTGCCGTTTTGCATGGCATACAGCCCTCCGATACCGAAGCGCAAACCAACGCAGAAAAAACAATCCGTGTCTGATAAGTGCTTTGCCTTTTGATTCTTTTTTGTTTTTTTGAGATGTGGTGTGCTTTTTGTTGTAGGGGCGAAGCGCCCAGAGCAGATCGGGTCATCTGGATGACGCGGTTGACAAAACTCCGTGTTCGCGGAGGTTCAAGCGACACCGTCGTTGGTTTGAAAAACCTTTGCTCTTTTCGCCTCTCACGGGGTCAAAGGGCCAAAGCTCCCTTGTGGGGTGTGGGGCAATGACCCACAAAACGATCCGAGTAAGTCTGATCGAATCAAAAAGTATTTTTCTCTGAGAAAGGGTGAACGGCGATGTTGTCTGATGTTTTGTTTGGTTTGATGTCTCGATCTCACGGTTCCAAGTCCTCGGCTTCTGCGAGGCGATGGGCTTTTGGGCTGTTTTTGGGGGGCTTGTTGCTGAGCGTTGTGGCTTGTGGCCCTCAACCATCGGAGATCCTCGATGGCGAATATGCCGTGGCTCTGACTTCTTCTCCCGTGATCACTTCGGAGATATCGGCAAAGTGGAAAGATGCGAAGGTTCAGAATGTTCGATTTTTGGAGCGGATTATTTGTGGGGGGCGGGTTGAGATCCACGGATAAGTTTTCCGGGCAAAGCGCCCGTGGGTTGGCCGTCTTGGAGGATGATTTGTCCGCTTTTGAGGGTGGCTTTGTAACCTGTGGCGTGTTGAAGCAAGCGTTTTCCGCCCGCAGGGAGATCATAGACGACTTGGGGGACGCCAAGGCGGAGGTTGTCGTAGTCGATGATGTTGATATCGGCGAGGTATCCCGGGGCAAGGACACCGCGATCTTCAAGGCCGTAGAATCGGGCTGTTTGACTGGTTTGGCGCATCACCATGTATTCGAGCGAGAGTTTTTCGCCGCGTTTGCGGTCGCGGGTCCAATGGGTCAGCATAAAGGTGGGCATCCCTGCGTCACAGATCGCGCCACAGTGGGCGCCTCCATCGCTAAGGCCCATCAGCGTTCGTGGGTGGCTGTGGAGGGTGTGGAGGTGATCGAGGCTGTTGTCGGTGTAGTTGAACAGCGGAAAGTAGATCATCCCGTTGCCGTCGTTTTCCATCAACATCTCGAAGGCGATCTCTTTGGGAGAGCGGCCTTCTCGTTTGGCGCGTGCGGCAACGCTTTCGCTGATGTCGGGCTCGTAGGAAGAACCATCTTTCATCGGAAACATCTTGTGAAACGAACGAGTGACGAAGTTGGCAAACTCCCACAGATCATAAGGTTCTTGGGCGAGTAGCTCTGCTTTGAAGGCAGGGTCCATGACGCGCTTGCGTTTGACTTCCCAAGGCTGTTGCATGATCTGCATCCACGCTTCATAGGAAACGAACGGATGAACGGTGGCTTGCCAGTTCATGACGATGCCGATGGCGCGTCCTGCGACTTGGCCGTAAACAGGGATATCTTTTTGTTCGGCATCTTCGAGCGTTTCAAGCAGATGACGCCAAAGATGGGGGGCTTGATCGGTTTGAGAGAGATTGAAAACTACGGGGCGTTGGATGGTTTGCGCCATCTCGCGCATCCACAAGAATTCTTCGGGGACAGAAAGGTGTTCGCTTGCGCACTCAAAGACCCCAAGGCCCGTTTCTTTGAGGGCTTGTGCGATCCCAAAGAGTTCGTCGCGTTTGGCGTTTGTGCCGGCGACCAAGACCCCTTTGGCGGTGCGATGAAGTGAAGTGCGCGAAGTGGAAAAGCCCAATGCGCCCGCCTGAAGGGCTTCGGTGACGAGCTTGCGCATCGCTTCGATCTGTTCGGGGGTGGCGTCGTCTTGTTCGGAACTGTCTTGGCCCATGACCCAGCCGCGCAAGGCACTGTGGGGGATCTGCGTTCCGAAGTCGATCGCGTGCTTTTCGCCTGCGAGAGCGTCCATGTATTCGGGAAAGGTTTCCCATGACCACTTGATGCCTTCGGAAAGAGCGGATCCCGGGATATCTTCGACGCCTTCCATGACGTTGATCAGCCATTCACGGTCTTCTTTGCGGCAGGGAGCGAAACCCACGCCGCAATTACCCATCACGACGGTGGTCACGCCGTGTTCGCTTGAGGGGGTCAAATAAGGGTCCCATGTCACTTGCCCGTCGTAATGGGTGTGCATATCCACCCAGCCCGGCGTCACCAAAAACCCCGTTGCATCGATCTCACGCTTTCCCGGCCCCAACGCTGCACCCATCGCGACGATCTTTTCGCCTTCGATGGCGATATCCACCACGCGGCCCGAAGCGCCCGTACCATCGACGATATACCCATTGCGAATCACGATATCGAACATCCTTGCCCTCTCTTTGAAGATCGCGGTTGATCCAAATGCTTGTCTTGTTTTGCTTTTTGTGGAGGGGTGATGTCAAGAGGGAGAAAGCGGGATATGGGGGGATGTGGGATGGTGTTGGGTGAGTAACGCAGGGTGCAGAAGTCCCCATGTTTTCGGACGTTCAAGCGAGAGCGTCGTTTGTATGAAAAACGATGTTCTGTTCGCCAACACGGGTTCAAGGGGGCAAAGCTCCCTTGCGGGGTGAGGGGCAGCGCCCCTCTATCGGGCTGTTTCGCTCGTGTAAAGAAAAGGGCGGATTTCGTCTTAGGCTTGGAAGGTTTGGAAGGCGCTGAAAGCGGCGAAGCTGACGCTTTGTTGGACGTTTTGATCGAGGGCGGCTCCGGCGGCTTGTTGGGAAGTCGCGCCCACATCTTTTCCGAAGGTCTTGTCCGCGAATTCACCGATCTGTTTGCTGAGTCCTTCGATCTCTTTGGCGAGTCCTTCAAGCATCTTGGCGATATCTTGGGGAGGATTGCCTGCTTGGGTCGGTTGCTGTGCGAATCCAGCGGGAGCAGCGGGTTGTCCAGCGGCAGGAGCGGCGGGTTGACCAGCGCCAGCAGCAGGAGCGGCGGGTTGACCAGCGCCAGCAGCAGGAGCGGCGGGTTGACCAGCGCCAGCAGCAGGAGCGGCGGGTTGTCCAGCGCCAGCAGCAGCGGGTGCCTCGCCGTTGGCTTGGGGGTTGAGCATCTTGTCGATGGCTTTGCCCATGACTTGCTCGACGGCTTTGTCGATCATTTGGCTGACCGCTTTTTGGACGGCTTCGCCTGTTTCTTTTCCGAAGGCTTTGCTGACTTCTGCGCCGATCTTGGCTCCGACTTTGTTTCCGATCTTGTCGCCCAATTTGTCGGCCAGTTTTTTCATTGCATCGCCAACGACTTGTTTGACATCGCCCGCGCCGCCTGCTCCTTGTGCGCCGCCTGCTCCTTGTGCGCCACCGGCTCCTTGTGCTTTTGCGGCTGCGTCAGAACCGCGAGGGCGTGGGGCTTGGGCTTGTTTCATGGGAACTTTTGCGTTGGCGTTTCGGGCATCCATGCCTTTGCCAGCGCCACCGGCTTTGCCAGCGCCACCGCCGCCACCGGCTTTGCCAGCGCCACCGCCGCCACCGGCTTTGCCAGCGCCACCGCCGCCACCCGCGCCACCCGCGCCGCCCGCGCCTTCTTCGCCTTCGGCTCCCTCACCACCTGCGCCGCCCGCACCAGCGGGGGCTTGGGGACGGTTGGCTTCTTGGGCCATCTTGGTGATGTTTTTGAGGAGATCCATCATCTGATTGATCTGTTGGAAGATCTGTTGGAAGGCTTTTTGGAGTGTTTCGCCGAGGCCTTTGTTTTCGTTGGCTCCTTTGTCTGTGGTTGGAGCCACGCCTTGGTCGCCCGCTGCGGGGGGAGCGCCTGCGGGGGCTTGGGGACCACCAGCAGAAGCGGCGGGGGCTTGGGGACCACCAGCGGGAGCGGCGGGAGCTTGGGGGCCACCAGCGGGAGCGGCGGGAGCTTGGGGGCCTGCGAATGTCGGCATTTGTGGTGCGGCTTGTCCGCCTTCTGCACCTTTGCCACCTTCTGCACCTTTGCCGCCCGTCACTTGGTTCCAAAGTTGATCGACGGACTTGGAAAGTTGTTCAAGGCTTTTCATGGCTTGGCCGAGTCCACCGGCTTGTCCAGCGGCTTCGGGTTTATTCAAAAAGCCCTGTTTGTCGAGGTTGAGCGCGCCTTGTCCGAAAGAAGCCGAGGTTGCAAAAGC
The DNA here is from genome assembly GCA_023150835.1 of Myxococcota bacterium. Lineage (GTDB taxonomy): Bacteria > Myxococcota_C > UBA6777 > UBA6777 > UBA6777 > JAKLKB01. The sequence goes on along the minus strand of JAKLKB010000003.1, from coordinate 65,815 downwards.
GCCAAAGCTGTTATTTTGAAATTGTGCGAATGCTGCGGCTGCTGCGCCCGTTGCGCCTTGGTTTCCTTCGGCAGACGCACCACTTTTTGAAACGGACGAAGTGGAGAAGGAGGCTCCCCACGACTGGATCCCTTGTCCCATCGCACCTTGGAAGGCAGAAGAAAAAGCACTGTTTTGACGGATGTTATTGATGCTCATGGAATCCCTCTTTTGTGTTGGAGAAGCATGGTTTGCCGAAGGCGGTCGGTAGGCGGTTTGCGTTGCTTTGTGGTGGTCTGCATCGCTTGCGTAGCTGTCCTTTGGCTTTCGGTAAAGTTATCGCGTTCGTTTTTCAGAAGTTGCCGTATTTTCTTGTTTTTTTTGCTTGCCTTGTGGTGTCGCGTGCTTGCTGCTTTTTTTGGAACGTGTTCTATCTGCGCGATCATTGCTTTTTGATCGCTTTTCAAACCAGCGGGCTGCGACGGAAAAGGATGGGCGGGTGATATCGTGAACGATGGGGATTTGGGCGGATGTTTGCTGCGAGGTAGGGGGAGGGAACAAGTGGGAGAGCTACCACACGCTACTTTCGAGGGTGTTGGATACGCCGTTTGATACGGCTCCTGCGACGAGATAGATGTGTCCGCTTTCGAGGATGCTTCCCATCAGGTAGCGGGGTGTCGAGAGGCTGACACCGGCGGCGTTCCAGTTGCGAAGGTCGGGTGGATCAGAGGCTCCACCCCCACAGGCGAGTCCGATCCCACAAAGCAAGGCGGAGTTGACGCTACCACTTGGGGCAAAGCCCTGTCCGCCGAACAAGAAGAGTTGGTTGGCAACAGCGGCAAAACCGTAGCCTGTCCAACTTTGCCCACCGACGGAGTCAACAGAGATCCACGTTCCCAGTTTTCCGCCTGATTGGACTTTTCCAGCATCGACATCGCCTATTCCTGCGTTTGCCGCTTGGTTTGCGCCCGGGCCTGCGTAGATCCACGTCTCGTTGCTGCCGTAGCGAGTGGTTGCGACTTCATCTACGGAATAAGCAGCCATTTGCCAGCGACCTTGTGCGAATAAGTTCGTTGCATCTTGAGTCCACGAAGCTCCGACGGTTTGATTGCCTTGTGCGTCGAGGGTGACCGAAAGGTATTCGTAGCTGCGGTGGGCGGTTGTGCTGTTGCGGCCTCCGACGGCGTAGAGATACCAGAGGTTTGCATTGTTGGGATCGCGCCCAAGGCCAAGGCCCAATCCTTCGCGAGCAACACCCAGATCAGGGAGAGTGATCCATTCGCCCAAGGCTCCGATGCGGCGAGGGATTGGAGCCGTAGCTGTTGCGTTACGGTCGGTGTATTGGGTGGTCGGTGCGTTGACTTCGCCGATCAGTTGTTCTTGACCAGAGATCAGGTTCGGAGTGGGGCTGCGATAGATGCGGTATTTGGCGGCTCCTGTGATCGGGGTCCATTGCAAGGTGATCTGCACTTTTTTCAAGAACGTTGCAGGAAGTTTAAACGGTAGCGGTTCGCTCGGAAGTGTTTCGCCGTTCGGGTTGTTGAGATCGTTTGCCGCCATGACAGCCGAGACACGATAGTACCATAAACCTATGCCGAGTCCGATATTGTCATCCACTTCGATGGTGACATCGCGGATCTGCGGAGCATCGCTTGGGCGCAAGACTTCGGCACGGTAGGCTTTGTTTTGCGCTGATGCACCGTTGTTTCCGCCGACGATATAGATGAATCGTTCGATGCGTTGGGCCGAGGCAAAGGTCAGTCGGTTGGGAAGTTTTACGGGGAGGGCGGCCCATGCGCCGACGTCTCCGAAACGGTTGACGGGTGCGGCTTCGACGGAATCAAGGGCGTTTGCGACGGTTCCTGTATCGCCACCCAAGACGTAGAGAAAGCGTGCGCTGAGTGTGGGACGCCCTGAGATGGCGGCCAAGGCGCGGCGTCCCGTCACAAGGTTGGAGGTCAACAGCTTGGGCGCACCGATATTTTCGGCGGGGTTCGTCACACCAAGCGCCGAGAATTCGCCGTAGGTTCCGTCCGTATTGGTGACGCGAACGATGCAAACGGAGCCTGCGGATATCCCCGAAGCGATAGACAGCGTGACTTGAGTGCTTTGGGTGTTGGTGATGGGGATCGTTCGTGTGGTGATCGTTCCGGCAGGATCGCGACATTCGAGTTGGGCCGTGGCTCCTGTTCGGAAGCCTTGGCCACGCACGATCACGGTTTCGGTGCTGGAGTTGGGGATCGATCCGGGAGCGATGCTGGCGATGACGGGAGGGGCTTCTTGGGTGATGCGGAAGCCTTTTTGTAGAACACCGACTGTTCCATCGGGATTTACGGCGACAACGTCATATTCGCCGACAGGAAGTTTGGGGACGAGGCCCGTCACTTCGGTGGATTTGACAAAGGCTACCGCGTTGAGCGGTGAGGAAAGCCCTGTTCCTGTGCTTGGGCTGAGGTAGACACGGACGCCGTTTTGAAAGGGAACTTTGCCAGCGGGGGCTGGATTTTCGGAGGTGAGTGTGACGGCTGTTTCGGTTTGCGCCCAACCAAAGGGCGGATCGATGGCTTTGACAAAGAGCGTCGTGGTGTTGGTTGCCTTAAAGCCCTTGGGAAGGGTGTTTTCGCACGTTTTGGCATCCCGCACCAACACGTCGTATTCGTCGGGGGTGAGGTTCTTGGGCAACTCGATTAGCGTTTTGCTTGGGCGGCTTGGGTCAAAGGTAAAGGACACGCTGGTAAAGGGATCTCCTGAACCACTGCGGCGGATACCGACAAAGGTGACGCCCGGGCCGTTGAGTCCTGTCAAGTAGAGTGTCGCTTGAAGGCTGATCTGGTTGTAAGCCACTTCGGGATCGACAAAGAAGACAAGGGGATTTTTGTAGACCGTCACTGCAAGCGGTAGCGTGGAATCACAACCCGCACCGTTGGAGACGGTGACGTCGTATTGTCCGGGATCAAGGGCGTTAAAGATCACTTCGATCTCGGTGGCGCTGACATAACGGAAGCTGTTGGGAGAAAAGGTATTGCCACCGCGACGGAATGTCACTTGAGTGCTTGGGGTAAAGCCTGTTCCGAGCAAAGTAAAGCTGGTCAAGCGGCCTTCGCAAGTCTCGTTGGGACGGACTTGGGTGATAGTGGGTCGAGGGCCAACACTAAAGATCGCCTTGGCTTCGCATTGTTTGGTGGTGGCGTTGGTGACGGCCACTTGATAGGCCCCTGCGCCGAGGCCAGCGGGGAGGGCGACTTCGATCTCTTTGCAGCGATCGATGCGCAAGAAGTTGCCTTGTTCGGGCTGGCATTGTGTAAGACTGGTGATCGTGAGGGGGTTGCCTTGGAAACGAACGGTGGGATCGGTTCCGTCGATACGCAAGAAGCCATCGCCAAGGATCTTGATGCGGTTGGGCACAAGTCCCACGCAAGCGACGGCAGGTTGTAGTTGATCGATCTGAAAGTTGGCGCATGGATCATACGATCGACAGTTAATCAAGCAGCCATCGGTGTTATCGCGGTTGGCGTCATCGCAGTCTTCGATGCCTGCGCGCACAACACCGTCGCCACAAACAGCGCGTTTGCAGGTATTGAGGCAGCCGTCGTGGTTGTTTTTGTTGCCATCATCGCACTCTTCGACACCGATTTGAACGATGCCATCGCCACAACGGGCGATCTTGCAGTCGTTGGTGCAGCCGTCGTGGTTGTTTTTGTTGCCATCATCGCACTCTTCGCCCGGTTGGACAAAGCCATCACCGCAGGAGGACTTGACGCAGGTATTGAGGCAAGCGTCGTTGTTGGAAGCGTTGCCGTCGTCGCATTGTTCGCCAGCTTGGACGATGCCATCGCCGCAAGTCGGGAGCGTGCATTGGGCTGTACATTTTTTGCCGGGGCCGTTGTCTTTGCCGTCATCGCACAACTCGACGCCGAGATGGACGATACCATCGCCACAACGGGCTTTTGTGCAATTGTTTAAGCAAGCGTCGTTGTTGCTTTTGTTGCCGTCATCGCAGGCTTCGTTGGCTTGGACAACACCATCACCACAGCGACTGCCTTTGCATTGATTCGAGCAGCCGTCGCCATCGTTTTTGTTGCCATCGTCGCACTCTTCGACACCAACGAAGACAAAGCCATCACCGCAGACGTTGAGTTTGCAGGCGTTGGTACATTCATCGTTGTTGTTTTTGTTGCCGTCGTCGCATTCTTCGCCTTTTTGGACGATGCCATCGCCACAAGTGGCTTTGGTGCAAGCGTTGGTACATTCATCGTTGTTGTTTTTGTTGCCGTCGTCGCACTCTTCGCCTTTTTGGACGATGCCATCGCCACAAAGAGAGCGTTTGCAGGATTTGGAACAAGCGGCGTCATCGGCGTTTTTGTTGCCATCATCGCACTCTTCGACGCCTTTTTGGATGTAACCGTCGCCGCATACGGCTTTTTTGCAAGCCGCAGTACAGCCATCGGTATTGATGGAGTTGCCATCGTCGCATTCTTCGCCTTCTTGGGGGATTCCATCGCCGCAGTACGGGCCGGGGCCGCACGAAGTGGCTGCGATGGCGATCCAAAGGATGCCGATGATGGAAAGAATGAATCGCCTCATGGAAAAAACCTCCTCAGCGGAGCAAAACTGTTGAAAACGGAGGGAGGGCATCTTCGCTATTGAGGCCAAGTGTATTTGCAAACGTAGGGTTTGAGTTGGGTGCAGGCTTCGTCAGACCAGTCGCCTGTGGTGGATATCTGCGCGCAGTTTGCGTTGCCGCCCGGGTTGTTGTCGGGTTGGTTGGCGGCCCATTTGGTAAAGGTGGGGGCGGTATAGCGGTTTTTGCCTTCGTCCCAAACAAAGGTGCCTTCGCCGTATTGATCGGTCAAACCGATCCAAGCGGCTGCGCCTGTCTTGATCAAGTCGGTGACAAGGGTGTTTTCGGCGGCGCTTCCGATGTTGGCAAGGTGCGCTCCGACGATCGAACAAGCGGCTGCTGCGTCACGCCAAGATAGCGTGGTGTTAAAGGCCATATAACAACTGTTGCCATCGAGTTTTTTGGCGCTTCCAAGGATGCACTCGCGTTTGCAGGTTGCGTTGCACCAATCCCCGTCGTTGGTGTTGCCGTCGTCGCATTCTTCGACGCCTTTTTGGACAAGGCCGTCACCGCACTTGGCTTTTTTACAAGCAAGCGTACAAGCGCCTGTGTTGCTGTTGTTCGGGCCGTCGTCGCACTCTTCGCCCGGTTGGACAAAGCCGTCGCCGCAAGTGGCTTTTTTGCAAGCGGTTGTGCAGGAGCCTGTGTCGCTGTTGTTGGGGCCGTTGTCGCATTCTTCGACATCTTTTTGGACGAAACCATCACCGCATTTGGCGATCTTGCAAGTGTTGGTGCATCCGTCGTTGTTGTTTTTGTTGGCGTCATCGCACTCTTCGGTTCCGGCTTGGATGATACCATCGCCACAAGAGGCTTTGATGCAAGTATTGAGGCAAGCATCGGTGTTGGTGTTGTTGCCGTCGTCGCACTCTTCGCCTTTTTGGACGATGCCATCGCCGCAAGTCGGAAGGCGGCAAAGCTTGGTGCAACCATCGGTGTCTTCTTGGTTTCCATCGTCACAGGCTTCAACACCTATATGCACAAAGCCGTCCCCACAGACGTTTAGTTTGCAAGCGTTTGTACAAGAATCGTTGTTGTTTTTGTTGGCGTCATCGCACTCTTCAACATCTTTTTGAACGAAGCCATCGCCACAGGTGGCTTTGACGCAGGTGTTGAGGCAAGCATCGTTGTTGTTGGTGTTGCCGTCGTCGCACTCTTCACCTTTTTGGACAAGGCCGTCACCGCACTTGGCGATCTTGCACGACTTGGTACACGTCGCATCATCGGCATTTTTGCTGCCGTTGTCGCACTCTTCCACCCCTGTTTGGATATACCCATCCCCGCAGACGGCCAGCTTGCACGAACTGGTGCAACCATCGGTGTTGTCGCTGTTTCCGTCATCACATTCTTCCGTCACAGTCGCACCGCTTGAGTCGGTGTAATCCTTCTGAACGATACCATCGCCACAACGGGGACTTGCACAACCCGACACCATCAGATGAGGGACAGCCATCAGACCAAGGAGCGTCAAAAGATAAAAAAGTCGCTTCGTCTGCATCGAAGAATCCTTTCTTGGTGATCCAGTCTATTCGCGTTTTCTAGCAAGAAAAAAGTTTTTTTTTGCCTCAGATAGTGAAGATAAGCGAATCCATGATAACGAAATATTTTGTGTAGCAAAAGTTCCGTTATTGGGGTTTGCTTTGGTGGGGCGAGGCTATCCCCAAAAGCAGATCGCGTTTTCGGGGAGGGTTGTCGAAGCGAAAAAAAAAGCTCTCATTTTTTTTCCGCTGCGGGGTGGTGCAGTTGGATATGTCGGATAGGTCGGATAGGTTGGATGGGTTGGATAGATTTGTGGGGCGCTGCCCCATAGGCGTTAGGTGAAGCGGAGGAAAGCCCCCCACCCCGCCCTCCCCCGTGAACAGGGGAAGGAGCGAAAGTCGGAAGCATCGGGGATTTTGTTTTTTCATGACGCACGCTGTATGCACGAGATGCAGACGCTGCCCGTTCCAACTTCCCCCCGTTGGCCGGGGGGATTGAGGGGGGGAGAAAAAAAAAGGCGATCAAGACCGACTCTACGAGGTTTCCACCTTAACAAGGCGCGTATGGGGCGCTGCCCCACGCCCCGCCATAGAGCGCGGCTCCCTTGACCCTGTGTAGGCGAAGAGAACATCGTTTTTTCAAACCGACGTCTGAGTCGCTTGAAGTGGTCCGAACATGGGGGATTTGTGGGGATGAAATCTTCAAAGGCGGGTGTATAAAAGTTTTTTTGAGCGGTTTGGTTTGGGGTTCGACAAGGTGCGGTATGGCCGCTTTGTTTGTTCTGTGTGGGTGCGCGGTCTGCTTGGTTTGGCGAGCGCAACGACAGAGGCGTGTGAGAGGAGAGGGAAGTATGCGTATGTGGAAGCAGCGTTCGTGGATGGTATGGATGGGGGTATTTTGGTGGAGTTGGGCTTGTGTGTCTCCCGACCAAGCCGATATCACAGGCAAAAACAAGGACACAGGCGAGCCAGCGTTGGGCGTTGTGCAGCAAGCCGCAACCAACCTTTGCAACGATACGTTGACGGCAGGGCAAAGCATCCGCCGCACGATCTCGCTGACGCTGCCGTCCGTTCCACCCAAGGCGGATGTGATCTTTGGGAGTGACTTGACATCTTCGATGGTGGATGAGGTGGCAAAGGCCAAAGCCACCTCCACAAGCATTATGAACCAGATTACGACAGCGATCCCAGATACTTATTTCGGGGCTTTTTCTTTTAAGGATTACAGAAACTCGTATAAATATTGTAATTACCAAACCTCGACAGGCGGTGCGGTGTTGTACGGTTCGGGCCAAGACTATCCGTATCGTTTGGATCAAGGGATAACCGTCAACAAGACAGCCGTTTCGAACGCGATCAACACGTGGACGATCAGCACAGACCCCAACACAGATTATCCCGCTTCGTATGGTCGGGCGCTATGGGAGCTTTACAACGATACAAACGTCGGATGGCGCGCAGGATCGAAGCGTTTCGTTGTGTTGTATGGCGATGCGCTTCCACACGAATGTAGTTTGGTGGTGAATCCGTACACCTTGACGACAGGGCCTGATCCCGGGCGAGATGGCGTAGCTGGAAATGCCGATGACATCAAGTGGATCGATACCATCAACGGACTCAAGAACAACAACATCACGCTAATCACGCTTTATAGCGGTCCCGACAAGCTCAGTCTTGGCGGAGGGCCGCCGTTGCGGGTCTTTGAGTTTTGGCAGACGCACTCGAAAACAACGTTGGGCAACGCTTACCAACTCGATCAACAAGGCAATCTTCCGAACAATGCCAACATCGCTCAATTCATCCAACAAACCGTGCAAGCGCTGTCTTCGACCATTAGCCGCCTAAGCATCGAACTGTGCAAAGATCAGCCGCCAAGTTATGCAACGTGGCTGAGCAGTGGTGATGCGATGACCAACGTCACGACAGGAACGGGGCCTCATTCGTTGGGGATTACCGTGACGCCGCCGAATGGAACGAGCGCAGGAGCGTATGCTTTCGATGTGTGTGTTTATGGTGATGGGGTCGAATATGCCCGTCAAAGCTGCCAGATCACTGTCTCGGGATGCGCATTGCCGGGTGTAGGCGCGCCTTGTACGGTGGGCGTCGGAGCTTGTCAGCGCACAGGTGTCATGCAATGCAATGCAGCAGGGACGGCACTTCAATGTAGCGTCACCGCAGGGACACCCAGCGCCGAGATCTGTGATGGGATCGATAACAACTGCGATGGTCGAGTCGATGAAACTTGGCCGACCAAAGGGACGGCTTGTACGGTGGGCGTCGGAGAATGTCAACGCAACGGGACACTTGTATGCAACGCTGCGCAAAATGGCGTGACGTGTTCTGTCTCCGCAGGAACACCCACAGCAGAGCTTTGCGATGGCAAGGACAACGATTGCAACGGACAGATCGACGAAACGTTCACGAACAAGGGGACGGCTTGTACGGTGGGGATCGGTGCGTGCCTTCGTGCGGGGATCTTCGTCTGTGCTGCAAATGGCAGCGGCACGCAATGTTCGGCCACCGCAGGGACGGCAACCGCCGAGATATGCGATGGGATCGACAACAACTGCAACGGACAGATCGACGAAACGTTCTCAAACAAAGGAGCGGTTTGTACCGTTGGCCTTGGAGAGTGCCTTCGTACGGGCGTTTTTGTGTGTGCTGCGAACGGAAGCAACACGCAATGCTCGGTGAGCGCAGGGACGCCAAGCACCGAGATCTGCGACGGCAAAGACAACAACTGCAATGGGCAGATCGACGAAACCTTCGCAAACAAGGGGACCGCTTGTACTGTGGGCCTTGGAGAGTGCTTGCGCAGCGGTACGTTTGTTTGTCGGGCGGATGGTACAGCCACGCAATGCTCGGTCTCTGCGGGAACGCCCACGACGGAGCTTTGCGATGGCAAAGACAACGATTGCGACGGGCAAATCGACGAGAACTTTTCGGATAAAGGAAAAGCCTGTACGGTCGGGCTTGGAGAGTGTCAGCGCAGCGGAACTTTCCTGTGCAGTGCGGATGGCGCAAGCCTTGTTTGTAGCGCAAGCGCAGGAGCCTCTAGCCCCGAGATCTGCGACGGTAAAGACAACGATTGCGACGGACAAGTCGACGAAGGTTGCCAGTGTACGGACGGGACGACGCGCCCATGTTATAGCGGGGCTGCTGGAACAGCGGGCCAAGGGCCTTGCAAGCAAGGCACGCAGACTTGTACGGGCGGTCAATGGGGCAACTGCATCGGCCAAGTCATCCCCACCGCCGAGCGATGCGATGGTGTGGACAACGATTGCGATGGACAAGTCGACGAAGATTTCCCTGACAAAAACAAAAGCTGTACGTCAGGTGTGGGAGCTTGCCAAAAGACAGGGACCAGCGTCTGCAAGGCCGATGGATCAGGGACGGAGTGCAATGCATCGGCAGGAGCGGCGACCGCCGAGATCTGCGACGGCGTAGACAACAACTGCAACGGACAGATCGATGAAACCTTCACGCAACTCGGGCAAGCATGCAGCGCAGGTGTCGGACCTTGCCAACAATCGGGCATCTTTCAATGTGCGACCAACGGAAACGGCGTACGCTGTAGTGCCACCGCAGGTCAAGGAACACCCGAGATCTGCGACAACACCGACAACGACTGCGACGGGCAAGTCGACAATGGTGTGAAACGCTCGTGTACATCGGCCTGTGGGACAGGCGAACAGATCTGTAATGCGGGTGTTTGGGGCGCTTGTTCGGCACGCCAACCCAAGCCCGAAACCTGCGATAATACCGACGAAGATTGCGATGGTTCGGTGGACAACGGGCTTTCGCGTCCCTGTCAGACAGCTTGTGGAGCGGGGACAGAGGTCTGCAAGGCCGGAGTCTGGGGAAGTTGTTCGGCTCCCCAGCCCCAAGCCGAGATCTGCGACGGAAAAGACAACGACTGCAACGGGCAAGTGGATGAAGGTATCCCAACACGCCCTTGTACAGGGGCTTGTGGGAAAGGGACAGCTTCTTGTGAAGCGGGCGTTTTTGTCGGATGCGACGGCCTCACGCCACAGCCCGAAGTCTGCGATGGCGTAGACAACGATTGTAATGGAAAGATCGACGATATCGAACCGCGCACTTGTCGAAGCGAGTGTGGCGAAGGCAAAGAAACTTGTATCAACGGTTTTTGGAAAGATTGCACCGCGCCCAAGCCCGCCGAAGAGATCTGCGACGGGATCGATAACAACTGCGATGGATTCGTGGACAACAACGCACCATGTCAAGTCGGGCAAGGCTGCTATAAAGGCAAATGCACCGCGACGTGTCAGAAAGACCAAGATTGCAGCGACAACGGCCAATGTATCGAAGGTTTTTGCGTGGGCGATCCATGCAAAGGTGTCGATTGTCCCGAAGGCAAGGCGTGTTTGTCAGGTCGTTGTGTCGATGCTTGTGCGGCGATCACTTGCCCAGAAGGACAGCTTTGTCGGGATGGAAAGTGCCGCGACAACTCGTGTTATGGGCTCGGTTGCCCGGGGGGGACGGTTTGTGTAAACGGGCAGTGCGAAACGGATGCTTGTTTGGCGGCGAAGTGCAAGCCCGGTCAAGCCTGCCGCTTGGGCAAGTGCTTTGATTCTTGTGTGGGGATCGCTTGTTCCGCAGGAAAACGCTGTGTGGAAGGGCAATGCGTCGAGGACCCATGCGCGAGCGTGAAATGCCCGTCGGGCGAGGTGTGTGTGGGCGGAAAGTGCCTTGCAGATCCATGCCCTGCGCTGAAATGCCCCGAAGGGCGCATCTGTGATCCTGCGGCCAACAAGTGCGTCGATGATCCTTGTTTGACGTTGCAATGTCCCCAAGGGCAGGTGTGTAAGGCGGGAGAGTGTGCTGCGGATGGTACGCAAGAACCGCCGCCAAGTGAACCCAAAGACACCGAAGGCGGCTCAGGTACGAAGATCGTGGACGGCGGAAGCGGAGACAACGACCCCAACGCCGAAAAGCAATCTCCGGGAGGATGCGGTTGTTCTGCAACACAACCGCCCGCAGAACGGGCATTTTGGGTGATTGGTTTGTTGTTGCTGTTTGTGCTTCGCCGCCGCAAAGGAGAATGCTTGGGAAAGTTTGAAGGGGGACGCGGGGATCTCCGTACAGCAAAGCAAGCGGCTGTCGGACAACGCTTCGCTCCCCCGTTGGGCCGTTTTTTTGTGATAGGAGTTACGCGGTTGGAAGCACGCGCATGGTTTGGGCGTGTTGGTTTTTTTGCGATCTTGTCGGTGCTTGCGATGGGAAGCGGCTGCAACTGCGATGAAGTGACCCAACAAAAACGAAGCAAGCTTGCGGTGACACCGACCAACCTCGTGTTTCCGCTGACACCCGTTGGAAAAGAGAGCGTGCTGGAAGTCGAGCTGAGCAACCCCGAAACCTTGGTGGTCAAAGTGACCAAATTGGAGCTCTCGGCAGGGACACACCCCTCGTTTGCTTTGGCGAAAGCGCCCGATCTACCGCTGACTTTACAACCGAAAGAAACGGCCAAGATCGCTTTGCGTTTTGCGCCGCTTGAAGGGGGCGGAGCCAGTGGCCGCTTGTTGCTGTGGAGCGATGCCGACAACGCAGATCAAGAAGGGAAGTTTGAGGTGCGGTTGTTGAGCTTGGTCAACGCGCCGTCGCCCGTGTTTTCATGCGTGCCAGCGTTGGACTTTGGCAGCGTTCGCATCGGAGAGAAAAAGTCGCTTGACTGCGAGCTTTCCAACCGAGGAACCGCTGATTGGGAGATCGCCGGCTTCGCGCTTTCGGAAGGGGCTGAACGAGAGTTTTCGGCGTCGGCCTCGCTGCCAATGACGATCAAGTCGGGTGCTGCGGCCCAAAAGATACAAGTCACTTACAGTCCCCAAGATCAAGGCGAAGATCAAGCCCAACTGTTTTTTGTCGGCAAAGAAGCCGAACCCAACGCAGCGCGCCCCTCGATCAATCTGCGCGGCCAATCGGCGACTGCAACGATCCAAGTGGTTCCCGAGTTTTTGATCTTCCCGCTGACTTCGCAAGGAAAGGAGACCACGCGAAAGCTCGCCATCCTTTCTCGCGGTGAGATCGAACTGACCGTCACTTCCGCGCAGATCCAAGGTGCAGCAGGGAACCCCTTCTCCGTCGATCCAAGCGTGCGCTTTCCCTTGTCTATCCCTGTCGGGCAGTCTTTTGAGCTTCCTGTGATCTACAAGGGCAGTGATCTTTCACGCCAACAAGCAACGCTTGTGTTAGAAAACAGCGATCCAAAACAGCCGCAGGTGAGCGTTCCTGTGTACGCAGTCACCGATGGATGCGACCTGAAAAGCGATCCAAAAACGCTGAATTTTCCATCGAAGAAGACCATCACCGTGACGCTTTCGAACCAAGGCAATCGCGCTTGCACGATCAAGCGCATCGCGTTGGATGCGAGTAGCTCGAAAGATTACATCATGATCCCCGCGACATGGCCGGTCTTGAGTCTTGCTCCCAACGCTTCGTTGGAATTTTTCGTTGAGTACCGTCCATCCGATAACGTCGATGACAAGGGCAAGATCATCATCGAAAGCGATGACGCTGACGAACCAAAGATCGAGATCCCTCTCGAAGCCCCTGTGCGCGTCGAAGCCTGTCAACTTGCCCCCAACCCTGCGGCCTTAAACTTTGGCCGCATCCCGATCGGAAAGACCCAAGTTCGTTCGATTACGTTGGTCAACGAAGGACTCAAAGATTGCCGGATCACAGAGGTCTCCGTTCCAAACGGCAGCACACCGCAGCAAAGCGGAGAGCTTCAACTTGCCCGACCCGTCGGGACGCCTGTGATCCTCAAGCCTTCGGATCAGCTTCCGATCGAGATCCGCTACAGCCCCACCCGCGCAAGCTGGGTCGAGAATCTGCTCACCGTCAAAAGTGATGATCCGCAACGTCCCGAGATGAAACTCAAATTGCTCGGCAGTGCGTCTCGCCTTTGCATCCGCGCAGTTCCCGAGGATATCCGTTTTGACGACACGATGACGGCTTGCCGCGCTCGCACGCAGCGCGTCACCCTTTACAACCTTTGTCCCCAAGCCCTTGCTGTCCAAAACATCGCCTTGAGCAGCGCCACGTCAAAAGAATTTTCTATCGTCAAAGCTCCGCCCACGCCGCTTACGCTGCAACTCGGTCAAACCGCAGAGATCGAACTGGGGTATTCGCCCACAGATACCACGCAAGATCAAGGAATCCTGCGCATCCAAAACAACTCCGATGCTTTGCCTGAGATGGAGATTCCCATCCAAGCGCAGGGAACTTCTTCGGATACACAAAAAGATATTTTCGTACAATCTGGAAGTCCAAAGGCGGATATCTTGTTTGTGATCGACGACTCTTTTTCGATGGCAAAGCGCCAACAAAGCCTATCGCAAAACCTCCAGATCTTTTTGCAAGAAGCCCAAACACGCAAAAGTGATTTTCGGATCGCGGTGACGACGACCAGTCTTCCCAAAGAAGGCCCTGTCACGCAACGCCCCGGGGGATGTTTTGTCGGCAGCAACGACAAGATCCTTACGCCCCAAACACCGAACCTTTTGCAGGCTTTTCAGCAGCTTGTTCAAGTCGGAACGACGGGCGATGCTGTCGAACAGGGCTTAGAGGCTGCTTATCGGGCTTTGACGCCGCCTGTGCTGTATAACCCCGACTGCAACTTGGGCTTTTTGCGCAACGATGCTTCGTTGTCCGTGATCTTTGTCACGGATGAACCCGATCAATCCCCCCAACCCTTGGGCTTTTACCAACAATTTTTTGAAAGTCTGCGCGGTTCGCAACGTGGCCGTGTCGTGCGGATCTCCGCGATCACAGCGCCGATGCCAGCGAAGTCTTGCCAAGATGCGACCACCAACGGGCGTTATTGGACACTTGCAGGCGCTTTTGGCGGAAGCACCGAGTCGATCTGTGCGCCCGATTGGAGCGTGACGCTCAAGTCCCTTGCGGCTTCGACCTTTGGCCTCCAACGACGGTTCTTTCTCTCCCGTAGTGCTACAGCCAACACGCTTTCCGTCTCGGTCGATGGAAAAGTCGCGGCTCCCGCCACGTATACCTTCGATCCCACCACGCAATCGGTTGCTTTTGCCGATGCCAGCACACCCCAACCCAGCCAAACCATCGAGATCAACTACAAAGTCGACTGTAATTGATTCCGTTTTTTCGATGAGAAAAAGTTCATCCCTTTCTTGCGTCGTCGCGGAATGATCTGTACATATCCAATGTTTTGGTGTTGATTTTTGCAGGCGAAGGGGTCCCAATGCGGGCACTTTCTCAAACAGATCGAGGCTGCCCCATCCCAAGGAGGGTGAGTTTCAATCAACTTGAAGGGGAGTCCGCCCCCGATGATTATGGAGGGAGCGAGTGCGATGACAGTGCAAGGCTTGAAAAAGAACGATCGTGTGTTGCGGGTGGGGATCTACGGTTTGAGTACGCAGTCAGGGAAAGCCTATCTTGCGGATTTGTTGGAGATGCCAGAGGTGGAGGTGTATGGTTATGCGCGCACGACCGATCATGGGAAAGAGGTCGTTTGTGCTTTGCAAGCCCAAGGCGGGATCGAACTGCAACGCCCTGAAAACCCCATCGAACCGACAAAACGGTTTATTCCGCTTGGTCAAAGCGAAGTCGGTCATGATCTGGAAGCACTTTTTGAGACCGATGTGATCTTGTTTTCGCATCCGTCGGTGTATCACGAGGACACGGCGCGGTTGATGCGGGATGGCTTGGTTGAGCAGCGCATTCCGTTGATGCTGTCGCCTTCTCGTACACTCGCCACGCCCTATCTGTGGGAGATATTGGACGATCAGTATCCGATCGTGTCGTTGCAGACATGCCCGTATGCGTGTAAGTCGTATTCTCCGGGTTCGAGTTATATCAAGCGTCGCAAGCGTAGCTGGGTGGCCTCGGTGGATGGTGAGGTTTCCACGCGCCTGTTGCAACAAATTAAGCGGCTTTTCCCACAACTGGTTTACAGCCGCACGCCCGCAACCACTTCGCTTGGGAATATCGGTGCGGTGTTTCATCCTGCGCCGTTTGTGTTGAACTATGAGGCGATTCAGGCGGCAGCAGCGCGTGGAGAAACGTTTTCGTTTTACATTCAAGGGATCGCGCAAAACCCCGAAGTTGGAAGGGTTGTGGGAGAGATCGATCAGATCCGTTTGCAGATCGCTCGTGCTGCCGGATGCAAAGTGATCGGATTTGAAGACGATCACAACGAGGCTGAATTTTTGGACGTCTTGGCGCGAGTGAAGGCGGTGGATGAAGAGAAAAGCTTGACGGTACGTGCGCGTCGCCGAAAGCGCGGTGAGTTGTTGGAGTCGATCAACGAAACCGTGATCTCCGCGCAGTTGTGGTTGTGCTACACCTACGGTATCGATCGGATACCGGGGGAGTCGTTGGCCGACGCGATCGGTCGGACGCCGAACTTTCAAGAGCGTTCGTATCCACAACAGCGCTACGCCGAAGAAGATATCCCCACAGGGCTGGTTCCGTTGGAAGCACTGGCAAAGCGGCTAGGGGTCGCACATCAGCCGATCAGCGAAGTGATCGACCGTTACCGAGCCATTAATCCGCAAGATTTTCGTGACACGGGGCGGAATCTTGCGCGGTTTGAGACGGAGTATTTGCTGCGTTATTTACGCGGTGAACTCAACAAAAAGCAAAAGGATGTCGGATGACGATGCACTGCGTGTTGTGTACGCTTGGTAACGATCCACATACCCAAGGTTTGTTTCGGATCCGCCGCATGGTGGAGAAGGCGGGGATCGTGTGTCACGTGCTACCTCCCGGTGCATCCGAAGAAGTCATCTTGCAAGCGATTCATGAGCATGATCCGCTGTTTTTGGGGTTGAGTTATCGGCTCAGCCCGGATGTGGGAGTGCGGCTATTTCAGGGGTTGTTGGGGCGTTTGGCGCAGAGCGGCTTGTTGAAACAGCAACATGGCGAAGCCGTTCGGAAGGTCGCGTTAGCGGGCCTGCCTGAGACCATGCGTGCGATGCAAGATATCGCGTCTTCGCTGCCTTGCCCGATCTGGACGATGGCGCAAGACAATGATCGGATGCGCGGTGCAAGCCGTGTATTGGACTTTTTCGGCATCCAAGGGGCTTTGCGCACGCAGATCCTTTCTGCGCTGCATGCGGAGTGGTTTCCTCCGCGCATCGAAGCGTTGGATGTTCTCGCAAAGCAGGTCGTCGCCAACGATGCGTATCGTGAAGAACCGCCCTTGCCGATCCCATCGCAAGAAGCCCGTCATTCGTACACAAAGCGGATCGAAGACTCGCCGATCCCTGTGTTGCGGGTCCACTTTGGTGTTCCAGACAAGACCATCCGCCCAACGGTCGAAGGGATCGCCCGTATCGCAAGCGAACGTGTGATCGATGAGATCTCGATCGGTTCTTCCGATCTGTCGCAACGCTATTACGGAAAGCCGCACGTGTTCGCAGAGCGCAAAAACGACGGGGGGGTTCCCTACCAAGTGTTTGACGATCTTGTGGCGATGGTCGAGGCCGCACAGCGGGGAAATTATCCTTCGTTGAAGCCGTATGCTCATGTGGTCGATCTGGTGGAGTTTGTGCGCGATTGTGTGAGAGCGGGGATGCTGATCGGCGCGCATCAAGCTGTGCCGCTGTATTGGTTCAATGTCTTGGATGGACGCGGGGAGATGAGTGTTCCTGAGTCGATTGTCGAACACATTGCAGCGATCCGTGAGTTGGTGAAATACGGCATCCCCACGGAGATGAACGATCCCAACCAGTGGTCGTCCCGATGGGTGCATGATACGGTGTTTTGTGCGGATTATGCGCTGATTAGCGCCGTGATGTCGCAAAATGGCTCGCGTGATCTGGTGTTGCAGATGCAGTTTAATAAGCCCCGCGAGACGAGCGATTTTGCGGATCTTGCGAAGATGACCGCAGGGCTGGAACTGGCTCGACAAGTGATCGCCAAAGCGCCGCAGAGACCGAAGATCTGGCGAGAGACTCGGACAGGGATCGACTCACTTGATCCTGATCCTGCCATCGCCAAGTATCAGCTCGCACGTTCCACGCTGTTGCAGATGATGGTGCAGCCCCACATCATCCACCAAGTTAGTTATTGCGAGGCCGACCACATCGCTACAGCCGAAGATGTGATCGATAGCTCCAAACTGGTGCGCCGCGCTGTGCGTGTTTTTCAACAACACCAACATGAACTCTTGCCCTACTTGAAAGATCCAAAAGTTGTGGAACGTCGGGCTTTTTTGCTTTCCGAAGCAGAATTCTTGCTTCAGCAGATTGCGAAACTGAGCGCACTGCCTTATCCTTCGCCCGCTTTGCTCAGCGCAGGGCCTTCTCTTGATGCGCTGGCTCCGTTGCTTGCGGATCCACAAGCTCTGGCCCTTGCGATAGAGCGCGGGTATATGGCCGCTCCCGGGATCTTTCATTCACGCTACCAAGTCAAACATCTTGTCACAGGCCCCCAACCTCACGGCGGAATGGACTGTCTTGATCCATCGACGTTCGAGCCGATGAAAGAAGCCCAGCGCCTCGAGCGTTTGGTGCATCCGACCGATGCCCCCCCGATGATCTCGCTGTGATGCCGATGTCTCCGCTTTGATCCCACGATCCCGCTCTCTCTTCGCCCACCCGATGGAAGACCATTCTCGATGACTGTCTCTTGGCGTAGTGTTTTGGTGATTCTTTGGATCGTTCAATTTCTTGTCACGATGGCGACGACACTTGGTCTGACCTTCGTTCCGTTTTATCTCGAAAAAGACCCGTTTCTTGCCGTTACTGTGGATGCAGATCGGTTGTTTTACACAAGTTTGATCTTGGCGGGGCCTTTTTTTACGACCTTGATCGCGACGCCATTTTGGGGATGGATGGGGGATCGCACAGGCCACAAAAAACAGGTCTTGCGTGCGATCGTTGGGTTGGGGATTACGCAGTTGTTGATGGGTTTTGCGACGTCTCCACTCCAATTGGTGTTGATTCGGATGTTGCAAGGGATGGTGTCGGGGGTGATCGCGGCCAATCTGGGGTTGTTAAGCGCGATTACCCCCGAAGAACATCAAGGTCGTGCGATCTCGATCTTACAATCTTCCAACACGGTGGGCCTCGTGCTTGGCCCGATGATCGGGGGGACTTTGGCGCACGCCCTTGGATTTCGTCCCGTCTACTGGCTGATCGGGGGCGTGATCTTGTTGACGACGTTGGTGTCTTGGTGGTGGCTGCCTGCGGATGCTGAACGAACGGGCACAACGAAGATGTCGGATACAGCGACCGCATCGGATACGACGAAGATGTCGGATACAGCGACCGCATCGGATACGACGAAGATGTCGAATACAGCGACCGCATCGGATACGACGAAGATGTCGGATACAGCGACCGTACCGGATACGACGAAGATGTCGGATACAGCGACCGCATCGGATGCGGCGAAGGTGTCGGATACAGCGACCGCATCGGATACGACGAAAACAGCGGATACATGGCGTCCATCGGCCAATCCGTTTGTGGCGCTTTGGATAGCGATGGGCGAAGGATGGCGGAATCTCTCGTTGCGAGTGGCGTTTGGGATCTTGATGTTGGGCAACTTTGCGTGGACGTTATCGCAAGCGGTGTTTGCGATCTATGCGGGGAAATTGATCACACAAGCGGTCGCAGAGGGCCGTGTTTCGGCTTCTTGGTGGAGTCAGGATCTTGTGTTTGTGTCCATTTGTATGAGCGCAACGGGTGTGATGAGCTTTGCGATGTCGTTTGTGTGGGGGCGTTTGCATGATGCGGGGGAGCGGCATTTGATGTCGCATGCGTCGTTGATGATCGCGGTGGGTTCGTTTTTGTTGGTGCTTTGGCCGCCTTGGGGGTGGGTGTTGTTTGCGCGTTTTGTGATGGGTGGTGGGTTGAGTGGGCTGTCTAGCCTCCCTTATGCGGTGATATCTACGCAGGTTGCGGCTTCGGAACGCAGCAAATACATGGGATTAGGCACTTCGATGATCCACCTTGGGAATCTTGGTGGATTTTTGCTTGGTGGTGTGGTCGCTCGGATGTGGGGGGAGTCGAGTAATTTCTTGTTAACAGCGGTGATCTGCGTGTGGATCATTGTGCTGTCATGGCGGACTTCTTCGCCGAAGCAGCAGACGTCGGTGGGGTGAGCAGACATTACGGGGTGAGCAGACATTCTCAACCGGCGGGAGGTTTTTCGCGTTTGCGGGCGGTGGTATCGGTGATATCGTGAGTAGACGTTATCAACCAGCGGGAGGGATGCAGGCTTTGATGCCTTTTTCGCCGCTTACAAAAGTGACGTTGGCTGAGCAGTTGGACTCGGCGTCGGTGGGGCGGTTGACGTTGCATTCGGGTTTGTCGGCGCAGATGCGGAAGCAATAGTTCTTTGCGTCGGTGTGGGTGATGCACGCTGAACCTTGCGGGCAATCGGCGCTTTTGGTGCAGTTTGCGATGCCGCAGTATCCCTGCTTAAATTGGGTGAGGCATTTTTGGCCTTCTTGTTTGCAATCGGTGTCTTGTTTGCAAGATGCACCCACACCTGCTTTGTCAGCGGGTGTGCCGCAGGCCAGTACGCCAAGGGCCATCATCCACAGAAACACGAACATTCTTCCAAATTGTTTCATGTTTTTCTTTTTTTCCTCAATGCTTGTTTCGCATACATCCTGATGCGTGAAGAGAACGAGTCGGGTTCAGGCCGTCAGACGGCGTCTGCGTAGCCCGACGAGCAGCAACAAAGCAAACAGCCAGTACATCGGTTCGGTGGATTGGGTCGAGCATCCGCAACCGACCGGAGCAGCGCCTTCTTCGCTGGTTCCGTCGTTGGGGCCGCCATCACCGATGGTCTTTTCGTCGTTTTTGGGATCGACGGTGGTATTGGCGGTGCATTGGCCGTTTTCGCAGACCTGTTTGTCAGGGCATTTGATATCTGCGCAAGGATCGTCGGTACAAGTGCCTTTGAGTGGGTCGCACGTTTGGTTTTTGCCGCAGACGATCTGTGTGCAAGGGTTGGATTGGCAAGTGCCTTGGTTGCAGAACTGTTGGGGGCCACAGGCAGCGTCTTTGCAGGGGTCATCCACGCAAACGCCGTCCTTGCAGCGTTTGCCGCTGTCGCAAGAAACACCCGCACAGGACTTTACGCAGTCTCCGTCTCGGCAGAAACTGCCGTTTGGACAAGTTTTGCTGAGGCAAGGATCGGCTTCGCACTTGCCTTGTCGGCAACGCTCGCCGCTTTTGCAACCTTCGCTATAACAGTTCTTTTCCACACAGATGCCTGTTTTGCAGACAAAGTTGTCAGGGCATTTCACACTTTTGCAGGCGTCGACGCATTGTCCTGCTTGGCAAGCCGCACCTGTGGGGCATTGGATATCTGCGCAGGGGTCATCGGCGCATTTGCCTTCTGTGTTGCACACTTGGCCGTTGGAACAAGTGACGTTTTTGCAAGGATCGTCTTTGCATTGGCCTGCGATGCAGATCTGGCCGCCCGAGCATTGGGCTGCGACACAAGGATCAGCTTCGCAAGTCCCATCGACGCAACGTTGTGCAGCGGTGCATTGGACTGTGGCACAGGAAGGGATACACTTTCCGTCACGGCAAAAGGCGTTGGCGTCGCACGAAACAGACTTACAAGGATCGGCTTCGCACTTGCCTTGTCGGCAACGTTCGCCGTCTTTGCATCCGAGGTTATAGCAATTGTTCTCGACACATTTTCCGTCTTTACAAGCTTTTCCAGCGTCACAGCTTACATTTTTACAGAGGTCTTCGCATTGGCCGTTTTTGCAGCCAAGGCCGCTTGGGCAGCGGACTAGCTCGCAAGGATCTTCGGTACAACCGCCATTGACGCAAACGCGGCCTGCAGGACAAGTGACGTCTTTGCAAGGATCGCCGAGGCATTGGCCAACAAAGCAGATCTCGCCTGCTTTACAGGAAACCCCCGAACAGGGGTCTTTTTCGCACTTTCCGTTGTTGCAAGTCTCGCCTGTCGCACAAGCAGGGCTGCAAGGCGCGACACATTGGCCTTTGGAACAAGCGGCACCAGCGGGACATTGGACTCCTGCGCAAGGGTCCGTGATACATTGGCCGCGCACGCAGATCTGGTTGCTTGGGCAGCCAAGTGCGTAACAGTCGGGAGCGACACATTGGCCTTTCCAACAAGTGAGTCCTGCGGGGCATTGGAGGACGCTGCATGTCTCGACGCAAACGCCGCCTTGGCAGAACTGTCCGTCTTTGCAAGTGATATCTGCACAAGAAGTTTTAGAAACACAGAAGCCGTTGGTGCAGACTTTTCCTGTCGGACATTCGCTGTTTCGGCAAGCATTGGGACATTGCCCGTCGGTACAAGTGGCCCCATTGGGGCATTGTGCGCCCTCATCAACTTTTCCGTCGCAGTTGTTGTCGAGTCCATCGCAGATCTCGGCTTCGGGTTGGCGAGCAAGGCAGGGTCCGAGTTTTCCGCCTTCGCACTTTTGGACGCCTGTTCCGCAAGCGGTGGAACAAGAGCGGATCAGGTCTTCGTCGATCAGGCCGTCACAGTCGTTGTCTTTGCCGTCGCAGATCTCGATGGTGGGTTTGAGAGTTCCGACACAAAGCTCCCAGTTGCCGTTGACGCACTTTTGTTTTCCGGCGTCACAAAGGGCTTGGCAAGCGCGTTCTTCGCCTTCTTTGCACTGTGTTCCGCAATTTTCGTCGATCTTGCCGTTGCAATCGTCGTCTGCGTTGTTGCCGCAAAGCTCTTTTTCGGCGGGTTTGCGTTCACCGACGCAAGCGCTCCATACACCGTCCGCGCAGGTTTGTTCGCCAGCTTTGCAAGGTCCAACGCCTTCGGTGCCTGCGGGGCCGCTATAACAGGGGCGTTTGCTTTGGTCGTTGCATTTGCAGTCTTTGTGTTCGTCGATCTTGCCGTTGCAATCGTTGTCTTTGCCGTCGCAGACTTCGGGAGAAGGTTCAGGGGCGGAGCATTTGCCCCACGCGCCGTTGGTGCAGTTTTCGAATCCATCGCCGCAAGCGGTCTTGCAAGCGCGACGGACGCCTTCGTCGATGCTCCCATCGCAGTTGTTGTCTTTGCCATCGCAGACTTCGGTGGTTGGGAGGATTTCGCCTGTACAAGCACCCCATGCGCCGTTGGTACACGTCTGTGTTCCCGTCTTGCAGTCGCCTTTTCCTGCCGTTCCTGCGGGGCCGCTGTAGCAGGCTTTGGTCTCGCCTTCTTTGCAGAAGCCTGAGCATCCTTCGTCGACTTGGCCGTTGCAGTCGTCGTCGACGTTGTTTCCGCAAACTTCGGGGCTTGGTTGGCGTGCGGTGCAATTGGCCCATTTTCCGCCGCTACAGGTCTCGGTACCGCTGCCACAGGCCGTTCGACAGGCTTGGGCGAGGTTTTCGTCGATCGTTCCGTTGCAGTTGTTGTCGATCCCATCGCAGGTTTCGACGCCGGGCAAGACCTGTCCAACACAGTTGCCCCAGTTTCCGCCTGTACAGGTTTGTTCGCCGTTTTTGCAGATGCCTTTGCCTGCGGTTCCCGAAGGGCCGGTATAGCAAGCGCGTTTTTGTCCATCAGTACAGGTTGTTCCGCAGCCTTCGTCGGTGCGTCCGTCGCAGTTGTCGTCGATATTGTTGCCGCAGGTCTCGGATGCTGCGGGAGTTCCTGCTTGCACAGAGCAAGCAGTGGCCGTCTTTGCAGCGTTGCAGATCTTGACGCCTGTGCGCAAACAAGCGCCGACGCCGACGGTGCAGGATTGTCCGATGTCGGTAAAGGTTTCGTCTACTTTTCCGTCGCAGTTGTTGTCGGTGTTGTCGCAAACTTCGGTGGTGGGGACGACTTCGCCGACGCAAGCCCCATAAGCCCCGTTGGTGCAGCTTCGGGTGCCTCCCTTACAACCTCCGATCCCTTGTGTTCCGGCGGGGCCAGAATAACAAGCTTGGGTCAGACCTTCATCGATTTGGCCGTCGCAATCGTTGTCGATGCCGTCGCAGACCTCGGTTCCGATCTGTTTGGCGATATCTTCGAGGGCTTGGACGAGGGCAGCGGCAGTGGTCGCAAGATAGCCTTTGGTGGTACCGCCCGGGATGGCGTAGCCGTCGAGTTCGGTTTGGGCGATGGTGTTGCCGAAGCCAACGGCGAAGGTTTTGATATCGTAGGTTTGTGCTCCCACTTTGAGGTTGCGCAGTGCGGTGATCTCGGGGACAGGGCTTCCGTCGTTGGAGCCGCCGTCGGTCATCAGGAAGGTGTAGCGAGCGCGGGTGCTGGTGGGATCGGCGGTGATGTGTTGAACCCAGTAGGCTGTGGCGTCCAATATCGCTTGGCGAAAACGCGCTGGTCCCGAAGGTTTGGATGCAGCGAGTTTGGCTTTGATCGCGGCGACGTTGTTGTCTGCGATGGCCACTTCGAGAACGCCTGTTGCGCGATAAAACATCAGACCAAATCGGATGTTTGCAGAGAACTTATCCAAAAGATTTCCGATCGCATCGTCCCACGCTTTGTCGTTGCTAATCGATCCAGACTGATCAAGCAGCAAGAGAACATCGGCTTTTTGATTTCCACTGCAATTTTGAGCGCTTGCTTGTTTTCCCCACCCGAGAAAAACGACCAAGGCCAGCAGACACGCCATCAGTATTTCTTTGATGCGTGTGCCAAAAAGGCGAAGAATGGTTCGTTGTGTACACATGAAAACTCCTTACAAATGACCCATGAGACGATGAATGGAGATGACAAAGCCCTTTGGATGATGATGCAAAAGACAAACACGGGCGAGAAGTCTTGTCGCGAGACGCGCCGACATCTTCAAACAATTTCGTGTGGGCAGGAACGGCAGAGAATACGAGATCCGCCTGTAGTGTGAGTCTCGGTGACGCGCCGTGTATGGGGGGCGGCGCAAGGAACGGCAGAGAATACGAGATCCGCCTGTAGTGTGAGCGTAAAAATGTAGGGGCAGCCCCCTGTGGCTGCCCAACAATCGGGCGTCTGGGCGCTCTCCTTCGATCACAGATCATTCGGATTTCGTATAAGAAGGCTATTCGACGTTGAGTTGAACGGTAAAGGGAAGGGAGGAAGGATCGAAGACAAGCAAGGTAAAGCTGCCTTGGGTGCGTGCGCGGACGGAGACGGATAGAAGGGTTTCTTGGGCGGTGCGTTGCGAGGTGACGTTTTCGATCTGTGCGATCTGTGGGTGAGAAGAGAAGGCGACGGGATTGGATGCGGGGATACCGAGCAAGCGGAAGCGGAGCGTGGTGGATTGGCCGACGCGAAGGATCGGGATGGAGATGGATTCGAGGTAGCGTTCTCGCATACGATCTGCGAGCAAAGAGATATTGAATTTACGACACCACGTCGCTGCTTGAACGAAGATATCTTGATCGTTTTGAAGATCGAGTGTGATCTTGGCTGCGAATAATCCTTGGGCATCGCTCCAAAGGATGGAAGGTGTCGGCACCCAAAAGGGTGGCATCACGAAACGTACAGAAGCGGAAGCGCCTTGTGTTCCAGCTTTCCCGATCAAGAAGAGGCTGTCTTTTTTGGGGGAGAGCCAGATCTGGATCTCGTCGCCTTGGGCGTTGGGGCAAGTGGCGTCGGGGGGGGGGAGTTCGACGGCTGTTTCTGGGGTGGTTTCTTTGGGGTGTGGATCTTCGGTTGGGCTGGCTTCGGTGTCGGTGGGGTTGTCGTTGGGAGAGGCGTCTGGGTCGGTCTCCGTTTGAGCAGAACCGTCTGGGAGAAGCTGTATGGATTCCATACCGCAGCCATACGAGTAGAGAAAAAAGAAGAAGAGAAAAAGAAGCGCACCTCGTAAAGACAAAAGCGAACGAGTGTGAGATGGAGGAAAGTCTTGTGAGATCCGATAAGCAGAGAGCAACGTGGGGTGCGTAGGCGATTCCACGATCAACGCGGGGCGCATAGACGATTCCACCATGTGGGCCGTTGGTTGTGTTTGGGGAGGTGTTTGGCGATGGACGCACAGAGTTGATGGGAGGGGGTGGTTTTTTGCAAGAGCGCGAGGACGCGAGGGAGATGCTCGCCGTTGGGGAATTGTTGGATATAACGCCACAGAAGTTTCTTGCTTTCTTTTTGAGAAGAAGCGCCTTGTTGGTGTAGGCCGACGGCCAACCAAAAGAGGGCATGTTCGGCGAAGGGGCCGGGGTTCTTTTGTTGGAGGGAGAGTTGGAAGACTTGCATACAAGCGGGATGGGTTGCGACGGTGCGGCAAAGGGCCAAGGCTTCGGGGAGAGCGAGTTCGCTTTCATTGGGGATATCGCGTTTGTGGATATCGACCAAGATCGAGAGGACACGGGGGATATCTTTTTTGGCGCGGTAGTATTCGGCGATCTCTTGGAGGTTTCGCGCATAAAAGACTTTTTCGTTGGGGTAGCGTTCAAGGCGATCGGCCAACCAACGCAGGGCGATGTGTGGGGCGTTTTGAGCGAGCCACCATGCGACGCGCTTGGAGGGATCGCGGTGAGAGGTTGGAGGGAGTGGATAGGTCTCGATCTTGCCGGTGGATTGGGCGACACGCGCCCCTTGGCCATGTTGTAAAAAGATCGGTGCGGGAGTGCGGGGAGTTGCGGAGAGTTGGGGAGTTGCGGGGACAAGGGCGATGCGTCCTGTTTCCATTTCGACATGCCATCCGCGAGGGGTTCGCTCGACAGTAAAGCGGGTTCCTTTGACGTGGATGTGGTGATGCGGCAACGCGATCTCGAAGAGTTGGATCTGTTGGGGGGTGACGTCGACCGTGATCGCACCTTTGCGAAGCTGTAGGCGGTGGTGTTGCGGATGGATCTGCTCGATGGCAAGGGCGCTTTGAGCGGCGATCGTGATATGCCAACGCTTTGCGGCTTGGAGGGTGGCGGACTTTTGTTGGGTGATCAGCGCAAGGGAGCGTTGTGTGAAGGACGTTTTTGTGTGTTGTGAAGAAGGTCGGTTTCCGATACGTGCTTCGCCTTGGAAGGAGAGCGGTTCTGTCGGTGGTTTCGAGGGTTTCCACCAGAGCAGCATCCCCGCAGCAAGGGCCGCGACAGGAGCGAGCGGCCAGAGCCGCGAAGGAGCGAAGGCGGAACGAGGCTCGTTGTGAGGTTTGTCGTACGGGCGGGTTCGCTCAGTTCTGGCTTGTGGTGCAAGATTTTGGCTATAGCGCTGCCATACATGATCGCGAGCGTGTTGTAAGATCTGCGCTTCTTCGGCGTCCGATAACGGGGAGCGTTCGAGTCCACGAGGCGGAGAGGTTGGCGGCGTTGTGTTGTCGTGGTGTGTCTTATTCATGGAGGGCGTCCTCTACGGCTAAACCGCGTCGTTTGAGTTCATTCTTGATGCGTTGTTTGAGTTCTCGCCTGCCGTGATGCAAACGCGAAGAGACAGTCCCTGCGGGGATAGCCATTTGTTCGCTGGCTTCTTCAAGGGAAAGCCCTTCGATATCGCACAGAAGGATAGCCATCCGTTTGCGTGGCGAGAGGTATTCGAGCTGAGCGCGGACAAGTTCGCGCATCTCGTCGCTTTCCATGGCTTGCTGCGGGAGAGGAGTGGGGCGTTCATGGAGCGACGCGAGTTGGTTGGACCAGCGCTCCCAAAACCCCGCGTGGCGTTGTTTTTGTCGGAAGTGGTCGATCATGATGAAGGTGGCGATGCGATTGATCCAAGCACCGAGCGCGCCTGTGCCTCTGTAGTTTTGTAAGGATTCGATTACTTCGATCATGACTTCTTGTAAGAATTCTTGAGCCTGCTGGCGATCTCCTGTCATCCGATATAGGCGGCGTAAAAGCACAGGAGCGTATCTTTGATAAAAGATATCAAACGCTTGGCGCTCGCGAGTAATGAGTCGGCGGGCAAGTTCTTCATCTTCTTCCCATGACGGGGTTTTTTCTGGTTTCACGCTTGCAAGTCCCTCGCTAGGAGTGAATAGAGTGGACAGCGGTGGCTGCTCTGCGTGGCTTGGGGGCCATGCAGGGGCGTGACTTTCGCGTGCAATGGGTGGCAAGGTCAAGGGACACATGATGGATGTATCGTCCTTTGGTGGGAAACGGGCCGTCTTGCTCGTGATAGTCGGTGGGGGGTACGTCGGGTCTCAAAAAATCTTGAAATCTTTTTATGGACAGCGATGGTGTGGTTGAGTTTGTGGGGCGTGGGTTGGTGGGGCGTGGGTGTTATTTGAGAGTGGAGTTGGTGATCTGTGGTGGACCGTTCGCGAGTACAAAGATGCCGGGATATCCTTTGGTTTCAAAGCCTTTGCTAGGATTGTTTTCGAGCAAAGAGTCTTGGATGATCAGTTTGCCAGAGCGGTCGTTGCTGACGAAGAAGATGGCTCCGCCGCCTTCGTTGGCGGTGTTGTTGTGGATGTGAACGCCGCAGAGGGAAAGCGTGAAGGTGTTGCCGTCGTTGTAGATGGCTCCGCCGCTACCGCCGCCCGGGGTGCCGGCTTTGGCGGGGTTGGCTCCGTTGCCGATGGCGCGGTTGTGAGAGAACAGGCTGTTGATCACCGTGTAAGAGACGCCGATACTGCTCAGTCCACCGCCATTTGAGCAGACGTTGCCGAGATCAGTGCGACCGCCAAAGGTGCTGTTGACGACGTAGACGGGGAGGTTGTTGTACTGGCTGAGGGTGCGGACGGCTGCCCCGCCGACATCGGGGCCTGTATCATCGCAGAGGTTGTTGAAGAAACGGGCGTTGATGATCTTGAAGCGGCCCCCGCGCACAAAGATCGCGCCGCCACCGTAGGGGTCGAGGTTTTTGGCGTTGCCTTTGATGAAGGTGATGTTTTGTACGGTGAGTTGGGGATGATCTTGGTTTTGGCAGTGAGAAGTCGTCCATTTTTGCTGTTGGTCGCAGGTGTTTTGGTAAAGGATGCGGTGTTTTCCGTCGCCGCTGAGGGTGATCTTGTTTCCACCGTCGATCACGATCTTGGGGCCTTTGTCGTTAAAGATCTTGGCGGTGCGGGTGAGTGTGAGCGTCATGGGGTTGGGACCGCAATTGAAGGTGATGATCCCGCCCTTGGCTACGGCGTTAACAAAGGCATCGGAAGTGCAGCTTTGTGGGGTTCCTGTGCCGACAACAGTCGTGGGTTTGGAGGTGTCTTCCGTCTGAGCTTCTGTGGGTATGGCGCATTTGCCGTTGGGGTTTCCTGCGGGTGGAAGTGTCGGGGGCGTAGATTCGGGCGTAGATTCGGGCGTAGATTCGGGCGTAGATTCGGGCGTAGATTCAGGGATGCTGCCGTCGGGGGGCGAAGTGGCTTCGGCGGTGGGTTCGTTTGCGGTATCTGCGGGAGTCTCGGTGGGGAGGGGGACTTCTTGGGGAGTTGGTTCGGTGTTGGCTTCGGAGGTTTTTTCTGTGGAGGGGGTTTCGGTGGGGGCGGACTCTGCGGTGGCTTCGAGGGCCGCTTCGAGGACGATTTCAGGGGTTTGTTCGTGGGTGGGTGGGACCGATTCGCAAGCGGCGATGGAGAACAAAAGAAGCAGACCAAAAAACAATCCGATCTTGTGCATGGGGACGCTCCCAAGGTGTGTTGTGGTTGGAAGAGGAAGGCGTTTCAGAGATCCGGATGCAGATACAACAGGATGGAGCCGAGGCTACGACCCGCTGAGCGGAGGTCTGGTCTCAAAGAGGAGTAGCTTTTTGGGTTTGCTTTGTGGGGCGCTGCCCCATACGCGCCTTGTTAAGGTGGAAACACCGGATAGTCTAGCCTGATCGCCGTTTCTTTTGTCGCCCCCCCTCAATCCCCCCGTGAACGGGGGGAAGTTGGAACGGGCAGCGTCTGCGTGTCGTGCATACAGCGTGCGTCATGAAAAAACAAAATCCCCGATGCTTCCGACTTTCGCTCCCTCCCCTGTTCACGGGGGAGGGCGGGGTGGGGGGCTTTCCTCCGCTTCACCTAACGCCTATGGGGCGCTGCCCCACGCCCTGCAAGGGAGCGCGGCTCTATGGACCCCGTGTTGGCGAAATGAACACAAGTGTTTCACACAGGCGACTCTCTCGCTTGGTATGGTGCGAGCACGTCGTTTCTTTTTCGATGGCGTCGACTCGATCCGAACCTCTGAAAGCCTCGAATCAAGGGCGATTTTTGGGAGGGCGATTTTTGGGAGGGCGATTTTTGGGAGGGCGATTTTTGGGAGGGCGATTTTTGGGATTTGGAGGGGGTTCGTTGGCGTGAGTGTCGGGTGCGGGTTCTTCGGGGAGGAAGCGCAGTCCGAGGGAACAGAGGGCAAGCAACAGATAGCTGTAGACGAGGGGATGTGTGGGGTAAAAGCCGAAGCCTTGGGGGATATGGATGATGCCAAAGAATGTGAGTGCAGCGGCAGCAAAGCAAAAGGCGGCTGCTTCGTGGGTTTTGCGGTCGATGAGGAAAGCGACGATGCTCCCCCACAACAGGCCGACGAGGATAGCTCCTTTGGAGAGCATCAGTTGGCCCTCGTAGTGGATATAGCCATTTTGGAGGAAGCGCTGTAAGAGTTCTGGATGAAGGGCTTCGGAGCGAAGGGCATCGAGTTTGGTTTGGAGCGCAGGGACAGAGGGATGAGCGAGCCATCCGCTGGTTTCGCGCAAGACGCCGCCCATGCGTTTGACAAGGATATCGGAGACGTGAGGGATCAAGGCGAAGGCCACGGCGACAGCATGGCGTGCAGGGACGGCTTGGAAGGCTTGCCCTGCGATGGTGATGCCGACAAAGACAAGCATCGGAGCGACGGCTGCGACGGGAATCCATCGATGAAAAAGATCCATCAGTCCGAAGATCGAGATCAGAAAAAAGACGAGACCGACCGCGAGTGCATAACCGCTGCGAGCGCCGAGGCGTTTGTAAGCGGGATGTCCGATGTATACGGTGGTAGGGAAAGGCCCGCCAAACAGCGCGCCGGCCATCGTTCCGACGCCGTCCATCCATTGGCAGGTTCGGACAGGATAGTGATCGCCCGCAGCTTCGGCACTTTCGACGTTGTTCATGGTTTCGATGAAGTTGTAGATCTCGATCGGGATGATCGCCAAAAGCAGCGCGGGGAATTGCACAAACAACAGGCGCAGGCCGATGATCAGGTCGTCAAAGAGTGGAAAGGGCAGATGTAAGCTGAGGGTGGGTTGGTTTGGGGTGGGTGGTTTGATCTGGCCCGTAGCGGCGGCCATCACAACGCCAACAAGGATAGCGAGCAAGCCGGCAGGAATACCCGCAGGTAGGCGGTAATGAGCGACCAGTCCGATCAAGACGATGATCAGCGCAGGAAAGCCGATAAGCGGGTGTTCCATGATCTCGGCGAGCGGGACGGTTGCGATATAAACAAGCGCGATCCCTGCGAGAGTTCCGAGCATTCCAGCGCGAGGAGTGATGCGTTTGAGGTAGGGTCCGATCAAAGCCCCCGATGCTTCGATGATTCCACCGACAAGCGCGGCGGCCATCGCGATCTGCCATGCTTGGGTGCCAGCGTCTTTGGCGGGGAGTCCTGCCTTTAAGCCCACAAGATAGGCAGGCATCATCACGCCGAAGAGGTAAACAAAGAGGACAGGTGTGGAGATGCCGTAAGGAAGGGCGGTAACGTCTGTGCGGCCCTCTTTGGCGGCGAGACGCCGCGCAAGGTACGCGTAAAAGGCAAGGCCCACCAAGAGAGCAACGCCTAAGCCCGGCAAGATCCGACCAAAGACGATCGCGTGGGGGATCTGAAAGACGCCCAGACAGATACTGCTGATGATGACCATGTTGGCGAGGTTGTCGGCAAAAAGCGCCCAAAATCCGTTGACGTCGCCACGGGAAAAAAGCGTAGGTGCTGTCGAAGAAGGTTGAGACATGGAGTTCGTCCTGTGTGAAGGAGTGTCACTTGCCGCCAAAAAAGCCGTGTTCGTGGAGGTTCAAGCGGCAGCGTCGTTGGCTTGAAAAACGTCTGCTTGTCCAGCCAATACGGGGTCAAGGGAGCCGCGCTCCCTTGTGGGGCGTGGGGCAACGCCCCACCGCATGGGTTTGACAGCAAAAGTCCTGTGTGAAGTGAAGAATTAGGGTGTGTCGAGCAAGGGGTTGGCGATCTCATCCCAAGGGATATCGCCTGATTTTTCTTCGGGAAGAAGGGGGCCTTGGTATTTGCGCATGGCGGGGCTTTGGAGCGTGGCGGGGGGAGGTTCGTTGAGAGAGATGGCGTGAAGGAGTTCATCGAGGCAGCCAAAGAGCATTTGATTGTCGCGGGGGACGTAGCGGCGTTGGAGGTTTTGTGTGTAGCGAGGGACATCATCAAGGAAGCGAGCGAGGCGGTCGCGTTCGATCTGGAAGCTCCAGTCGCCATAACCGAGCTGTTTGAGATAGCGGACGTTGATCTCTTGTTCGTACTGGCCTTTGATCGGGACGGCAAACATAGGGACGTGCAGGTGGACAGCTTCGCCCATCATGGAGTATCCGCCACCTGCGATCACAGCGCGAGCGGTGCGAAAGTCTTCGATGAAGCCTGTTTGGGAAAAGGGCTGCTGTTGGACGTTGCCGTCTTGCTTGGCTTCGGGCATACCGTAGACGCGGAAGTTGTAGGGAAGATCGCGGAGAATCGGGACGATCTGCCCTCGGAGAGCAGCGGAAGGATAGACAAGGATGTGATCGTGGGGGTCGCGTTGGGCTTGGAGGATCTCGGGTCGCAAGATCGGCGGGATCAAGGTGGTGCGGGGTTTTTTGACGGGTGGGAAGAAAAAGCTGGTGGCGAGGTAATGGTAAGCGCCCGGCAGTTTGGCCTTGGTAAAGATCTTGGTCATCCAGTATTCGGGGCTGTTGTCGTTGGTGATGTAGGTGTTGTGAGCGCAACGGTTGATGACTTGTTGGTTGTCGATGCCGATAAAAGGGATCATGTGGTTGGCGGCGTAGAGGTAGGCCCATGACTCAAAGTCGCTGATGACGGCCTGTGGTTGGAAGCCGTCGAACTGCATCTCAAGGTAGGTGAGGCTGTTGTGCAGCAGGCTACTGGGGGCTTTGAGTAGGTTTTCGAGGACGGTTCCACCGAGATCCATCTCATTTTCCCGAAAGGCGAGTGTGAGTCCTTGGATCTCACGGATGCGGATGCGCGGGTGTTGTGCGAAACTATCTTGGAGAAACTTGTGTGCTTTGCCCGAGACCACGACCTCGATATCGTGTCCTTTGGAGAGTAGGTGTGTCAAAGCCACCTTGCTACGGGTGGCGTGGCCCATGCCTTCGCCGACGACGCCATACAAAATTCGCATTGTGGTTTCTCCCTCTCAAAATCGACGCAGTTGGATAAAAGGATGGCTCCGCTTGAAGCCTCGCGAACACGGGGGTTTTGTCAGCGACTCGCTGCTGTCGTGTCGGCTGCTTTTAGCGTAGGGAGAAGATTAACTTAAAAAGCGTCTGTTCGTAAAATTGTTTTTGGGCAAGGGTTTGGATCTCGGTAGGCGGGGCGCTAGTCATGACGACACGGATCACGTCTTGACCGTGCGTGTATTGGGGTTCTTTGGCGAGAAAGGTGTTCCAAGGAGCAGGAAGCAAGCGTCGCGCAAGCCCTTTGAGTTCGTGCTGATTGGCTTGGGGATAAATACGGATGATGCGACCGATCTCTTCTTGAATTTGATCCAGTTTATTTCGGTACAATGCGCCGACTTTGGGAGTAACAAAGGCGAGTTCGATAAAGGTTCCTCCTTTTAGACCGATCTTGTAGGGTTTGTGTGGCAAGGAGGCAAAGGTATCGCGGATGTGCTGGTAGGCGGCGTTGATCTCCATTTTTTGGGCGACCGCCAGACGGATCGCGCCCGAGGACTGGGGGAGTCCGTGGAGTTGTTCTTCGTGAGAAAGAGAGGTGGGTGAAAGAGAAGGTGGGAGAAGTCCAACGTAGTCTTTGGCTTCGAGAGAAAAGCCCGTTTCTTGGGTGAATTGGCGTTGGATGGCGGCGAAGTCTTCGTGTTGTTCGGGGAGTACAGTAATCGGCAAGACGATCGCAAGGCGATCGAGGTGGACAGGGATCGATCCCTCGAAAGTCCATCGGCCCGCAAGGAGTTCGAGGGCTTTTTCTTGGAGGGCTTGGAGGTGGGGTTGGGGACGGAGTTGGACAGCCCAACGGGTGCGATCGCGGAGTTGTTGGAGTTGGGTTTGGTAGACGCGCTGGGCGGTGTGTGGGAAGTGAAAGGCGAGGGTGATGCAATCAAGACCGGGTGTGATGCTGCGTTTGTAGAGGGTGGTTTGGGGCGGGAAGAGTTCGTCGACGATTTGAAGCACGCGGGCTTGGGGGAGAGGTTTGGAGGGGAGATCGTCGGATTGGTCGATGTCTAGGGGGGATGCGGGGGCGGTGGTTTTGCGCTTGTTGTGGGGGAGGCGGACAGTTGGAGGGGTGTGGCGTTGGGAGATGGTTTCGTGTGATGCCGATGGATCGGCGTTTTGTGAAGGTTTGGGGAGCGTGGTTTTTGAGGGGGCTTGGGCTTGTTCGAGGTGATCGAAGGCTTCGTTGGCTTTGTCGATGGCGGTGCGCGGGTCGTTTTGGAAGACGCGGACACGGAAGAGGTATTTGTTGCTGCGGTCAGCGCGGAAGGGAGCGTCGGGGGCGCGCAAGAGTTCGTTGATGCGCTCGACTTCGGCTTTGGTGATGGCGGCGGGAGGGTAGCCCCATGCTTCCATCGCTTCGGTTGCGGTGTAAGCGCGGTTTGCGCCGTCGCGTTGGAGCAAGAGGGTGGAGAGTGGGAGTAGACTGGCGTGGGTGAGCGGTCCTGACTCGATCTCGGCATCGCGGCCTGTACGGGCTTTTTCGGCGGCAGCTTTGTAGGCAGGGTGATGTTGGCGGCGTTCTCGCCAAAG
This sequence comes from Myxococcota bacterium, assembly GCA_023150835.1. Classification (GTDB taxonomy): domain Bacteria; phylum Myxococcota_C; class UBA6777; order UBA6777; family UBA6777; genus JAKLKB01. The sequence continues at coordinate 32,064 of JAKLKB010000003.1, read as the reverse complement.
ATATCCCCCTGCCGTCCCCTTGAGTTCGTTTTCTTCGCCGATGTGGGGGAGGTGGACGTTTTCGGTTCCTGCTTGGATCAAGGCCGTTTGAAGGGCTTCACGGGCCTTTTCATCTCCGTGAACCAAGAAGATCTCGCGGGGTGCGAGGGCATGGAGCACAGAAACGATCTGCGAGGTATCTGCGTGTGCGCTGAGTCCGTATGTGCCGACGCCACAGCGAAGTTTGACGCGCTTTCCGTACAGGTCGAGTTCGCCGCCTCCTGCGCTGAAGACTTCTTGGATACGACGGCCCGGGGCTTCTTCGTCTTGGTAGCCTGTGATGCCGATCCAGCAGTTTTCGTGTTCGGCGAGTTCGCTTGCGTAAAAGGGGCTTGGACCGCCTGTGAGCATCCCTGAACTAGAGACAAAGATCGCAGGACGGAGCTTGGCGGCTTTTTCGCGCTCTTGGGGCGAATAGACGGGGATCGCCGCACCTTTTTCAAAGAAGAAGGGATCGCTGAGCCGCTCGGTGCGCTTTTTCATCCACGAGGTCAAGTATTCGGGGAAAGAGCGGTAGATGCCGCAGACTTGCTTGACCATACCGTCGATAAAGATCGGTGCTTCGGGGATCTGCTTTTTTTCCATCGCACGCGACAAGATCAAGATCACCTCTTGCGCCCGTCCGATGGCAAAAGCGGGAAAGAGGATGGCTCCTTTTTGTTCGAGGACTTTTTGGACTTGCTGGATGATGCGTGTTTCTTCGGCCTTGCGGTTGGCGTGCAAACGTCCCCCGTAAGTGGACTCCATGACGACAACATCGGGGCGGATCTTGGGGAGTTCGAGGCCGGGGATGGTGAGTTGGTCGGTGCAAGAGATATCGCCGCCCATCAAGATCGAGCCTTCTTTGGAAACGAGGTAGACACAGGCTGCTCCGAGGATATGGCCCGCAGGAAAGAAAAAGACGGACAGTTTCCCATCAAAAAGCCGAAGCTCTTGTTTCATGTGTACGGGACGCGCTTGTTGCAAGAGTCCTTCGGCGGCATTTGGCGGATACAAGGGGATATCGCCTTCGCGCTCGTAGTTGCCTTGCATGATCTTGAGCGAGTCGAGCAAAAGGATCTGCGAAAGGGCAACCGTCGGAGGAGTCATATAAATCGGCACGTTGGGATAGCTTTGGTGGATAATCGGCATCGCGCCAAGGTGATCCATGTGCGCATGAGTCAGGATGATCGCGTCCAATCCACCGCCCTCTTGGATCGGCGCAAGCCACGGTAGGCTATCGCCATCACGTGGATTCATACGGATGCCGCAATCCACCAAGATCCGCTTTCCTGCGATCTCCACCAGCGTACAAGAAGCTCCCACTTCGTCTGCACCGCCCAAAAAAGTCAGTTTCATCCGATCGTTTCCTTTATTTTTATCGGTATAGGACTTACGCAGTTCGATACGAAAAAGGCCCATGTTCGGGCGTGGGCGGTTCGCAAACCGCCCCTACAACGTTCTGATATCTCAGGGTTTCCCTTTTCAACTGCGTAAGTCCTATCGGTAATTATGTGGAAAGGCGACGTTGGCAAGAAGCTGTTGTCTTCTTGTCAACGCGGCCTTTCGCGTGTTGGTGTTTGAGCATAGGCCGAAACGTGAACTTGGCAAGAGGCGCGGGAGCGATCGTCCAATTCAAACGAGCGTTGGGTTGATCGGCCCTTGTGTTCGTCGGGTGCGGGCGTATCGGTGATATCGAGATGTTCGTCGAGTACCGATTTCACGAAATGGATCATTTGAGGATCGTCCGCCCCTTCCAAGAGTGCCGTCTGGTTGCCGTTAGGAAAAGTGCGGTTTGTTTCTCTGGGTTGATATCTTGGGGCGCATGGGAGTTTTGCAGATCGGACAAAGGTGTTGCATTGTGCCTGCTGTGCTTTCTTTAGCTTGTGTAGAACTTGGCTTGCCGCTCAAGGTTCTAATTCACCGAGTACAGGTCGATCGACAATGCCGAGATGATCTTCGATGAGTCGTTCGAGAAATAAGACTTTTTCTATCTCACTTATTCCCGAGAGAAGTTTAATTCGTTGTTTTTTGCGCAAGATGGCGTGGAGTTCGTAGGTAAAGAACAGGCGGTATTTCCCGCGGGAGACACGTTGTTTGCAGTAGAACTGCTCGAATTCTTCGGCAGGAAGGGTGCGGTTGCCCCACCAAGGCAAAGGGGCGTGCTGGATAGACAACAGCCCGTTTTGGATGGTGAGGGTGGTGGCGTTGATGAGAAGTGCGAGAGAGTAGTACAAAAGGGCCATGCTTACGCCGAGAAAGCACAGGATTAAGAACAGAATGGGCCAGAGAGAGTCATACGCGTAACTCGACTTGGTTTCGTTGTAGAGGGCCAGAGCCGCGCCGACGAAGAGCGCGCAAACAAGCGCGACAGCGCTCGCTTCAAACGTAAACCAGCGCCAACGGACACGCAGAGAATGTTCGTCGTGTTGCAGCGTCATGCCTTCGGGAACATCGAGGGGGATCGGCTCTTGGATACGAGGAGAACGTCTTTGAGGGCGGTTGATAGGGCCTTTTCTGAGGCTGTTTTCTTCTGTGTCTTGAGCCGTGGTAGGCTTTGGGTTGTTGTCATCGCGTTCGGGGCTTGTCGTGGCGAGTTCGTCTTCGGAAAAACGAAAGACAGCACGGCAAGAAGTACATTTAGCGATCAGCCTGTCAAGGTTGATGCCTTCAGAATTGATCGGATTTTTGCAGTGGGGGCAGAAGATCTGCATGGTGGGCTCCTTTGCTTGGATTGAGGGGAAATTGCGGGAGATGTAGGGTTTTGTTTGTTCTAGACTGTCTCTGCTGGGCATTGAGCCGATCAGCCCTTGTATTCGCCGAGTACAGGTTGATCGACGATGCCGAGGTGTTCTTCGAGAAGTTGTTCGATGAATAAGACTTTTTCGGGTTCTTCGTGGTATTGAAGTAGAGTGATCTGTTGTCCGTTGCGCAAGATGGCGTGAAGTTCGTAGAAGCCTGTTTTACCGTCTTTGCTGTGTGTGAGATTTTTTTTGCAGAAGAGTTGTTCGAGATCCTCGATGGGAAGGGTGCGATTGCCCCACCAAGGCAACGGGGCGTGGCGGATGGAGAGTTTTCCGTGTTGGACGGTCACGGTGGTTTCGTTGAGGAAGAGAGCGAGGGTCAAGAAGATAAGGCCCCCGCCCGCCACACAAAAAGGTAACGAAAACAGGATTTCCCCCAAACCACTCCCCACAACGTTTCTCATCCAAGAGATCAAGAAAAGGTTCACAAACAAGCTAACGCCCGCCACGAAGTAAGCGGCAGGCCGAAACCAACGCCAGTGGATGCGCAGGTGTTGCTCGTCACGTTGGAACGTTACGCCTGCGAGGACGTCGGGTTGGGCGGGCTCTTGGAGGTATTTTTGAAATAAGTCGATCAAGCCTGACAACCAAAACAACCCAACCATGGGTTCTTGGGGGCGTTTTTGGGATGGGTCATTCGAGTCTGTACTGTGTTCTCTACCCGTGCTTTCTTCCTTGATGGGGGCTTCTTGGTCGTTGGTGTTATGTTGGGAGCTTGCGGTGGCGAGGTCGTCTTCGGAAAAACGAAAGACGGCTTGGCAAGAAGCACATTTGGCGATCATTTTGTTGATGTTGATATCTTCGGATATCACGGTATTTTTGCAACTAGGACAAGAGAGATGCATGGTGGATTCCTTTGCTTGGAGTGGGTTGCTTCGTCCTTTGGGGGTTTCTTTTTCGATGTCGAGCCGATCGGCGCTTGTATTCGCCGAATACTTTTTGATCGGCGATGCGAGCGTGATATCGGTTAGAGGGTGTCTAACATAGCGAGATCTGAACGCGATATCTCCGCGTCATGTATGATCGCATGATGTAGGGGCGGTTCGCGAACCGCCCGATGGTTGGGCAGCCACACCTGTCTGCCCCTACATTTTTACGATAACTCAACGGGCGGATTTCGTATAAGAGGGGACATCACAAGACGTCCATTCCTCCGATGTTTCTGTGTACCAGTCCAAAAGATATCGCTATTTCGCAAACACCCTCTGATACGAAATCCGAGTGATCTGTGCTCGAAGGATAGCGCCCAGACGCCCTATCCTTGGGCAGCCACAGGGGGCTGCCCCTACGTTTTTACGATCACTCAACAGGCGGATCTCGTATTAGCCCTTGTATTCGCCGAATACTCTTTGATCGGCGATGCCAAGGTGCTCTTCGAGAATTCGCTCGATGAACCATACTTTTTCGGGATCTTCGATGCCATTGAGGATCTCGATTTGTTTTCCGTTGCGTGAGATGGCATAAAGTCCGTAGCCCACCGATGTTTCGCGTTTTTTACGGCAGATGTGTTGTTTGCAGAAGAATTGTTCGAGATCATCAACAGAAAAGGTACGATTTCCCGACCAAGGCAAAGGAGTATGGCGGATGGAGAGTGTTTTGTGTTGGACGCTGATCGTGGTTTCGTTGACGAGGAATACGATGCCAGCGTAGATTAGGCCGAAACCAAAGACAAGAAAAAAACACGGAACGACTTCAGCAATGAAATCACCGCTGAATGTTTTCCAGATCATCGAGAGCAGGGAGACATTCCAAGCGATGCCGATGAACACCATGAGATAGGCCACGGGTGTATACCAACGCCAGTGGATGCGCAGTTGTTGCTCGTCGCGTTGGAGCGTTACGCCTGAAGGAAGGGCGAATAATGCGGGTTCTTGAGAGGGATCGGCGGATCTTGGAGGGGCTTTTGTGTGACTTTCCTCTTTTGTTTCTTGGGCGTCTGGAGTGTCTAATTCGTTGGCTTTGTGTGAGGAGTTTGTGGTGGTGAGGTCATCTTCAGAAAAACGAAAGACTTCGTGACAAGAAGCGCATTTGGCGATTCGTTTTTTGTGATTGATATCTTCGAACATCACGGGATTTTTGCAGCTAGGACAAGATATCTGCATGGTGGGTTCCTTTGCTTGGAGTGAGGGGATTGCGTAGACTTTTGGGTTCTCTCGGAGTGGCGTTTGGTGGGTTTGAATCTTGCGTAAATTGGCGGAGCAGCGCAAGGGGTAATTCGCCAAAAGATGCCTGCATCGACCTTTTCTTTTGGTGGGGCTGACGTCATCCTCGATATAGGATAGGACTTACGCAGTTGCCCAAAAAAGCCGTGTTCGTACAAGCTCAAGCGACAGGGTCGTCTGGTTGAAAAACCTGTGATCTCTTCGCCAATGCGGGGTCAAGGGAGCCGGGCTCCCTTGTGGGGCGTGGGGTAAAACCCCACCAAACAAACCCCACCGCGTAAGTCCTCTATGGATTTGATTTTTTACGCGAGTGTGTCAGGATGCGTCAAGAAAGAGAGCCAAGCGTACGACAGAGCGAAGGGCGTTGTCGGTGTTTGAGAAACGAAAGGAGTTGGCGATGGCGGTTCGAGTGGTGACGTGGAAGTGGGATGACGCAGGGCAACCGAAGTATCCAGAAGAGTTCGAGATCCTCAAGAAGGCCGTGTTGCAAGTGACGGATATCAAGACCAATCGAAACAAGTATTACGCCATCGAGTTGCATCACGCGAAAGCCATCAAAAAAGGTCAAGCGTTTCGGGTTTTTACGCATTATGGCCGCACAGATGATTTGGAAAACAATCCAGACAGCGGGCAGAAAGAGTGTCGTTATCTCGATAGCAAGCCCGAAGCGGAAGCGGTGTACGATCAGATCTACAAAGAAAAGACTTCGGCGCGCAAAGGCTACCGCGAAGTGGCGTTGGCGAGCAGCAAGATCGGCTCACAAAAAGCACGAGGAAGCAGCAGCGGCGAGGTCGACGAAAAGACCTTGCAGCGGATCGAAGTGAACGAGGTTGAAAAGCCCGCTGAGCCGAAAGTTTCGTTGCCGCGACTGGAGGAGACCGTGCGTGGTTTGGTGCGTTATCTGTACGACGAAGCGGTGGGAGCGCTGACTTCGCGTGTTCAGGCCAAAGTGACCGCGCATGGTATCGAGACGCCTCTTGGTGTCCTCACCATCGGACAGATCGAGCAGGGAGAATCGATCCTTGGTGATATCTACAAACAGCTCCAAAAGAAAAAGCAGACGCCGAAAGTGGCGGAAACCTTGCGCGATTTATCAAGTGCTTTTTACACCGTGATCCCGCACCGTTTTGGTCGGAGCCGTGAAGCTGCTGAAGCCGCGATTATCCGCGATTTAAACAACTACCAAACCAAACAAGAGACGTTGCAATTGATGAAGGATATGTTGCGCGTCAACGGTGAGAGCGGCTTGTTGCACGAGGCGAAGGAAGAAGAAGAGTATGCCGCTTTGGGCTGTTCTGTCGAAGCGATCGAGGCGAAAAGCAGCGAGCACAAAAAGATCAAGGATTTGGTATTGGAAAGCCAAGTGGATACGGACGATATCGAAGTCTTGCAGATCTACAAAGTGTCGCGTCCCGAAGAAGAGGCCCGTTATCTGGCCGATATCGGAAACGATCAACTGCTTTTTCATGGCTCGCGGATCCAAAACTGGGTGGGGATCTTGTCGCGGGGTCTCTTGATGCCGAAGGTGGTGGTGAAGCTTGGTGTGGGTCGTACGGACGAAGGGTGGTTGGGGAGCGGTATGTATTTTGGGAACGCTGCTTGTACGAGTTCGGGCTATACTTCGGCGGGAAAAAAAGGAACTTCGATCATGGCGATCGCCCAAGTTGCGCTGGGTCACGTCAAGCAATACGAAGAGATCACGTACGGTATCAAGGCTCCACCGAAGGGGTATCATAGTTGTCACGGAGTTCGCGGGACGGAATTCGAAGACGATGAGTTTGTGGTATACGACGAGAAACAGCAGAAACTGGCGTATCTTGTGGAGTTTCGCGGTGGTCGCGTATGGTACTGAGCGGTTCGGTGCGGTGGAGGCTGTGTCGGACATGGATGGATGAGGCGTGAAAGGCCGATCCGAAGGGAGGTTCGCGGTGAAAACAAAAGTGGTGTTGATCGATCTCAACCGAGAGATGATGAAGGCTTGGCGCGAAGTATTTTTGGCGCGAGAGGGTACGTTGGATGAGTTGGAGTTGGAGATCCGTCACGGTTCGATCTTGCGGCAAGAGGTCGATGCTTGGGTGACGCCCACCAACTCGCATGGCGAGATGGACGGGGGATTGGATCGGGTGTTGGTGGAGCATTTTGGCGATATCATCCAAGAGCGCGTACAATTCGCGATCGCGGAACAATTCGATGGCTTTTTGCCGGTGGGTTGTGCGACTTGTGTGGAGACGGGGGCGGAGATCCCGCGCTATCTGATCTCCACACCTACCATGAACGAATCCGCCCAAGACATCAGCGGAACCGTCAATGTTGCGTTGGCTTGCGCTGCGGCGTTTCAAGCCATCCACATCCACAACGACAAACACCCCGCAGATCCGATCCGTTCGGTGGCCATCCCCGGGCTTGGTGCGCAAACTGGGCAAGTTCCCGTGGATATCTGCGCACAGCTGATGTGGAGCGGATACGCACTCTTTCGCCGCCACCAGCTTCCAAACTACCAAGTGATGCAAAAAGTGCTGGCGCGCACGCTCAAAGGGATGAAAAAACTTCAAGATTATCGCGCACAACCCGTTGTGTATGATGTCAAGGAAGAAGATCTCGGGTGATCGAAGAAGATTTAGGCGGTGTTAGGATTTGGGTGAGATGGAGACGAGGGTGAGGGGAGAAGACAGGCGGGCGTTGGCTTCTTCGAGACGGGCACGAGCGCCAAGGGCAGCGGTGGTGGCGTGTTGTGTGGCTTGTGTGAGAAGGGCGGCAGCTTGGCGGACTTGGTGAGCGTCGACTTCAAGGAGACCGATACGGAAGCGACGGCGATCCTCGTCTGTGATACCGAGCAGCATCCGCCGCCGAGCCGCATCCAGTTGTTGTTTGGGGGCAAGCACACGGTCGAGCGCACCGACCGCACCGAGGCGGGAAGCGTCGATGGCTTCGTCGTTGATGGCGTCGGAGTTGGCGTATTCAGCGACGTTTGCGAAGACTTGGAGGGTTTCGATCAGATTGGGATCGCGGTAGGACATCATCGGAAGCAAGCCCGAGTCGCCTGAGTAGAACGAGAAACCGCCGTAGGCTCCGCCTTGAACGCGGATCTTTTGATAGAGCAGATCGTTGGAAAGGACTTCGGCCAGCATCTCGAAAGCAGGGGCGCGTGCATCAAGCATATCGGGCATTTGGAGGACTTGCGCGACGTAGTTGACTTCTGCGGGGATCTCTACACCGATGTGACGGGGCAGATCGAGATGAGGTGGTGGTGTGGGGATCGCGTGGGAGCCTGCGGGGAGATCGCGCAAGAAGGCCGATAGACGGGGGTGGATCTCGTCAAGGATCTCTGGATCAGCGGCGATGTGGATCTGCAAGCGGTTGCGCACAAAGATCTGGGCTTGGAGGTCGGCGATGTGTAGAGCGATCGCTTCGGTCTCTTCGTCAAGACGGCGAACAAGACCTTGGAGGAATTGGATCTGTGTGGTGCCTTCCCATTGTTCGCGCCGCCAGTGGGTGAAGTCTAAGGCAGCGGCGGCCCGTAGATAGGCGAAGTTGTGGCCGCTCGGGATCAATCGGCTGTGCGCTTGACTGGCAGCAGCGCGGATCAGATCGCGCAGGCGCTCGTATTCACGGGTGTTGGAGGCGGTGAGCAGATCCGTCAGGATAGAAAAGAATTCGTCGGTGTTGCGTGGGAGGAACTTTCCATCAAGCAGGACGCGCTGAAAGGGAGCGTGGTTGTGGAGGTGGCGGCCAACGGTGGGGCTTGCTCCAAAACCGCCCGTGTGTTGGGCGATACGGACGGCCATCTGATCGTAGGTGAAGCCCGCTGCCCCAAGTCCTACGGTGGCGCGCCCAAACAGCGGGAGATAGGGGATGTGCTGTTCGGCGATATCCCTCATATCGAAAGATAGACCGACGTACACAAGACCATTCGTAAACAGCGGATGTTCGACGATCTCCACCCCTTCGAGCGAGTGGATCTGGGTGGGGATGGTTCGGACATCACGAGGGATATCGTGGAGGTCGAGTTGGGGGAGGGTGGCGAGGGCTTCGGGATCGGGCGGCGCTTCTTGGGACTCTTTGAGGGCAAGGGCTTCTTGGCGGATGGATTCGATCTCAGCGGGGCTGAGTTGGGCTTTGCGTTCAGCCATCTTGGCTTGGAAGGCGGCTTGTTTTTCTTGGGCGAGCGTGTTGGAGGGTTGCAAGATCAAGCGGATGCGATGGGGATTTTCGATAAGGCGCTCGCGCAACATCTCTTCAAACAGGCGCGGCTTGGCTTGGTAGGCAGCGCGGGCTTGTTCGATCAAGGTCGAAAAGGTCAGCCCAGACTTGGGATCGCCGCCAAAAAACCACGGTGGATTGGCGCGCATCATCAGCATGATCGGAAAAGGTGGGTTGATCTCCTTGCCGTAAAGCTCGATCTGATGGAAGGTTGCTTCGATCAACGCAGGATCGATGCCTTCTTTGACGATCTGGCGCAGCGTTGAAAAGATCAAGGCTTCGATGTCTTCGGCCTTTTGGGGATCGGTTCCACGCAGTCCGACGTGTGTAATGCTTTCGCGGATATCGTTGTCAAAGCCCGAAGAAGGGAAGAGATCTTGACCAAGCTTCGAGTCCACCAAAGCCTTGCGCAGCGGACCCGCAGAAGTCCCATAGATGGCGTTGATCGCGATCTCCATCAACAAGTTATCCAAAACATCGACGGTCTCGCCCACCAACCAGCACAACGAGACAAAGGTTTTTTTCTCCAAAGGCTCGTCATCACCGACAGGATAGGACTCGTTGACTTGGCGTGGTTCCTTAAATCGCGGTTGTGCAGGAAGAGAAGAGTCCACTCGTACGCGCTCAAAAGGAGCCAGTACTTCGGCAAGAAAGGCAAGGTTTTGATCGAGCGGTACGTCGCCGTAGAGAAAAAAGCGGGCGTTTGAGGGGGAGTAGTATCGTCGGTGAAAGTCGACAAAGGCCTCGTAGGTGAGATCGGGGATCTTGTCGGGATCTCCGCCCGAATCGAGTCCGTAAGGAGTGTTGGGGAGAAGTTCTTGCTGGATGGCGCGATAGGCAAGACTTTCAGGAGAAGCATAAACGCCCTTCATCTCGTTGTAGACGATGCCGCTGATGATCAACGGGCTGTTCGGATCGTCTGGATCGGCGAGTTCGAGATGGTGGCCTTCTTGAAGCAAGGTCTCTTTTCGCAGCAGCGGGTGAAACACCAGATCAGCGTATACACGGGCAAGATTGAAGTAGTCTGCACGAACCGCCGAAGCCACGGGGTACACGGTGCGATCGGGCCATGTCATCGCGTTGAGAAAGGTGTTGAGGGTGCGCTTGCCGAGTTCATTGAAGGCATCTTTGACTGGGTAGGTTTCGGAACCTGCGAGAACGCTGTGTTCGAGGATATGCGCAACGCCCGTTGAATCGGGGGGAGGGGTGCGGAAACCGACGGAAAACAAGTTCTCTTCGTCGTTGCAGTGGAGGTGGAGGACTTGTGCGCCTGTTTTTTCGTGCGTGGCCTCATAAGCGCGGACTTTGATGTCCTCGATGACGGTCACTTGGGTGATACGGAATCCGTATAAGGCGGTTTCGGCGTCGTGGGTGGCGGCGGGGGTGATCGCTCGTGACATAGATCGTCCTTTGCAGTTTTGGGCTTTTTTTGATAAGCATGTGGGAGTATGTTCCGTCATGCCAAGAAGCAAATCGTCTTCCCTGCTGTTTTCTAGGCAGGGCAGGAAAACATAGAGTGGTCTTTTTTTTGAGAAGAGCAACCACCATCGGGGAAATTCATGGCAAATAAAGATGTTGGATCGGGCGTGTTGGGAAGAGGCTTGTTGCGAGGGTTGGGACCGGCTTTGCGGTGGGGTTGGTTGGGTGTGTTGTTGTGTGGGATGTGTTTTTCTGGATGCCTAGAAAAAGCAGAAAGACCTTGTTCTCAACACAGCGATTGCGCTGCCAGTGCCCCGTTGGTCTATTGCTTGAGCGGTCGTTGCCAGTCCTCGGTGTGCGAGGCTGGACAAGAACAATCTTGTTATGAAGGGCCTGCGGGCACGTTGGATGTGGGGCTTTGTCGTGGCGGGAAGAAGATCTGCCTTTCTTCTGGGGTCTGGTCACCTTGCTTGGGGCAGATCTTGCCTCAAAAAGAAGTGTGTGATCGTCTTGACAACGATTGTAACGGCCAGAACGATGAATTGAGCGCATCGTGCCAGTGTGCGACCCCGGGAGAAAAAAGAAGCTGCTTTTCTGGGAATCTTTCTTTGTTAAATACAGGTATTTGCCAAGCAGGTTATCAGTATTGTGCAGATGATTTTTTGTGGGGGCCTTGTCTGGATCAGATCTTGTCCATCTCCGAACGTTGCAATGATGGTTTGGACAACAATTGCAACGGGTTGATCGACGAAGGTTGTCGCTGCGAATCGAAGTCGACGCAGCGGTGTTATGGTGGGCCAACCAAAACCATCGGACAGTCGGGGTGTAAAGAGGGCATACAGACCTGCTTGGCAGAAGGGGTATGGAGCGAGTGCGTCGGTCAAAAGATCCCTGTACAAACGGACGAAGGGAAGATGGTCTGTGTCTCTCCGATTAAGCCATGTCGTGAGGAAGCCGATTGTCTCCAAGGAGAGGCTTGTTGTGGAGAGCGCTGCTTCAATGTGTTGAGTGATGCCCGTAATTGCGGGGCTTGTGGTCGAACCTGTGAATCAGGCGAGGTCTGTAGTGGGGGACGTTGTACTTGTGGTGTGGATTCTCCGACGGATTGCGGCGGCCAGTGCGCGAATCTACAGACCGACCGTGGGCATTGTGGCGCGTGTGGGAACCGCTGCTTTTTTCAAAAGACTTGCCAGAAGGGGGTTTGCTCTTGCCCACAAAAGCATTGCAGTTGGATGAACTTGATGCAGACGCAATACCTCGCCGACACGATCGTTCCAGAGGCCGTCCCTAGGGGGTTTGGCTATCTCAAATCGTCTCGATCGTTGGTCTTTGTGGGCGATTTTTCGGGGAAGGTAATTCTTGGAAAAGATAGTTTTCAGTCGGGTACGCTTACAGAATCGAGTGATGTGTTTGTCGTCCGCTTCAACCAAGAAGGCGCGGTGGGATGGAGCAAACATCTTCGTTCACAAGGGTTTGCCAAGGCAGCAGGCGTGGTTTGTGATGCTTTGGAGCATTGCTACATCGCAGGGGCTTACAAGACAGATCTTTTGGAGGGCGGCCAACGCCTACAAGCAGCGGGGGGGACAGACCTCTTTTTGTTGAAGATCGATCGGGATGGTCAGATCTTGTGGGCGAGATCGTACGGAACGACAAGCCAAGAAGAAGCCTATCAACTCCAACTTGCGGAGGATGGGACGCTGTTGCTTTTGGGAGGGTTTGTGGGGTCTGAGACAAAGCTTGGAGCCGACGCAAATGCTCCAAGGTGCGCTGCTTCAGCGGGTCTGACAAAAACGTTTTTTTTGGCGAAGTTTGATGCTGAAGGAAAAGCTTTGTCCATCAGAGGATTTCAAAGTGAGATGCAACGGCCACGCTTCCATCTCGCACGCAATGGTGATCTCTTTTTGGCGGGCGCATTCCAAAGCATTTTTGCTGAGGGATCTCAGATCGTCACCTCGAAGTCTCTTACCGACACGGATATCTTTGTGATGAAATTAAACGCGCAACACGCGGTGGTTTGGCTGCGTGCGTTGGGTGGAAAGGAAAACGATCGATTCGGTGGAATCGCTGTTGCTTCGGATGGACGGGTGTTTGTGGCGGGTTCTTTTCGAGGAAAGCTGCAAGTCGATCTCTTGCCTGAACATTTGGCTCCAACGAGCGACGCACACGCTTTTGTTGTCGGCCTCGACGCGCAAGGTAAAGCGCTTTGGAGCAAAGCATTTGTTGGAGAGGCGGGCAGTGAAGCGTTGGGGATTCTGTTGGACTCCAAAGAAAATCCCCACATGACGGGCCGTTTCGCAAAAAAGATGACTTTTGGAAAACAAGAACTCAACACACAAAGAGAAAGTATTTTCCTTTCGCGCCTCTCCATGAGCGGAGAGCCGACGTGGGTTGATTCGATTCAAAAGATCGGCGGAAATTTCGGTCTTTTTCTGCAAAGCCTGCCTGTTTTTTTTGTGGATGGGGAAGACAGCCTCTTTTATGCTGCGTCATTTGATGGGGCTGTCGAATACCAAGGCGCTCGTTTTGATGGAAAAGATAAGCCCTTGGGATTTGATCTCTTTTTTGGGAAGATCGTTCCTTGAGGACAACAACGGAGGGAAGACGCGATGGCTGATATCGCATGGGCGTTACGAACCGAAGTGAAGGCAGAGCAGTTGGATGCCTTTGAAAAAGAAGGTCTTTTGTCGAAAGAAGCGCATACGGATGCGCTCGAATGGATCGGGAAAGAACGTGCGTCGTGGATCACATGGCGGGCGTTTGTGTCGTATGTGTTTTTGTTTTTAGGCATCGGTTTGTTGGTGGCGGGGGTGATCTTTTTCTTTGCTTACAACTGGGCCAATATGGGGCGTTTTGTGAAGTTCGGCCTGTTGGAGATCGCGATCCTTGGGGCGGCGTTGATCGCTTGGCAGCGGGGATTGGAGAAGCTTGGAGGGCAGGCTTCGCTGTTGCTGGCGATCTTGTTGGTGGGGCCGCTGTTGGCGGTGTATGGGCAGACGTATCAGACAGGGGCTGATGCCTTCACGTTGTTTTTGGGATGGTTCTTGTTGGTGTTTGGGTGGGTGCTGATCAGCCGTCTTGCGGCTGCGTGGTTTGTGTGGTGGGTGTTGGTTCTTTTGACGGTCGTGTTGTTTTGCGCTCAAGTCATCCCAGATCGTCTGGGTGGACTTTCCGCATTATCCGCGATGATGGCGATGAATGCGGTGGCCTTGGCCGTGTGGGAATACCTCTCTATTCGTCGCTTTCCGTGGTTGCAAACCCCCGTGAGATGGGTGCCTCGTATGTTGTTGATCGTGATCCTGTATGCTCTATCTACGGCGATGGTCCTCGTCATCACGGAAAGCCGCTATATGCACGATGAACTCCCGCATTTTCGGCCTTTTTGGGTGCTTGGTTATGTCCTTGGAATGCCGCTGCTGGTGTGGGTGTATGCGCTCCGCCGCGTAGATCTGTTTGCGTTGGTGGGGGTCGCCCTGAGTTTTGTGGTGGTTTCAACGGTGTTTGTAGGCCGCTGGATGAAAGACGGGCTAGAGACCTTTTTCTTTTTGAGCTTGCTTGTGATCGCGGAAGTGGCCCTTGCGGCCTTTTTGTTGCGAAAGGTACATCACCATGCCCAATCCAAATAACGAAAAGAAACGATGGCAGCAGCTTTTGGAGCGATGGCGCGAGCATCAGCTTTTGGATACAGCGACCGAAGAAAAGCTCTCACAACGTCTGTTGCAGGCGGTCGATTCGACTCCTTGGTATGTTCGCTTTTTGGTAGGGATCGGTGCTTGGCTCGCCGCGATCTTTTTCTCGATCTTTTTGGGAGTCACCGAGATCTACAAACACCACGGCGCAGCTTTTGTTTTTGGCGCTGCGGCTTGTCTTGTGGCGGCCTACTTGTTGCGCCAAAGGCTCGGTGACTTCATTGAACAACTGATGATCGCGGCCAGTCTCGTCGGTCAGATCTTGATGCTTTTTGGCCTTTCCAAATCGTTGTCAGGCTCCGATGCTCTCGTTCAATTTTTACTGATCGTGGTGGTTTTGCAGACCGTGATGTTTTTGTTCAACACATCGCTCGTTCTGCGTTTTTTGGCAGTCCTATTTGGGAGTACTGCGCTGTTTGGAGTGATCCATCAGAAACAACCTCACGCGATCCATGTCTTGGTGATCGTGTACGCAGCCTTGCTTCCGATCTGTTGGTGGATGCGTTCGGGCCACTCTCAAGGCGACGAGTCTCTTCCTTGGTTCGGAGAGCGCGGCTGGTTGGGAACGAAAGAGAATCTTTGGAGTGTGCTTGGGAACGGTATCGCGGTGTCGTTGGTGTGTGTCTTGATCTTTTCGGCCTTGCCAGAAGTCAGCCGAAAGTTTCGGGTCTTGTCGTGGATCCCTTCTGCTGTGGGCATCGGGGTGGTGTGGTTGGGGGTGGCGTGGCGCTTGTTGCAACGTGAGCAAAAGGCCCTTGGCACCGAAGTTTGGGTCGTTGGATTTGGGATGCTTCTGTTTTGCGGCTTTTCCTACAACACCCCGGGCGTCTTGATCGCTGGATTGTTCGGAACCTTGGGCTTTGCAGAGCGCGACCGCTTTTTAATGGGCTTGAGTGTTGTGGCGTTGCTGTTCTTTCTTTCCGCGTACTACTACAACATGAACGTCACTTTGCTTGTCAAATCGTTCGCGCTGATGATCCCGGGCCTGATCTTGTTGGGCTTGTACCGTTTTCTTCGCTTTGTTGAAGCCCCCTCCACCGCCTCAGCCAAGGAGCAACATCATGCGTAATACGATCTTTTGGGTCGCAACAGCCGTCGCTTTGGTGGTCCCCAACTGGCTGATCTTTCAAAAAGAGCAGCTTTTGCGCGAAGGGAAGTCGGTCTATTTGCGCTTGGCTCCCGTCGATCCGCGATCTTTGATGCAAGGCGATTACATGATCTTGCGCTATCAGATCAGCGAACAAGCCGAACGTCAGCACAAAAGGCTCCCACCCAGCGGTCGCTTGGTTCTCTCCGTCGATGCGCAAGGTGTCGGGTCTTTTCGTCGGCTCGACAGCGGCTCCGAAACGCTCGCTGCCAACGAGATCTTCTTTCAATACAAGTTCCGAAAAAACCGCGTCCAACTCGGTGCTGAATCGTTCTTCTTTCAAGAAGGGCGTGCAACGTGGTACGACCGCGCACGCTACGCCGAATTAAAAGTCACCTCCGCTGGAAATGCCGTACTGGTCGGCTTGTGCAACGACGATCTTCGACGCATCGTAGCCCCCAAACGTCCATCCGCACGCACCGCTCAACCCCCCCAAGCCCCCGTCATGTCGCCCCCACCACGACCCTCCACATCATCTCGATCCTCTGCGTCATCTCGCCCCTCTAGCGCTTCCTCGCTTCCTCGCTAAATCAAGCACGGTGCATCTCAGAGGCTTCGGTGGGTGCTTTGTTGTCTTGGGAGGTGGCTGCGGGCAAAAGCCCTGCTTCGAGACGCCACGACTCGATCAAGGCTTCTCGGCGTGGCCAATCGACCTCAAACAACCATTTTACAAAGCCGTCGTGATCGGCTGGGATCTCGTCTGGCATAAAGAGTTGGCAATCGATCCGCAAGGTCGCCCCCCAAATCGACGTGTTAAAGATCGTCGTCCCTGTCTTGCCCACCCAGTCGAGTGTCACGCTCAAGATCGGCCAATGTGGAAGCTGCTCATGCAAGATCGATATCCCCATCGGCTTCGGATTCAACTGATATCTGTAATCCGACTTCTCCATCTTTTTCGGCGTCGCACGCGTCCCCTCCACAAAGATCACCGCGCTCACACCGTCCTCTTCGATCTGCTTGGAAAAGCGCAACAACTCTTCTTCCGCCTTCTTTCGATCCGTACGATCCACAAATGCACACTTCGTCTCGTAGCACGCGGTCCCGATGGCCGGCACTTTCAGCAGCTCTTTCTTCAAAACCCACCGCAGATTCCGACCCAACTTCCACAGCGTGTAATACGCCGCCGCGATATCGAACGTCGACTGATGGTTCATCATCACCAACATCGGACCTTCGTATGCCTTCGCTTTCTCCGAGACTTCCATCCGAATCTTCGTTCGATTCACGGGAAATGCCGCCCCGATCTGCAATAACCCCCACGCTGTCGCAAACTTATCGGTGTATGTGCGCGGCAGCTCTTTTCCTCTCAACCACCACACAAACTGAAAGAACTTGAGCGAGGTGTACCATACCGTCGGATAGATGATGTTGATCACCACCACCAGCAACGACGACAACAGTAAAAAGAGCCGAGAGAGCATGATGTTTCCCCTTTCCTCTGTCTCGATTTGTTCCGTGTCGGACTTACGAAGTCGGAGGGTGTTTGTGGGGTTTCACCCCACGCCCCGCCATAGACTGTCGCCCCTTGACTCCGAGAGGGGCGAAGAGATCATCGTTTTTTTTACCAACGGCTCTGTCGCTTGAAACACCGCGAACACGGGTTTTTTGGGCCAACTGCGTCGCTCCTATTCGGATAGAACTTACGCAGTTCTATACGAAAAAGGCCCATGTTCGGGCGTGGGCGGTTCGCGAACCGCCCCTACAACGTTCTGATATCTCAGGGCTTCCCTTTTCAACTGCGTAAGTCCTATCCGTAGTTCAAAAAAACTCAACGGTTGGTTTTCGAGCAGAGCTTGTCGCACTGCATCGGTGAGATGCGATGCGTCGGTGTGCGTTGTTTGCGCAAAATCGCCAACAATACGGCGTATGCGTTCGCGCTTACACCGAACGGCGCAACATACCATCGCGTTGGTTTTCCTGCAAGCGCACTTTTCAAAGCTTCGACCGTCTAGGCGCTGCAATCTACGCTTTCTCTGCGCTTCGGCTGATCGCCGCCTTGCGAGGAAGGCGAGCCATACGAAAGGAGCGCTTTGATGAGTATCCGTATTCAAGTCCTCGGGCAGCCCGAATCCGACAACGCTTTGTGGATGGAGATCGATAGCGGACAAGGGATCACACGGTTGTTGTTTGATTGCGGCGAAGGATGCTTGGCGACCGTACCCTTCGGTTCGCTGCTCGAAGTCGATGCCCTGCTGTTTTCTCATCAGCACATGGATCATATCGCTGGCTTTGATGCTTTTTTCCGATGCCTCTACAGCCGAAACAACCGTCCCAACGTGATCTGGGGGCCTCCTGAAACGGCCCGTATCCTCCAGCACCGCTTCCAAGGCTTTTTGTGGAACCTCCACTGCGAGATGGAAGATGTCGCTTGGCGGGTCCACGAAGTCCATCCCTCCGCCATCTTGCGCACCCGCTACCAACTCGCCGAAGCCTTCGCCATCGCCCACTCCGAAGAACCTCTATCGCTCACAAATACCCGTATCATCGATACTTCAACCTACACCATCGACGCTCTAACGATGGATCACCGCACCACCACCCTCGCTTATATCGTCCGTGAACAACCCAAACGCAACATCGCTATGGATCGCGTGAGCGCAATGGGCCTTCGCCCCGGGCCTTGGATGCAGCGCATCAAAGCCATCCCCCAAGACGGCGATGCTTCCGCCGAGATCAGCATCGGCGAACGCACCTTCACTCTCGGCGAGCTTCGGGCCGCTCTCCTCACCGAAACCATCGGCGATTCCGTCGCCTACCTGACCGACTTCTTGCTCGACGATGCCGCCTCCTCCCACCTCGTTAACGCCCTCCAAGGCGTCCGCACCGTCATTTGTGAATCACAGTACTGCCACGCTGATCTCTCCCTTGCCCGCGCTTACTTCCACATGACCACACAACTCACCGCTGAACTCGCCAAAGCCGCCCAGATCCAAGAACTCGTCCTCTTCCATCTCTCCCGTCGCTACGCCCCCACCGAATGGCTCGCCATGCTCGACGAAGCCCGCGCTATCTTCCCCAATACCCGCTTCCCCGAACATTGGGATATCTCCGTTGTATAGGGTCTTTTGGGGTTGGATTAGTTTTTAGGGGAGATGGTTTATTGGTTGGGTAGGGGGTGATTTTGTGGGGCGCTGCCCCATACCCCGCAAGGGACTGCCGCCCCTTGACCCCGTGTTGGCGAACAGATCAGCGGTTTTTCAAACCAACGACTCTGTCGCTTGAAGTGCCGATAACACGGGGATTTTTGGCCAATGCACGAGGTTTTTTGTCCAATGCGCCGCACTTCTACATCCGCTCACGAAATCGAGACGATCGCCTGATCTGCCCTCTTTCTCCCCCTTCGCCTCCGCGACAGCGGGGAGAAGGGGGGCGGGGGGATGAGGGGTACACCTCGTCCCATCCTCATTCGCCTCGCCATCTCCGTGCTTTTTGTATCATCTCTTTCATCCTCTCCCGATCTCCGGCCTTTTCGATCTTACCCAGCAACAGCATCGTTGCATCTTCGTCCAACGCCGAAAGAGCCTGCATCAAAGGCGCATACAAAGCATCCGATGGTTTGAGTTCCGCCAAGAAGCTGACCGTTTCGGTTCGCAGTGGACCTGCGTGGAAAAGTACAGCGTCCAGAGCATTCGCACTTCTATCTAGATTTAACCAGCCCAGATAGAAGTGCTGTCTGGGGTAGATAGATTCCTTTGTCCTGCTTTTCTTAGAAAGGCTGAAGAGTGCCTTGATTCGTTGTTTTGTGGATAAGCCGACGTTTTGCCAGATTTCTTCTGTAAAATCACGTGAGATGTTGACTTTAGCGATAGACCATAAATAAGAAAAAAGGGCTTTCTTTTTCGGATCCACAAAAAACATGATGGCTCTATCCATCGAGCGAGAGGGATGGTGGATGGCGGTGATGGCTTTGACTGCAGCATCGCATACTTCGGCGTGAGGATGTTGTAGCAAAGTGCGGACGTGAGGGAGCGCATCAAAAGCGGCTGTTTGCATGGCGGCAAGGGCTTTGAGTGTGTCCACGAGCAATTCCACCGAATCATCGGGTTTTGCGACGATTTGAGAAAGGGGTTCGGCAGCTTCCCACGCAAGGGGGCCGATCTGGGCGAGGGCTTGGGCGGCCATTCGGCGTATTTCGATAGGGAAGTTTTGTTGCAAACGGTGGATGAGCGATAACATCACGTCTCGATCAAAATTGCCGAGCGCCGCAACGATATCTCGATTTTGTGTGGGTAAGGAAAGCAAAGCAGCGATGCTTGCGGCTTTGTCAAAGGCAACGATCTCGTTGGTATCGAGAGGATAGATCTTGTGAGGGGCGGGCGGATGTTCGACAAAGTATTCGATCAGTGCGAACAGTCGGGCTTCTTGGGTACACCAGTTGTCGGTGTCAGAAGTTTTGAGCAGCTTTGTCCAATGCCGCTTGGCATACCGCGCAAAGGCTAAAGCGGCTTGGTAGCGTTGTTCCCAAAACAGCGAGAGGAACGCTTCTTCACAGGCAAGCAAAAAGGTCGCACCTGCTTCTCCCGCAGACAGGAGAGTTTGGAGCGCGGCTTCTCGCAGCGTGCGGTGGTCGGGTTCCAGCAAGGAAGCGATCTTGGAGAGGTAGGAGGACAGGGATTGCGGATCGTTCATCGCGTAGCAGCGGAGGCCATGCAACACGGCCATGCTGCGTTCTGGCTGGTTGGGGTCGATGCGGTCGAGCAGTTCGTCGAAACCTGCTTTTTGGTGCGGAGCAGCGAGGGCTTCAGCGGCAGCGATTCGTACCGGCTCTTCTGGATCGCCGAGCAGCTTCCCAAGGGCTTTGAAGTCATCGCTTTGGATCGAAGGATGCTGGCCCAAGGCCGAAGCAGCGCCTTGGCGGAGGGGGGCTTGTGGGCTTTGGAGGGCTTCGCGCAAAAGAGGCCGACTGTCCTCGCCCCATGAGGCGAGACAGGGGAGCAGGCCGCTGCGAAGGGCTGGATCTTCGGTGGAAAGCGCATCGATCAGCGTCGGCAAGACGGAGCGACCGAGCGCACGCAAGGCTGTTTGCGCGATCTGGTAGCTTTGTTCACGTTGCTCAGGGGACAGTTCTGTGTTCTCGATGTCTGCGAGTTTTCGGATCAAGGTGGGGACGCTTTGCATCTGTGCGAGCAGACTTTGTAGATAGGCGTCATGTGCGCGCCATGTCTTGGCGTGGGTCTGGTGGGTTTGCCAGATCTCGCGGGCATGGAGCGGGCCGCGCTGTTCGATCAGGCGCTTGTTTTCTTTGAGAGCTTCCATCAGCGCAGCATACGCGGCTTTGATGCCTTGGGCGTAGGTGTGGTTCGAAAAGATCGCGGGATAGTGGGCTTGTTCGGCAGCATCTTTCCATCGTTGGCGTCGATCTTCCAGATCGAGCGGTGGTTCGGCGTGTTGGAGTTGCGCGGCAAGGGCATCGCTTGCTTGGATGCCTTCTTGAAGCTGCATCGAAAGATCCCGTAGCAATGTCGATTCGGGATACATCGTGCAGACTTCTTCGAGATGTTCGCGCAGCGGGGCCGCTTTTTCGTTGCTTGCAAGCGTTCGCAAGATCGCGGCTTTGTGCGTCCCTGCTTGGTTTTGCCGAGCCTCGGTGTAGCGTTGATGGAATGCCTTGAGCGCGTCAGCAAGTTCGCTCATGGCGCAGCGCTCTTCGGGTTCGTATTCCAAGGCCCGATCGATCCACGTTTGAAGCTCGGTCAATATCTCCATCGCAACAGGCCGAAGCGCCTCGGGAAGCACCCTCGGCGGAAGCTGGCCTTGTTCGATGCGTTGGCGGAATACTTTGTCGAGTTGCGGTGCTTTGGCTTGGACGACGCGACCGCTCAGAGCTTCATAAAGCATCTGACCGCAGCTATACACATCGGCTTTTTCGGTGATCGAAGGGCCGGGATGGAGTTGTTCGGGAGCCATGTAATAGGCCGTCCCAAGGCGCGAAAGCGTTGCGGTGTAGCGTGTGCCTTCCATCGTGTAGACGATGCCAAAGTCAAGCAGCTTTACGCCCCAAGGATAGGGCGGATGCAAAAACACATTTTCGGGTTTAAGATCGCGGTGGATCAATCCTTTTTGGTGTGTAAAGACGAGAACATCCGCCATCTTCGCGAAGATCTCTAGCGCATCGTGCAGAGGCAAGCTGCGCTGCTCGTTCAATAGATGCCGTAGATCCTTGCCTTCGAGGTATTCCATGACAAAGAACATCCCTTCGGGCGAAAGGTCGTAGAGACGGACGATATCGGGATGATCCAGTTGGCTGAGTGTTTGGATCTCGCGCAAAAAGCGCTGTTGGGCGGCTTCTTCACGCAAGAGTTCTTCGCCGAGGCGCTTGATCGCGACGATGCGTTCGGCTTCTTGATCAAAGGCTTTCCAGATATCCGCCATCCCACCGCGATTGATCTGCTCAAGTAGGCGGTAGCGATCCTTGAGGACTTGCCCGACTTCCCAACGCAGATCAAGGCTACGCCAGACCCCGCCTGTTGCGAAAAAGTCTTGAGGGGCGATGTTGCGCGGGCTAGAGTCTTTCGTCATCAACGTCTCCTTCGATGTTGCGGATTCGGCGCGTTTGGCATCTGCTCTCTCCCCCTGTTCACGGTCTTTTTGGGGAGGTGCGGTTCTATTCGAGACAGCCTTCGAGAAAATGACGGATCGTTGTACAGAATGGATGGTTGCGGATCGCGGCAATCTCTTCGGAGAGATATTCGGATCTTTCTTCTTCTGTCAACGCTTCGAGATCCTCGATCATGTCTGTGAACCCCTTCTGAAGTTGATAGCCTTTGAGGGTTTGTTGGCGCATCCTCCGAAGCCTGCCCCAATTTGCGTCTAATCCAAAGATGCGCAGCGTTTCTTCGGCTCGTTGTCTTTGTTTTGCTCCGAGGTTTTTTCTTGGGTGGATGGCTCCGTCCGAAGTAAAAGACAGGAAAGCGTCAGGATCGTCCACGCAAGGATCCAGTAAGTTTTCGTGCTTGTAGGAATGGAAAGGTTGTTTGTCTTTGTATCTTCCGCAGGAGTCCTGTTGGTCGCAGGACAAAAAGAGGTTGTTCCATCGGAAGGCGAATTGAGGAAAGTGCGCTTGTTGGCGGAAATGTTCGATGTGTTGGTAAAGTTGGCTGAGAGCACTTTCGCAATAGGCGCACAAACCTGCCTGCATCTGTTGGAGGCCCTCGCGAATCGTCTGTTTGTCGGCAGAAGAGACGTCTTTCCAGTGATCTGCTCCGTGTTTGTAGTGTGCGAGGCACATCGGAACAGGAATGCTCTCGCGGTCGAGTTTGTGCATCTGCGGTCTCTTTATTGTTCGGTGTTGGATGCGCGGCGCTGTTTGAATTGTTGGAATCGTCGCAGGCGATCGATCCCTAGCAACAGCGGATGTTGGGAGCCAAAGTGCTTTTCGATCCGTTCTCTTTTTCTTTGGGCTTCTGGTGTATCGGCGGAGCCTTGTTCGGCTAATTCGCGGTATTCTTGTATCCAGTATGCCTCGGGTACTGGAGGCAGCGGATCGATCCTCATCACCGAGGCCATCACGTCGGGGCTTTCAACTCCGCGTGTTTGTTGGGTCGGCGTGAGGACGTGTACGGCTCCTTCTTCGTCTACAGAAAGGACGCGGATGGCGTCGGCATGGATGGTCGAAAGCACCTGTGGGCTGTGTGTGGTCACCACAAATTGGAGGCGGGGGAACGCCGCGAACAACAGCGCGAGGATATGTTGTTGCCAGTCGGGGTGGAGGTGTAGATCGACTTCATCGATCAAGACCAGTCCGTCGGATTGTTTGGCCGCCTCTTTACCGAGGTGCGGATTCAGTCGCACTGCGCGATGCGCTAGATCGCCCACAAGCCCAAGCATTGTGCGGATACCGTCGCTCATCGCATCCGCAGGAAGAGTCCCCTGAGTGCGATGTTGCACAACGACTGTTTCTTCAACAAAGTCCCATGCGATATCTTCGATGCCTTGAGGAGCAAGAACGTGCCGAATCGCGTTGCGTACGCATTCCAATCGTTCTTTCGGTTGATGCGGAGAATTGGGGCGAAACTGCGCTTCTGATGCGTAGCGCCGAAACCAGTCCACAAACGACGCATATCGTGCAGAGGAATGCAAACAGTCTTGATAGCCGCGCAGTCGGGCATTTGGAGTCGGATCTTTGTTTTTTCTTGGGGCGATCTGCCGCGTGTCCCACAAGCGTTGCGTCCCGTAATAAGCGAACACAGGAAGCGTTGTGGGAGTGCGGCTTGCGTCCAAAAGATCGTTCTGAACGGCATGCCGCAGGTGATGGGCTGTAGCGAGCACGTTCGCATCCCAAGTTCTTCGCCGAGGAATGGCGTGATCCGTGTCTTCGGAAGTTTTTTCAAGCCCCCATCGGCTCCATTCGTTCGGCCAAGCGTAAAGGGCCAGCAACGTTGTTGGAAAGACAGGCTCCATCGCGTGTTGTGGGCTTTGTGTGCGGCGTGTGTCGAATGGTTGAAGGATCGGCCGTTTTTCCTTGCCTTCGATGTCATCTAACAACGTGCGCAGTAGGCTGGCGGTGGCGTCTAAGAAGGCGGTTTTTCCTGCGCCGTTGGGAGCAACGATCACGGTGCAGGGAAAAGAAAAGCAGACGGACAGAGATGGAAATCCCCGATAGTTCCCGATCTGGACGAGGTTTAGCCCAAGTTGCAACAAACGGCAGTGTACGCGTAGCGGCTCGTTCAAAGACGCCGTTTCAAACGCGCAGATGTACCAAAGCCGATCATCTTCAAACGAAAGACACGAACCCACCGAAAGCCCCTCGTATCGCTCTGTATCATCGGAGGGAAAGAGGCTCTTTGGAAGCATTGGCTCCAAAACAAAAACAGAGAGGGCTTTTCCCGCGATCAAGCGTGTTTCGTTTTTGTGAAGGTAGAACTCTACAACACGGTAGGTTTCTTTTCGGAGCAGCACGTTGGCCCAATGTCGAAGGCCACGTGGTCGATCTTGCGGAACAAAGCCGCGTTTTGCCTCGATGGGTTGTGCTGCTTCGATGGGTTGTGCTGCTTCGATGGGTTGGGCTGCTTCGATGGGTTGGGCTGCTTCGATGGGTTGGGCTGCTTCGATGGGTTGGATCGCTGTGTTGTGGAGTGTATGGAAGGGAAGATAGCCTTGCGGGAGTGAGCGATCTTCGCCTTCTTCGAGAAATCGCCAGTCGATCGGGTCTTTGGATTCGGGGCCGCCGTTGGGGAGAGCAACAAGGAATTCGTTGAAGTCCTCAGGCAGTTGTGCGCGGTAGACGAGCGTCCACGGTGCTTTGCTGAGAGATGCGTAGTATGCGCTCATCGGTGGACTTTCCGTTTTTTCGTTTTTTTCGATCTTCTTCGGACTTGCACGGTTGAAAAAAGCCGTGTTTGTGAATGGCCAAGCGACAGAGTCGTTGTCTTGATTTGGTCTGTCAAGGATCCGCACCGAAGTGGTGTAGTGGCCAAAAAACCCGTGTTCGCGCCACCCCAAGCGGCAGCGCTGTGGGTTTGAAACGCTTTTGTTCTTCCGCCAATATGGGGTCAAGGGGCGATAGTCCCTTGCGGGGTTTGGTACCTCGCCCCATAAAATAAACCCAACACAACAAGACGGACGCTTATCAAGAAGAGGAAGGATAGAAGTGGATGGAGACGAAGTGGATGGTATCGTTGCCGGTTGGGGCGAGACTGGTTCGTTTGTTAAAGGCGGCGTATCAAGCGCGTTTGCCTGTGTTGTTGGAAGGCGCTACGGGGATAGGAAAGAGCGAGATCTTGCAGGAGACAGCGCGCCAGTTGGGGATCGGTTGTTGCGTGTTGGATCTGAGCTTGTTGGAGCCACCTGATCTGGTGGGTCTTCCGCAGATCCAAGATGGGCGCACCGTGTATGCGGCTCCTGCGATCTTGCCGCAAGATGGGGCAGGTGTGTTGATGCTTGAAGAGCTCAATCGCGCCGAGCGTTATATGCAGCAACCCGCACTCCAGCTACTCACCGCTCGAAAGCTCCATAGCTACGCTCTCCCAGAAGGCTGGTCGACTTGTGCTGCGATCAACCCCGAAGGAGAAGATTATCATGTCACACCGCTCGATCCTGCGCTGCGTGCGCGATTTCTGCAAGTTCGTGTTTATGCAGATCGCACGCATTGGCTTGCGTGGGCCGTCGATGCGGGGATTCATCGGGCGATCTTGGGGATGGCGCGTGATCACGATCGCTTCTTTGAGACCGTACCACCGCGTACATGGACGTATGCTTCGCGCCTTTTGGCGGGGCTTTCGCCGATGGATCGTGCTGATCGCTCTTTTCTGGCGGAGCTTTTGGGTGGATATCTTCCGCCTTCTTGGGTCGATGTCTTGCTTGCACGGCCTGAGATGCAGCATATCGGCAGCGAAGAAGATCTCTTTGATCCCGATCTCTGGCTGGCTTCGGCAGACAAAGATCCTGCTGTCTTGGCGCGTTTGGCGGGCTGGATCGACGTCGGAAAGACCGATCAAGTCGATGAGCTATGCCAACGCTTGCGCCCTTTGCTGCAAGCACCCGCTGAGATCACTTTGCGCCTCGATCAAAAGCGCCTCTCTTCTTCTTCGATCCATTCCCTTTTGCAGGCGCTGCCCGGGGATTCCCGTGAATCGTTGCAAGAAGCTCTCTTCAAAAATCCTTCGGCCTTCGCTTTGTTGCCGTCCTTGTATCCGCCCGATGCGCTGCTTGAAGGCAACTTCAAGACGTCCTCCGCCGCCAAGACCCTCCGCGCATGGGTTAAAGAACGCCACGATCATTGGTTGGGCTTGTTTTTCCGCGCAACCATCGCCTTCTTTCGCCATCACGAAAAGCTCCAGATGCTTCGCAAAAACAACTCCGTCCGCCTAGCCCTTCGCGACCTCTTGGAGATCTGCAAAGCCCTTCCCGAGCGCATGTTGCACAGCTTTGCAAAAGACCTCAAAGACCTCGGACTGCTTGGATAGGCACCTCTTGTTCGGTGTTGGTTGGTAAGTCAGTATCGCTTGATTTTTGTAACTTTGGTGCTTGAGCAGCAAGGTTCTTCGGGGTCCGTTCAAACCAACGCCATGAGAGAGGCATCAAGAGGCAACACATTTCAGCAAGGGCAACCACACATGGTTGCCCCTACGTGTTGGAAATCACACGGTGTTTCGTAGGGGCAGGCCCCCGTGCCTGCCCTCGATCTGTTGCGTCGGTGACCTCTTCATCGCCATCTGTTTTGAACGAACCCGTTCTTCGGGCGCGAAAGCTGAAGAAACTTAGTGATACTTACTTATGAGACTCGGAGTACTGCGCCATACGAGTTCCGAGAGAAGTGTACACAAAGGGTCGATGCGATCCGTTGTAAACGCCCTGTGGTCGGGCAGCCACACTTTGGCAAGCAAAGACTTTATGATAGCGGTCACAAGTTGTAAACGCCCTGTGGTCGGGCAGCCACAGGGGGCTGCCCCTACAGATGTCGATCACACCATAGGCGGATTTCGCGTGACGCCTCAATCGTTTGGATAGTCGCTATGTCACAAACCACACCGCAAGCCGTACCGCAAGATTGGTTCTTTCAAACGCTCCGCCCGATGGGGTTTTTACAACGCTATCCGTTGTATGTAGCGGTGTTGGCAAGGATGACCATTCTTGCCGATGAAAGCGTCGAAGTGATGGGCGTTTCCGAAAGCCAAGGTCGTTTGTATCTGCACGTCTCGCTTTCGTACTTCTCTAACCCTGCGCGTCTTCCGTATCTTTCAGGCGTTTTGTTGCACGAGATCCATCACGTCGTCTTGGGACACACCAGCCACACCAAGTTCTTCGATGTCGCCTTTGCGCCCCTGATGACCGTCGCGATGGAGATATCCGCCAACGAATACATCAAAGAGCCTTTGCCGGGTCATCCGATGACCATTGATGGCTTTTATGAATACGGCATCCGACCCCATCAAAGCACCATGACCCGTTATGACTGCTTGGTGAAGGCTCTCGCCGAAGGCAAAGACCCGGAATCCAAACTCAAAGCCCTGATGGATAGCCATCTGTGGCTGATCGTCTGCGATGCCGAAGGTGAGGCTGATGCCGTCGGAGAGAATTCTTCTGCTCTTGGCCGACACTTGCCCTCGATGCTCCTTCGTGAGCGTGCCGTCGAAAAGATCCTTGAAGCTGTCGCTGAAGAAGCCAAACAACAGCCCTCTCACCATCGCCTCGCAGGCCGCGAACCCGCCTACCTCCAAGAGATGCTCGCTCAAGTCCATCCTTCCCAATTTCCCAAAGGCTCGATGGATTGGAAGGCCGCGTTGCAGATCTTTGCCAGTCGCCTGCGCAAGCCGATCCATCGCTACGATACCCCCAACCGACGCTTTCCCCAACACGTCGGCTTGATCCCGGGCCGACGGCGCTTGATCTCTCAAGGCGAAAAACCCCGTCTGCTCGTGGTCATCGATACCTCCGCAAGCATCTCGACCCAAGAACTCCTCGCCATCAGCACACAACTCCAACACCTCGTCTCGCTCTCCACGATCTTGCTCGTTGAATGCGATGCGATCATCCATCGCGTCTCCACCTACAAAGGCGGGCCTTTGCGCTCCGTCATGGGGCGCGGTGGCACCGACCTTCGCCCTCCCTTTCAAGGCGACTTCCTCCGCCAGCATCGTCCCGAAGGTGTCGTCTATTTTACCGATGGATTCGGCCCTTTCCCCGAATCTCCGCCCGTTTTGCCTGTGTTGTGGGTTCTCACCTGCGCGGGTGACTTCGCTTGTCCTTGGGGTGAGCGCGTGTTTTTGCGGTGAATCGGTGTTCTTTGTTTGTTTTTTCTTTTGCTTTTTGTTTGGTGGGGTGTCACCCCACGCCCCACAAGGGAGCGCGGCTCTATGGACCCTGTATCGGCGAAGAGATCGCAGGTTTTTCAAGGCGAATGACTCTGTCGCTTGGGCGTCCGCGAGCACGGCTTTTTTTTGCAACGGCGTCACTTCTATACACAGAGAGGACTTACGCGGTTGGATACGAAAAAGGCCCATGTTCGGGCGCGGGCGGTTCGCGAACCGCCCCTACAATGTGCTGACATCTCAGGGGTTTCCTTTTCAACTGCGTAACTCCTACACAGAGACGAACAACAGAGGGTCTCACACCCTGCGCCCCGATCAGAGGCCGAGCTATACAGGCCCGTTTCGAGTTTTTTTTCAATGAACTTTTCCAGATCGGGGGCGAGTGATACGTTCATAGAGATCTCTTTTGATAACAAAAACGGCTAATCTTTGTCATCTCTTGCGTCGACAAGCAAGCGCCTTCGGCCCGCTTTGGGTTCTTTTCGACAAGCGTCGTTGACGTTTTGCTTTGGTGGTGCATATGTTGTATGTACATTTGTCCATCGCAAAGGAGGTTCAGAAAGAATGGACGTGGGGTATGTGTGGGATGAAGAGAAGTACCGAAAAGTGCAGAAAAAGCACGATGTGATGTTCTACGAAGTTGTCAACGCGCTCGAAGATTCGAATGGTTTTGAACAAGCCGATGAAGCGCAATGGGAAGAAGAGCGTTGGATATGGCTGGGCCAGACGGAAACAGGGCGGCTCTTGGTTGTGGTGTACAGCGACGAAGAGTTGCCGTTGTGCCGAATCATCACTGCGTTTGAAGCGACGGGAAGGTGGGTAGATGAGTACGAACAAAGAAGTTGATTACGAGGCATGGATGCGGGAAACTGCGCCAAGGCGGGAAAAACAAACGGGATTGCGAGAGCGAGAAGCAAGACGTGCAGAAAGCGGGAAAACAAAGATCACAATTCGTTTGGATGGCGAACTGATCGAGGAATTCAAAAAGAGGGCAGGGGAAAGAGGATACCAAAGCCTGATCAACCGAGCCTTGCGGGAATGGTTGATCAAGCAAGGAGTGACAGAGCTTTTGCGCGCCGAATTGGGACAGTTGGTGGGAGAAGCCTTTGCTTCGCTGAAGAAAGAAGAGCGTACAGAACCGTAATACGGGGGGTTGCGCTGCTTTCGCTTCCGTTTGTTTCTATCTGCTACGGTGATCCTTTCTGATTCTTCCGTATCCATCGTACCTTTGTGTTGCTCGCGATCACGTGCGATGCACAAGGCCCCGTTCTCTACACCTTCGACCTT
This sequence comes from Myxococcota bacterium, assembly GCA_023150835.1. GTDB lineage: Bacteria > Myxococcota_C > UBA6777 > UBA6777 > UBA6777 > JAKLKB01. The sequence goes on along the minus strand of JAKLKB010000003.1, from coordinate 2,592 downwards.
TCCAGATATGATCTCCCCGTAAGTCGGATGTTGCGGGCCTCGGTCGGCGACTCAGCCCTTGCGGGCTTCGTTTTCGCCGCGCAGAAGGCCCGCCTTGAGTGTGTTGTTGTGGTGGTTTGGAAAGAAACGTTGCGCTTGTTTCGGTGTTGATATCGCAACAAGCGTTTCCTTGCGTAGCTTGCGCTGCTTGTGCTTCTGTTTGTTCCGATTTGCTACGGCGAGCCTGTCTGATTCTTTCGCAACCATCGTGGTTTTGGATCACGTACGACGCACAAGACCCTGATTTCTACACCTTCTTTTCGATCTCCCCGTAAGTCGGATGTTGCGGGCCTTGGTCGGCGACTCAGCCCTTTGGGCTTCGTTTTCGCCGCGCAGAAGGCCCGCTGGAAGCTCTCTCTCTGTTTGGATGAAACAGGGCGATTAACCCGCTCTCATCGCGGTTTGTGATACGTACGGATGCGAGGGACGCCCCATCCCTTCGGCGTTGTGGGTGTTCACGTTGATCGCTGTGGCGTGTGTCGGCGTTGAACATTGCGAGACTGTCGAATCATCCGATGTTTTCGTGCGTTGTGTAGCTTGTGTTTTTGTTCGCTCCGATCTGCTACGGTGAGCCTCTCTGATTCTTTCGCAGCCATCGTGTTTTTGTGATGCTTACGATCACGTGCGATGCACAAGAACCCGTTCTCTACACCTTCGATCTCTTCATACACGATCTCCCCAACTCTCCGCCGTTGCGGGCCGAAGGTCGGCGACTCAGCCCTTTGGGCTTCGTTTTCGCCGCGCCTTCGGCCCGCTGGGGCTTCGTATGGGATCTCTATAGGGTGGCTTCGCATGCGCTCGCCTCTTTTTGGTGGTAGGGCCTCCTCACGGGTCGGGGTACCGCATCGGCGCTGGCCCTGCACTCAGGCGGCGACGGGCCAGCCCCTCCCCGATTCGTCGGCCCATGACCCGCCCGCCCACCCCTCGGAACAAAGAAGGCTTCGCCTGAGGGTTCAAAAGTATACCGGCCCCCTCGCCTGGCCGTCTAGGGCAGCTTTTTTGAGGCAAAAAAGCGTGTCCCTCCCAAGGGTCGGGCAAACCCTAGACTGCGGCTCGTGGCCCGAAGAGTTCTTTTTTTGCCCTCAGGCAGTGCGCCCTGTGTGTGTAGCGGGGCTTTTGCGCGTGTAGCCTTCGCATCCTGCGGTGGGTGCGTGGTCAGCGTGCGTTTGCTTGGGAGGTTGGGTCGTGGTAGGGCAGCGTACGATCATCGCAGGTTCGCGGAGCATCCGAGACTTTGGTGTGGTGTGCCGCGCCATCGAAGCATCGGGCTTTTCCGTCGCGGAGGTGGTATCGGGTGGAGCGTATGGGGTGGATCGTTTGGCAGAGCGGTACGCCCGCTTGCATTGGATACCTGTGCGTCGCTTTTTGCCCGACTGGTCGCGTTTTGGACGGAGTGCAGGGCCACGCCGCAACCAACAGATGGTCGCCTATGCAGGAGAGGCGGGCCAGTTGATCGCGGTGTGGGATGGTCGGTCGCGGGGTACACAGCACACGATCCAGATGGCCCAAGCATCGGGCCTTTCTGTTTTTGTCTTCCGTGTGTGAGCGGGGTTTGGGGGACGATGGGGGCTTGCCAAAGAAGCGCACCCGCGTTAGGGTGCATGCGTGATGCTTTGGCGAAACGACGGACAAAGGAGCGCACCCGCTATGCACCCGACACAAAACAAGCCCTCGGATCTGCACCTCGCTTTGGAAGGCAAACGAGAGAGTCACACATTGCGCTTACCCCCACAAGCTTCGGCTCTTTTGAAAGCTCACGCGGACGCATGGGGCGTATCGAGAGCGGATGTGGTGGCGTGGTGCCTTTGCACGGCGTTTGCACCGCAAAAGCACCCCAATGAACACACCGAACCTTTGCCATCTGTGGTGTCTGCATGGATCGAAGGCATGGGGAGATTTGAGGAGGCTGTGGCCAGATTTGAGCAAGCGATTCAGTCGGGTGTATCCGTGTCTTTTGTACCTCCAAGAACAAGCGATCCTGTGTCCTCGCCACCAGAAGAACAGGCATCCCCTGCCGAGCCGCAACACGCGGAACCATCGAGCGGATTCCCGACCTCCCAAGAGGCTAACGTCGCGCAGCCTTCATCGTCACCGCCATCGAAGAATGCCGCAACGAGCGCACCCGTAACGCACCCTAAAGGCGGGACGGGCTTTTCCGCGTGGAGTGATGCGGAATGTCTCGATTATCGGGTCTCTGTGGGCGGAGAAACCAAGACGGTGCGGGAATGGCTGGAACCGTTACGCGCTCGCGACAAAAGCGCCCATGCGACCGAGAGAAAGAACATCCCTCGCTTGATGCGTCGTACCCAGACCCCACCCGCCGAACTCATACGGGATGTTTTGCAACGCTTCGGACTATGGAAGCTCTAGCACCGTTTGATTCATGCAGCAAAGTGCGTGGTCGGCGCGTAAAGGCCGAGAGATCCGTGTCAAAGTCGGCGCATTTCTCAAAGGGGCTTGGAGAGTCCCTGTGTTCTCGGATTCACCGAGATCTTTTCAAACGAAGGAGTCAACGATGGCAGTCGAAGGAAAGTTGGAGATCACGATCAAGAT
>JAKLKB010000129.1 GCA_023150835.1 Myxococcota bacterium | reverse complement strand
AACAGGCGGATTATCGGGCAGCCACAGGGGGCTGCCCCTACACGATCACACAACAGGCGGATTATCGGGCAGCCACAGGGGGCTGCCCCTACACGATCACACAACAGGCGGATTATCGGGCAGCCACAGGGGGCTGCCCCTACACGATCACACAACAGGCGGATTTCGTATGACTTGGCTGGGCGGCCCCAAGACAGAAGAGATATCCGCACGATGTTGCGCAGTCAATAGGCTTGTGTGGGTTGGGAGGTGTTGGCTTGCGTTTTTCTTTGCTTTTGCGTAGGCTACGGGCCAATGGTTCGTTGCGTGACAAAAGCGAAGGAACGAAGGGCAGGAAGGGATGGATCCATTAGCACCAAAGATCAGTGCGGAATTTTTTGGCCTGAGTGACGTCGGGCGTGTTCGTAAGGGGAACGAAGATAATTTTTTGATCGCCGATCTGCAAACCCAACGCAGAGGTCGGCATAAAACGCGAGAGACGTGGCGTTTGGGCGGGCGTGGGTTGTTGTTTGCGGTGTGCGATGGGATGGGCGGTGCGGCAGCGGGTGAAGTGGCGAGCCAGATGACGGTGGATACGCTGTTTCGAGAGCTTCAAGATCTTGAACCTGCGCAAGATCCCCAACTGTTCGGAGAAAAATTGGATCATGCGATCCAAAAAGCCAATCACAGCATCTATACGCTCGCTCAACAGGACACCTCCAAAAAAGGGATGGGTACGACAGTTTCGGCAGCGGCGATCTACGGTGATGTCGCTTTCCTTGCACAAGTGGGCGATAGCCGGGCTTATTTGTTGCGTGGTGGTGAATTAACACGCGTCACGAAAGATCAATCGTTGTTGGAGAGGCTGATCGAAGAAGGTGCGATCAGCGCGGAACATGCGGAGAATTTTGCGGGAAAGAACGTGATCCTGCAAGCGCTTGGACCGACGCCGCAAGTGTTGGTGGATCTTAAGTTCATCGAGCTCGAAGAGGGCGATGTGATCATGCTTTGTTCGGACGGACTACATGGCGAAGTCCCCGATGCAAGGATCAAGGAGATCTTGAACCAACACAAGGATGTCCAAGCCGCGACGGTTGCGCTGGTTCGACAAGCGCTCGAAAATGGCGGAAAGGACAACGTGACGTCGATCGTCTTGCGGCTTTCGGGGGCGGATCTGAAAAAGTCTCCGAAGCCTCAACCCGCGATCCCGCAAAACGTCAAATACGTCCGAAAGCCCGTCGACTTGATCACCAAGCGTATGGAACAAGAGCTTGGATTGGCGCACTGGCTCAACAAGCGCGTGTTTGCGACGCCGATGTTGATGATCTACGCAGCGGTGTTTTTTGGTCTGATCGCGTATGCGATCTTTGCCAATCGTACGACGTTGCGGCAGATCTTTTCGGGGAATACAGGGCCGCGTATCGTCGCTCCACCTACAGCCAACGGGCAATTGGTGATCGCCTCCGACGTTCCTGATGCGGAGCTTGTGATCGATGATACGCCGATCGGGAGTTTGCAAAACGGCGGGTTTAGTTTGAGCCTTCCTGTGGGGGATTATGTCGTGCGCTTGCGCAAGGACAAATGGTCTTCGGAGGCCCAGCGCGTCAAGTTAGAAGGATCCAAGCCTGTGTTGATCGAGATCACGCGCAATAAGTCTTCCTCCTCGGAGATTCGGGCAAAAGCGCAAGATCTCGCCAAAGAGGAAGAGTGGCTTCCCGGTCGAGATGTGCCATAAGCGCAAGGCGATTTGCTTGCCTTGGCGCGTATGGGGCGCTGCCCCATGCCCCGCCACAGAGCGCGGCTCCCTTGACCCCGTACGGACGGGGTGATCAGCCTTCTTCAAAGCAGCATCCCTGCCGTTCGAATCGGCGCGAACACGTCATTTCTTTTTTTAGCCGCGTTTCGTCCATCCGATCGCGAAAACAACGAGACATCCAAATCGATGTGGTATGTCTTGGGCGCACGGAATCAAGGGGCAGAAGAAACTTACTGCTGGCACAACGTTTTAGAAGGAGACGGGCCACAAAGTACAATTTCTCCAATTTGGCCATGAAAAGTTTTCGCATCGTTTGTTCCTGCAACGATGTTCCACCCCCGCCCGCCGTGTATGGACGAGTATTTGGCTTCAGCTTTGTTTCCGTCCGTCGTTGTACTGCCGCCACCTCCGTGGACGGATGAAAAAACCCCCGAAGCCGTGTTCCCTGACCCCCCAAAGACCCCCGCTCCTTGGGAACTCGCCGTGTTCCCTGACCCCCCAAAGACCCCCGCGAGTTCCCCGCGAATCGAATTCGTTTTACCTTGAGCGAAGCCACTGTGGCTGGTGTAGTGGTGTTCTGCGCCGATAATAAGATTATGAGAGCCTGTTCTTAAAGGATTTCCAGACGGGCGAGTTTCATTGTATCCGATGATAAGGTTACCAAGCCCGTTGGTTTGGGGGGGATCGTTGGAGGTCGGGCCGGGAGGGGCTGTTTGCCCGAGTCCACTTTGAACGTGGACGTTTGCGGTATCAAAGGTCGCTTTTTTGTTTGCGTCATCGATTTTGAAGGAGACTTTGTTGGCGGTTCCTTTGACCTCAAAAGTGGTCGAGGCGACGGCGACATCGGGAGATTTGAGTGCGATTTTGGACGTGGTATCGACGGAAAAAGTGGTTGAGGTGACGGTGATGGCATCGCCCGCAAAGTCGAGGGTGGCGTTGCCCGATTTGAGGGAGGCGGAAGCACCGAGGTCAAGTGTCACATTGCCGCCGGAGGTGGGTTTGAAAGAAACGGTGTTTGCGGTGATGTTGAGGTTGTCACCGCTGGCTTGGAGTTTGAGAAGGAGAGCTTTGAGGGCGGTAGCATCGGCGTCGGTGAACTTGGTGTCGCCGTCTTTTCCAGCGGTGCCGGTGTCGCCTTTGGGGCCTTGTGCGCCGTCTTTGCCGTCTTTGCCTTGGAGAACGTAAACTTCGGCTTGAACGGTGGGGGTGTTTGCAATGAGTCCGAGGAGAGTAAAAAAGCCCGCAGTGAGGGCAGCAGGGAGAGTGAGTTTCATGTCGGTATCCTTTATATCGGTAGCAGTGAGAGTAAAAGTCTGAGATTTATCTTTGGATTGTAGTTTCCAAGAGTCGATGCGACGGAGGTTCGCCCCGAAGACACGCCATGAAGTGCGGAATCGGAATTTGGCTTCTTTGGCGTTTGGAGGCGCGGAAGTGCCGGTGGGATAGGAGAGAGGTTGCTCTCGATCATCATCGCCTTCGAGCAGGGTGATGAGGACGTGTTGAGTGTCGGGGGTTTCAGGGCGTTCGGGTTCGGTTTCGATGTAAGGCTCGGGTTCGGGAGTGGTGGGTTCTTCGGGATTTGCGGCCTCTTCGGGGTGGGTGGCCTCTTCGGGAGAGGTCTCGTCGAGGGGTTCGGTCTTTTCCAAACCGACGTCAGGGAGTTCGGTTTTGCAGCGAGCGGGGTTGGGGTCGCTCTCAGGGACACAATAGCCGTCTTTGCATACAAAGCCCGTGTTCACTCCGCAGTTGCGGTCGGCTGGACAAAGAGTGCAGTCGAGGGGAGCAGGAGGCAAACAAGCGGTGTGAAGGGGAAGAAGGGAGAGTGAAAAGAGAGTTGAGATGAAAAGGGCGAAGTATCGGTGGTTTGCACGTTTTGAAGGAGGAGCGTGCGTGAAAAAGGGCGGTGGCATGGGGCCTCCGTGATGTCAAGAAATAAAGTGAAGGGTGGTAGAAAAAGCAGACGCTGTGGAGAGAGATGGCAGAGGCAACGGCAGGTGTCAAGAGCGGTCGGTGTTTTGAGGGGAACAGGAAAGGGAAGCGCATCGAGGAGGGGGGACTCAAGGATTGCCAACACAACAGGAGGAGGAGGAAAGAGTGGAGTTGACGCCAAAAGAGCCGCAGACAGCGACGGCAGCCTTTGAACCCGCATCGATGTTGTTGTTTTGCCCCCCTAGAATGGCCGCGTGAGATTGAGAAACGGTGTTTTTGTGGTTGTTCGCGTCCGTTCCACCGCCAGCGAGAGTGGCGGCATGGGTTCCTATGATACTGTTATTTTGTCCAGCGACAGCGACGGCATACTTCCCGTCAACGGTGTTATTTTGTCCAGCGACGGCAGCCGCGTAAGGTTGAGAAACGGTGTTTTTGTCGTTCGTGCTCGTTCCACCGCCGGCGAGAGTGGCGGCATGGGTCGCTGTGATGCTGTTATTTTGTCCAGCGACAGCGGCGGCATGCGTCCCTGTATTACTGTTATTTTGTCCAGCGACAGCGGCGGCATGCGTCCCTGTATTACTGTTATTTTGTCCAGCGACAGCGGCGGCGTAGTTGGAATTGATTTTATTGTCCTCGCCACCAAGGGAAGCCGCATAAAGAGCAGTGCCAGAGGAAGCGAAGGTATTGTTTTGTCCAGCAATAGCAACGGAGTAGAGGGCGTTGCTGGTGATGGTATTGGAAGAGCCACCGATGGCGGAAGCGTAGGCGGCGTTGACGGTGTGCTTGATGCCAGAAAGGATGGACGAATGGCGGGTATAACTGTGTTCGGTACCAAGGATGAGGTTGTGAGAACCGGTGCGTATTTTTGTGGTGCCACCGTCTTCGTTGTAGCCGAGGATCAGGTTGCCGAGATTGTTGGTCTGGTCTGTTTTGTTGGTTCCGTTGACGACACGGACATTGGCTTTTTCGAGGGTGATGGTTTGGGCGGAGTCGTCGAGTGTGAGGGTGGTTTGTTTGGTATCGCCTTTGACGGTGAAGGTTTTTGTGTCGACGGTGATGGTGTCGGCTTTGAAGGTGAGGGTGTTGTTTTGGATGGAGACAGCGGATTTGAGGGCGTTGACGAAGGTGAGGGTGGTCGGATCGAAGCCGAGGCCGTCTTTCCCAGCGGGGCCTTGCGTGCCGATGTCGCCTTTGGGGCCTTGTGCGCCGTCTTTGCCATCTTTGCCTTGGAGAACGTAAACTTCGGCTTGAACGGTGGGGGTGGTGCCAATGAGTCCAAGGAGAGTAAAAAAGCCCGCAGTGAGGGCAGCAGGGAGAGTGAGTTTCATGTCGGTATCCTTTATGTCGGTAGCAGTAAGAGAAAAAGTCTGAGATTTATCTTTGGATTGTAGTTTCCAAGAGTCGATGCGACGAAGGTTCGCCCCGAAGACACGCCATGAAGTGCGGAATCGGAATTTGGCTTCTTTGGCGTTTGGAGGCGCGGAAGTGCCGGTGGGATAGGAGAGAGGTTGCTCTCGATCATCATCGCCTTCGAGCAGGGTGATGAGTACGTGTTGAGTGTCGGGGGTTTCAGGGCGTTCGGGTTCAGTTTCGATGTAAGGCTCGGGTTCGGGAGTGGTGGGTTCTTCGGGATTTGCGGCCTCTTCGGAGTGAGTGGCCTCTTCGGGAATTTCAGTTTGTTCGGTGTCGCCGTCGGTTTTTTCGCCGCGACACTGTTTGGGATCGGGGTTGGCTTCGGGGACGCAAACACCCTGCACGCAAATCAACTTTTGCTCTTCGATGCAAGTTTTTCTGCATGGGTAGCAGCGCAAGTACGGTAATGGTTCGATTATGCACGATGAAGCAAACCAACACACCATGAACAAGCACCACCCAACAAGGTGTCGTCTCGACCAAAGCCCCTCACACAACGGGAGCTTCATGTTCAAAATTCTCCTTTCGGTACGATAAAGATTGCGCAGATGACAGGCACAATAGAGATCACGTACTTGAGATAGGATTGACGCATTGGGCAAAAAACGCCGTGTTCGTAATGTTTCAAGCGACGGAGTTGTTTGTTTGAAAAACCATAGATCCATTCGCCAACACGGGGTCAAGGGAGCCGCGTTTCCTTGCGGGGTATGGGGCAGCGCCCCATCAAAACGATCGCAACCGCGTGGCCTTATCGAAAAAACGTGATTAAAGAAACTGTTCAAGCAGAGGTATCGTTCGTTTGAAAAACGTATTATCGTCCTGCTCGGTCAGAGTCAAGGGGGCAAAGAGAAATAAGCGCCAACGTTGAGGTCACTTAAAATCGCCGACGCAGCAAGAACAAGAGCAAGAGTCCACCCAAAAGCAACCCACCCGAAAGGGGCGTATCTGGGCCTGTGCAGCCGCAACCTGTGGGGCGCAGGACTGTTTTTTCTTTGTCTTGTTCGCTGCCGTCCAAGATCAATATCTCGTTCGCGGCACTGTCGGGAGAAGGCTCTTGAGGGGCGGATTCGTGGGCGGTTTCGGAGAGAGGTTCGGGGTGAGGGTTGCAGCCATTGTCGATCTGTCCGTCGCAATCGTCGTCGGCTTGGTTGCAGCGTTCGGGGACAGGCAAGGATTGTCCGACGCAAGGCCCCCAGACACCGGCATTGCAAAGCTGTGCGCCATCTTGACAAGGCAAGCGCCCTCGCGTTTCAGGCGGGCCATCGTAGCAGGGGCGCGAGAGGCCATTGTCGATCTGTCCGTCGCAATCGTCGTCTTGGTTGTTGCACTCTTCGGGTTTGGGAGAGCAAGGGGAAGGGACGATCAGCTCGGTGGAGCCGATGATGCGGGTTTCACTATCGGCGGTGAAGTCGACGCGATAACGTCCAGCAGGAAGGGGCCCGATGGTGAAGGCCCAGATCGGTCGATCTTGGGGGTCTCGTGATATCTTGAGATCGCGGCCTGTGCCCGAGGCAGGGCCACAATAACGCAGACCGATGTGTGTCCAGCCAGAAGGGTGAGTGAACTGGATGCGCAGGTCTTGCCCAGCGACGGGTGGGTTGGTTTGCCAAGAAAAACTTCCTTCGCCTTTGTCCACGCATTGGCCGGGAGATGTTGAACAATTGTTGGGGCTACAGATCTTTGCTGGGCAGTCTGCGGCCTGTTTGCAGGGTGGAGCGACGCACTGGCCGCTTGGAGTGTCACAGCGCTGTCCTTGAGGACAATCCGCATCTTTGGTGCAACCTGTTTGGCCTCCACATCCGATGGTGGTCCATGCGTAGCGTTGAGCGAAGGCTTTGGTCAGATCTCCCAACAGCCCGGGCTTTTGGCCGATGGCAAAGTCTCGTCCTGTACCATCATCGTTGATCGTCCATCGATAGGGCGTGATCGCACGGATCTTGGTGAGGTTGGCGCTGTTGCTGTTCCACTGATGGGCTTCTTTGTAGAGGGCTTGGAAATAGCCGACGTCGGCGTTGGGATAACAAGCGTTGCCACGGACAGGATCACAAGCGTTGCCACTTTCGGTGATAAAGACGGGGCTTCCGCGCATACCTTCGGATTCCATCACACCGATGTAATCGCGGTAGATCAAGAAATGCGAGTACCATGTGTCATTCCAAGTGATCGGCCCGGGGCATTCGTCGACGGTGGGGTCGGTCTGACGGCGTGTATCGGTGACGAGGCTTGCGTTGATCTGGCCGGCATTGGGGGCGCGTGTGTAGGCGTGAGCAGCGAAACCATCGGGCTGTACGCCTTCTTGTTTGACGTAGCGGATGATGGAACGAAGACTTGCCAAACATCCCGGAGAGTAGGGCGAGTTGGAGGCGAGAAGGACGATATCGTCTTGGTGTCCGGGCAAGGCATGTACGCGCTTGTGGACTTCGGCATAAGCCTTGGCATAAGCCGAAGAAGAGCAGTCGGGATCGCTTTTGTGGACCGTAAAGTTGGGTTCGTTTCCGACGATCCAGACGTGGATATTGGGGCATTGAGCGACGTAGGCCGCGAAGGTGTTGGCGAAGGCGGTGGCTTGGGCGGGATCGTGGGGATAAGATTCGGAGCCGCTGACATCAAGGCGTTGGATGATCGAGAGGCCTGCTTGGGTGGTGGCTAGATGGCAGTCGGCGGCGGGGTTGCCTTGTGTGCCGATGTAGCGGAGATCGGTAATCCAGCCTTTGTCGCAACCGGGCGTGGCATTTTTCATCCACGCGGCAGATTCGATATCGTGCATACCGTTGAGTAGCGCGCTTTGGCCGGGCGGAGGGGCCGCGAGTACCTCTGCGCCCAAAGATCGCCAAAACACCCAAAGGACGGCACTCCACACCAGCCAGATCCGCATGGCTCAACTCCCAAGGCGACGGCGTTGGCGATCTTGGTAGAGCGCACCGTCTTTGGCTTCGACTTGTTTTGCAAGGCCCGAACGGTAGGCGCGCAATTGGTCTGCAAGCTGAGGGAACTGCAAAGCCAAGATCTGTACGGCCAATTGTCCCGCGTTGGCGGCCCCGGGTTTGCCGACGGCCATCGTTGCGATGGGTGCGCCCACATAGGACTGCGCCATGCCCATGAGCGCATCGAGCCCGTGCATCGGAGAGATGGGAAGCGGGACGGCGATTACGGGAAGAATGGTGAAAGAAGAAAGCACCGAAGCCAAGGGAGCAGACCAACTCGAACCTGCGATCACGACCTTGACACCGCGCTTTTCGACGGAACGCGCCCAATCGATACAGTGCTCAGGAGCTTGCTGGAGTGAGAGCACACGGGATTCAAAAGGGATTCCAAAGCCGATCAGGGTTCGCTCGCATTCTTCCATATAAGCCAGCTCATTTTCGGCAGAGATCACAACCGCTACCAACGGATTTTCCATCGTACTCCCTCGTTATGCTCGATGTTGGGGGCGGATGGCTCGAACCATCGCGCCGTTTTGTGTTTCGAACTGTTTGAACTGTTTGAACTGTTTGATCGGGATCAGTGTTTTTGTCGGTGGTGCTAGGCGATCAAGTTGTGCGGGTCTGAGTGTGTTGTGGAGTCTCTCGCGCCGCAGAGGGGGCTACCATTGGATGCTGTAGAGGATACGCAACAAGTCGTGGTTGTAGCGATACAAGGTCAACAAAGAACGAGCCAGTTCTTGGGCGTCCTTCTTTTCGCCTTTTTTGTGCAAGAGGATCAAGCGGTGTGCGCGTGCGTAAAGATACCAAGGGCGGGCTTCTTCGATCTGTGAAAAGTAGCCCAGTGCTTTTTTTTCGCTGCCTTTTTGAAACTCGCACAGCCCCAAGATCGTGCCGGCTATGGGGTGTTGGGTGTATGTTTGAAACACCCGACGTGCGTAGCTTTGCGCTGCGGCGTATTGCTTTTTTTCGTAGGCGATCTGTGCAAGATAGAGGTTCGCAGCAAGGGCGTTGGCGTCGCGTGAACGGGCCCGTTTCAAGTAGTTGGAGGCTTCGTTGCTGTCGCCGAGTTGGTAATACACGATGCCTGCGGCAGCCAAGGTAATGGAAGAGTCCTCTGTTCGGGCGTCTCGGAAGGTTTTGGCTAAGCCGCGAAGAAAACGTCGAGAGAGAGGATAAGGGCCTACGCGCAAGTTGCTTGTGTACAAGGGCGGTTCGATATCAAGGGCATTTTTGATGTAGATGAAGGCTTGGGTGGCGTTGTTGGCATCGATCGCGTTGGCGGCAAGGAAGAGATAAGACCAGATGAATCGTTGATTTTCACTTGCGATTTGTTGGAAGACTTGGTTGGCCTTGTCGGGTTGTTTTTGTTTGTTGTGGAGATAACCAAGCAAGATCTGTTGTGGCGGTTCGGAGACTTGTGGGAGCAATCGCTGTAAAACGGCGGTGGCTTCGGGATAAGAGCGTTTTGCTGCGAGGAGTTGGGCTTTGGCGAACAGGATCGGGAGGAAGTGTTTGTCGAGTTTTTCGAGCTGTGCAATCAACTCCAAGCCTTTTTGGGTTTGGTTTTCTTCCAAGGCGACGTAAGCGAGATGCAACAGGGCACGACGCAAGACGCCGCGTTGGGTGGAGTTTTGGTTGAGGCGAGCGAAAAGGCGCTTGGCTGCGGCGAAGTTGCGAGCGGTTTGATATTCGAGGATACCCAAAAGCAAGCGAGCTTCATCATCTTGGGGGGCGATCGCAAGCAGCCGATTGAGGATTTGTTTGGCGTCTCGGTAATTTCCGAGACTATGCTGAAGCTCCGCCATCAAGAACAAGCTGGGGAGATGCTTGTTTTGCACGAGTGGTTCGAGGTTTTGAGCGGCTTGGTAATGATTTGAGCTTTGGATTTGTATTTTGGCGAGTAGATAGCGCGCACGGGCCATCTTGGGTTGGGTTTCGACGACGCGCTCCAACACGGGGCGAGCTTCGAGGGCTGTGCGTTCTTGTTGGAGCAACAATTCTCCCAAAACCAACAGAACCAGCGGATCTTTCGGGGCTTTGGCAGCGGCTTGTTTGGCTTGTTCGGTGGCTTTGGCGAACTCTCCTTGTCTTGCAAGAAAGGCTGCAAAGGCCGCTTTGATCGCTTGGTTGGTGGGTATTTTTTTTGTATGTTCGCGCAGGATCTCTTCAAACTCTTCGATGATGCGGCCTTGTCGAGGCAATCCCTGCGAGCCCCATAAGACGGAAAGGCCGATTGCTGCGATGACATCTCCGTTTTTGTCCCACGCCACAAGAGCTTGTTGGAAGACCTCATTGGCGGCGCGATAGTCGCTTTGAAGATCGCGATAGAACAAGGCCATGCCTTTTTCTGCGATCTTTTTGCTTTGGCGAGGGCTTGCTTTGAGTCCGGGATAACTTTTTTTCCACCGCTCGATCTTGGTTTCAAGCAAGCCAGCACGAGGAACGTCATCTTCGGGGTTTGGACCTTTGTTGGACTTGAGATACGGGCGCAAGAAATAAGCAGCACCCGCGCCACCGCCCAACAGAAAAAGGCTCAAGACCACCCAAACGAAACTCCCTCCTTCGCTGCTGCTTTTCGCCGCTTTGGTGGTTCCTTTGGTCTCGGGGGTTTTTTCGGTGATCTGTGGGGTTCGGCTGAGGATGCTTTCGATCTCGGGAACCGCTTTGATCAGACGCCATCCTCCATCGCGTCCTGCGCACTCGTCGAGCAAAGAGATCTTTCCGTGTGCGTAGAGAGAGCGCACTTCTTGAAGGGTCATCGGGCCGATCTCTTTTTTGTCGCTGCTTCGGCGGACTTTGATCCACTCTGGATCGACGGGTGGCTGCTCGGCCTCTGTTGTGGTTTTGCGACCGATCTCGCTGGAGGCGATGGTGCCTCTCGCCGTCAACGTGGTGGGTGGGACGTGTAGGGCGAGCGAATCACCGGCCTCTTCGTCTAGGGAAAGTGTTTCCGGCGCTCCGTGTGGCTTGTAGACCATCGAGGTGGGCGCTCCAAAGCCACCACCCGACAGAGAGTCTTCGTATTCCAAACCAAGCGGAGGAAGGAGGTCTTGCGAAGGGCTTGCTGGATAAAGGCTTGCTCCACGAGCTCCTGTGCCTGCACCATAAAGCGCACCACCGAGAGGTTCTTGTTCTCCTGCGGGATACAAGCTGTCGGACGACGCGCTGGAGAGCGGGTACAAGCTGGCTGTGGGTCCACCGGGCAACAGCGAACCTCCGCGTGCGGTATCGCCCCCACCAAACAAGGGAGGACTCCCTCCAAGCAGCGGGGCGGGTCCTTTGTCCATCGAAGCGAGTTTTTCTTGCAGCACGCCAGACAGCGGCTCGTCCATCCAGTTGGATGGGTTCGCGGTGGCGGCGGAGCTTCCTTCGGGTGCGTCGATCCATGATGTTTCTTGGATGGCGTTGTGTTTCCATACGACCTTTTGATGCCCGCACTTTGGGCATTGTGCCTTGACTCCCTTATCCGAGATCAAGGCGTCCTCGATCATAAATACCGTCGCGCAGTTATCACAGCGTATCTTCATCGTTTTTTTGGCCCGATGGTGTGGGTTTGCAGTTCTTTGCCCTGTTTTCTCTAGCCCCTTTCCCCCGTGCTTGTCAAGTCGCATACGTTGCTGACGCCATCGAACGCGCTTGGTTGCGTCGTCTCAACGCGCAAAGTCCCCGAATGATCGAGATGTTGACGACGCCTAATCTTTTGCACACTTGCCGTTCAAACAGCGCGTTCTTGGTGGGCAGCGTTGGACGCAACGTTTTGTTGTTTGTAGGTAGCATTGGGGTCGTGGGCATCGGCGGGTACATCGGCCTTGGTGACAGAACATCCCTTGGCGGCATTGTGAGACACAGCGCCCTTTCGAGGGATCGAACCGTTCACATCGCAGCGAGCGGCAACGTTTGAGTCGCACACACTTTCCGCGAAAACACATCTCGCGCCCCGCCTTGCAACGGAAAGTGCAGCGCTTTTTGCGGATATCCCAAACATAGCAGAGCGTTTGGTTGCATTGGGCCCACGCGCTGCGATCGACCCATCCCAAAAATACCCCACCCAACACGCTAGAAAAGACCACCCATCGAAGCCAGCGGTCGTGAAACATGATGACCTCCTTGTCTCGTTCTTTTTAAGGCGTTCGAGACTTTTTTTCACCTTGCGATCAAAAGCAGCAGCGGTCAACGACCTGTGTCCTCGCAGGGTTTCGTATGGCTGCATGGACGGACCTTCCCGTCGCATGATTCAAGCGGATCGGGTTTATTTTTGAGATGGTGGTTGGAAAGCAGGATGGAGAGGGGCAGAAAGTGTCTGAGGGAGGGCTAGTTGAGGTTGGGGCCGTAAGAGAGGATGGTTTTGTTTTTGAAGATATCCGCGCTTTTACGCATATTTTCGAGCCATGTTTGGACAAGAAGAGACTTTTTGCGGTTCAGCATTCGTTCTCGAAGCTGCTCTTTTTCTTTCTCGTACTCTTTCATATTGGGATCGATGCGTTTGCGAAGTTGTACCAAGAAGATCTTGTCTTTGATCACCAAAGGTTGGTTCAGCAGTTCTTGGGGCTTCATCGAAAAAGCCGCATGGACAAGAGACTTGCTCTCTTCGATGCTTCCGATATCAGGAACGTTGTCGGGAAAACGTGTAAATGCTGCGGGGCTTTTGACCACGACTTTGCCTACAAGTTGGGCGTAGTAAGGCGTTTGTGAAGCAGGGCGAGACGCTACGGAGGTGGGTTGCGAGGTCGCGTCCTTTTTGGGGGCGTCCTGTTTTTGGTAACGCTTGGCGATATCCTCGAAGCGTGCGCCTTTTTGGGCTTCTGCGAGAAATTGTTTGGCGAGGATCATCGTGGCGTTTTGGTTGCGTTCGGTTTCGACCAATTCACGGGCAAGTTCGCGTTTGAGCTTCATGTCAGCCAAGGTGCGTTCGGGCTGTTCACCCGTCAGTTTGATCACATGGTAGCCGAAGTTGGTGAGTACTACGGGGCTGATCTCGCCGATCTGCTTGAGAGCGAAGGAGGCTTTGGTAAAGGGCGGAACCATCATCACTTGGTTGATAAAGCCCAAGTCACCGCCGTTTGCGCGAGTGGGATCGTCGGATTGCTCGCGGGCAAGCTTGGCGAAGTCGTTGGGGGCTTTCAGCACTTTTTCGCGGATATCATCGATCTTTTTGCGCTTTTCTGCGATGTAGGCGGCATCATTCGCACGTGCAGGATCGGTCTTCACGAGGATGTGGCTGACGCGCACTTTGCGCTCGTAGCTGCTTTTGCGCGAGTCGTAAAGCTTCTTGAGTTTTTCTTCGTTGCCGCTGTCTTTGACAAAGGCATCGATATCTTGCTCGCTGACTTTGACATCCAGCTTGATGCCCGTCGCTGGAAGCGAAAGGAAGGCGATCTTGGCTTTGTCATTGTTTTCTTTGTAACGCTGCAACACTTCGTCATCCGAAACTTGTACGCCTGCCGTCAACACAGCGCGCATCCGATCGGCTTGAAGGAGTTGGCGACGTTGTTCTTGGTATTGTTCGGTGGTGAGGCCGTAATAGCTCACCAAACGACGAAAACGCTCTGGATCAAAGATCTTATCGTTGTTTTGGAACTCGGGCGATTCGATGATCTGTTGTTGGACTTCTTCGTCGGCGATCTGAACCCCATAACGGCGAGCCGCTTGGGAAAGCAACAGCACATCGATCATCTCGCCGATCAATCGGCCTTTTAGGTCGAGGGCTTGAATGAATTGCGGTGGGATCTGACGCGCTTGTAAGTAGTTTTGCCAGCGCATCATAAAGAGTTGCCGCGAGATAGGCTCGCCGTTGACCGTCGCTGCATTCCCTGCGTTGCGCACGCAGCCCGTTTGGTTGAGCTGATCGAAGCCCGGGCCAAAGTTGATTGCAAAGACCACGATGATGATGCCAAAGAGAAACGAGATCAGCCAGTTGCGGGAGTGTGTCCGCATTTTCTCTAACATGATATTCCACCTTAGTTCGATTGTCTGTCTTTCGTGAGCCGCACGCGCCATGCGCAGCGTTTCGACCCGGAGAGCCTATCCGCGTGCCTCCGCACGATACACTTGCGCAAAGAATGGCGGATTATAGTCACCCCCTCGACAAGATCAAGACCTTTCGCAACCCTTCTGCTTGAACTGCTCACACGACGGGCTTCGTTGGATAGGTCTTGTGGGGCGAGGTTCCATACTCCGCCATAGAGCGCAGCTCTATGGACCCCGAGAGGGGCGAAGAGAGCGATGGTTTTCCTGACAAACGACGCTGTCGCTTCAAGCGGCGCGAACACGGGTTTTTTGGGGTTAACTGTGTCACGCTCATCATCCCCGTTTCAATGATCGTCCGCCGTCGAAGGGTTTTTTGGGGTTAACTGTGTCACGCTCATCCGATACAAATAAAAAAGACTTGCTGCGTGTGAGCTTCTCTGTTATTCATAACAACCGTTCAAACAATGGGACGCAACCAAGCCAGATCATCTTTCGATACCCACAAGCCCATCATGATCGACAAACCCATCGTGCGCGAAGCCGCGTTTGCCGCAAAGCATCCGCGTGTGTCTCTCTTGCCTCTCTCGGTCGATTTTGCTACAAGTGCAAGACAAAAGGCTGTCAAGAGGAGCCTGATCCTTGTGGACTGCGTGCTTTGATCGAAGCGACGCGCTAGAATCAAGTTAGGAAAGAACGTCATGGATGTATTTGTGCGACAATTTTGGCCGCAACGGATCGCAAAGATCTCGGTGTGGGCGCTGCTTTTGTTGGTGATGGGTGTTTTTCAAACCGCCTGCCCCGAAGAAAAAACCGTTCCGCCGATCTTGCCCGAGATCGAGTTGACGCCCGATAGCTGGAACATCGGCGAAGTTCGTCCTGCAGGGCTGCGGATCTACAAAAAGTTTTCCATCCGCAACAAGATCGACCCTGCTCTTACCGCTCAAGATCTGGAGATCAAGTCGATCAAGCTCGATGCTGCGGCAAGCGCGCAGTTCAAATTGATCTCCGATCAATGCCCGCTTGGGGCCGATGAGCAACAATGTGTTCCTTTTCCCTCCGTTCCATTCAAGCTCAAGCCCGGTGAGAAAAAAGAATTTTCTGTGGAGTTTACCTTCTCCAACAGCAACGACTTTCAACTTGCCAAGGTGTTGATTGTTTCGAATACCAAAAATGTCAACGATCCTACAAGCATCGGCGATGTGAAGACAGAGATTCGTATGCAAACACGCGGCGGTGAACCCAAGATCGACGTGAGCGCCCAAGTGGTCGGTGACAAGGACTTTTTGATCTCTTTTGGCAAGATTGAAAAAGACAAAAGCAAAGTCGACACTTTGATCATCCGAAACGCCGCAACAACGGGCGAACTCAAGTTTCGTTTTGTTTGGGTTCAAGAAGATCCCGCAAAGTCTTTTGCCATCCAAGGCAAAGACGGGAAACCCATCGAACTCAACCAAGACTTTGCACTTACGCCCAGCCAAGATATGGAATTCAAGGTCCAGTACACCCCCAAGACCTGCGGTGATCACAAAGCACTTCTCAACATCAATAGCAACTCCATCTTCCAAAAAGGCGACAAAGACAAAGGGCAACCCCCTGCTGCGCAACAGCTTTCGTTGCGCCTTGAAGGCAGCAGTCCCACTCGCGGCAGCGTCGACTCGTCATTGATGACGTTCTCGAACATCGCTGTGGGGAAAACGGAAACCAAAACACTCAAATTGCAGCCCGATCCCGCAAACTCGCTGTGTGACCTACAAGTCTCCGAGGTGAAACTGACCAGCGATGATGGAAAAGGCGCTGCACCCGCTTCTTTGACGCTTGGAAAATTCAGAAAAGGTGGACAAGAAGTTCCTGTCCCCACACAGGCCGCTCCGATTGTGCTTGCAAAAGGTCAGATCCTTGAAGTCGAAGTCATCTTTGCACCCACCGCACAAACTGCCGTATCTGCGGGCGTTGTTGTTAAAACCAACGATGCTGCTTTTGCAGATCCCACGTCGGGGATCGTCGTCGCGATCAATGCTGGGACTGAAGTCAATATCCCTCCGTTTGCGCGCTTTGTCTTTCTCTGTGCCGAAGTCAGCGGGAACGTCTGCCAAGCTGCGGATGTCGACAAGCCCATCCCCAATCCTGTCTTTCGGGGTGGTGAGCGGCCCCGCGTCAAGCTTGATCCTTCCACCAGTTTTGATCGTGAGGGAAAGATTACCGCCTACAAATGGACTCTCGAAGTCCCGTTGGGTTCGGCGAGTAAGCTTAGCAGCGAAACGGACAAGACGCCGACTTTTTTGGTGGATGGGCGTGGTGAGTTCAAAGTGACGCTCGAAGTGACCGACGAAGGCGGATTGACCGGCAAAAAAACCGAGATCCTCAAAGTAGAAGATTGATTCTTGTGGTTTCTCCGCATTTGTTCCTTTCTTTTGTACCGACTCGACGGATAATTGGACGGATCGGCAAGAGACCGTTTTTAAGGAAAGGCAGTCTTTCGTTGGAGGGATGCGGAGATCAGCCTGTTTTTTCGAGCTTTTGTATCCTGATGGATACCCCACTTGTTTGATGTGAAAGGAGTGCTCGATGCCAGCACAGACAATCTTGATGCGGCGTATGCTGTTTTGTGTGCTTTTGATGTGTTCGCCTTTTTTGATGCAGTGCGGATGCGATGACGGCGTTGGGCAAGCCAACACCGAGATCAAAGCTGTTCCCGATACGCTGACCTTTTCAGGAGCGCAAGGCCAAGAAGACGCAAAAAGCCTATTGATCGAAGTCAAGACAGGTCCCGTTCAGATTAATTCGATCGCCATCGATCAAGGAAAGAGCTTTTTTCGCATCGATCCTGCGAGCCTACCGACGCTTCCGAAATCCTACAAAACAGGCGATCAGATTACGCTGCGTGTGATCTACACGGCTCCTGCGGGAAGCGCGGCTTCTGGGCGCTTGCGTGTCGAGAGTAGCGCGGTGATCCCGCGAGAAGGGTTCCTCGATGTTCCGCTGTTGGCGAGTGCAACACAGCCGCGCCTTGTGATCACACCAAGCCCCGTAGACTTCGGCGAGTTGCAACAAAACGACACCAAAGAGATCGAGGTGCGCGTCGAAAACAAAGGAAACGCGGATCTCAAGATCGTTAGTATCTTGTGGGATCCCGCGTCGAGTCCGGGCTTTACCTTCCCTGATGGCAAACCCGAAGGCCCCAAAGAACTCAAAGTCGGCACCAGTTTTACTTTCAAAACCAAGTATTCGCCCACCACGCGCAACCCTGATCTCGGAACGATGGCCTTCAAATGCGAAGGCGGTAGCTGCTCTCCAAGCGATCCCGATCCCAACTTGCGTGGGGAGACCTATCTCTTGCGCTTTGAAGGCAAGCTGGCTGCGCCTTCTATCCAAGTGACGCCCACACAGATCGACTTTGGCTTCGTCGCTTCCGGCTCAACCAAGCGCGAAGCGTTGCAGATCGCCAACGTCGGCTCTGCACCCCTCGAAGTCAAAAAAGTCTCGCTCAAGGCTGGTTCAAGCGGTGCTTTTATCGTTCCCACCATCACGGGCTTGATCCTGCAACCGCGTGAAAGCCGCCCTGTTGTGATCGAATACCGCCCAAGTACGGGCGCTGGCGACCAAGGCGTCGTGCAAGTCGAGTCCAACGACCCATCCAGTCCTGTCGTGGATGTTCCTTTGTCTGGAAAAGTCTCCGCCCCCAACATCGACGTCACGCCCCGCAAGATCAACTTTGGCCGCGTGGCTCTGAAAAAGATCTTGCCGATGACCATCGCAAACATCGGCGACCGCGAGCTTACCGTCAACTTTGTCCAGATCGCCCAAGGTTCCTCGCCAGAATTCAAACTCGATAACCCGCCGACGTTTCCGCTCAAGCTCGGACCCAACAAGTTTGCCACGCTCAATGTCCTCTACGAACCGATCGATGCAGGCCAAGATGCCGGAGCCATCGAAGTTCGCAGCGATGATCCTGATGAGCCGATGATCCGCGTCGCCCTCGAAGGTGAAGGCAGCACCGCACGGATCTGCGACCTGATCCCTGTTCCGCAACTCGTCAACTTCGGCCTCTCCGTTATCGGTAAAACCAAGACCATCCCGATCGTCTGGACCAACCAAGGCGCTCTCGATTGCACCATCACCAAGATCGAGACCTTCATCGACCGCAGCGGATTCCCCCCGTACAGCGGACCCAATGTCTTTGTCTTGCCCGCTCTCCCACCTCAATGCCCCAACGGTGTGTGCAATCCGCCGCTTGTTATCCAACCCTCGCAGTCCGTGAACATTGATGTTGGTTTTTCGCCTGTTGCAGAAAAAGAAGCCAATCCGCTTGGGTCGCCTTCTTTTGATGGACAGCTTCGCGTCTCTCTCCAAGGCACACCACCTTACCGAGAGGCCGATCTGACCGGCCTTGCGATCAAATCTTGCGTCGAGGTCGTACCCGATCAACTCAATATCGGCCTCGTCACAGTCAATTGTTCTTCTCGAAACGAAAGCATCTTGGTCTATAACACCTGTCCTGCCGCCATCACCGTGAACAAAGTCGGTTTCTCTGCGGCTGGAGCCAACGGCTTCCGTATTGTACAGGCCCAAACCACCCCCTTTACGATCAACGCAGGCCAACAATCCGAGATCAAAGTGGCCTATCGCGCCACCGCCGCCATCAAGCAAAACGCCGTTCTTGAAGTCGAACACTCCCTTACACAACAATCCCCGTTGTCCGTTCCTCTCGCTGCCGAAGGCACCACAAATGCCGAACAGACCGACGTTTTCAACCAAGCGACCCAACCCAAAGTCGATATCCTCTTCGTCGTGGATAACTCCTGCTCGATGGGCGACGAACAATCCAGCCTCGGAAGCAACTTTACGAGCTTCATCACTTTTGCGCAGAACCTCAAAGTGGACTTCCAGATCGGCATCACCACCACCGATGTCACGACGGGAACCCCGATCGGCGGCGGCAACAACACCCCGGGAGGATTGCGCGGCAGTCCCAAGATTATGGACAACGCAACTCCCAGCCTCGCCACCGTTTTCCGACAAAACGCAAACGTCGGAACCAACGGCTCTGCCAATGAACAAGGCTTGGAAGCTGCTCGCCTTGCTCTTTCGCATCCGCTGATCAATACGGATGTCGCACAAGGCGGAAACAAAGGCTTTTTGCGCAATGATGCCTCGCTTGCGATCATCATCATCTCCGATGAACCCGATTCTTCGCCCGGCACCACTCCCTACTACATCAACTTTTTCCGCAACATCAAAGGCGTCCGCAACCCCGATCTTCTCCGTGTCAACGGCGTGATCGGTTATGATCCTGCCACGAAACAAAATAGCTGCTCAAGTGGCGGTCAGTCCGCTTCTTCGAGCGGTCGCTATCTCGACGTGATCAACGCCACCAACGGCGTCGTTGCCTCGATCTGCAACAACAACTGGGCCGGAACGCTCAGCCAGATCGGTGCAGTCACCTTTGGCTATCGCAAACAGTTCTTCCTTTCGCGCCCCGCTGATCCCGCGACTGTCACCGTCAAAGTCAACGGGCAAAATGTCCCACAAGCCGACCCCACCAACGGTTGGGCTTATGTCCCTACAGACAACAGCGTTGCCTTCAACAATGCCCCCCCCGCAGGGGCCAAGATCGAGATCACCTACAAGGCGATCTGCTTCTGATCTGTCCCCCCCTCCCGCCCTCTCGCCGTTCGACTCCCTCCCATCCTCCCTTTCGTTGTGTTGCCTCTGATCTAGCTCGTCGTTCGACTCCCTCCCATCCTCTCTTTCGTTGTGTTGCCTCTGATCTAGCTCGTTCTGTTTTTCCCGCCGCCATACGCGATCTCTGATGCCAGATAACGCGCAAAGCCCCCACAGAAGGGCTGGTATAACCGCTGCTCAAAACCGTCCGCCTCTTGGCGTGTTTCACACCGAAGGATC
>JAKLKB010000128.1 GCA_023150835.1 Myxococcota bacterium | reverse complement strand
TGAACATCTTCTCAAATGAGGCGGTGAACTCTTGTGCTTCGGCGCTTTGTGTGAACATCTCTATTCCCCTTTCGCGTTTTGAGGTGCGCCATTATGCCACAAGAATCTGCTTTTACTTCTTAACCTGATGCCAATGGGGCTGCTCCAAACGCGCCCTCAGACGATCGAGGCCAAACGAAAACACTCGGTCAGTCTGCCGATATCTGCGGTGATCCCGTCTTTTTTTCGCGTGTTTGAAGCCAACAAAAGCCCATGTAGCGGCGATTCTGGTGGCCCTGCGTTGTTCCAAGAGGGCGAGCAGATTTCGATCCTTGGGGTGGCTTCGCACGTGACGGGTTCCTTGGCAGGACCCAACCAGCCTGCTTGTGATGGCATGACCGCGTATCTGCGGGTCGATGCTTATCAAGCGTGGCTAAAGCCCTTTTTGGAGGAGCCGCAAGGACTCTGCAAACAAGACAGCGATTGCACCGTACCGCAGCGATGCCGCGATCATACGCGGTTTGAAGAGTCCTGCTCGAAAGAATCGGAGCGCTGCGTCTGCCTTTCACCCGGAACCATCGAGGAAAAACAAGCCTGTTCTTTTGCGCGCCGCTGCAAGGACGGTTTGACTTGCCAACAGGACAAAGAGCAATCCATCCACGCTTGCCGACCTGCTGGTTGCGGCTGCCAACTCGCCCCCCCTCCCTCCGAGATCTCGCTGTATGCGCTGCTTGCGCTGTTTGCGCTGGTGTGGCGTCGACGTCTCTTGTGAACCACCCAAGGCTGAAGCACTTGGGCTTTACGGGCTAACCTGTAATTAGATGGTGAGGCCAGCGGTGATCATGATGGCCCAAGTGAGGGTGTTTCGCTGTTGGATGCGGCGTCCGATGCCATCGAGATCGCGGACGTGGTAGGGGTATTCTTCGTCGGTGCCGGGGTTGACGTAGCCGTTGCCGTCTTTGTCGACGCCGCGTTTGGCGTAGGTGACAAAGAAGGGCGGGGTATAATCGACGCGCCCTTCGACACGGATCAGGCCGTAGCGTGCGAGGCGGAAGAGGAAAGCCGCCATCCCGCCGTAAGTAAAGGATTGTTCGTGGTCGGTGATCAGACTTTGACGAGTAAAGGTTTCGCCGACGCGGGGCTGATAAGCCGAGAGGAAGTCGGTAAACATCGTATAGTCGCGGCCTTCAAAGCGGCCTGTAAAAGAAAAGCGCAGATCGAGCGCAAGTTTTTGTTCGCGGGCGAGGTTTTCCCAGATGACGATCTCGGTGCCAAAGAGCAGGCCCCCGTGATGCCCGGGTGCAAGGGCTTCTTCGATCACGCGGGGGGTTTTTGCATCGGCACCTGTCGCAAAGCGTTGTAAGCCTTCTTTGACATTCTGTTCGATCAGGTAGAGTTTGTACCAGATCTGCACGTAGGGATCGAAGATCGAGATGCGTTTGCTGAGCGAGACATTGAAGTGGAGGACGTGTGCGCCGCGCCCAACGCCAGCACCACCGCTTGGTGTAAAGGCTCGCGGATCGCCCGGGGCCCAGACTTCGCCGGTGGGAAGGGTCCATTCGATGCCCAAGACCCAGCTTGCTTTGCCGCGATCGCGAGCATCGTTGAAGACGCCCCAACGTAGGCCGAGAGAGAGGTCGCCGAGTCCAAAACCGTGGCGGGCGGTGGCTTCTTCGTTGTTGAGGGAGCTTGAGGGGATGATATTTTCTTTGACGAGGGTGGCGTTGGCAAAACGCTGATCGGCGCTGTTGGTGCGGATGTTAAACTGTTCGGAGAAGATTAGGGGAACGTTGACAAAGAGTTCGAGATCTTTGTAAAGGCCGATGGCAGCGCGGATATCCATCTTGTGTTGGAATCGTGAGAGATCGAATTCGGGGGCGTAGTCAAAGAAGCGGTCGTCGTAGGGCGAGCGGCCCGGGCGCGGCGGAGTGCGGCAGGAGCGGTTGTAGGCGGGATCGCTAGAGACGCGGCAGTATTCGCGGGCGATCTCTGCGGAGGTGGATTGAAACTCATAAGAGACGAACAAGCGAAAGCCGAAAGGCCGTCGATTTTCGGGATCGAAGGAGTCCGTGACGTCTGTGATAAACGCCGCAGATGCTATGGCAGGGCCGACCAACAAGATCGTGAGACACAACAAGCTCCGAGCAAGGAGCATAGACCATCGACTCATCACGCGCCTCCAAGACGATATCGCCAAAAAAAACATCGTTCAAGCATGTTCACGAAGACCTAGATCTTTCATCTTTTTTTGCATACTTTTGCGGCTGATGCCGAGCAGATCGGCGGCTTTGGTGACGTTGCCTTGTGTTTGATCGAGCGCACGCCGCAACATCTCCCGTTCCAGTCGTTCTTTTTGGATCTTCCAAAGCTCTGGCAGAGACATACTCATATCGCAAGCGATGGCGGGTGGGATATAGACGCCGCCCTGCGCACCGCTTTGCAAGAGTTCGGGGGGGAGTTCTTGGAGCGTGATCTGCGCGCCCGAAGCGAACAACAGGCAGCGTTCGATCACGTTCTCAAGCTCACGGATATTACCCGGCCACTGGTATTCTTGCAAAGAATTCAGCGCTTCGGGGGTGATCCCTTCGATGGACTTTCGCAGGCGAAGATTGAATTTGTCGATAAAGTGTTGAACCAACAGGGGGATATCGGAACGGCGTTCGCGCAGAGGCGGCAGATGGATCGGAACGACGTTCAATCGATAGAACAAGTCTTCGCGGAAGGTCCCTTGTTTGATCTTTTCTTGGAGGTTTTGATTGGTGGCAGCGACGACACGGACTTCGACTTTGATGGTTTGGATGCCACCGACGCGTTCGAAACTGCCTTCTTGGAGGGCGCGTAGCATCTTGACTTGCATCTCGACGGGGATCTCGCCGATCTCATCGAGAAAAAGGGTTCCTTCGTGGGCCAACTCAAAACGCCCTGCACGCGAAGATATCGCCCCTGTGAAAGCTCCTTTTTCGTGACCGAAAAGCTCTGATTCCATCAGGTTTTGCGGGATCGCAGCGCAGTTGATGGCGATAAAAGGCTTGTTGCGGCGGCTGCTGTGTTGGTGCAATGCGCGGGCGATCAGTTCTTTTCCTGTTCCGCTTTCGCCCGTGATCAAGACGGTGGAGGGGGTGTCTGCAACTTTGGAGATCACGTCATAGACGGCCATCATCTGTTTGGAGCGACCGATGATGTCGTATCGACCGATCTCTTCGGGGTCAGGATGATAGTTGCGATCGTTGAGTTCGCGGGTGTGTAGGGCTTTTTCAACGATCACCTGCATCTCAGTAATATCGAAGGGTTTGGTGATGTAATCAAACGCCCCTTTTTTGAGGGCAACCACGGCGTTATCGACGGTCCCGTGTGCTGTAATGACGATGGTGGGGATGTGTGGATGGTGCGCAAGGACGTGATCCAAAAGAGCCATCCCGTCCATGTTGGGCATCTTGATATCGGTGATCAGGACGGCGATAGGGCGCTCCGCCAAAAGCGAGACGGCTTCAATTCCATCCGCAGCGGTGTGGACAAAGTAGCCTTTTTTTTCCAACATCGCGCATAAGACGCGACGCATCCCACGTTCGTCATCGACGACGAGGATCTCGTGACGGCGGGCGTTGTCTTGGGGTTGGGGGGGGTGTGCGTTGGTGGTCAATCGACCCATCTCCATCCAAAAAGGGCTTTGGCAAATGCCGCGAATCCAAGGCATGATCCCGTTTGGTATAACACCGCCCCCATGCTCCTGACAAGCCCCACGCGATCTCGCCGCGCAGCGGGTCGCATCTTCGCCTTTGGTTTCTCGAAGCATTGACAGTGGCGGGTGGTTGGCTAACCTGTTTACGCCCTTTTCCAACGAACCAAGGAGGCCCACCGATGCTCGAAGACAAGCTCTATCCGCCCTCAGAAGCATTCAGCAAACAAGCCCATGTCAAGTCCCTCGAAGCCTACCGCACGATGTACGACCGCTCGATCCAAGATCCCGACGGTTTTTGGGCAGAGATCGCCCAAGGATTCCATTGGCAAGCGCCTTGGACGAAGGTGCGTTCGTACGACTTTACGGACAAGATCGATATCCAATGGTTTGTGGGTGGGAAGACCAACCTTTGTTATAACGCGCTCGATGCACAGATCGCACGCGGATATGGCGACAAGATCGCGATCTTGTGGGAAGGCAACGAACCCGGCGAAGACAAGCGCTTCACTTACAACGAAGTGCTGCGCGAGGTCTCCCGTTTTGCCAACGTCCTCAAGGCCCAAGGTGTCAAAAAGGGCGATCGGGTCGCGATCTATATGCCGATGATCCCCGAACTTGCGTTTGCGATGCTTGCTTGTGCGCGGATCGGCGCGGTTCATACCATCGTCTTTGGCGGATTCTCCGCTGATTCGCTCTCGGATCGCATCCTTGACGCGGCCAGCGATGTGGTGATTACCGCCGATGGAAGCATACGCGGAAACAAGCCGATCCCGTTGAAACAAACCACGGATGACGCGCTTGGGATCTGCCAAAAGAAGGGCCATTCGGTGCGTCTTTGTATCGTTGCAGACCGTACCAAGGGCCAAGTCAAGGTCGATATGGTCGAAGGGCGCGATCGTTGGTGGCATGAGCTGATGGCGAGTGCCGAAGAGGTCTGCGAGCCTGTGTGGGTGGATGCCGAAGATCCGCTGTTTATTCTGTATACATCGGGCTCTACGGGCAAGCCCAAAGGCGTGTTGCACACGACAGGCGGCTATATGGTCTATGCCGCGACAACTTTCAAATATGTCTTTGATTACAAGCCCGAGGATATCTATTGGTGTACGGCGGATATCGGATGGGTGACGGGCCACAGCTATATTATTTACGGGCCGATGTGCAACGCCGCAACGACGTTGATGTTTGAAGGCATCCCGACTTACCCCGATGCTGGGCGCTTTTGGGAAGTGGTGGACAAATACAAAGTCTCGATCTTTTACACCGCACCGACGGCGATTCGGGCGCTGGAGCGATTTGGAAACAGCTTTGTGCAAAAGCATGATCTGAGCAGCTTGCGCTTGTTGGGGACGGTCGGCGAGCCGATCAACCACGAAGCGTGGCTGTGGTATCACGAAGTGGTCGGGCATGAACGATGCCCGATCGTCGATACATGGTGGCAGACAGAAACAGGGGGGATTATGATCTCGCCCTTGCCGGGGGCGATTGCGACGAAACCGACCAAAGCGACGTTGCCATTTTTTGGTGTAAAGCCCGCGATCGTGGACGAAAAAGGCCAGATCCTCGATGGCCCTTGCGAAGGGATCTTGACGATGTTGGAGCCTTGGCCGGGGATCATGCGTACGGTGTACGGCGATCACGAACGCTTCAAACAGACGTATTTCTCGATGTTTTCGGGTATGTACTTTACGGGAGACGGGTGTATCCGAGATGAAGATGGATACTATCGGATTACTGGGCGTGTGGATGATGTGATCAACGTTTCGGGCCATCGCATCGGCACCGCCGAGATCGAAGACGCGATCAACAGCCACGACAAGATCGTCGAAAGCGCTGTGGTCGGGTATCCGCACGATATCAAAGGGCAAGGCATCTATGCGTACATCACGCCATTGCCGGGCGTTGCGGTGGATGAGGCGCTGATCAAAGACGTAAAAAACCACGTCCGCAACGTGATCGGCGCGCTCGCCACTCCCGACGTGATCCACCCCGCCGAAGCGTTGCCCAAAACCCGCTCAGGAAAGATCATGCGTCGGATCTTGCGCAAGATCGCCGCCAACGAACTCAGCAGCCTTGGCGATACATCGACGCTTGCCGATCCGAGCGTGGTCGATAGCTTGCTCAGCAACAAACCCAAGTGAGCGCTGTTTTAGGGGTTGACAGGCTTGGCCATTTCTTCCTTGAGGATGCGTTCTTTCCACTCCATCGCTTGTTTGGTGTAGTCGGCAGGATCGTTTGCGTAGATTTGGCGAAGTTCTTGGATCTTCAAGAGATAGCGTTGATCGATGCGCTGTTTGCGTTGGAGGTACGGGGTTTGGGTGGGGTGGGTTTGTGTGAGGGGGCTGGGCTGGTTGGCCTGTCCACGTTGGGGGTGAGCGAGCAATAACTTGTTGCGTTCTTCGGCACTTTTGCGTTCAAACCATGCTTTGGCTTGGGGGGAGTTGGCCAGCGGAAACACGCCGATTTTCCGTTGGGATGCGGGTGGTGTCTTGGTGAGGTGTTGCTGTTGCGTTGCGAGAGGCGACCCTGTCTTGTTGGATGTGTCGCAAGCCGTTGTGGACAACAAAACGAAGGATGCAAGAAGAAGAGACTGTTTCATCGAGTGCTTCCTTTCGGAGGGACGCAGGGGACGGAGAATTTCTCTGCGTATGTCAAGAGGTCGTAGCCGAATTTGAGCTTGTAAGGCAAGTAATAACCGGGCATACAGACGAATGCCTTGCTTTTTGAGACGGCAGTGGTGGTGCGTAGTTTTTCGAGATCATCGGGGACGGAGTTGATCTCGACGCAACGAGCGTTTTGTGGGCAGTCTTCGTGATTGACGCAAGGGGTCGTACAGCCTTGGTACAAGCAAGGTGTCTTTCCTTTGAGGTCGTTGGCCCAAACGTAACAGTACCCTTTGGAGCAATGTTTGGCTCGCACAGCTACATAGGTAGCAAAAGCCGCATCGACAAAGGGTTTGTACATCCCGTCGAGTTCTTGACCGCAGACTTGGTTGAAGTCGTGGACTTCGGTAGGAGGGCGCTCTACGCAACGTTTTTGTGCGGGATCGCAACGAAGGTAGTAGTTTGTCACGTTGTGGGTGGTATCGTCTACTTTGGAAAGGCCGGGAGAGCATTCTTCGTCTGTGGAACATCGTTCATACGGATATTTCTGGCGGTGTTCTTCGCAAGCGCTTTGTACGATTTTCAAATAACTAGCTTCTTTTTGTTTGAGCCGGTCATAGCTGTAGATCTTGTCGTGGCAGTCTTTGCGGCATCCTTTTCGGCAGACATTGCTTATTGCCAGAGGTCCGAGAAGGCAGGGGTAGCCGCAAGGCGAGACTAGCCCGCTTACTTCGTAAAGACCGCCATCGTGGCAGAAAATTCGACTGAACTCACTATCACATTCGTTGTAGCAGCCTTTCGCATCGATGTCCGAAAACGTAGTCGGTCCGATGTCTGGACCGAACTCGTAGGGCAAAGAGTCCAGATGTGTTGCTCTCTTGCAAGTTCCAGCATCGTCCGTGCCGGGGATGATGTCGTCGTTGTAAGCCCAAGGCCAAGGAAGTGCTCGTGAACATTCGCAATTTGCCAAAAGAAGCAACATCAAGAACAGCGAGATGAGGCCCCGAAGATGGGAGCGCGGATTGTTTTTTTGTGAAGAGGAACGCCTCACGATCAGTACCCCCACACGCTTTGCGCGATGGTTCCGCACGCTGCTTCGGGGTTTCCCGCGACAAGGGGATCGCGATCTCCGCTCTTTGTTCCTAAGCAAAGACCACGCGCCATCACCTTGAAGTCGCTGTCGGTGGTGAAGACAGCGTCGTACGTTCCGTCAGCGAAAGGTAGGAACGTGAGCATCGGCCCTGTTTCGCTGGGGAGGATCGTCGCTGCACGCATTGTGATCAGTTGAGGATGATCGAGCAAAAACACGCCACTTTGGCCAGCCAACATAGTCCCTATGTAGCCGTAAGGAAAAGAGGTGTTTTTGAAGAGGGGGGCGTTTGTGTTGGAAGGCCTGTTAAACGTCGCTCCCGATAAATAAAGGAGCGGTGCATCAGTATTGTTTTGCACGACAAGCCACAGATGGCTGCCTACAACATTGTTAGAATTACTACCAAAAAAAATGGGGGATCCCGCCTCGTTGAGTCCGCCGAACCGCGCTGTGCGCGTGGTGAGGCCCACTTTTCTGTTGGTTCGTATATCTGGGGATTCGCCTCCAAACGCATGGAGCGTGCGATCAATCCATGCGTTTCCGTCTTTGCAGTAAAAGTGAACCTTGTAGCCTTTTCCGTTGTGGTTGGTGTCTGGGAAGGCTGCACACAATTCCGTTTGGTTTGTGGTGGCTCCCCACCACCACAGCGGTGTGGCGTCGATCTCGCCGGTCAGGGGGCTGCCTGTTGCTTGGTCGGTGACGATGAACCCGCCGCTGGCGGTCCAAGTCCAGTCCGCAGGAGTATTTCTCACCAAAGAAAGCTGTCGAAAGATTTTGTCGGTTCTTCGGTAAAACAATTCTACACTTTCGGATAGATGGTAGTTTTGGAAATTGACTGCTTCGTAGCCTCCGCTGGGCGGGGATTGCGCAAGGCCGGTCAAGAGCAAGTGCGGTTCGCCGATAACGTTGTTGTCAACGGATTTCCATCCACCGGGTGTTTCGTCCCACGCGACGTGACCGGGAGGGAGTCCGTTCTGTGCGGTGTTGTCGAAGTTGACAAAGGTTGAGCGCCTGAACATCAAGCGGTTGTTTGCGTCGATGTAAGCGATGAGAAATTGTTCGATCAAGTCGTTTCCGATCTCTCGGAGAAAAACAGCCGTAACACTCTTTGCCCCCTCCGTGCCGATGATCGGGATAGGAGGCGACCACACCGTACACTCATTCGCGGGTTCTTCGACAAGGTTATTACCCATGCGCAGGATCTTGTCTCCACCGGGGCAGGAGATTTGGTTGGGTCTTGGGCTTGGAGCGCTCAGATCGACAACGATGTTCACTCCTGTTTTTGCGAATCGATAAAAGACTTTGTTTTGTCCTGATTCTTGGTGGGTATAGAAGAGGTACATTCGCGAATCAGGCCGCCCGATAATCGTCTCTAGGGGTGATTTCTTTTCGACCAACAGCAACGTGGGTGTTGTTGATTCGCCAGAGACCACCTGTAGATCTTGTTTGTTCACAAGTGCGAAATCCGTCCGAATCTGCGACAAAGTCACGGGGTGTGTCAATCTGAAAAAAGCAGATTCAAATCCCCATTCAACCGTATTTTTATGTGTATTTCCGGGTAGAGGAGTGGGGGTGAACGAATAAGGAAGTTGAAACGGTTCATTTGCAAGGAAACTGTGATCGATGTCGCTTCCCAACGGATCGTGTTTTGTTGCGTCTCTTGGACTGAGCGGCGTAAAATTGGGCGCGTTGCCGGTGACTTGATGGTTGGGGGGAACCGTGGAAAACTGGTTCACTTGTCGGGCGACGGGGTTCATGACGCTTCGATAATGGGGGTTGCCGGGTGCGGAACCCCAACGGAGGTGCCCGAACTCTGTGAGTCCCATGCTGTGCCCGATGGCTTTGAGCAGCTTGCGCTGGCAAACCGCTGCGTCTGTTTCGTTGCTTCCATAGCGCAAGTTGATGTGCCAACGACCGACAGGAGCGGTGGCTTCGCAGCCTAGAATTGTTGGATCGCGGACCGCGTGGATGTAACGAAACACACCTTGACGGAGTTCTGCCATCATCGCACGACCGATCTGCTCGGTGATCTTGTGTGGTTCTTGGCCGACTGACGGATGCCCAACGGGGAGTGGATTGGGAGCGGAAAAGAATTGGTGTCCGCCCCAATCGTTGTAGATCTGCAGGTTGTCGTCCTCCGTATTTTCGGGAGCGATACCGATATCTGCGTGTACGCGGATCCCCGAGATATCTGGGCGTGCATTGACGACGTCACCCGATGGAGCGTCTTTGAGGGATTGGTGCAAAGAGCGGATCACCGCAGGCCAACCGTTTAAGGGGACACCACCGTTGGATTCGTCTATCTCCAAAAATAGATCTTTTCTGGAGGGCGAGGCACCCAAAGCCGAAAGATCAAGCAATTGCACAGAGCCACCGAAGTAGGCAGAGATCCCGTAAACTTCGTGTAGATCTGGGATGCCATCGCAGTCGGAGTCTTGAAAATTGTAGATGCGCCGCACTTGTTGGTTGTTGGGGTTCGTGACGGTGTCCCCGCAACGGATGTCGGGGGGATTTTGAGGGCGGGCGACAAGGACTTGGCTGTCTCGATCACATGTGCCTAGGCTCTGTTCGAGCCGAATTCCGAGGTAGTCTTGATCGTGATCGGAATCGGGATGGAACGCATCGTTGAGCATCACGTTGAGTACTGTTTCGGGAAGGTCGTAGCCGTAGATCAACGAAAATACGTGCGGACTCGCTACGTAGATCCCACAACTACCGACTGTGGACAACGCAGAATGCCAACCTACCCCAGTGTAGCCCGTGCTCAAGCCGTTCATGGAACGATCACATTTGACGCCCATCAAGAGAATAGGTTGCCACGTTTGAATGGCCTTGGGGCGACCACTTGTGCTCGCGTAGAGATGGAGGTTTGGCTCGTTGTCTTGAACGTTGATCATATCGCCACCGAAAGGCATGTTTGTCATGAGATAGGTGTAAGCAAAGTGCCCTCCAAAGATGGTTTCTACCCAGATGCTATGGTTGGTGGCTTTCAAATGAGCTGTACCGTGGAAACGCACTCGCGACGCGATCTCACCGAATGTAACGAACGCAACGACGATGATCTTGTAGGTTGTGCCTGCAGCGAGTTGGACTTTAAGCTTGGAACGACGAATGCTGTTTTGTCCGACAGACGGGCAGACGTTGTTGATGTCCATGTGGCAGTCGTCGTTGAAAACGGATACGTTGCCACCTTTCACATAAAGTACAGTGTCTCCTGTTGGGTTTTGGATCTCCGTTTCGAATGTGTAAAGGCCGGTGAGTGTAGGAGTGTAATCCCACGTTTGAGCATATGTTGCGGACACGGGATTGTTTGCGTAGTCTAATGCCCACGTTACGGGTGTGCTGAGTGTGAAAAAAAACAATAAAAACAAGATGTTGGGTGTTCTTTTTCTTTTTGTTTCTTGGACAAAGGAGGAAAGCAGGGGGCGCAGGTTCATCGAATAACCTCGTGCGTTGAAGGCGAAGTGCGTCAAGAAGATGTTCGAGCGATGATGAGGTGTTTGAGCGAACGGTTGAAGAGGAAGTATTGCTTTGGCTGCGCGATGGTGTTGTTCGAGAAGAACGCAATACTTTTCCGTCTGTTTGGGGTCTACAAAAAAGAGGAAGTGTTGTCAATAGAAAAGAATAAAAATCTTGCTTGTTTGGCGATAAAAGAATGGTCGTTTTTTCATAGAATGATTGCTTTTTAATGAATAAAATATGAAGAAAAATTCTATAAATACCCAATGTGATCTATCCAGCCGAAGCGCTGCCCAAGACGCGCTCAGGAAAGATCATGCGTCGGATCTTGCGCAAGATCGCCGCCAACGAACTCAGCAGCCTTGGCGATACATCGACGCTTGCCGATCCCAGCGCGGTCGATAGCTTGCTTAGCAACAAACCCAAGCAAAACAGAACAGGAGTGACGCAGTAGAAAAGGGAAAGCGTGAAGAATCAACCCGTTGTAGGTGCGGTTCGCGAACCGCCCTGCATCATGCGATCACACATTCGGCGGATCTCGTAGGAGATGGGGGGAGGGGGCTACGGTTGAAGGAGGGGATCAACTACCGTAGGGAGCGGCGTCGTCTTTTTTGCTGTTGGGTTGGAGAAGTTTGGCGATATCGATGCCGAGGGCGGCTTTGATTTGCTCGGAGGCGGAGACGAGGCGGGTGGCGAGAGGGGTTTCTTGGTTTGTGCTGCCGCCTGTGGAGGCGGGTAGGACAGTCACTTGGTCGATGCGCACGTCATGAACGGTTTCGAGGACGCGCTGCATCAAGACATCGACTTTTTGGAGCAAGAAGATATCGCGAGCATTTTTGCCTGCTTTGCTCCATGTTTGAGTGACGGCTTGAAGTGCGCCAGCGGTGGCTGCGCCATCTTCGATGATCTTGGCGGCTTTACCGATGGCGTCTTCGACGGCGGCCTTGAGAGAGGCTTTGGCGGGCTCGATCACGTCGGCTTCAAGCTGTCGTCGGACTTGTTCGATGCGTGCGTTTTGGACGGCCAACTCGGCGGTTGCTTTGGCGATGGCGGAGATGACTTCGGATTGTTGTTCGGCGATCACGGCGAGACGGCGGGTTTCGGCGTCGATGATACGGCGGTTGGCTTCGGCACGGGCCATATCGGTGGAGGCTTGGATGCGGGCCATCTCGACATCGCGTTGGTTTTCGGCGGAGCGGATCTCGGAAGCGGCCTTGCTTTCGGCTTCTGCGATCATGGCGCGTTTTTGGATCTCGGCGGATTGTTTGCGCCCGATGGAGTCCAGATAACCGCGCTCATCGGAGATGTTTTGGATGTTGAGGGTGTCGAGGTTCAGCCCGAGGTCACGGAGGTCTTTGGCGGCTTCGGCGAGCAGCTTCTTTTGAAAGCTGATCTTGTCTTCGTTGACTTCTTCGGGGGTCATGGTCGCCATCACGCCGCGCAAGTTTCCTTCGAGCGTTTCTTTGGCGATCTGCATGATCTGGGTGCGCGACTTTCCGAGCAGACGCTCGACCGCGTTGTGGATAATCGGCTCTGTCGAAGACACCTTGACGTTTGCAACGGCTTCGATCTGAAGGGGGATTCCGCCTTTGGAGTAAGCGTTTTTGATCGAGAGCGGGATCACCATGTTGGTGAGTTCAAGATCATCGACGCGTTCGATCAGCGGGCGGCGCAAAGCCCGACCCCCGTAAACCAAACGGTATCCCACAACCTTTCGGCTTCTTTGGCCCTTGTTGTCGGTGGTTTCGATGGCGGTTTGGGAGCCTGAAAAGATCAGCACTTTGTTGGGGGGGCAGACGTGCAAAAGATTCTTGATCACCAAGACGGTGCAGGCCGCAGAAACGGCCAACACCAAGATCAGCACAGCGATAGGACTCATCGATCACCTCTAGGATTATGCCTCGTCTTTTGGAAGCAAAGGTTAACATCGTTTGGGGTTAAGCGGATTTTTCGTCATGTTGGGTGAGGCGTTGTTGTTCACCGCGCAAGATCGAAGGAACATCCACACCGATCGAGTCATAAAGCGAGCGCATGATCGCGGTGACGGTGGACGGGAAGGACTGGACATAGTTGGGAATGGCCTTGCCATCGCCGTTATCGATGAGGTGAACGTGGCCGATCTGCATATTGTTGACGGTGGAAACGACGATCTCAAGGAGCTTTTCAAGCTGTTGGATCAAGAAGATATCGCGGGCTTGGGGGCCTGCTTGGACCCATGCGTCGGAGATCTTGTTTAGGGCCGAAGCAAGGGCCTTTCCGTTTTCTTCGATCGGAGCGGCAGCCGCTTTCGCTTGCATCTCCCGAGCTTGGCGGGTGGCTTCTGCGGGGATGACCTTGTCGGCTTGCAAGCGCAAGGACTCGAGTTGCGCTCGGATCTGTTGGAGTTCTTGTTCGGCTTTGGCGCGGGCTTCTTTGGCTGCGGCGATGGTTTTTTCTTCTTCGGCCTTGGCCTTGGCTTCGAGGTCCGCTTTGAATTGGCGGAGCTCGTTTCGGCGCTTGGCGATCTCAGCTTCGGTGTTTTCTTTGACGACTTGGGCTTGGGCGCGTTTTTCAGCCGCGACATTTTCGGCTTCGCGGCGGGCGTTGGATTCGGCGATCTCGGCATCGCGCAAGATCAAGGCGATCCCTTGGCGACCGATGGAGTCGAGATAATTGTTGCTATCCGAGACGTGTTGGATCTTGAGGGTATCGAGATGAAGTCCGAGTTTGTTCAGATCTTCTTCGGCGAGGCTAGACAGTTCGTTGGCAAAGCTAAGCCGATCTTCGTTGACTTCTTCGGGAGTGAGTCGCGCAAGGACTTCGCGGAGGTTTCCTTCGAGGGTGTCTTGGGCGGCACGACGGAGTTCTCCGGGATCTTGGCCCAAAAACCGTTCGATCGCGTTGTTGATCATCACGGTATCCGAGTTGATCTTGATGTTGGCGACAGCTTCGACGTGA
The DNA here is from genome assembly GCA_023150835.1 of Myxococcota bacterium. Taxonomy (GTDB): domain Bacteria; phylum Myxococcota_C; class UBA6777; order UBA6777; family UBA6777; genus JAKLKB01. Next base: position 25,836 of record JAKLKB010000128.1, on the reverse strand, counting down.
AGGGCGATCCCGCCTTTGGAGTAGGCGTTGCGTACAGAGATGTGGATCGGGATGGTGGTTAGGTCCATCTGTGCGACTTGTTCGAGGATGGGGATGCGAAAGACAAGCCCACCGATCGCTTTGCGATAACCTTTCTTTCCGCCCGAGGTCTTGTCCGAGCGACCGCTCACGACCATCACACGGTTGGGAGGGCAGACGATCAAAAACATCTTTGCGATGACGATCAGCACAAGGATGAACGCAACGATCCCACCCGAAACGCTCAACACAAGCGTGGGATCGATGGTTGTGGCGAAAGAGAACAGCGAAGGGTTCATCAACAAACCTCCAAGATGGCGAAACCACCCGCGTACAAAACGCAGGAGATCTCTTTGGACTGAATGCTTTGTGCCACAGACCGCGCCTATCGCTGCCTGTGGACGGGATGCGCTGCGTGGGCGAGCCTTTCGATGGAAAGCTGCCGCCACGTCAGATCAAAACAACAGTACCGAAACAACACAGCCAAGATCACAAAAGAAAGCAACGATACGTCCACAAGAAAGCATCCGCATTGTCCGATCCGCATCGTCCGATCCGCATCGTCCGATCCGCATCGTCGTTTTATTTTCGTTGGGTGGGAGGGTGCGATGGAAGAGCGGGGCGGGTGGCCTCGTCAAGTTCTTTGAAATGGCGGACAATTCGGGCTACACCGTCCGCGTAGCCGATCACAAAGGCTTTTTCACCGCGTTCCAACGGTCGTTCTTCTTCGGTTTGGGCTGTCAGCTCGATCTGTGTGCCGTGTATGGTCACGCGGATCTTGCCCAACTCACCCGCTTCGAGCGGCAACAGCACTTCGCACGATTGGCCCAGATATTCCGAAGCTGCGATCCCGCTTGACACATCGCGCTTTTGGATGAAGTGGATCGCCCACGCCATCGCAGAGCCTGACACAAATCCCACTCCACCCGACAACAACCCCGCCAGCAGCGGGTTGGTCGTTGTCAACAAAGACAGCAGCGTCCCTGTCATCCCAAAAAACGCCGCAAAAAAGATCCAAAACCGCAGCGAAAAGAAAGGTAGCCAAAGCTCCGAAGCCACGCCACTTTCCGTTGCGATACTCACCTCGCCATGTCCCACCTCGCCATGCACGTCCACATCTGCGTGTACGTCCAGATCGCCTTGCACATCCAAGTCTCCGTGTGCTTCGACATCAGAGTCCGAGTCGCCACCAAACAACACAGAGACCAGAATCAATGCGCCGCCTGCGATCAAGCTGATCAAGTAGAGATTGAGCATCGTTTTTTCCGCCGATTTGGTGAGTAGAATAGGCTTTATTCGTTTGTGCGTCTGACGATAGCCAGCACGCTTGCACCTGTCAACTCTTTTTTTCTAGCGATCTGGAGCTTACACATACAATACAGCGATGGCACACAGCCCTTTCCCTCTCACGCCAACCTCCCCACCGTCGCACCATCTACCCAAACGGAGTCGATCGCGAAGGTTTCTATGCCGCCGATCGGAGCGGGCTATCGAGTGGGTGTCGCAACAACCATCCGAACCGACCCGATCGCGACGGCGCACAAGCACCATAAAGGAGGTCAGCGTGTCCGAAGAAGATCTCGAATTTCTCAAAAGCCTGTTGTTTTCCCCATGCAGCCGCAATAAGCATTTTTCACTATTCGATGATCCGCACCACCAAAGCCTCCGTCGGACGGCCAAGATCGTCGAACGCTTGCGCAGCGATCTCCAACACCCCCAAACACACCACTGGTTCGATCAACTGGCCGACGGACGTATCCGTGTGCGTTGGCATCGCCCGCACTTGAATGCCAGCCGAACGGTCTTCTTGCAGCCCGCTGTCTGGGCGCTTGTCTGGGACGACGCATGGGAGGCCGAGCCTTGATGCTCTTCAGCCCGTTCTTTTTGAGGCGACTGTACCGTTGCGTTTATAGCGCGATGTGGCGGGCTTGTCGGATGGTCGAGATCTGAGGCATATCGTAGAATGTCACGCTTGGGGCTTGTAGATCGAGTACACAAAACCCCACGTCAAAACTGCGACCGTGACGGAAGGCTCCCGGGTTGAGGAAGAAATGGCCTTCGATACAGCGCAGCAATCGCCGATGTTTGTGCCCAAGGATGAACCAACGCACCGAAGTCCCAGCCCATCGCTTCAACAAGCTGCGGATCTGTTCTGAAGACGCGGTGGCAAGCGAAAGATCGATCGTTGAGCGACCTTCCGTCTCCGCACTCCCTCCGTAGAGTTCTTGCCATGCAGGCCGATCCAGCGCGTCCCCATGAAAAATCAGGAGTTGCCCTTGTGGGATAGGCAGCAGCCGATGTGCGGGCAGTCCTACAAGATAATCGATGTTTTCTTCGGATAGATCGTCTTTTTGCGTCGCGGTACTCAGTTCTCGTCGGTGTCCCTGCAAGCACCAACGATCATGGTTCCCTGACACCGCCCATACAAGGGGATCTTCGCGCAACAAATCGCAGCATTCCTCCGCATCGTCAGGCCCATCCACGATGTCTCCCACACACAAGATTAAATCACACACCACCTCTTGATGTAGGTAGTTCAGCGCCGTTTCTAAGCGCTCATGCGAAGTATGGATATCTCCTAATACCCCGATCTTTTTGTAGCTCATTTTGTCGATCTACTTTCGCCCGATGACCCCGTACGGACGGGGTGAACAGGTCGTCTGGGACTTAGTGTTCCACCACCGATGATCCCTTATGGACGGGGCGAATGGATGTTTTTGAAACCAACTACCGCACCGCTTGAAGCATCGCGAACACGGTCTTTTTTGTCAACAAATAATCTTCGTCCTAGAAACAAAACGGTTTTACGGTTTGGCGGGACGTGACGGATGGAAAGATAGGGTGTTTGTGTAGAGAAAACGGAGCGAATTTTTGCTGATGCAGGCAGAGCGTTGTGGACGCCGCTCGAACGGGCAGATCCCTCGCCCTCGGCCCCCTTGTTTTTTGCTGATGAAGGGCTACACTCCGCACGAATTGTGGCCAGACAGCGCGATACGGCAGACAGCGCAAGGCCAAGACACGCGGCGAGAGCAGCGAGACCCTTGCAACGGGCCACCCACGCCGCTTGACACGAAGGGAGATGTTCAACGAAATGAAGCGACTTGGCGTATTTGTGACGCATCCCATCCAATACCAAGCCCCGATTTGGAAAAAGCTCGCCAAGGTTTCGAATCTGGATATCAAGGTTCATTTTTTGAGCGATCACAGCGTACGGGGGGGCATCGATCCCGGATTTGGGCGTGCGGTCAAGTGGGATCTGCCGTTGTTGGAGGGATACCCTTACGAATTTTTGCGCAAGGACTGTGATATCCAGCGTCCGATGAGCTTTTTTATTCCGCGCCTTCGAGAATACCTGACCGCCGAGAAATTTGATTGGGTGTTGTGCAGCGGCTACACCATGCCTTTTGAATGGCAGTTGTTGCGATACGCCCCAGCCTTGGGTATGAAGATCTTGATGCGCGGGGAGTTTACGGATCTCAAGCAACGAACGCCGTTATTGAAGACGATGATCCGAACCCAAGTCTTGCGCAACGTCTACCGCCGCGTCGATGCGTTCGGTTGCATCGGCAAACAAGCTGAACTCCATCTCTTGAAACATGGCGTTGCACCGAGCCGTATTTTTTTCTCGCCGTATTGCGTGGATGACGAATTATTTTCCCAACAACGTCAAGTTCTTGACCGATCGGTCTGCCGAAAAGAAATCGGTATCCAAGACGACACTTTTGTTTTTTTATTTTCTGGAAAATTAATTCCTCGAAAAGGGGTGATGTGTCTTGTCCGCGCATTTGCACATCTTCCTAAGCACAAAAAAGTCGCCTTGTTGCTTCTTGGGGATGGAGAACAACGTGAAGAGGTTTTGGCGGAAGGTCGCAAGATCCTCGGGGAGCGGCTGATGTTTCAGGGCTTTGTGAATCAATCTGAGTTGGGTCGGTATTTTATGGCATCGGACGCTTTCGTCTTGCCCTCTGTGTACGAGGCTTGGGGGTTAGTCGCCAACGAAGCGATGCTGTTCGGTTTGCCGTTGGTTCTCAGTGATATGATCGGCTGCCACCTTGATCTTTTGTTGCCAGGGAAGACGGGCTATTTGTTCCAAACAGGCAACGAACAAGATCTCGCAAAGGCGATGCTTCGCCTTGTGGACGCACCCGAACAAGCCAAAGAGATGGGGGCCTGTTGCCAAACGTGGATCGAACAATACTCTGTTGCACAAGCCGCCAAAGGTATCGAACAAGCGATCTTCCAAACGGCCTAACACCCGCCTTTATATCGAAAAGAAGCGGGGCTGCGCGCCTCATTGTCGCTCAAGCTTTTGCTTGTGGGGCCTCATCAAGGGGGAGAAACGTCGGGAACAAGGCGATCGCCAACGCACCGCTCACATACATCGAAAGCCCAAAGATCCCCGAAGTGAAGAACATCGAGCTATAAAAATCTCCCATCCGATCCTGCAACAAGATCGCCAGCGTCATCGCCAGCGAACTGTTTTGTAGCCCTGTTTCCAAGGATATCGCACGGACTTGAGAATTGCCCACGCCGAGTATCTTCGCGAGCAGCCCACCAAACAACATCCCAAGCAAGGGCAACAGCGAAACGCTCAAATAAAAACGCAGGCCGTATCGTTCGGTGTCAGCGAACTTATCGAGGTTGCTGAGGACGCCGACCACCACCAAAAACAGCAGAGAGAACATCCCCAAGACAGAGAAAAACTTTTCGCTGCGCAACGCAAAGGACTCAGCTTTGGCTCGCACCAACATCCCGATGCCAAGAGGGAGGATCACCAACACAAAGATCTGCACGATCACCGTCCCTACGGGAAGTTTGATCTCGGGGATGCCTGCGGCGTACAGCGCCATCAAAAGCGGAGTCAAGACCAATGAAAGCACCGTAGACAAGGCCGTCAAAGAGATGGAAAGAGCGACGTCACCTTTCGCGAAGTAAGTCATCAAGTTGGATGTCACACCGCCCGGACTTGCGGTCACCAACAACATCCCCACGAAAATAAAAGGATACGCCGTCGCAAATCCAAAGAGATGCCCGACCACAAAGGCACACAACGGCAACAGACCGAATTGGCAGATCGGACCCACAATCATGCCGCGTGGTTTTTGGGCGATGCGTGCAAAGTCCTCCCCAGTCAGGGTCAATCCCATCCCGACCATCGTAAAAAACAGCAAGGCGATAATCAGCAAGAAAAACAAGCGATCCAGCATTTGGCGCTGGGGGGGGGCGGTGAGTTGCAAGACCGAAAAGCGCGTCCCTTCGAGGTCCACGAAAGACAGCGCCCCTGTCACTTGCAGTTTGTGTTGTGCGAGTTCGTGGATCGCTGCGTAAGGCGAAGCAGCGCCTTTTTTGAGGGCAGCTTTATCTTTGGGGAGGGCCAAAACATGGAGCTTTCCGTCTTGTTCACGGGCCAAGATCAGCTCGGTTTTTCCAGAGTGGAGGATGCGGAGGTTTCCGACAAAGGTGCGCTTTTCCCCCGAGGGTTTCGGAGTGGTGACGGCTTCTTGACGGAGGGCTTGAAACAAGGGCGAAGGTTTGGGGCTGCGGGTTTCTCGAAGCAGCCGTTTGTAAAGTTCGATCCCAACGAGATCTTTGGCGACACGCTTTTTGGTGACTCTCTCGGCAGAGGGTCTGATGTTCAAAAGCTGCGGAGGTTCGGCATACGCACTCCATGCGCTCCACATCCCAAACACCACCCATACGCACAACAACCATGCTCGCCTCATCGCTCGAACCTCCCAGATGAATTCCTATTAGGATAGGGGTGAATGATTGGGCCTGTTTTGTGGGACTTTGCCCGATGCCCCACCATAGACCGAAGGCCCCTTGACCCCGTGTTGGTGGGGTACACAGACATTTTTCAAACAAGCAGCCGTGTTGTTTGAACCTTTGTGAACACGGCTTTTCTTTGCCCACAGTACCGCTTCGATTGGATAGAACCTCCCGAAGGTACGCGAAAGCTCACAAAGAAGAAAGATTTTTTTTCGGCAGCTTATGTTGCGCTTGACAGGGTGGGCCTTGTACGGGATGCTTGCGGGTGGTTTGATGCTCTGGATCTCTACACGTCGACCAACACCTCGAGAAGCCGAGGGAAACTTTGGTGGAGGAAACGTTGGGAGAGAATAGAGAGGCACAGTCGGATGCTTCTCCAGTCCGATGCCTCTGCGCGACACGCGGACAGTCCTTGGGTAAGGCTGCTTCGTGTCTTCAAAACCTCTCGTCCAACCGGGCCTTAAGAACTTTACCGAAACGCACGTTTCGAGAACACCCCGTCAATATGGGGAAAGGTAACTGCGGTGTGTGTGGGCGTGTCGGGAGAAAATGTGCGCGTGGAGGCAGAGCAAGAAGTGCTGGAGATCAAGGCGATGGGACGGGGAAGTCGGCAGAAGTGCAGAATGGATCAGTATGGGTTGCGAAGCGCGAGACTCCCAAGGGTCGTCTTCCCTCGATCAAGCCCGAAAGCAAGAGAAAAGAAGGTGCATGGCTTTCAAACAGGAGGCATGGTGAAAGCTGTCGTCGTCAAGGGAAAGAAAGCAGGGTGTTATGTGGGAAGAGTGGCCGTCCGAAGTTCAGGCAGCTTCAACACCAAAACCCGAAGTGGTACCACACAAGGCATTTCTTACAAACATTGTCGTATCCTTCAACACACCGATGGATACGCTTACACACGAAGAAAGGACGGCGTTTCCTCCCCCCTCGCCCATAAGGGGGTTTCCACGCCGAAGAGTCGATGAAAGCGACCCCACCCACCATGCCTTTTTCGTTTCTGCCACCCCAGCCGACACCATCAAACCACCACCGAGAAGGGGGGCCCGCCCCGTCGCCTTGCCAAGGACGGAAGGGCGGGTGGTTCTGGCATCCTCGATGGCGGATGTGTGGGTGGTTCTGGATGTGGCTGTTCTTTGCGGCCTGTCCAGCCGAAACAGGCCCCTGCAAACAAAACGGCGACTGCAAAGCCATCGGGGAGATCTGCCAAGAAGGGGCTTGCGTTTGTCGGACAGGCGAAAAGCGTTGTGGTTCTGGATGTGTCAACACCGCCCAAAGCGGCGAACATTGCGGAGCGTGTGGAAACGCTTGCAAGTCGGGCGAATTGTGCAATCAAGGCGTCTGCAAGGCCCCGATCTCTTGCGCCGCTCCAAAGCTCAAATGCGCGGAAAGCTGTGTCGATCCCCAAGCAGATGCGCAACACTGCGGAGCTTGCGGGGTGGTTTGTGGAGAGGGCAAACGCTGTCAACAGGGACGGTGCGAACTCGCTTGTGCGCCCCGATTGACGGCTTGTAGCGGTGCTTGCGTCGATTTGCAAGCTCATGGTCAGCATTGTGGGTCGTGTGGAAGCGCTTGTGGGCAAGGGCAGCTTTGCGCCAAAGGTGCGTGTGTTGCGGCCTGTCCAGAGGCCACGCCTACGGTGTGTTTGGGCGGGTGTGTCGATGAACAAAACAATGCGCAACATTGTGGAGGATGCGGAAAAGCCTGTGCAGCGGGGCAAACCTGCGCTCAGGGGCGTTGCCAATGTGCGCAAGGTTTGACCGAATGTAGCGGAGCTTGCGTCGATCTGCGCTCGAATCAACAATCCTGCGGAGGATGCCAAAAATCCTGTGAAAGCGGGCAGCTTTGCTCCAGCGCGGGTTGCGTCGCAAGTTGTCCGTCAGCCACGCCCGAAGTGTGTCTGGGGGGATGTGTGAACTTTCAAACCGACGCGCTACATTGCGGAGGATGCGGAAAAGCCTGTGCGCCCGACGAGCGCTGCGAGGGTGGAAAGTGCGTGTGTGGTTCGGGAAGATTGCGATGCAGCGGGGCGTGTGTGGACTCCCAAACGGATCTTCGCCACTGCGGCCAATGCGATCTGGTTTGTCCCCGCAACCAACGCTGCGCCGAAGGGCTTTGCACAGACAAATGCCCCGCTGAAACCCAGCGCTGTGGGGAGTTTTGCGTCGATCTCAAAAGCAGCGACAAACATTGCGGAGCTTGTGACAAAGCCTGTTCTCCGACAACGTACTGCCAAGATAGCGTGTGTGTCCCCTCCAATTGCCCGCTCGGACAGCGCCGTTGCAACGAAAAGTGCGTCGATCTACTCAGCGACGAAGCCCATTGCAGCCAATGCCAACAAGCCTGTATCCGCGATCAAGTCTGCGTAAACGGCCAATGCGCCGAACGCCCTGTGGTCGAAACCTTTGCGGGGCAAGCGCCTTGGCGGGATGGAGAGGCGCGTTATGCCCGATTTGCGGGACCGATCGCGCTATCGCTCGACAAAAACGGCAACTTGTACATCGCGGATCGCGGGAATCATCGCATCCGAAAGCTCGATCTATTGGGGAACGTCACGACCATCGCAGGAAATAGCAAAGCGGGTTATACCAACGGCCCGTCCTCAAAAGCCGAACTCGACGAACCTTCGGGGGTTGCGGTCGCTCCAAACGGCGAAGTGTACTTTGCAGAACGTGGCAACGACCTGATCCGCAAGATCGATACACAAGGCCGTGTCGTCGACGTCGCAGGAACAGGCCGCGCAGGTTTTGCGGATGGTCCGGCCAAACAAGCCCAATTTGATGAACCCTACGGCCTACGCCTCGATGCCAACGGCGTTCTCTTCGTTGCAGATCGCGACAACCACCGCATCCGCAAGATCGACCCCCAAGGCAACGTGACCACGCTCGCAGGTTCGCGACGTGGCCTTGTCAACGGCGCAGGCTCCCAAGCCCGCTTTGATACACCGCAAGACCTTGCGCTCGACAAAAACGGCAACGTCTACGTCGCAGACTACAACAACCAACAGATCCGCAAGATCACCCCCACAGGCCAAGTCAGCACCTTCGCAGGAGACGGTACACGCGGACACAAAGATGGCCCCGCTGCACAAGCCCAATTCGACCGACCCACCGGCATTACCCTCGACGCCAACAACAACTTCTACATCACCGAAGGCGCTCATCGCATCCGCCGCATCGACCCCCAAGGCAACGTAACCACGCTCGCAGGGACGGGCCTTGCAGGAGCGCAAGATGGCCCTGCGCCCACCGCCACACTCAACGCCCCCACCGCGATCCTCGTCGATGCAAAGGGCGACTTGTGGATCGCCGATACCGCCAATCGCCTACTGCGAACGCTCGATACGCAACAGCAGATGCGCACTTCGGCAGGTGGAAAAACCGAAGGCTTTGCCGACGGCTCGCGCAGCGAGGCTTTGCTGAATGCGCCGTCAGGGCTTGCTTTTGATCGGCAGGGCCACCTGTTGATCGCCGACGAAGACAACCACGCCATCCGAAAGCTTACACCCAACGGCGATATCTCGACTGTCGCAGGAACAGGCATCGCGGGCTTCTTGGACGGCCCTTCAAAAACCGCTCAATTCGATAGCCCCCACAGCCTTGTCCTCAACAGTCAAGGCGTGATCTTTGTCTCTGACCGCGACAACCACCGCATCCGCCGTATCGACGCCCAAGGCGTTGTCACCACCTTCGCAGGACAAGCCCTTGCAGGACTTGCCGATGGATTGGGTGGAATCGCCAAGTTCAACACCCCTTACGGTCTGACCGTAGACAAGCAAGATCACCTCTACGTCGCCGACAGCGAAAACCACGTCATCCGCCGTATCGACCCACAAGGAAACGTGACGACCTTTGCAGGAACAGGCAGCCAAGGATACCAAGACGGACCCACCACAACCGCCCGATTCAACGAACCTTACGGCCTCGCCTTCGACAGCGTGGGTAACTTGTACATCGCAGATCGCGGAAACCACCGTATCCGCCGCATCGACGCCCAAGGCATCGTATCGACTGTCGCAGGCACAGGAAACAGCGGGTACAGCGACGGTGCAGCCTTGCAAGCAGAGTTCGATCGACCCGCTTCTGTTGTCCTTGATGCGCAAGGAAACTTGTTTGTCGTCGATCAAAACAACCAGCGTATCCGCCAGATCGATCCCACAGGCAAAGTGACAACCCTCGCAGGAACGGGCGATGCCGGCTTCCAAGACGGACCGTTGAGCCAAGCCCAATTCAACGACCCTTTTGGCATCGCCATCGATGCGTCCGGCCTTTTGTACATCGGCGACCGCGAAAACCACAACATCCGCCGCATCTTTCGTTAGCCCTCCTCTCGCCGTTTCGTTCTCGCCGACAAAATTGTGTGACGACCCGCAAGAAGTCCTGTATATGTTGCCCTTGGTGGCTCGGCGTAGGTGATCGGCTCTCGTCCGTGATCGCGGCCTGCAACGAGAGCGATACGAAATCCGCCCATTGCGTAATCGTAATACGAAATCCGTCCATTGCGTGATCGTAAAGATGTTGGGGCAGCACCCTGTGGCTGCCCGAGAACAGGGCGTCTACGCGCTCTCCTTCGATCACACACCACTCGGATATCGTATAAAACGTTGGGGGCAGCACCCTATGGCTGCCCAAGGACAGGGCAGTTACAGCGGATCGCACCTACCCTTCGTGTACACATCTTTCGGATATCGTACAGTGTTCGCGGCATACGAGGCAAACGGGTTCGTCCAAACAGAAGGCAGAGTGATGTGCGGATTTGTCGGGTTTTTTGGGGATTTTTCAGAAGAGCTGCTTCGGCGAATGAACGAACGGATTCAACATCGCGGCCCCGATGATACGGGGCTTTACTACCAAGCAGAAGAACAAGTGGGGCTGGGGCATCAGCGGTTGTCGATCATCGATCTGTCTGAACTCGGCCACCAGCCGATGTTTACAGACGACAAGCGTGTGGTGATCGTCTTCAACGGCGAGATCTACAACTTTCGCCAGCTTCGGCGCTCGCTAGAGCAGGACGGGTATGCTTTTCGCGGTCATTCCGATACAGAAGTGTTGCTTCAACTGTATTGTCGTGACGGTGAAAAGATGTTGGCCCAACTCAACGGGATCTACGCCTTTGCGATCTGGGATCGCACCAAAAGAAAGATGCTGTTGGCACGCGATGGGGTGGGGGTCAAGCCGCTCTATTACGCGAAGACCAAGCAAGGCGTCTTGTTTGCAAGCGAGCTCAAGTCTTTGTTGTGTCATCCAGAAGTGGATCGCAGCCTACACTTGCCGAGCCTTCATGCGCACTTGACTTACCAATGGAGTCCTCATCCCGATACCATCCTCCAATCGGTCAAAAAGCTACCGCCCGGCCATTTGATGTGGCTCGATGCAAGCCATCGTCTCGAAACATCCGCCTATTACGATCTGCCCTACGATCAACCGATCCGACCGATCTCCGAAGAAGACGCCATCCAAGCGCTCCAAAGTCACTTGACGCTCGCGGTCGAACGGCAACTGGTCTCGGATGTTCCCGTCGGTGCGTTCCTTTCGGGTGGTCTGGATTCGAGCAGCCTTGTGGCTTTGGCGCAGCGGGTGGCATACGAACCGCAAAGAAAGTGCTTCAGTATCGGCTTTCAAGGGGAGGCCAACCCCCAAGGCGAAGGGCGTGTGGACGATCTGCCTTATGCCCAACGGGTCGCCAAGACGTTCGATATCGATCTGCATACCCTGTATGTCGGCCCCGAGATGACCCAACACCTCGAAAAAATGATCTATCACCTTGACGAGCCGCAAGCTGATTTTGCTCCGCTGCATGTCTATGCTCTCTGCCAGATGGCCCGCCAACACGGGATCAAAGTGTTGCTCTCGGGTACAGGGGGAGACGATCTCTTTACGGGGTATCGCAGGCACCAAGCCCTCTTTTATGAACCCGCGTGGGCTTGGCTCCCGCGCCCCTTGCGCACGCTGCTGCGCCAACACACAGGGCATCTCTCCACACTTTCCACCCTCGGACGCCGCGTCCAAAAAGCCTTTCAATATGCCGATCAACCTCCTCGCGAGCGCATCGCTGCGGCCTTTCACTGTCTTCCACCCGAACACATCCTCGGGCTTTACACCCCCGCCCTCCGAAAACAACTCGCTGCACTGCCTTTTTCTGCACCGCTGATGGACACGCTCGCCAAACTGCCTCCCGACACCCCCCCGATCAACCAGATGCTTTATCTCGAAGGCAAGCACTTCTTACCAGACCATAACCTCAATTACACCGACAAGATGAGCATGGCCACAGGTGTCGAAGTGCGTGTTCCTTTTCTCGATCCCGATCTGATCCGATTTGCGACCAGCCTCCCGATCCACCTCAAACAAACACCCACCCAAAGCAAGTGGATCTTGAAACGTGCGATGGAGCCTTATCTCCCTCATGATGTGATCTACCGCCCCAAAACAGGCTTTGGTGTCCCGATGCGCCGCTGGCTTAAAGTCGAACTGCGCGACGTGGTCGAAGATGTTCTGTCTCTCCAAAGCCTCCAACAACGCGGAACCTTCGACCCGATCGCCGTTCACAGGCTGATCGAACAAGACCGACAAGGTCGTCTTGACGGATCGTATTTGCTCTTTTCGTTGATGGTGTTCGAGCTATGGATGCGGATCTTTGTGGATCGCAAAACGGCTTGGTTGTCTTGACCCCGTGATGCCCCTTGTACTTCGCTCTTGTCACTTTTCGGGTTCTGGAGCAGCGTTGGCGTCGGCTTCTGCGACGGCCTTGAACAGCGCCTCGCGCTGTTCTTCGGGCATCTCTGCGACGGCTTGCAACGTCGCCATCCCGCGAAGAACCTCCTCTCGGCTTTTCTCATCCAACGCGAGCAGCCGCCTCGCAAAGCTCGGCCCAAACAGCGCCTCCTGCGCAAAGAGCGCCTGAACTTCTTCCAGCTTTTCTGGAGGCACCGGCAAGTCGACCTCTTTCAATTGTTGGTTTTGCCCTGCGCCCAAAACAAACGTGCAATGTAGCCGAATCGGTTCCTCGTGGACCAGTTCGATGTTGTGTAGTTTGACAAACGACCCCGCCAACCCCCAAGCGTACATCGTCGAAGGCGAATACCATAAGATTCCGGGAGCGAGATAAACTTCGCCCTCTCTCTCGCTATTAAACGTCCACCAGCGCTGGATCGACAGATGCCAAACGCTTCCAATCAGTACAACACACACCAACAGCGCAAGAGCAACGTAAAGCGGTAGGCTGCGCTCACTGGGGCTGTTTGAAACGCTTAGAAAATACGCCCACGCTCCAGCCAAACAAAGCACGCCGAGGATCCAAAAAACCGTGAGATGGAAACGCTTTTTACGTAGCTGGTTTTGGTTGCACTTCGCCCACTCGCTTCCTTGAAAAGTCCAATGAGCCGTGGGATTTACCACTAATTCTCTCAATTGTTCACCGCAGCGACGAGCCAAGCTCGCGTAAAGAGGGACGCAGATCAACGAGATCAGAAGAGCAACCCCCGAGATCATCGAGAGAAAAAAAGACGAGACTCCGATAGCAGACGTTATTCCTTTTTCTGGGTCGATCCGCCACAGAACAAAAGCCGCCAGCAGCCCCACCAAGGAACCTAACGCGATCCTCTTCGCCCATGCGAATGCTGTGGCATACGGATTTTGTAATTGCTTCGTCATCCAAAAACTCCATGAGGTTATGGCGCGACTGTCCGTGAGCAAAGAAAAGCCCCTTTCGTCGTCGCCTGTGTTTGGGGCAGCGATCTCGATTTTGTTAGAGATCGATTAAACGGCTGTGTCGGTGGAACGGACCCGAACACGGCTTTTTTTGGCAACAGTTGACTAAATCTTCGGATTTGCATTGGCGTCGGCTTCTGCTGCGGTCTCGAAGCCTTCTTCGAGTACCTCTGACATCGCGAGCACAGCCTCTGCTTCTGCTTCTGCCGCTGCTTCTGCTGCCGCCTTGAAGAAAGCTTCACGTTCCTCTTCAGACATCGCGAGCACAGCCTCTGCTTCTGCTTCTGCCGCTGCTTCTGCTGCCGCTTGTTCCTCCCGCAATGCGGCTGCTTGCTCTTGCAAAAAGGCCGCTCGCTCCTCTTCGGACATCGCTGCGACTTCTGCCTCTTGCTCTTCTCTGCGGCCGTCAACAAAGTTCGATAGAGAAAATAGAGCCTGCGTCAATGATAGAGACTGCGTCTCATCTGCGACGAACGCCCGAACGTCTTCCAGCTTTTCGGGTGGCACCAGCAAGTCGATCTGTTTGAGCCTTTGGTTTCGACCTAAGCCCAAAACAAACGTAAAACGTAGCCAGAGCGGATCTCCATCGATCAGTTCGACGTACTGTAATTTGATGAGCGATCCAGCCATCCTCCAAACGTACATCGTCGAAGGCGAGTGCCATAAGATTCCGGGAGCGAGGTACACTTCGACCCCTTTCTCGCTACAGCCTTTCCACCAACGTTCGAGCAACACGTACCAAAGCACCCAACCCACGCCCGCACAGACAGAGACCACAACGAACAGATAGAACCGCTCTTGGCTGTCTGTTTCTCCTAGGGATGTGTCGGTCGCCAATGCGTACCCAACCCACGAAAGCAATGCTCCCCCCACCAAAAAAAGCCGGCCCTGTCGGTGCTGTTTTTGGTACAGTTCCTTGTTGTGCTTGGCCCAGTCGCTCCCTTGAATGGTCCAGTGAGCCGTGGGATTTTTCGCCAACCCGCGCAATCTTTCGTTTGTTCGGCGGCTCAAACTTGCATACCACAACGCACACAGCGATGAAGCAACAAGAAAAATGCCAGCGATCAACAAGCTCAACCGAGCGCTGTCCCTCGGACCTGGTGACCTGATCAACCCAACGAAGATCACCAAACAAACCAAAGCCACCCCGTTCGTCCACCGAAGGATCGAGGCATACGGATTTCGTAATTGTTTTGCCATAACAAACTCCAGAGGTTGAGGAAAGCGTGGGGCTTCTACAGACCACAAGATCGCATCACGGCAGCCCTCGAACCCAACGCAAACAACGGATTGCAGATCTGCGCATAGACAACGCCTTGGGCGACAGCAGGCGTACAATGCCAAGAAAAAGCCTGACCTTGGTACGGTTGACTGTCGATCATGTAGGGCATCCTGTCAAGACGCCAAAGCTCGCTCCCATCAAACAGATCCACCACGACCAGTTCTCGGCGGTCCCTCCCTCCGTCTTCCACCATCACTCTTCCCTTGTTCTCATGGCCTTTTTCAACATCACTTCTTTCCACAAATGGTTCCGTCTTCTTCGCCTTCGCCCCGAATACCGCTACTTTTCTGGCTTTTTTGAGCGCCTGCCTCGCTCTCATGCTTCTTTTTACGACTTCACCGCTCGTTTGCTCGACGGCCCCTACCAAAAGCCC
This sequence comes from Myxococcota bacterium, assembly GCA_023150835.1. GTDB lineage: Bacteria > Myxococcota_C > UBA6777 > UBA6777 > UBA6777 > JAKLKB01. Next base: position 10,691 of record JAKLKB010000128.1, on the reverse strand, counting down.
TGTTCTCACTGCCCTGCACCGCTTTCCGACACCATGACGGGTGGTGACAAAGGCCGCTGGCTTCGCCATCTCTCCGATGAAAAAGCCGACCGCAAAGCCCCTCCTCCCGAAACCGACGAGAACGTCCTCAAGGGCTACGTCGACCGCGCTCTGGCCGCTTTACCCGCGCCTTCTTCGCACGGATGGGTCGAGCGATTCAACCAACTTCTGCTCAAATGCGCCATCCTCCCGAGCCAACAACGTGGCCTTCTCGACTTGTCCAAACTCACCGTTTCTGTCGACGGTTCCTCCGTTCGCTCCCATGCCAGTTGGCGCGGTTCACGCGCTTGTTCTTGCCCCTCCGACCCCGAACGTCGCCGTTGTGGATGCCCTCGCTTTTACGCTGATCCCGAGGCCACGTGGGGTTGGGATAGCCATCGCAAAGTCTATTCTTTCGGCCATCGTCTTCATGCTTTGACTACAAACGCCGGACAGACCGACCTGTTGTTGTATGCCTCTGTGGACGGCGCACACAAAAACGACGAGCAAATGGACGTGGTGGATGTGGTCGACTTCATCCGACTGCTTCGTCCACTCCTTCCATTGGCCCATATCAAACATCTGATCTGCGATATGGGCTACGATCACTCTGATTTTTATCGCTTTTTGGACAAGTTGGACATCTTGCCGGTGATCCCGCTGAAGCCTAGCGCCGCCACTCTGGGGGCGGACGAAAACGGCACGAAGTTCAACCAAAACAGAAGGTGGGGAGAGCAGAAAAAAGCTGCGAAGGAACGCAGACGGCGGAGCTATGGGAAAAAACAGGGATTTTGGGGGGTCGTTCGAGTCAATAGAAGAGAAAAGGTAGGGATTTTGGCCAAGGCGTCGCTCTTGTGAGATGTTGTCTTGATGTTTCGTATGAAAGGACATTTGCTTTGCGTACACTTCAAGAGCATTTTCGATCTCTCTGCGTCGTTGAAAAGCAGGTTCCCCTGTTTTGTACCCGCAAGGACGGTTCGATCGAACTTTTGCCGTACGGTGCGGATGGGCGCATGGTGCTCAAGCGTTCCGAGGAGATGGAGTCGTTGATGCGAGGGCTGGGAAGAGAGCTGATTCGGCAGTATGACGCTGGACAAGTTCGCAACGACGGCATCCTCTACATGATGCACTGGTGTCTTGATGGCGAGATCATTCCTCTTTATATCGGAAAAGCAGAGACTTATGGAAAGATGGGAGAAAATCTTTCGGTGAATATCAAGGATCTTGATAAAGGAGACGGAAAATTCGGTCGATGGGGGTACAGTTATGCTTATCATCTCGGGGATCTCAGCGCAGCCACCTTGTCGGGTCACGAACACTCCAAAGTCACCCCCAAATACAAACGATGGCGTGATCGTTTGTTTTGTTCAGTTGAAAAGGACGTCGTCTGCCTTCGTCGCCCTGTGTATTTTTTCGCGATGCTTTGGGGAGAGGAGCAGAAAAGCGTTTGGAACGAAGTTTCCCCCACAACGTTGGCTTTTGAAGAGTACCTGCTGATTGGCTTAGCGAGCCGAGAGTATGGGGAATTTTTGCTCAACCAAGAGGGCCGAGATCGAAGTGTGTAGCGTACATCCAACCACCCACCGCACAGCCATCCTTTCTGCTCAAGGACTTCATAATAGAAAAAGACCGAAAAGCGCTCTCTTTTTTAAGAGATATAATTGGATATTTTTTTCGGTTGCTTTTTTCTTTTTAGGATGCAAACGGATCACTCCAACGTCTGTTTCACCACAACCGAACCAGAAACATCGGGGCGTTCTTCCTTTGCCCGTCTCGGCGAAACAGCCGACATTTTCTCGTCAAAAGTCTGCATTACAAACCAACCCTTCTACACCTGCTTGGGCGATTCCGTCGCAGATGCGGGCGATTTTGGGGCTTTTGCCGACAACGTATTACATCGCAGACGAAACCAAAGTCTCTTGTCGCGGTCGTTATGGAAGATACCGCTATCAAGGACACGAACGCTCTCGCGTCCGAGACCTCAAGGGACGGACGCTTGCAGTGGTTTGCTCTCGCTTTTATCGGGTGCTCAAGATGGAAGGGACGGGCTTGTTGCGGCCACGTCGAGGGCAAAGGCTGCTGGTGAACTGGGATGCGCGTGGGCGTTTTCGGCTCGTCCGTCGGTGTCGCTTTGGTGTGGGTGTTCAGCAGCATTGTCTTTTGCCGTATCACACCATCGCAGCGGATCTTTCCGCTTATGCTGTCGGTGACGTCTTGTATCTACCGCGTTTGCGAGGATTGCGTTTGCCCGATGGTTCGGAGCATAGCGGCCTTTTTATCGTACAAGATACGGGTGGAGCGTTTCGTCGGATCGGTCCTCGTCGTGTGGATCTCTTTGTGGGCACGCAAACCTCTGCGGACAATGTCTTTTTGCGTGCAGGAGTTCACCACAGGCGCTCTGAGATCGCCTTTCAACTCAAAGGCATCGCTCGACAGCACGCGCTACGATACTTCAAACGACGTTTTCCTAAGCTCTTTTCTTATGGTTCGTAGAATTATTTAAGACAGATGCGTTCAAAACAAAAAGGCATCATACGATATTTGGGAGATGTGTACACGAAGGGGCGTGCGTAGACGCCCTGTGGTTGGGCAGCTACACCTTGCTGCTTCTACATCTTTACGATCACACAACGGGCGGATTTCGTAACCACTTAAGGAACAGGTATGATCTCTTCACACGTCCCTTTCTGATCATAGCAAAAAGCATTGACGCAAAAGCCCAAGCACTCGGTGCTTTTTTGGCAACTTTGCCTTTCACAGGTCTTGTTGTTGTTACAGACAAAATTCTTCGGGCAGGTCATGTTGTCGATACATTCTTTTGGCTTACAATGTCCGTCGCTTTTGCAGGACTCGCCCACAAGACATTCGCTATCGGCTTTGCAACCTGCGACACACGCCTTGCCACCGCAATTTCCAGCGCCTTCTTTGCAGATCGCCTTGGGATCGCTCTTTTGGCAATCTGCATCTTGTTCGCACTCGTTCATCGGCGGGATGCCGCAAACCTTGCGTCGTGGACCCGGGCTGATGCACTCTTTGGGTTTGGTGCAGCTTTGCTCTGTACTGCAATCCCCTGCAACAACGGTCTCTGGTGGATTTTCTGTGACGGTCTCTGGCTGATTTTCCGTGACGAGTTCTTTGCCTTCCACATCCCCTTCTAGGACGGACTCTCTGCTCTCCGTATTGCCCTCTGCTGCGGGTTCCCCGCTATCAGATTTTCCCTCTGCGACAGACTCCCCGCCATCGGGATTTCCTGTGCTGGGTGCTTGACATGCCCCCAACCCCAAAAACACAAACAAACCCATCATCCAAGCCCACCGCATCACACCACCTCCCTTGGTTTTTCAAATCAACAGCGCTGCCGCGTGCGCCTTCGCGAATACGGCTTTTCCAACATGGTTGCCGTCCGAGTTTCCCAACGATGCGCGTGGTCGACTCTGCATCGCAGCCCTCCACAGAAGGCGTCGCAAGACCACCCTTGCCACAACAAGTTATCTTTGTCCATGCTCCTTTGAGGGGTGTTTTTTGAAATCAAGCGGCTTGTTCAGTTCACGGCTCCCCTTTTGAGAAAGGGCGATCGCTTGGAGATTCTGCGCTGTTTAGCAGGGGATGGAGCGAGGAGGGCGGGTGTTCGTGTTTCGGTGGAAGGCTTCGATCAGGGCGTGGACTTGGAAGATATCGCGGGTGGGTTCGAGCATCGGGAGATAGAGGTTGTGGGCGGCGAGTGTATCGAGGTCAAAGTGCCAATACAAGGTCATGAGCGGGTTGATGAAGAGTTGGCTATTGCGTGTTCGTTCGGTGCGATGGGCGTCTCCGAAGCGGCCTTCGAGGGCCGAGAGGATACTGCCGTTGACGATGCTCTGCCGTTCGGGCATTAGGGCGTGTGTGTATTCGACGGCCTCTCGAAATCGCGCCACTTCGGGCATGGAGAGATGGAGCGAGTGCGCTCCGAGATAACCGCCTTGGGTGTCGAGGGCTGCGATATTCTCCAAGACATGGGCATGACAGACGCCGTGAAAGGCATCGATCCCAAAGCCCAAGCAGCTTACGATCTTGGCCGATAGATCGAGGCCACGCACCGCAGCAAGGCTCGTCATGTCTTCAGCGGGCGTCCCAAGCCCCGCTTCATCGCCGCGCATCAAGATATCCGTCCCACCGTCGATCAAGATCACCGCATCCAACTCTAGCTGTTTCACCAACCACCGATACGCCGCTCGCAAGGGCTGTACGCCGACTTTTTCAAAGCAATAGATCGCGTCGGGAAATCCGTTCTGTTGTAACCACGTCGCAAGATACATCTCTGGAAAGTAGCGCGGTTCGCCCGAGCTTTGGTGATCCACACGCCAAACAGACGGAGCCACCGCCGTCGCCGTTGTCGCCCCAAGATAGGTGAACGACAGATTGGCCAGATGCACGCGCCTTCCTTCCCGTAGCAGCGCAAAAAACAGCGGCAGCCCCGCAAAGATATCGAACCCTCCGCCCGCTCCCGCGATCAGGATGCTTTGGGCCGATTCTAGCCGCTCTGCGAATGGATGACGAAAAAGCGCTGATATGCCGAGTGTTTGAGACGATGAAGACATGGCTAAAGGGATTTTTTGGAGAAGTACCAGTCGGTGATGTCGATGCCTTGGGTTTTGAGGCGTTCTTCGGCGGCTTGTTGGGTGGCGGGGGGAGGGATGATCACCTTGTCACCGGGCTTCCAGTTGGCGGGACAGGCGATACCGTGTTGATCGGCGGTTTGGAGTCCGTCGATCACACGGACGATCTCGTCGAAGTTGCGGCCAAAGTTCAGCGGATAATAGATCATCGCTCGGATCTTGAACTTGGGGTCGATGAAAAAGACACACCGAACAGCGGCGGTATTGGAAGAAGGCTCGTGGATCATGTTGTAGAGCCGGGCGACTTTTTGGTCGAGGTCGGCGATGACGGGGAATTGGATCTGGACACCAAAGTTGGCCTCGATATTACGGACCCAACCGATGTGCGCATAGACGCTGTCGATAGAGCATCCGATCAGCTTGACGTTTCGGGACGCAAATTCATTGGAGCGTCGGGCAAACTCGATAAACTCTGTGGTGCAAACAGGTGTAAAGTCCGCAGGATGCGAGAACAGGATCACCCAGCTACCACGAGCCCATTCGGAAAAAGTGATCGGACCGTGGGTGGTGACGGTTTGAAAGTCAGGGGCCGAGCCGTTGAGGGCGATGGGTTGGGATGGTGCGGTGTCACTCATCGGAAACTCCTTTATTGTTTGGGTGGTGAGCAGAAGGGAGGCATCTTTCTTTGGGGCGGGTCGTTGACAGGGTTAGAGCGTTTATTGGGCTTGTTTTTGTGGGGTGCCTAGGTCTTGTTTTTGTGGGGCGTTGCCCCAAACCCCACAAGGGACTGTCGCCCCTTGACCCCGCATATACGGGGTGAACAGCGTTTTTCAAACCAACGACGGCTCCGCTTGAAGTGTCGCGAACACGGGTTTTTTTGTGCGTCACTCCGATGCCGAGAATAAAGATGCCCCTTTGGTAAAGAGAGCGGCGTGGGATGTCAAGGCCGTAAGGAGCGATCTCCGAGATCTGTGAGGATTGGGGGGGGCGGATCGTGGGGGCGAGGATATGGGGATTGTGGTGGGAGCGGTCTATGTTTGGGGAGGTTTCTATGTTTGGGGAGGGGGTGGTGTCGATCTTTGCGGTAAGGATACCGACCAGCGGTCTATGTTTGGGGAGGGGGTGGTGTGGTGGGCGTTTGTGGAGGGGGCGATGGATGCGATGCAGTATGGATGGGAAGCAAGAAAAGGTAGGAAAGAAAAAGTAAGAGAAAGGTGGTAGAAGTGAAGGCCCAAGCGGTTGGGTGATGGAGAGGGAAGAAGAGTTTTTCGGTGACGGCGCGCAGGGTGGGAAGGGGTCGGGTGAGGAGATCCCAGCTATTCCAGCGCTCGACACGCCCGAGATACATCCCAAAGGAAGTGAGGCCGAGAAAAAGTGAGACGGCGATCCATCCGATGCGATGGGAAGTCGCGTTGTGGATAAGCGTGTGGACGCGGTGGAGCGAAAACATCCCAAGTAGCAGACCGTGTAGAGCAAAGCCGAAAAGCAAGACGGTATCGAACCAAAAGGGGAAGTTGCGCGGTCGGAGATGGATCATGTCGGTGATCAGGTAGGGCGCGTTGGGGAAAAACAACAGCCAGAGTGAGCCGAGCAGGAATAAGGCGAGAGAAATTCGCGGTTTAGGGCGGGCCACCCGAGCCATCCCGAGGCTAAAGAAAAAAGGAATCCATGCAAGAAAAAGATTCCATAAGAAAAGTCCAAAACTTTTATGACCTGTGAGCAAAAAGCGAGTGAGCCACAGGCCCACCAACAAAGTGCTAAAGGCGAGATGAAGAGGCAGGGCGTCGTAGACAGAAAGCCAACGGGGAAGGGTGGGGGCGTGTAAGTGCAGGGGAGCGTGCGTTTTTTGTTGAGACATGGTTGATACAGGCTATTGGAGGGGGATGGGGTAGTCTTTGATATCGGCGTTGGCGCGGGCTTTAGGGAATCGCCAGCGGGTGGCGGCGCGCATGACGCAGTCTTGGAAACGTTTTGGGGCATCGGGAGGGCTGACCCATTGAACGTCTTCGGTTTTGCCTTGGGGAGTAATGCGCCAAGACAGAGTGATCTGCTGGGCGTCGGGTTGGTAAAGTTGGCAGCTTTTGAGGTCGGCCTTGTGGCGTTGGAGGACAGTTTTGATCTGTTGGGAGGAAAGGAGATCGGGCTGTTTTTTGGGGTTGTTGGGTGGGTTGGGGTTGTTGGCCATCGTGCGAGAAAGTAGGATGGGCAGTTTTTCGGTTTGGGTGATCTGGATGGGGAATTGGGCCGAGTCGCGTCCGGGTGGAAAGTCAAGACGGATGGTGTAGGTTCCGTTGGGCAGTTTGACGCGCAAAGGTGCAGTGCCGCAGAGGAGATCATCGACATAAACATAAGCCCAAGGCCGAACACCGATCCAGACTTCTTGACCTTGGGCGTCTTGGTCAAAGCGTTTTTTGCAGGTTTTGCTGAGAGGTGCGGGGGGTTGTCGTTTCCATTCATCGTTCCAATAGCGTTGGCAACGAGAGCGGATGCTGCGCATCCATCGATTGGAGGCATTGCGTTTGCTTCGGATGTTGCGTTGTATACTGCGGATCTGGTAGCGCAAAAGAGGTTGGTCAGCGGTAGCGGTTTCGAGCTTTTGAAGCCACGCGATGTAGGCGGGGATCGCGTTGTAAGCAACGCAAGGTTCGCGATAACGGAGCTTGATGGCGTCGTTGTAGCCTTTTTGGATCTGGCGAGTGATGGTGCGGTAGCGTTGGGCTTTTTCGCGTTTGGAGAGGGCGTTGGTCGGAGAGGGTGAGGCGAAGAAGAAAAAAGCGGAATAGGAAAGGAGACTGCCGAGAAAAGCACCGAAGGAGCGGGGTTGGAAGCCAAATGGACGCATCGAAGCACCGAAGGAGCGGGGCTGAAAGCCCGATGAGGGTTCCGAATCGCGGAAGGAGCGGGGTTGGACACGAGCGCAGGAGAGGGTGCGCTCAACAGAGACAGAAGGCTTGTCAAAGAAAAAGTCGCGCAAGAAAAGCGATGGCATGGAAACTCCGAGCAGGGTTAAAGACCTTGGAGGATGAGTTTGACTTCTCTGGCGTCGGTGGAGTCAGGGAATCGTTGGAGATATGTCTCAAAGGTCTGTTTTGCAAGGGCTTTTTTTCCGCGTCGTCGAAAAGTCAGTCCCAAGCCAAAGAGAGCAAGGGAGTTGTTGGCGTCTAATTTGAGCGCGGTTTGGAAGTAGGATTGGGCTTTGGGGAGTCGGTTGGCCTCCAGCGTACACCAGCCAAGGCCGGCGAAGATGGTTCCAGTACGTTTTTTCTTGAGGGCAGCGTAATAAAAACGGAGGGCAGCGTTGCATTTTTCGCGTTGTCGAAGGCGTTCGGCTTCGCGGATGAGGGCGGGGAGGGGTCGATTGTCGAGGTCGTCGTTGGCGGTGTTGGAGGGGGGGTTGAAAGAGGAAGGAGGGGAAGATGTTTTGGAGGGGGGAGCTTTGGGTGGGGTGAGATCGGGTTGGGGGGATTGGAGGAAAGCGAGCCATTGTTGGGCGAGGGGTTGTTGTTTGGCGAGGTCGATGGCGCGTTTGAATTCTTGGATGGATTGGCTGGTTTTGCGTTGGATGGCCCAGACAGCGGCGCGAGCGAGGATGGGCCAGACCCAGTTGGGGTGTTTTTGGCAGACGGGGTCGAGGTCTTCGGAGGCTTGTTCGGTTTGGTTTTCGCGCAGGGAAAGCGCGCCTCGGATTAGGAGAAGAGAGGATTGTAGTTCGGGGGAGAGGGAGCGTTTTTCAAGTTGTTCGAGGGCTTTGCGTGTGGTGGGTCCGCTGTTAGGGGAGATTGCGCTGAAGTGTGCTTTGGTGAGGAGGGTGCGGATATCGAAGCGGTCGGTGGATTCGGCGAGGAGGAGTTGTTGTTGTGCGGCTTGGACGAGAGGGGACATTTGTTGTTGGAGGAGTTTTTCTTGCTGTTGGAGGCGGTCGAGATCTTGGGAAGCGGAGTTTTGGAAGTTTTGGAGTTTTTGCTCGAAGGCAGCGCGTTGAGGTGTTTGAGGGGGGAGGGTGGCAAGAGTTTGTCGGACGGTTTTGATCTGTTGTCGGGTGCGTTCTTGTTGTTGTTGGTTGAGGAGGAGAGAGAGGTGGAGGGCTTCGATGCGGGTGAGTTGTTGTTGGGCGCGGGCGAGGGCGAGGCCAAGGAAAGAGCGGTCGCCTTCGATGGTTTCGATCTGTTTGAGTTGTTCGGTGGCGCGTTGCCAAGCGGCTTCGTGGAGGGCGTATTGTTGGATGTGGACTTCTTGAAGAAGGTTTTTGGAGGCAGCGCGGGCTTCGAGAAGTCGGAGGCGAATCCAGAGCGGCTCGCTCCAAGGGGGTTGGAGGAGATAAAGGCCAGCGCCGAGGGAAGAGAGGAGGAGAAGGAAGATAGCGAAACGTCCGAACCATCCGAGTTTTTTAGGTTGGAAGGCGAGATCTTCTTCGCCGACGGTGTGGTCCTCGTCGACGGAAAAGTCGCGGCTTGGGGCATCGGGATCTCGGGTGAGCGGAGAGCCGTCTTGGAAGGCGGGTTCTGCGGCAAGATCGAGGGCGTCTGACGAGCCCATGAACCACTCACCTGTCGGAGGTTTGGAGGTCGCCGATTTCGCGGAAGAAGCCGATGCGAGGGGTGTTGTGGAAGAGGTGGATTTTGCGGGAGAGGCGGATGCTGTGGAGGTATCGAGATGTTTGGAAGAGGCAGATGTTGTGGAGGTATCGAGATGTTTGGAAGAGGCGGATGCTGTGGAGGTATCGAGATGTTTGGAAGAGGCGGATGTTGTGGAGGTATCGAGATGTTTGGAAGAGGCGGATGCTGTGGAGGTATCGAGATGTTTGGAAGAGGCGGAGTTGTTGGGGAGAGGTGCGAGATAGAAGTCTTGGGGAGGAGCGAGGTGGTCGTCGTGGTCGTCGAGGTGGGCGGTGCGTAAGGAGACGGAGTCAAGGTCGTTTGAGAGATCGGTGTGGGTTTCTGTTGCGGCTTCGAGGGAGATCTCGGTGCGTTCTTGGGTGTGAGATGTTTTGTCGATATCGGAGTCAGAGACGGCTTCGGTGGAAGCGATGGTTGATTCGGAGGAGGCGAGTGCGGCTTCGGCGGCGGCGAGGAGTGCGGGGTTGGAGGATTTGAGTCCTTGGAGGGCTTGAGCGAGTCCGAATTCGAGGGTGGCTTTGGGAGAAGAATCGAAGGAGCCGGCAGGTCCGAGAGAAAGGGGAGAAGAAGGAGCGGTGGTTTGGGTGGGAGCGGAGATCACAGCGGAAGGGGAGGTGGTTTGGGTGGGAGCGGAGAGGATAGGGGAAGGAGCGAAGTGAGAGGGGGAAGGAGCGGTGGTTTGAGTGGGAGAGGGGATAGCGGGCGTAAGGCCGAGAGTCGCGAAGTTTTGGATGCTGCCAGAGGGGGTGAGGGCGAGCGGTCCGGGTGTGAGGATGGGAGCGGCAAAGACGCCCGTTTGATGGACGCCGAGGTGTGAGGCGGTGCTTTGGGCGACAACAAGGAAGAAGGGTTGGAATTCTTCGATTTCGGCGAAGGTGCGCCAGTGGATCTCGTCTTGAGAGACGTGGTCATCGGGGCTGACGCGGCGTTCAACGATCCAGCGTTGGAGGGTGGCTTTGTCGGGAACGATGGAGAGTGCGCCGTCTTTGTAGCGGATGACCCATTTTTTGGAGGGGTCGGGGAGGGTGGGGAGAGCAGGAGAGGAGATCTCGGAGAGGTTTTTTTGGACCCGAAAGACGTGTCCACAAGAGGAGCATTGTACACGCAGGGAGGAACCTTTGAAGCGGGAGGTATCGAGTTCGTAATGCGCTCCGCAGTTTTCGCAAGAAACATCCATCGGGAGATCCTTTTTGCCTGATGCGTTCATGGCGGGCCAGCGGGGATTTGTGGGTGTGTGCTGGGCCGAAGAGTGCAGCGATCTTAGCAGAGATGACCTTGGTGTGCAATGCGTTTGAAGACGAGCGGAGGTTGTTGGGATTTGTGGGCGAAGGCGAAGAGAACGAGGAGCGGAGGTTGTTGGGATTTGTGGGCGAAGGCGAAGAGAACGAGGAGCGGAGGTTGTTGGGATTTGTGGGCGAAGGCGAAGAGAACGAGGAGCGGAGGTTGTTGGGATTTGTGGGCG